>JAPLSQ010000145.1 GCA_026398535.1 Candidatus Sumerlaeota bacterium | reverse complement strand
CAAAACCGCCTTGCCGCCAACCCACAATGTAAAGCATGTTCACCACAGAGGATGGATGAAAAATGAAAATGCCAGGCGGATCGGACACCCGGCAAAGACTGGACGATTTAGGGTTCCTTCATACACTTGCTGAATTCCGATCTCGTATTCTTCGAACGTGGCAATCAAACCTTCGCCCACACCAACAGCCATCCGGCAAACCCCCAGTCATCCGACCAGGTCAAGGTTCGTACGTGCCTGACAGCATCATCCCACGCATGAAGCGCAACACTCACAGCAGCCAGGCGCACAGCTTGGAACGCCTACGTCGCCGCTGACGTCACCGATCTGGTGTTCAACTGCGTCCACACCATCGCTACCGGAAGCATCGCCCTCTACGCCGTGGCCACAAGGTGAAGTCTTCACATGCGTCAAGCGAGATGCTGGCCGGGGTGAACCTTGCAATTTCGAGTTCCCGACCAAAGGCTCGGATTTGTGCTATCTGAGGCTGGCTCCCCCGGACGGAACGACTCGTTTAGAGCCGCACCCGCCGCATTGAACAGACTCGACGCGGCAAGCAGGGCAGGGAGTCGGCCTCATTGCACCAACAGCCCACCGCCAATCGCGGATCGTGACGATTTTCTCACACACGCACACCCACAATCCCCAAGTTATCAAAACCCATCAATCCGTCACAGACGCCATGGCAAAAATCTTGCCATAAAAGTCGGGACAACTAATAATTACTCCAAATCTTGCCTTTGATAAAGGTCGCCCCCGGAAGTTTCCAACCGGGGGCGTTGCCTGCAGACTTTGTGCCTTTATTATGAGAAGACACAAGGCGCTATTGGTTACAGTGTTGACATTCGTATTTAGGGAGGGATGATGAGTCAATATAAAAATCACATAAAAATAGAAGGGTGGACATCATGACCATAAAAAGCTCTCAAAAACAATGGACGCTTGGCCTCGACATCGGCAGCAACTCAATCGGTTGGATGCTCTTGCGCGAACCGGATAACCCGGAAACACCAGTATCGGCGGGCGACAGCGGCGAGGCCGCGATCGGGGAATATGTTCCCGACCCCGTGAATCCCCTCGCCATCGGCGGCGTGCGCGTTTTCCCCGCTGGCACCGCAGACGAGAAAGACATAGAGAAATCCAAATGCGCCGACCGCCGCACAGCGCGCGGCGCGCGCCGACAGCATGACCGCCGGGGACGACGCAAGCGCCGGCTGAATCATGTTCTGTACGCCGCCGGGATGATTCCTGCCGATCCCGCCGCGCTGCAGGCGCCTCTCTCTCTCGACCCCTATGAGCTTCGCGCGCGCGGGCTCGACGAGCAGCTCACGCCTCATGAGTTTGGCCGGGCGATCATTCACCTCAACCAGCGCCGCGGATTCAAGTCCAACCGCAAAACCGACAGCGGCAAGGACACCGGTGTTGTCAAGGAAAACATCAAAGAATTGAATGAGCAGATGGAAGCCGCCGGCTCCCGTACACTCGGCGAATATCTTTTCCGTAATGTCCCGCTCGACAGCGAACGACGACGCGATCGCTACCTCCATCGCGACATGATCCGACATGAATTCGATCTGCTTTGGCAGAAACAGCGTCAGTTTTATGCCGCTCTGCTCACTGACAAATACCATGACGACATCGTTGAGACGATTTTCCACCAGCGCCCCTTCGATCAGGGAGATCACCGTGTGGGCAACTGCGAGTTCGAGCCCAGCGAAAAACGCGCCCGGCGCGGTCACCGCCTCGCGCAGCAGTTCCGCATTCTCCAGGAAATCGCCAACATCCGTATCATTGAACCGGGCAGCGACGAGCGCTCTCTGACACCCGAGGAGAATACCAGACTGGCCGCCGAACTCGACGCGAAACGAGAATTCAAACTCGAAAAGCTGCCGACATTTCTCAGTATAAATCCCCATACACACATCAACTTTTCAAACGGCAAACGCGACAAACTATCCGGCAACACCGCAGAGATCGCACTGCGAAAAACATTCAAAAAGCGATGGGAAAATTTCACGGAAGACCAGAGAAACGACATCTGCACGCAACTGCTCGAAGACGACGATGAAACTCTCCAAAAAACCGCGCGTGAACAATGGGCGTTGGACGAGGAGGCCGCCGACACCTTGTTGAAAACTCCCATCCCGGACAAACACGGAATGGTTTCGCTCAAGGCCATACAAAAAATGCTGCATTACCTCGAGCAAGGGCATGATCTGTATGAAGCGAAATCACTCGCCGGCTATGACAATCCCACCGCGCCGCAAAGAGTCTATGATAAACTGCCCCTGCCGCCAGGAGCGCATTTCAGACCCGACGTCGAAAAGACGATGATCGAAAAGGGACTGCTCATACCCGACGCGCAGGAGATCACCAATCCTGTCGTCCGCAAGGCGCTTTTCGAGGTGCGCCGCGTCGTCAATGCCATCATCCACAAATACGACAAGCCCGCAAAAATCGTGGTAGAACTCGCGCGCGATACCCGCGGAAGCATCGAACAGCGCAATGAGCAAACCTGCGAGAATCACAAACGCGACAAGATCCGACAGCAAATCGGGGAAGAATTGCTCAAGCAGGGACTGCAACAGGTCAGCCGCGGCGATATCATCAAATATCGCCTTTGGAAAGAGTGCCGTGAAATCTGCCCCTACTCCGGCCAGCCGATCAGCTTCGAGCAACTCTTCATTCATGGCAAGGTCCATGTCGAGCACATCCTGCCCTACTCGTTCACACTCGACGATAGTTACCTTAACAAAACGCTTTGTTTCGAGGACTCAAACCGCGAAAAGGGCAACCGTTCACCTTATGAGGCATTCCATGACCAGCCGGAGCGCTATCAGCAGATGCTCGACCGCGTGGCAAAATTCGCCAGCCCCGAGCGCTACCTCAAACTGCGCAAGTTTCAGCAGAAGGAACTCAACCTCGGCGGCTGCGTCGACCGCCAGCTCAACGACACGCGCTACATCAGCCGCCAAGTGCACGAATACTTGCGGCTTCTCGGCGTCCCCGTCCAATGCACACGCGGCCAAGTGACCGCTGAACTGCGCTACTGCTGGGGGCTCAACACGATCCTTTCCGACGACGGTAGCAACGAGAAAAATCGCACCGACCATCGCCACCACGCCATCGACGCCGCTGTCATCGCGCTCACCACCGAGCGCCATCTCCAGCTACTTGCCCGCAGGGAGCAATTCCGCAAACAGCGCGAAGCGTTCCCCGAACCATGGCGCAACTTTCGCCGCGATATCGAGACGGCCGTCTCACACATCAATGTTTCCCACGCCCCCACACGCCGCGTCCGCGGACAGCTTCACGAGGAAACCAACTACGGCCCAACGCCCAAACCTGACACCTATGTCTACCGCAAGCACTTAAACACTCTGACGTTTGCAATGGTCGGCGATATCCGCGACAAAGCCATCCGCGATCTGGTGATTGAGCGGCTCAAGGAACACGGCATGGACGACTGGCAGGACAGAAAAGGTCCCATCCCAAATTCAGTATTCCCGAAAGACAAACCTTTGTCGTTGCCGAACAACAACGGCGGCCCGCCAACGCCAGTAAAGAAGGTGCGAATCTGTATCAATGGAAGTGGGTTTATTCCCATGAAGGATCCAGAGGGTATTAATTACCGTTATGTGAAACCGGGCAATAATCATCATCTGGTGTTTTTTATAAGGGAAGATAATGGGAGATGCATTTACGAAGCATTTGGCGTCACACTGTACGAAGCCGCGCGCCGTTGTGCAAACAAGGAACCTGTCATCTGCCGCAAGCACCCCACATGCCCTGATGCCCGGTTTCTAATGTCGCTATGCAAAAACGATACCGTAATGCTGCGGAATGAACAGGGAATAGAGCATCTGTATCGGGTTCAAAAAATGTCCATAATTAACGGAAGAACCAACATATCCTTTCGATCGCACACAGCATCTGGGCTAAAGGATGATAGCACATTGTTTCATCTTCGGACTCTCTCGCCCCCTAAATTTCCACCACGCAAGGTGACCATTAACCTTCTGGGTGAGATTCACCCGGAGCAAAGCTGATGCTTGCATGACAAAGCGCATCATAGAAATATCCGGCTTCGACGCTTCTCTCTCGGTTCGGTGCGGTCAAGTGATCGTCAAACGCGGCGGGGAACTGGCGGGCCAGTTCCCCGCCGAGGATGTCGGTCTGCTCATTGTCGACACGCCAATGGCGTCATTTTCCAACGCCACGCTCATCAAGATGATCGATACGGGCGGACTCGTCATCCTGTGCGGCGACAATCATCTGCCTGCCGCGTTCGTGGTTCCGATGGAGGGCAATACACTGCAGACCCAGCGGCTGGCGCTCCAGCTCACCGTCACGCTACCCCGCCACAAGCGCCTGTGGCAGAAGATTGTTCGGACAAAAATCCGCAATCAGGCCGCCGCCTGCCTCGATGACGCTGTCCGAAAACGGCTGGACAATCTGGCCGCGCACGTCGCGTCGGGTGACACGTCAAACACCGAGGGGCAGGCTTCCCGCTTTTACTGGGCAGTCTACCTGCAGGGCGAAACCTTCCTCCGTGACCGCGAAGGCGCGCCGCCAAACCACTTTCTCAATTACGGCTACATGATCCTGCGCGCCGCCATGGCGCGTGCCATTTGCGGCGCCGGACTCAATCCTTCTCTCGGTATCCATCACCACAACCGCGCAAACGGATTTTGCCTTGCCGACGATCTCATCGAGCCGTTCCGCCCGTGGGTCGATCTCGCCACGCACAAACTCCATCTGCTCGCTAAAACAGAACTCGACAAGCAGGCCAAGGCCGCGCTCATTGGCGTGATTCACGAAAAATGCGTCTCGGAAAACCAAACCACAAGCATCGAAACCGCCATTGACCGCGCCGTGGCTTCGCTGTGTCACTGTTATGAAGGAGAGACGGACAAACTCAGCCTGCCTGCGATGGCTTATAAGAGTGGCTGACTTCAATGAGCAAGCATCCGAATCCGCGGTCCGTACGGAGAACAACCAGACGCCAACTCGCCATGACATGGAGCGGATACAGAAGCGTGTGGACATTCGTTATGTTTGATCTGCCAGTGAAAACCAAGGACGAGCGACGCGCCTACACGCAATTCCGCAACGCCCTGCTCAAACTCGGATTTATCAAAATGCAGTTCTCGGTCTATGTGCGCTTCGCAGCCAACGACGAGAAATCGGCCGTCTACAAACGCGCCATCAAGGAAATCGTCCCTCAACACGGCGAAGTGCGCATCATCGAAGTCACCGGGAAACAGTTCGAAAAGATGACCGTTTACTACGGAAAAGTGAAGCGCAAACCCGAAACAGAACCGCTCCAACTGGAGTTTTTTTAACTCCAGTTGGAGCGAGAGTACTGAAAATCAACGCCTTGTGGGCGGACTACTGTAACCAATACCGCCTTGCCGTCAACCCACAATGTGTCAGCCGCAACAACCGCCGTCAACCGCACTGTAACCAATACCGCCTTGCCGTCAACCCACAATCGACCTTCCGCGCGCGCGCGTTCATTAATACTGTAACCAATACCGCCTTGCCGTCAACCCACAATGGTTATAGGCTCCAGCCGGGCAAGCTCGTGACTGTAACCAATACCGCCTTGCCGTCAACCCACAATCGTAACGCCCCGGAGCCGT
>JAPLSQ010000062.1 GCA_026398535.1 Candidatus Sumerlaeota bacterium | reverse complement strand
CTTATAGACTCGCTCACACTGAAAATGAACAATCTGCGCCAGCAGGCGATCACGAAGGAGATACTCGAGGTTGTCAGCGGCGCCGAAGCTCTCAAGGGGTAAACACACGGAATGAAGCAGTCTCCTGCCGGATTTGCGGCGGCGATGTGTGTTTTACCGAGGAAAGAATGCAACGCTATCTTCGACAAATTATCAGACGACACCCTTGTGGAAAAGAATTGACAAGCTGTGATCCCACCTGAAATCTATAAGGTTGCCAGTAGTGCTGGAGCTTTTGTCGGATAAAGTGTGTTGATATGGAACGATGTGCTCCTGCCAAAATCCTTATTTCACAGCACGCGACAATCCCCCATTACAGGGTTCGTTTTTTTGAACTGTTAGAACAATATCGGCCAAAGAGATGGGAATTCCAAGTCGTCTTCGATACCAGCGAATCCGAGTCGCCGCGCTTGTATTTGGAACATGTAGATTACCGGAGTCTGAACTTTCCAATCCTGCCATGCAATACGCGGTTGATATCGCTTGGACGTCATCGCCTCATCTGGCAGGACTTTCTATGGGTTGCGCGCCGGTTTGACGCTATCATCACTGATAATTTTATGTCGCATATAACATATGTTATGACTTATGCTTATCGGTTCACAAACACGAAGCGTGCTGTTTGGGGGCATGTCCGCGACCGTCAAGCTCATTCGCCAAGTCGATTCAAGCAAACTACCGAAGCGTTGAAACAACGCTTAGTTCTGTGGAGTGATTTTTTCTTCGCTTACACTCCCGGTGAATGTGAGCTTGTTGTTAAACTGGGATTTCCACGTCATCGTGTGGTTGTGCTCAACAACACGATTGATATTACCCGTGAGCGACGGGCATTCTGCGATGCTTTGCCGCGACGCAACGAGTACCGTAAGCGTCTTGGAGTTGATGGCAAGATAATACTACTTTACGTCGGCCGACTTTGGCGGGAGAAACGGGTAGGATTTCTGCTCAAGACCATGCAACATCTGCACGAGTCTGGAAAACCGTTTCACCTCTTTGTGGTGGGTGCCGGCGAAGACCAATCCGAAGTCGAGACCGCCGTCTTCGAAATGGGGTCTGATTCGATAACTTATTTTGGACCATTGACATCCATTGACGACTTAGCGCCTATCTACATTGCCAGTGACATGTACGTCATTGCAGGGGCAATTGGCTTGGCACCCCTTAATGCTCTATGCTATGATCTTCCTGTTGTTGCGTTCGATCTTTCCACTCATGGTCCTGAAATTGAATACCTGACCCGCGATAATTCTGTCATCCTTCCAGCCCACACAACACCCGATGAGTTCGCGCGGCAGCTACCTGATATCGCGACTTCATTCGATCAACCAGCCACACGCTTCGGCCTGTTCCCAACGATACAACACCTTACCATAGAATCCATGGTCGAACGTTTCATCCATGGTGTCGATAGAATGCTGGAAGGATGAAAACGATCAATGTCTTTCACGCGCCAACTTGCTGAGTCTGCACAACGTTCACCGCGAGTTTCGCTGTTTCGGCGGGGGATCGATTCCTAAAGGCAAAACAGTGGTCAATTTTAAGGGTATCCTTGTAACGTACTGATATGCAGAGAAGCAACTTCGAGGGCAAGTTCCTTTCCAAACTGTCGAAAATCGACCGGCAGGAGATCGAGAGTTTTTTGGGCAGGCTGGTCAGGGAGAAAAACTTTCTCGAAGTCATCTTCAACGCCCTGCTTGACGGCATTGTCGTGCTGAGTCCCAGCCTTGAGGTGCTTTACACCAACAATGCGGCTGTGGAGATGCTCGGTCTGGACACGCGCCGCCGGATCGCGGGCGAGCGCATCAACGATTTGTGCCAGGACAGCGCGTTCGGTTCGCTCGTGGCGCGTTTTGCGATACGCCGCAAACGCGCGTTCACTGAGGAAATCATTATTCCCGCCGGCGACGCCCCGCGCACGATCGCGATTTCCCTCATTCCCCTCGAAGCCGATGAGGGCAACACCGAGGGCAGCGCGGTCATGATCCTGCGTGACGTGACCCGCGAGCGCAGGCACGAGGAGGAGCGCCGGCGCGCCGAGCGCGCCATGACGATTGCGCGTCTTGCGGCGGGACTTGCCCATGAGATCAAAAATCCCCTCAATTCCATGCAGATTCACGCGCAGCTTGTGCAGCGCGGCCTGGACGACAAGCGGCGGCGAAAAATGAACAAGGAGCGGCTGACGCACTCCGCCGGAATCATCGTCGAGGAAATCCAGCGGCTGAGCGGCGTGGTAAACGATTTTCTTCAGGCGGTCCGGCCGACCCGCCCCATGCTCAAAAAGGGCGACATCAACACCGTGGCTGAACACGCCGCGGCCATCATGCGCCCGGAGGCCGAAACGCGCGGCGTGTCCGTCCGCCTCCATCTCGACCACGAGTTGCCTGCGGCGGAATTTGATCCCGACCAGATCACCCAGGCGCTCATCAATCTTATCAAGAACGCGCTTGAGGCGCTCGAAGGGCGGCCCGATCCCCTCATCGAACTGCGCACCTCCCTCGCAGATTCGGGTTTTCTTGTCAGCGTCGGCGACAACGGCAAGGGCATTCCCGAAAACGAGCGCGGCAAAATCTTCGAGCCTTATTACACCACGAAATTCAGCGGCACGGGGTTGGGGCTGGCCATCGTGTCGCGAGTCGTGGAGGAGCACGGGGGCCAGCTCGATCTTTATTCGAATCCGGGTGAAGGCACCGTCGTGACGATGGCTTTTCCGCTGGACTCGCGCCCCGTCCGTCTTATTGGCTCAAATCAAGACAAATGACGCCGTGAACACCGGGGTGTCTGCCCGGGACAACCGGAATAACACCAACCACACAAGAAAAGGCGGCAACCCTGATGGGCGCCGCCTTGAATGCGATTTCAGCGGGAATTTGCGGGATCAGAAAATCTGCCACTCGTTCACGCCGCTGATGTTCGACACGCCGCGTGAGCCGATGGGGGGCGAGGAGCCGTGATTGCGGCTGACACTGTTGTTGTAGAGCTTGAAGAAATTTGCGTTTGTCGTGTCGACGCCAATGTACGCGTAGGGCGACCATTCATCAATGACATTGTTCGCGACAAACCCGTAATTCTGAATGGTGCGCCCATGGACGTTGCTGTCGGAGACAACGCATGTGCCGGCAAATCCCACTACTCCGGCATCGCCCTCGATGATCGAGTTCTTGATGTCGCAGTAGTCTGTGGTGTCGACGGTGATGACGCCGCGGCTGGCCGCGCCCACGCCGTCATTGATCACATCGCAGTGGTCGATGATCATCGCGCCCGCGCGGACGAGGACGCCATTAGAGTCGGTGCCGGGGCCGGCCCCCGCCGCTGACGTGTAAATCACGGAGCTCGTCAGTACCACTTCGCTCTTGGGATTGCTGATGCCGTATCTTCCGAGATCAACACCCGCAGTGGCCTCCAGGAAAATGCAGTTTGTGATGTTGACCGTGTTGGTTGTGCTGTTGGTCCCGCCATAAAGCGAAGCCACTGTCTGCGGGCCACCCTTGGCGATGACGTTGATGACGTTGAGCGTCTGGTTGGTGGTGAGCTGCACGGCATCATTGCCTCCGGCGCCGAACGTGATGCAATCCAGCGGCCAGCCGGTGAAGTCGATGTCCAGATTTTCGAGAGTCCACTTGCATGCGGGCCCCGTGCGTCCGTCTGACTGGCCGATGTACCATATTGGGGGATTGCCCGGCGAGCGGGCATCGATGCTGATGCGTCCGCCCGAGGCGGAGCCGACATGCACGTCCTCGTTTGTGCCTGCATAGGCCACCATCGAGATTCCTGAGAGAACGATGGTGGGCGTCTGGCCGGCTGCCGATTCGATGCTGACCGCGTGACCGGCGGTGCTGCGCGGCCCCACGTAGATGTTTTTGGTCTCCGTGTAGGTCTGGCTGTCATCGATGATGATGAGGCTTGGCGTGTCGGAAGTCGCGGTGATGGCGGCGCTGATTTTGTCCATGCCGCCTCCGGAGATGTGCGTTGTGGCTGCACAAAGGGAGCCGCTCGTCAAAAAGCACGCCCCCGATAATAGAACCGCATACGACATTCTTATGGATCTCATGTTAACACCTTTCCTGAATAAGTTATTTGTTTGTGCGGTGGCTTGTGGAGCGCCCGCTGTCAAAACCTGACAACCATGAGAATCGGTTGTCCATTCGCATGACCCATATCTATGCCCTGATATCATTCCTCCTTTTATTGTTTATGTGTCAAATGTTGATGTGACGACGCCAGCCTTATGGTCCTGTCCTTGAAATGTCGCCCTTGCTGATGGTGCCGTTCGTGGGATCATACTCCATCATGGTGAAGGGTGAGAAGATGTCCTCGATGCGGTCGGGTCCGAGACTCGTGCTGAGCCAGAGTTTTCCGCGGAAATCCGTCCGAAGGGGATTTTCAAAAAACAGCGCGCACCCGGAATCCTTGGTGCCAAGCGAGTAACGCCGCCATGGATGGCCGCCGGGGAGCGGAAGCTGGAACGGATTCGTGACGCCGAAGCCCATGTTTTTGAACACGTCCTCGGGCAGGGTGGAGATGTAAGCGATGGGTGTGGAGAGCTCCTGGGGGAACTTGGCGGAAAGCAATACCGCGTGTAGTCGGAACGGTATGACTCCATCGCGGTGGCCAGCGACCGCATGTCAGCCCGCGCGCGGGAGACTTTTGAGCGGGTCTGGGCCTCAAGGAAATTGGGCACAGCGATTGCCGCAAGGATTGCGATAATAGCAACGACGATGAGAAGCTCGATGAGCGTGAAACCAGATCGCTTCTTCAGGCCATTCCATGAACGGGGAACAACCATTGCCGTTTCCTCCTGTTATTCTACCATATATGTTAAAAAATCATGCGGCATGCGCATCATTTCACCGTGGCCATCTCGGCGTTGTCTTTCCGGCTGCTGGCAGCCGCGCGGGGTTTGCCTGCCCGCAGTATCTCCGCCGCGCAATCATGGAAGATGGACAGGATCGTGTCCGCTTCGTTTTGCGTGGTGATGAGCGGCGGCTTGATCTTGAGCACCTGTTTGCGCACGCCGCCAAGGCCGAAGATGCACCCGCGCTTTATGGCGGCGTCGCGAATGGCCACACACTCGGCGGGCATTGGTGTCAGGGCGGCGTCGGGGCGGGCGAACTCCACGCCGATATGAAGCCCGGCTTGGCGCGTCTCGGCGACCTCGGGGAATTCGTCGCGCATCGACTCCACATTTTTCGCGATGTATGCTCCAATCCTGCGCGTGTTTTCGAGCAGGTTGTCGCGTCTGACGATTTCAATCATTTTTGCTGAGGTCACATGCGAAAGCGTCGGGGAGGCGAAGGTGTGCAACTCCTGCACATCATGGCCAAAGCCCTTGAGACCGTCGCGAATGACGATGCAGGCCAAGGGCAGCCCGCCGCCCAGTCCCTTGCCAAAAACAATGATGTCCGGATCCACACCGTAATATTCCGCGGCGGTGAAACGCCCGATGCGGCACAGCGTCTGGATTTCGTCAAAAATGAGGATCGCGCCATATTCGTCGCAGATTTCGCGGACTTTTTGGAGATAGGCCTTCGTGGCCGGAATTTGTCCCGCGCTGGCCTGCAAAGGTTCCACGATGACCGCGGTGGGCGGGCCGTTGATCCCCCGCTCAATGATAGTGCGCAACACCTCGGCGCAGGCCACATCGGGATATTCATGTTTGCCCGGAATGGGCAGACGCAACAGGTAAGGGTTGGGAAACCGCGCAAAATTCATGAGAAGCGGCAGAAAATGGCTGCCACCCATGTAGCTCCCGCTGGCTTTCGTGGAATGCCATGAGGCGCTCATCGCCGTGAGCGTCGTGCCGTGATAACTGTCATATTGGCTGATGAATGCCTGAGTGCCGGGGCGGTTGAGAAACGCGACCTTCATGGCCGCCTCGATCGCCGGACCTCCCCCCACCGTGAACGACACGCGATTAAAACCGGGCGGGCAGATGCGGCTGATCTCGCGTGCCAGATAAAGACGGGTCAGAGTGTCAAATCCCTGGTGAATGTGCGTCAGGTTCTCCGCATGATCCTTGATGATTCCAACAATCTCGGGATGGGAGAATCCCAAATACATCGCCCAACTCTGCGATGTGCAGTCGATGTATGATTTGCCGTCGACATCCTGAAGACGTATTCCCTTGCCCTTGACCATCGTGGGACCGGGTGTTCCCCCGCCAAGCATGACATGCTTGCGGCAGTCATCGCGTTCCTCCTGCGACAGGGAATAGATCTTGTCCAGTAATGAATCCATTTATAACCTTCCATTTGAAATTGCGAATGATTCTGCGCGATTGTGATTGAAACACGCAAGAAAAATATGGGCGATGATGAAATATATTTTTAGCAGGATTTTTGGTATTAATCGCGTAGGGATGGAAATACGGTGTTGTGGATTGAACACCCGGCATAGCGCCTTAAATCTTCATCAAATGGCGCGCCCGGCAGGATTCGAACCTGCGGCCTGCGGATTAGAAGTCCGCTGCTCTATCCAGCTGAGCTACGGGCGCGCGACATGCGCGGAGCGGATTTTCCGCCGGGTCACCGGCCAGGGAAAATGACGCTTGCGGTCGGCCTTGTCACCGCAGTCCATAAACACAAGATCACTCAAAATTATTCCATCCCTGATGTGTTAGTGAGCATCAATGAAACGCAACGAAATCGCGCAACAGAGCTTCATTGTCTTTGGCGCGGCGCGCAGCGGGATCGGCGCGGCGAAACTTCTGCGCGGCGCCGGAGCGAGCGTCATGGTCGCGGATGAAAAGCCCGCGCATGAGGCCGGAGCCGCCATCGCGGAGCTCGACGCCAGCGATATCCCCTCCTCGTGGGGCGCGGCCGACCCGCAACTGCTCGACGGCCTGACGGTCATGATCCTCAGCCCCGGCATCCCGCAATCTCACCCCCTTGTTGCTGGCGCGCGCGCCCGCGGTATGCGCGTCATCAGCGAGATCGAGCTGGCATCGACCTTCGCCCACCCGGATTCGGTCATTGTGGCCGTCACCGGCACAAACGGCAAGACAACGACCACGGCATGGATCGCCCACATCCTCGCCGCGGCTGGCTTCGACGCGCCGACCGGCGGCAACATCGGCAGGGCATGGTCGGAGGTCGTGGCATCGCCCGATCACAATGGACCAAACACCGTTCATGTTGCGGAAATCAGCAGCTTCCAGCTCGAAACCATCGAGGACTTCCGGCCCCGGGTGGCGGTTCTCACCAACCTTGCGCCCGACCATTTGGACCGGTATGCCGCCTACGCCGACTACATCGGGGCAAAGCGCGCCATCCTGCGCAATCAGCGGGAAACCGACGCTTTCGTTTACAACGCGGACAATCACGACAGCTTGGTGTTCCGCGATTCGAGCCGCGCGGCGGCATACGGTTTCACCACGCGGGGCGACCCTGGTGCGCCCGGCGCGTTTGTTGCCGGCGGATTTCTCATCCTGCGCCCAGCGCACGGCGCAACGCACAAGCTCATCGCTGTGGAGGAAATGCCCGTGCCGGGGTTGCATAATGTGGAGAATGCGCTCGCGGCGGCGCTCGCGGCGTTTCATGCGGGCGCTACGCCCGATGCCATCCGCGCCGGTCTTGCCTCGTTCAGCGGCGTCGAGCACCGCATCGAATTGTGCGGCAAACGCGCCGGTGTGGAATTCTACAATGATTCCAAGGCCACAAACATCGATTCGCTCGAAAAGGCGTTGCTGAGCTTTTCGCGGCCGGTCATACTGATAGCGGGTGGGAAGGACAAGAACAGCGATTACAACTCCATCGCGCCGCTGGTGCGCCAGCGCGTGAAACGGCTGGTCTCGTTTGGCCAGGCCGCCCCGCTCATCGAGGCAAGCTGGGCGGGGCTGACGCCTGCGGCGGAGCGCGCCTCCTCCATGGCCGACGCCGTGGCCCGCGCCGCCCGCGCCGCTGAACCCGGCGATGTCGTCCTCCTTTCCCCCGCCTGCGCAAGCTACGACATGTACAACAATTACGAGCAACGCGGGCGGGACTTCAAAAATGAGGTGCGGAAAATCATCGGCGATGCCGTTTGATGGCAATCTTCTATTTTTTAAACAGCCCGACCCGTCCGACCAAATACTCTTTATTGTCATTCTCGGCTTGCATTGCATTTCCGCATTATTGTTTAGATGTTTCGATCAAACAGGCATATCTATTTAAAACAAAAGAAGTCATTTCGTGACGTGGAGTCTTGCCACATGAATTACGGTTCTTATCTCCGCGCGCCGATAGGATATTGGCGCCTTATCACTTTGAGCGCGCTCGTCGCGCTTGCCATGTCACCGGCGGCATCCCATGCCATTATCAATGGCAAGGAGAAACGGCTTGACAATTTTGATGTCCGTTACACGCCGGCCAACGCCCCCGCGCCCATGCGCGCCGCGTTGCGCAACTCGCTCAACCGCCAGCAAACCGTCATCAAGGGCATACAATCGGGCGCCGAGTCGTTGAAATTGCGTCTGCCCGGCCTTGAAATCAAATCGCATGCGTTCCTTGGCGTGCCCGAGCGCCTGCGCAACTCAGACGGTTTCATGACGCCTGAAAACATGGGCGAAACGCCCGACAAGATCGTCCGCTCCTTTGTGTCGGAAAACAGCCAGTTGTTCGGGCTCAATCCGGCAACTTTTGATGATCACGTCAAGACGACCGCCGCCTACCAGAATCCGCGCACGGATCTGCACTGGGTGACCCTCGAACAACAGATCGGCGGTATTCCCGTGTTTGGCGGCGAACTGCGCGCCGCCGTCACCGGCAAGGGCGAGGTTGTCTCGCTCGTCAACTCGATGGCGCCCGGAATTGATGATGAATCCGTGTTGCGCGGCGCGCCTGGCATCACCGTGGAGGAAGCCGTTTGCGCCGCTGCGAAAAACCTCGGTTACGCGCTCGCGCCTGCAAACCTTGTGCGCAAATCCGGCGCCAGCGATTCATCCTACACATCGTTTGAACCTCCCAAGGGCTACGACAAAATCAGCACCAGACAAGTCATTTTCCCGATTGCCCCCGGCGAGGTGTCGATGGCGTGGGAAGTCATCATCACCACATCCAATGAAGGCTATGGCCTCGTGATCAGCGCGTCTGATGCGGTCGTTCTGTTGCGCAAGGATTTCGTCAACCAGCAGACGGCATCAGCCACCTATGAATTTTACGATGCGGATAGTCCTGCGCCAGGATTGCCCTGGCTTGACGCACCAACCACCACGCCCAACAAACTTGGCAAGCAGGCGCCGCCCATCAAGCGCTCCACCAAGACGATCGTCAGCGAGTATGTGCCCGGCAACCCCATGGGATGGATCGACGACAACGACAATTTCACCCGCGGCAACAACACATGGACAGGCCGCGACCAGTATCGCCCCCAGGGAATCGACGTTGATGTGTTTGATCCCGGCAAATTCGCCATGCCATACGGAAACGAAAACGGCACAAGCCCCAACAACCGAAACTTCGTCTTCCGCACATCAGACGGCAACAACTGGTCGCCCGCGCCCGTGATTGACGGCTACACCACCGGCGCCGCGTTGTACCCGGTCAGTTCGAGCACAGGCCCCACAAAACTTAATGAACCTTACGACAGCGGCGCGCTCACGAACATGTTCTACTGGACGAACCGGTATCATGACCGCCTCTACGAGCTGGGTTTCACCGAGCAGGCGCGCAACTTCCAGGCGCGCAACTTTGGGCGTGGCGGACTCGAATCCGATCCCGTTGAGGCACAAGGCATGGACTACTCGGGAACCGACAACTCGAACTTCATGACTCCACCCGACGGACAATCCGGCCGGATGCAGGAATATGTCTTCACGGGCATGCGACCCGATCCCTACCGCGATTCTTCCATCGCCAATGATGTCATGGTCCATGAACTTACCCACGGTCTCTCCAACAGGATTGTCGGCAACGCCTACGGATTGATGTTTCAGCAGGCGGGCGGTTTGGGCGAGGGCTGGTCGGATTTCTATTCTCTGGCCCTGCTCAGCGATTATGTGGCCGATCAGGATCCCAACAAAACCTGGCCGACCGGCGGGTGGGTCACTTACAAGTTAGGCGGGATGCGATACGACAACTACTATTTTGGCATCCGGCGTTTCCCTTACAGCACCAACCTTTTCATCAGTCCACTCACCTGGGCGGACGCCGAGCCGCGCACATTTTTGGACATTGGCGCCGCGACGAACGAAAGCCCGATGTGTTTTTCGGAGTATGGCGCGTCGGAAGTGCATAACATGGGCGAACTTTACACCGCGATGCTCTGGCAGGTGCGCGGTCGTGTCATGGATTATTTCAACGCGGGCGGGTCCACATGGCGCGAGGGCAATCAGCACACGCTCCAACTTGTCACCGACTCGCTCAAGCTGACGCCGAACAATCCCAGCTACTCCGATGCGCGCCAGAGTGTCATCGATGCCGCGCTGGCCCAGAGCGCTCTTCTGCCCTTCCCCTCGCCCGATCCGGTCAACGACTCCTTCGCGGCGATGGATGAAATCGCCATATGGAGGGGATTCGCCGCGCGCGGCCTTGGCTATTCCGCCATCGCGCCCAAGAGCGATTCGCAGCCAAATACAACCGTCGAATACGACCCCAAGAGCTATTACACGATGAAAGCGCAATCGTTGGGAGATCAATTTCTCTTTGACGTCATTTTGACGTCAACAACCCTGACTTTCGTCGATCGCATGGGCGAACCCGCCGATTTCGAGTCCACACAGCCCTCAAGCGCCGTCAGGCTCTATGGCAAAGCCTATAATGAAGTGTACGTCAACAAGAACGGTTCAATCACATTTGACGGCGGCGACACGATCGTGCCGCCAACCGCCGATCTCGCCCAGCATTTCAGCCAGGCGCGCATATCGGGCCTGCTGTCGGATCTTGATCCCACGCCCGATCCACTGCCCGAGGGCATGGAAACCACGCCGGCCGTCTCCATCGCCGAGGACGCTCCGGGCGACTGGTTCATCGTGACCTATGAAGGCGTGCCCCAAACGAGCGCTACTGACGCCTCGGCTCTCAACAGCTTCCAGATCGCCATGGGGCTCGACACGGGCAACTACCCCGACACCATTATCTACGCGCCGATCATGCTGACCGTGACGCCTTCCGTCATCGGCCTGTCAAAAGGTCAGGGCATCCCGGCGGACTTTATCGAGAGCGATTACACAACATATACGTCATGCAATCCCAAACTGCCCAATCCTGATTATTATACCACGCAGCAGTTCAAAGACCCCAAAAAGCTGTCCAACGTCGCGGGCCGCATGTACACATTCAGTCATTTATATGATCTGAGCTGGTCGGCGACCAGCAAGCTCGCGCTGGCGGAAGCTTATGACCTGCCCGTGTCATGCAGTCAGCCCCTCATCTTCGATCCCAACGGCAACGGCAAGATTGAACCGGGCGAGACAGTCGGCCTGAAATTCCCGTTCATCAACAAGTTCCAGAAAGCCAGTCTGTCGGGCATTACGGCGGACATTGGCACCACGGCGCCGGGCATCACGGTGCTCGTGTCGCATGTTGATGATTACTCCATTGTTGCCGCAAAACAAACGACCCTCCCCGCCTCGCAGCTCGTGATCAATGTGGCCCCCGATGTGCCATGCGGCGCGGAGTTCACGGTGAAGGTCAATTTCACCACGCTGCAAACAGGCGGCGATACAAACGTCATCATGAGCCGGAATTACCGCTTCCGCGTGGGCGAAAAAATTGCTCCCTTCCAAACATTCACTTTCCCGACACCCCCGCCATCAGCCCTTGTGCGCGGAAGCGTCACGGCCATCGCAACCAACATCCCGCTCACAAATCCCGACGGGATCAAGACCGGCATGCTTATCCGCAATACGATAACGCCGGAAGATCTCCGGGTGACCCAGTTGGTGAATATCGACACGGCATCACCCAGCATCAACGTGGCGCGCGCACAGAACGGATCAACAGCAAAACCGATGGCCAACGGTCAGCCGCTCGTGTTCGTTTCCGTCCCCATTCCCGACAACTCGGGCGCCGGCGTGTCAACTTCCGTGAACGCGGACAGCATCAACGAGACGGCCGCGGTCAAGGTCAACCTGACAAACATAACACACCCGCGCATTGGCGATCTGACAATCAAGCTCACCTCGCCCGGCGTCGCGGACATCATCATCGACAACGAGGATCCCCGCGTGACAGTGACCGGCAACTGGCTGCGCGAGACCTCCGCGGGCGACAAGTACGGCCCCAGCTACCTGACAGCCGCGCGCGGCACGGGGACCGACAAGGTCACCTTCACACCCGAAATCATCACGCCCGGCCCCTACCAGACGCTCGAATGGCACCCGGCAGGCACGAACAGACCCTACCGCGCCCAGTATGTCGTGACATCATCCGATCCCGTGACAACCGTTTTCCTGGATCAGCGCAATTACGGCGGCAATTGGAACGTCGTGGGCACATTCAATTTCAAGGCCGGAAAGAGCGGATCCGTCACCATTACTGATAATTTCCCGGACACCGGCTCAGGAATCCGCGTTGCCGCGGACGCCATCAAGTTCGTCTACACCGGCGCCTTGGGCCGCAAGACGGTCACCCTGCTCGACAACCTGCCCGGTGGTTCGGCGCTCAACCGCACAGCAAACTTTATCAATGTGACCCTGTCCGACGACGCGCCGCTGGCAATTCAGGACACCGACCGCGCCACCGTCTTCAATGGCGGAGTCTACCGGCCCGCGGAACCGCTGAGCCTGTTCGACGGCCAGCCCGGACGCGGCGAATGGACACTCACCGTCATCGACAATGTGGCGCAACAATTCGGGGAAGTGAAATCATGGCGGATCGACATCTCGCCCAAAGTGCCGCAGTGCCCGCCAGTGCCCCTGCTGTTGAACGATTTTATCGGCTCAACCGAAGGATGGCAAAGCAGCGTGGCGGGCGACACGTCGCGCCAGCAAGCCTATTATTCCGCGGCCAATGGCGGACGGCTTGTGCTCCACACCGACCCGGGTCCGGGTTACCGCATCCCCACGTGGATCGCCCCCGGAGTCCCCTATGTGAATTATCCGAACCAAGTCTACCGCATGACCGCATGGATCAACCGCAGCGGCCAGCCCGATCCCAAAGATCAGAGCCAGATACCCAACATGCGCATCCGCGCACAGGTGCGCTACTCGATGGCCAACACCGCCGAGTGGTTCTTTGACACGACACAGTTCGATCCGTCGGCCAACGAAGCCATGCTGGCCAACGCGCCATCAACCGACACGCAGAATCCCACAAAATACTCCGTGGATTTCGACCCTGTTGACGTGCCCGCGCTTGCAGAGCAGAACCTCACGGTCTTCGGGACGATTGAAAACTACTCGATCTACCCCAACGAACAGGGAAACATCGAAATTGCCGAAACCGTCATCGAACGTTACTCGGCGCCGAAGGACAGCGAGGGCGCGCTCGCGCGGACATACAGTGGCGCGGATTTCTCGCGCGGCACCGTGACGGCCCGCAACTACAACAATCCCGATCCCAACTCCGACACTCCAGAGGCGCGCCCGAGGGCAGTTGCTGACGACTACAGCATCACGCTCGACTCCACTATGGTTCCCAACAACGGATTCTCCTATGTTTCGTACGACTTCGTGCCGTTGTCCGGCAACGAGCCGCTGCTCAAGCCCAACAAAATGTACCGCGTGCGTTACCATGTGAGCAGCGACACGAACGCCAACAACAATCCCCAGATGCGCCTGCGCGCGCGCGCCATGCGCTGGGGCTGGGCCAACAAGCTCGAAGTGGGCAGCGCCAAGGCCGCCGGCGAGCTGACCAACCTTATCGCATCGCAGGCGTTGCCGGGCGCGGGAACGCTCAATCCTGACACTGGCGGGAACGAAACCAACGGCGGCTACTACACGCAATACTTCAACACACCCGCCGTGCTGCCGGAGAATGAAAACCTGCGGCGGCTGCGCTTCGGATTCGATCTCGTGGATGGCGTGTTCCCCAACTCGCTGCCGGCACAGAGCAATGTCAGCGGACGCTTCACCCTCGACTGGCTCGAAGTCATGGAATTCGACCAGAACCCCTGATACGTTTGGAGAACATGGACAACCACGGACGAAGAACGAGGGGCAAGAACCGATAATCTCTTGCAGCCGCGCATGCACATGATGGCAAATTGTTTTCATGTCGCAGCCGATTGAATTCACCCTGAGTTGCCCGATCCCGATATCGGATTACCCCGCCATTCAGCTTGCGCATGGCGGCGGCGGGCGGCTGATGAACCAGCTTATCACGGGGATGTTCGCGGTCGCGTTCCGCAATCCGCTTCTCGATCAGCGCCACGACGCATCGGCCATTGACTGGCCCGCCGGTGCGCGCCGCCTCGCCTTCACCACGGATTCCTGCGTCGTGCATCCGCTCTTTTTCCCGGGCGGGGACATCGGCAAGCTGGCCGTGTTCGGGACGGCGAACGACCTTGCCATGGCCGGCGCGCGCCCGGCATGGCTCAGCGCGGGCTTCATCCTGGAAGAGGGGCTCCCCATGGAGACACTCTGGCGAGTCGTGCAGTCCATGAGCGCGGCGGCGGCTGAGACCGGCGCGCAGATTGTCACCGGCGACACGAAGGTCGTCGACCGCGGAAAGTGCGACGGCATATTCATCAACACGTCGGGCGTGGGTATCATCGGGCACGATCTTGTCATCGCGCCCTCAAGCGTGCGCGAAGGCGACGCCGTGCTGATCAGCGGTGATGTGGGCCGGCACGGCATGGCGATCATGGCCGAACGCGAGGGACTGTCCTTTGAGAGCTCCATCACGAGCGATTGCGCCCCGCTTGCCTCATCGGTCATGGCGCTGCTCGATGCCGGAATCACTCCGCATTGCCTGCGCGATCTCACGCGCGGCGGGCTCGCCAGCGCGCTCAACGAAATCGCGCGGGACTCCGGCATGGAAATTGTCATCGACGAAAAATCAGTGGCCGTGAGCGAGGAAGTTCGCGGCGCCTGTGAGATCTTCGGATTCGATCCCCTCTATGTCGCCAACGAGGGCCGCTTCACGGCCTTTGTTCCCGAACCGCAGGCCGCCAAAACTCTCGCCCGCCTCAAAGCTCAGCCCGGCGGATCGGACGCGGCGATCATCGGCCGCGTGAAAAAAGGTTCCGCGGGTCTTGTCACCCTGAAAAGCGCCATAGGCGCCATGCGCATTCTCGACATGCTGAGCGGAGAACAGTTGCCAAGGATCTGCTGAACGTGGTCACGCGCGGCCCCAAGGGTTACCCGGGCGTGGCAGTCGCTGCGCGAGGATGAGCTTGCCGGAGCAACCATGATCATAGCCGGCCTCCGTCACATTCCACCACAACACGAACGCCGCCGCTGCGATTGCCAAATTGCACCAGTCGCGTCCCTGACACGGGATCAATCTTGCCGATGACGCCGATTTTGACCGGCTTGCCATCGGCAAGGGCAACAGCCGTGATGCTCTTCGGTTCCCTGTTTCCTGTGCGCAGCCGGCATACGGCGGGAATGCGCTCGGGTCCTTCAATGACAAATTCAAGGCGGCCCGGACGCTCGACGACATCACGCAAGCGGTGGGAGGCAAAGCAGAGCGAGGGTGTCCGTTTCAGTGCATGCGCATTCATGGCAAGAAGGATTTTCGGTGTTCCCACAGGAATTTCCGGATCAACGATCACGGGCAATTCCGGCGACAGGATGTCGATGAACTGCCCAGCGAGCTTCGCCGCGCGCGAGATGGGGTGGATAACATGATAATTGCCGCGCGTCAAATGGAAGATGCCGTCGGCATCGAGCGGGTATTTGTGCCGGCGGCAGATTTCGCTGAACATGGCGCGCAGGACATCGGACTTTTCCTTCGATGCCGCGAAAAGCGCGGGCGGCGCGCCAATGACAAAAACCTCTCCGTTGCCGCAACCCGTGTTGAACACGACGGGCGCCTTCCCGCCGCTGACAAAGACACGCCCCGCCGCCTTCGGGAGAACACCATATGCGATGCCATACGCATCGCGCAGCGCCAGCGGCGCATCGGATGGGGGCGGTTCAACCGCATACTCCGGCTCAAGCGTCATGCGAAACACAAGCGGTCCCCAGCCGTCCTGCGGCGAGGGATCGCGAAAACGCAGGAAAACGGGCCCCGTGCTGATAAACTCCGACAGGTCGAGCGTGAGTTCCTTGCGGTTGGCCTGGTTGCGCACCTCGCCGCCCGACAGCTTGTACGAGTGGGCAAGCTCCTTCCAGTTTGTTTCGTCAGTGGACGCCTCGATGACATAGTTGTGCGTGATATCCGCCTTGACCTTGAAACTCTTCAGACCATTCATGATGAACTTGTAGCTGAAGAAGCCGGGGCCGTCACAATAGCGAAAGTCGGCGGTCTGGCCGCTGTCAAACTGGAAGCCTTTGCGCGCCGAGCCGGGATCGATGGCCGTGTAAAGATAGTTGCTCTCCGGATGCTGATCATTCGGCACAAATGACACGCGGCGGGGGATATGGTCGGCGCCCTTAAGGTCTTTGAAGAAGTCCTGAAAAAGTTTGGCGAAGGCATCATTGCGCTGCACGCCGCCTTGGTTCGCGGCGCCGTGCTGGTTCGCGGTGCTGCCTTGCACGCCCGTATATTGAATGTCTTTGGGACGCTGGGGGGTGAGTTGTGTTTTTACCCGGCCAAGCCCGAGCTGCTCAAGCAGGTGAGCCGTAGGGGACGCATATCCTTTTTCGCGCCACCATGAGGGCGCATCGTTGTATGCGTTCAATCCGCCAACGACGACGAGTACGCCGCCGCGTTCCTTAACCCAGCGGGCGAGTGCCGCATGGTATTCGGGCTTGGGCGGTTTGCAGCAGTCATAGGAGAGAAAAAGTATCTTGAACCGGTTGATGTAAGCCCCGATGTCCGCTGTTTCGAGCGGGACGACATCGACGGGGATGCCCATGTTCATCAGCGGCAGCGCCAGTGCAAAGAGCGACTGCGGATTGCTGGGGTGCGGATCGCGCATCTCAAAAAGCGCGCTCTCGGAAAAAAGGATGCCGGTCTTCGGGAAACGCTTGTTCCAGTCATGCTTCTTCACCGGTCCCATGGCGCTCATCGCCGCGATGACATTTTGAATCTCAGTGCCATAAAGAGGGGGAATGCGGTCATTCGTATAGATGCGGTTGGGCCAAGGCAGGATTTCCCATTTGCCGGCTTGCGGGAACATCAGGCTGGCCGCCAGGGTGTTCTCAAAACCCATTTTGTAAAAATCGAACGCGAGACCCGGCTCATCTTCATACGGATCAAGGTTCAGCCAGACCTCCTTGCCGAGTGCTTCGGCAAGATTGACGCAGTAGCTGTAATCCACAAACGCGTTGTCGAAAATGCGCTGTTCGAGTTTGCCTTCGAACAGGACGGGGGTTTTTGCGGAGCCTGTCCATACCTGCGCCTGAAGGATATCGACGGTGGGCAGTGCGAGCGTCTCAAAATAATTGAACGACACGCCCCACAGGAGGTAATTCGGCAGGCTGTGCGCGGCGAGCATGAACTTGAAGTCCTTGCCGCCCAAGGACTTGCAGTACTCCGAGAGAATCTTGTAACACCGCAGGCCGATGTAAGCCTTCAACCGCTCGGATTTCACGCGCGCCGCGATGGACGAGTGGGGGGGCTGCCAAGGCGCCTTGTAGTAGTCCTGCCACTCCTTCTTAAAGCTCTCGTTATAGCCGCCGTTCATGAAGATGTCGGGCTCCTCAAAGGCCATGCCTTCCGCCCCGCAGTCGATAAACGCTTTCGCCCAGAGCTTCTTATGTTCCAGGAGGCGCAATGTGGGCATCATCATGAATTCATGCGGACCGAACCTGGCGCCGAAGCGGTCGCGCTGCACCTCGCCCTCGTGGCCGCCCTTGTCCTCAACGCCGGCGAGGTCGCGCCATCCGCCTTTCATATAATAATCATAAACGCGCGCCACGGACGCGAACCCGAAAATACGGTAACCCTTCCCTTTCCACGACCTGAGTTTGTCGGCCGTCAGCTTGATACCAAGCGCGCTTTCATCAGAAGCCACGAGCGCCATGTCCGTCTGCACGTTCGATTTCGGCTCCCATGGCGTGGCTGTCTGGAGAATCGTGTGGAAATCGGAGCGATACGCCGGCCGTGTCGCCGTGGTTTGCGCCACGGCAATCACCGCAAGAAGCATTACAGCGGGACATATCAACATGATGCGTTTCATGACAGGATCTCCTTTTTATCATACTTCATGTTTTCTGACACACCCCTGGCCGGGGAATCGCGCAAGCGTCACCGGCTGCTTGTCACGATTGCGAACCTGCGTTGCCATGCAGCGAAAAAATTGGCGCCGCGGATTTTATCCGCTGTGTGTTTCGGATTCCGCTATGAAGAGGGCATGGAGATATTCGATGTGATCGCCGCGCTTGTAGGCGTCCTCGGCAGCCGGATCGTCTGATGGATAATGCTCATTGAAATATGCCGCAAGAGCGGCCGCCATGCCATCACGCATTGTCTTGGGCATGTTTACTTCGCGCATGACAAAAGCCTCGAGCAGATAGGCGTCGGGAGAAGTGGAATATGTTCTGCTGGGCGCCTGCGCCTTTTCGAGCAATTCCTTCAGGCTCAATTCATTGATCACGACCGTTCCCGCCAGCCGGTCGCCAAGCCGCATGCTCCACGGGGATGACATCGCGCTCACAGCGCCTGTCGCGTACTGTATCGGGAGCCAGTCAACGGCGCGCATGAGGTTGCGGACAATAATCATCGCCGGACTGGCGAGGCAGCCCGAGCGGCTGACCGCACGCAGACCGCAGATATTCTTGCCGATTGTCTGGCCGCGGGCGGCAAGTTCAAAAATGAGCGAAAGGACAATGTGCAGCCCCAAGGCTGTTACCACCACTGCGGCCATCTTCCACACTGGCGCAACCGTCGGCGCCATTCTCAACATGATCAGCCAGAGACCCGCGGCCCAGGTTGCCGCGATAGTCATGTCAATCAGCGCGGCCACAAACCGCGATCCCGGTCCGGCCACCTCATGGGTGGCAATATTCGGCCCCTGATCCATGTCGAGCACCGAGGAGAGCGCATCCGCACGCCATAATGTGTCTTTCATTATGTTGACCGTTGCCTTTCGCCGGTAATCATGTATTTCATCGGTTACCTGAGAAGATTCACACATGGTTTGGAGTGCACGCTCAATGAGTAAAATACTAATGACAGCATTGGCATTTTGCTGCCCGTTGGCATACGCCACGACGACGCTTGACATCAAGGCCGATCTTCCCTTCACGCCGCGGGGCAAAACGCTTGAAGGTTTGGTTGTCACGATTGATGCGGCGGGCGGCGGCAACTGGCAAATGGGCGGTTGCGCGGAAGCGGACATGAACATGCTCGCGGCGGGCGAATTGCGCCACCATCTGTCCGAGTCCGGCGCAACGGTTTTCCTGACACGGCAGGATGACCGCCCAATGGCCTCGCCGGAAACCGCATCGCCAGCCGAGGAGACACGCGCGCGCACCCGGCTTGCCGAGGAAAAATTCTCGCACATCTTCGTCTCAATTCAGCACACGTTCGCCGGTGATCGCCCGCCTGGCGCGCCCATGGTGCTTTGCCGGCCGCCGGATGATGCGCAGGTCAATGACAAGGGCCTTGAGCGCGCGCTGGCTGAAGCGATGCGCGACGAAATTCAGAAGACAATGCCCCGCAAGGAACAAGTCGAGGCGCGCGACGGCAACACGCCCTTGCTCACGGGAACGCGCATACCCGCCGTCGCGGTGGATTTCGGACGCCCTTTGGCATCACAGGCCGCTGATGCGGCGACGGGACAGGGAGCGCACCGCGCCGAGGCGCTGGCCGTTTACAACGGAATCACGCGCGTCTGGCGCGAGCGCGGCGCGGAACTCGCGGCGCTGCGCGCGCAACTTTTTCCCGCATCCGCGGCGGCCGACGCTTCAGCCGCGCGCGAAAAACAGAAAGACAAGGCCCTGACAGAAAAATATCCCGGAATACCACTCGCACTCGTCAAGGCGGCGCTCCAGGCATGGCCATTTGAGTTCGCTCCACGTTCGTCCGCCGAAGCCGAGTGGGTTATCGAAAATTACAAGAAACGCGTGCTGACCGATCCCACGTTTTTTCTTCTGCGGGTCTCGGCTGAAAAAACATCGGACACATGGATTCTGCGCGGATACACGAATTATAAAAAGCTGTCGAATATTGCCGAAGACGTCCTGAAGACGGCCGGATGCCGCCCCATACGCAACGAGATCGGGCTTCTTCCTTCAACGAGGCTTGGCGGCAAACGCTTCGGAATTGTTCAAATTCCGATGGCGCTCATCTGGGGACGCCCTGGCGAGGGCGACGACTCCCAGACGCAACTCCTTCTGGGCGAGCGGGTTTTTCTTCTCGACCAGACGCCCGACGGCGGTTACCTGTTGCTGAATGGCGGCGACGGCTACATCGGCTGGGTGCGCAGCGACGCGGTGCTGAGAATGGATGAGCATGAATTCCGGCCTTGGGAAATCGCGGACAATGCCATCGTGAAGAAGGATTGTTTCACGGACGGATTCCGCATTCCCGCAGGCGCGGCGCTGCCGGTCGTCGCGGCAAAATCGTCCGGGATCACGGTGCGTCTGCCGCGCCCCGTGAAGGGTAAAGACACTGTCACCCTTCCCTTGGATCGCGCGCAAATGAATCCTCATGGCGCGCGCGGGGCGGGCATGAATGCGGCGCGCGCAGCCGCCGAATTCCTGACCGTGCCCTATGTGTTCGGCGCGCGCAGCCGCCTTGGTCTGGACTGCTCGGGTCTCACGAACATCGCTTACGCGGCGGCGGCGGGGCTGACCCTGCCGCGCGACGCCAAACAACAGGTCATCGTGGGGCGCATGATTGCAACGCCGTGGCATCGCCCGCCGCTTCTGCCCGGCGACCTGATCTATTTCTGTGATGACACGGGGCGCGTTTATCACGCCGCCGTGTCACTTGGCGGACAGCGATGGATTCATTCCTGCCCGCCCGAAGCGCAGGTTTCGAGCTTCGATCCGGCTGACCCGCTCTACAGCAAGGAGTGGACAAAACAGTTCGCCTTCGCCCGCAGGCCGTTGCAATAGGAAGAACTGTTGCGGGTGGGATCGCCTGTCACACCCGCAGCCCGCAACCGCAGGCGGCAATTTTATCACATGATCTCGCAGCGCAAACAACAAAGCAGAAGTGCGGTGTGGCCGGAAGCATGGCTTCCGGCGGAAAGGCGCAAGTGTGGTTTGCACAGCCCAAAGAAGCAAAATGCGCCGATTGACCGGATGGCTCATTGCCCGCGATGATACACGACATTGATGATTTGACCCGGCTCATCGCCGCGCACCGCGCGCGGGGCGATGCGCGGCTGAGAAACCTTATGCTCGATTGGCGCGGCGCAACGAACGGGCCCGCTTTCCTCCGCGCTTTGAACATTCCCGCGCCGCACGCGGCGCGGGTTATCTCTGAAATATTGCATGCCTCGGGCATCCGGGCGCTCACTCTGATCGACGCGGAATACCCCGCGCGCATAAAACATTTTCTGCGCAATGGAGCGCCGCCCGTGATCTATTTCCGCGGCGCATGGAAACTGATCAAAGAGCCGTCAGTATCGATCATTGGCACCCGGCGTCCGGCAGCCAGCGGAGTGGCCTCAGCGCGCGCCTACGCGGCGGCGCTCGTGGCGGCCGGGCGCGCCGTCGCAAGCGGTAACGCGCGCGGAATCGACGCGGCCGCCCACGAGGGAGCGCTGGAAGCGGGCGGCGCCACCATCGTTTTTCCTCCAACGCCTATTGATTCCTATGAGCCCTCATTCCATGTCCATGCCGGCGGCAAACGCGTCCTCGTTGTCTCCGGATTTGTTCCCGGTCTTGAAACGGAACTATGGCACTTTCAAGCGCGCAATCAGCTTGTCGCGGCTCACGCGGGCGCTGCCATCGTGGCTGAAACAGGCGCGCGCGGCGGCACGCTCAATACAGTCGGCCGCGCGCGCGCATACGGGCGCCCCTTGTTCGTTGTAAAAGTTCCGCGCGACTCGCCCCGCGCATTCGCGCATGGCCAGTTGGCCGCAGGCGGCGCCGAAATGATCCCGCCCATGCCGGGCGCCGCCATCATGCGCCAAATCGTGAACCGCGCTGATGAACCCATGACAGACGCCCTTGACGACACGACGCACGATTTCTTCCCATCGGATGCCGCGCCATGAATGAATGGTACCATGAGGCTTTTCGGGCATTATATATGCCGATATACGCCCATCGCGACGCGAAGGAGGCGCGGCAGACTGTCGATCTGATCACCCGCGCGGTTTGTCTGCGGCCGGGGCAGCAAGTTCTGGATGCGCCTTGCGGCGCCGGCCGCCACGCGCGCGAATTCGCCCGTCATGGCTGCGCCGTTTACGCCTTGGATCTCAGCCGCGATCTTTTGTCCGAGGCGCGGAAATCATCCGCGGAACCGGCGCCTTGTTACCTCCGCGCTGACCTGCGTTCCATCCCTTTCGGTCCGCGGCGCTTCGACCTCGTTGCGAACCTGTTCTCGAGTTTCGGCTACTTCCAGTCAGACGAGAAGAATTACGCCGTGCTGGCAGAGTTTGCGCGGGTTTGCCGGCCAGGCGGCCATGTAGTCTTGGATTTCATGAATGAGCCGCAGGTGCGTGACGCATTAAGACCGGAAACGCGCCGGCGCGCGCCCGGCGGTTGGACGGTGCGCGAAACCCGCCGCATCACCGGCGAGCCGCCGCGTATCGAAAAAACGGGACTCGCGCACAGCGCATCCGGTGTGGAGATCCGATGGCGCGAGTCAGTGCGGCTCTTCACCCCGCGCGAGCTTGCCGATGCCATGCGCCGTGCGGGGCTTGAGATCACATCCACATTCGGGGACTATTCCGGCGCGCCCCACACGCCCGCATCGCCGCGCCTTATTCTTGCGGGAAAATTGATTTGACTCACAGTTCCAAATAGAATGACAATAAACCACCAAGCATTAAAATCCTGCAATCAAAGGTGCGAAAATGAAATCCGTGACCGGTTTTTCCATCCTTGTAATTTCGTTATTAACGCTTTCCTGCTCCTGCCTTAATGCTGCCGCGGATGATCCCGGCTGGCCGCGGCTCTACCAGCAGGACGACGCCAAACTGATCGTTTACCAGCCGCAAATTGAATCGTGGGACAACCAGACATCACTAACGGCAAGGACAGCCGTTCAGGTCACCACGGCAAAGGGCAATCCCGCCTATGGCGCAATCAGTTTCAGCGCCGATACGGTCTCCGACGCTGACAGCCACCAGGTGGCGCTCATGAATGTCCGGATCACGGGGAAGGCTTTTCCCGCGGGCGCGCCCGCGGACTCATCCACCAGCAACCCCGCCGACATCGCCACCGCGCTGTTTCCGCGGGGACCGGAGGTTATCTCCCTCGACAGACTGCTTGCCAGCATCAAGCGCACAAAGGCGCTTGATAAATCCGTGGTTGTCTCCTACGATCCGCCCGTCATCTTCGTCAGCCAGAAGAAAGCGTTCCTTGTCGACCTTGACGGCGATCCCGTGCTCAAGGACATTCCCGGCACAAATCTGGCCGGGGTGGTCAACTCCAACATGGAGCTTTTCTTCTGCAAGCCTGAATCAAAATACTACCTGCTGGCAGGTTCACAATGGCTGACGACCGACGCTCTTATGGGCGGGTCGTGGCAGGTGGCGCAACAGCCGCCGGCAGATTTGGCGAAAATCCCGCCGGACAACCCCTTTGCGGCCGTGCTCAAGGAAATGACCACGGCCACCCAGGCAGCCGCTTCGGAGCCCGCGCCGCAGGTGTTCGTGAGCAAGAAGCCGGCCGAGTTGATCAACATTGACGGTCCTCCCAAACTCGCCGATATTCCAGCCACCGACCTGTTTTATGTGAGCAACACCGCGAGCGATTTGTTTTTCGACAGCTCGGAAAACAATTACTATTTCCTGATCTCCGGCCGCTGGTTCCGCTCCGCCAGTCTCGACGGGCCATGGGTTTCTGCCCGCGGCAGCCTGCCGCCCGATTTCGCGAAAATCCCGCCGGACTGCCCGCGCGCGACCGTGTTGCCGTCCGTCCCCGGAACAGAAGAAGCCAAACAGTCCGTCATCATGGCGCAAGTGCCGCGCGTGGCAACCATCAAGCGCGACCAGGCCAAGGTCAACGTAACCTACCAAGGCCAGCCCCAGTTCCAGAAAATCGGGGACACGCAAATGAGCTATGCCGCCAACACTTCGTACAACGTCATCAATGCGGATGGCAAATACTACTGCTGTTACAATGGCGTGTGGTTTGTTTCTGATTCGCCCACAGGCCCGTGGAGCGTTTGCGATGACGTGCCCGGCAGCATTTACACCATACCTCCGACAAGCCCGGTTTATCCCGTGACTTATGTGAACGTCTACGACTCCTCGCCCGACACGGTTGACGTCGGTTATACGCTCGGTTACCTGGGAGGCCTCGTCGCGGACGGATCGCTGGTCTATGGAACGGGTTACTATTACCAGCCTTACATTGATAGCGGGGTTTATTATGGATGGCCCGTTTCATACGGCGGCGCCGCCTATTATGACTGGCCCACGGGCGGCTGGAATTACGGCTACCATTATTCCTACCACTATGATTACTTCCGCAATTACTGGGGCCGGCCCTACTGGGGCTGGCATGACTGGCACAGCTACTGGGGGCATTACAACCACGATTGGAACGTGCCGGGCCGCCTTTACAGCCAGCGCTGGGGCAGCAATGCCATCGTGCCGCGCGCGCCCATAAGCCCCTTCACCCCCAGAAACCTCACGACAGCCATGAGCGGGATTTCCGCCAGGGGCGGGATCACCAACAATAATGTTTTTGCCGGAAAGGACGGGCAGATTTATCGCAGGGATGCGGGAGGATGGAACCGTTATGATAACGGCAAATGGTCGCAATACGCGGCGGCGGGAACGGGGGAGCGGAACTTGCGCCAGCAAGGCCTGACGCAGGGCGCCGGGGCCGCACTGGCCGGGCGCAACGAAAACATGGCACAACTCGAACGCGACGCCAACTCGCGCCAGATTGGCGAACAGCACGCCAACACATACCAGCAGTGGCGCGACAATACGCGTCCCTACACAGGCAGCGCGCTCGCGGGCGCCGGCTCCATGCAAGGGCGTTATGGCGCATCAACCGGATGGGCGGGCGGAGGAACAACGCCGCGTTATGGAAACTATGGCAGTTCGCCAAGCGTCAGCCCGTTCGAGCCGCAACGCTACTCATCGGCTGGATGGTCAACCTCAAGGATGTCCGCTCCGCATTATGCCCCCCAAGGCAGTTATGGCTACGAGCGCTCCATGCCCCGCAGCGTTCCGAGCTACGCAGGCAGGGCGCCCTCGATGGGCGGTTACCGTGGCTCCTCATTTGGCGGCGGCGGCGGCGGCGCGCATTTTGGCGGCGGCGGTGGCGGCGCGCATTCTGGCGGAGGCCGGCGCTGAGCGCGGGATTGGAGTGAGCAATATTTGGACTGGCGGGCGCCATGCTCACGCCTCCCTTGGGGCATGCATTGAGGCGCATAAGCAGGCAGGATGCCCGCACCACTATTCCTGCCGGCAAATAGCAAACAGTCCTTGACACACTTATTTCAAGATTGAAGAAAATCCCCAATCAAGCCGATGATAAAACGATTTTCCCTTATAGTGTGTCTTGTGGCTGTCGCGGCGCTCGGTTGCGCCGTGAAGACAAAGTTGCGCTACCTGTCATGGGAAACATCGTATGAGCAGATCGATCTGCTGAAAAAGCTGGTCGCCGCATTCGAGCAGCGTCATCCCGACATCACGATCCAGATCGAGGCAACGACCGGCGCCACGCGCGTTTTCCTGACCGATGCCGCCGCGGGCGTGCCGCCCGACGTCATGTACGTGACGACAGAATACCTCGCGCAATTCGTCGACAAGGGCGTCGTGCTGCCGCTCGACGAACTGATCGCGCGCGACAACATCAGCATGTCGATCTTTCTGCCGCAGACGGTCAAATGTTGCACGTTCGATAACAAACTTTATGCATATCCCATCCATTTTTCCACCGACGCCCTGTTCTACAACAAGCGCATCTTCGATGAGCGTCATGTGCCATATCCCGATGAGTCGTGGACGTGGCAGACCTACTTCGACGCCGCCACGACGCTGACCATCGACCGCAACGGCGATGGCCGCATCGATGTGTTCGGCGCGCTGGCGCCCGATTATGGCCTCCTGGTCGCCTCCTTTGGCGGCAAGGTTTTCAACGACGATCTCACGCGATGCGTTGTGGACTCGCCGGAAGGTCTGGCCGCTTTCAAATATGCCGTGGCGATGTATGGCCGTCAGGCCCCCACTGCCGCGCAGGCGATGGACACCAACGAAATCCAGTTGTTCGCCAACCAAAAGCTGGCGATGTATGTCGGCCGGACGTGGATGTTGCCCCAGCTCATCCGCACCACACAAGACGTTTCCTGGGATGTGGCGCCCGTTCCAAAGGGAAAAACGCGCTGCTGCATGCTGGCCGTCGGCGGCAATTGCATTGCCCTCGGCACGCAACACCAGGAGGCGGCTTGGGAGTTCGTCAAGTTCTATTCATCCATCGAGGGGCAGGAATTGCTGGGATTGCAGAAGAACTGCACGCCCGCGCTGGACAAGCTGGCCCACAGCAGCGACTACTTTCTCGCGCCGCCCCCCGCCAGCATCAGGGTGTTCCTCGACGCCATCAATTATGCCGGTAAGATTGTCCCCGACACCTTCTGGGGCGCCGAGTTCGGCTCGCTCATCTGGCAGCCGGCGATTGAGCACACCCGGACCGACCGCAACTTCACGCCGGCCATGGCAATCAGGGAAGTCCAGCAGCGGGCCAACGAAATGCTCGAAAATATCCGCACCGACAGGGCGCGCGGTTACAAGCCCGAGGCTGGCGCCGGCAATGCGTCGTTCCTTTTTTATTTCATGGTGGGACTGATGATTCTTGGGGGACTGTGTTTGCTGCTCGTCGCGCGGACCAACAGGCGCTACTGGGAAGGCTACATGTTCATCTCGCCATGGCTTGTGGGTTTCATTCTGTTCACATTTGGCCCGGTGCTTGCCTCGCTATATCTCAGTTTCTGCCGCTACGACCTGCTGTCGCCGCCGCACTGGACTGGCTTGGAGAACCTGCGCCAGCTTTTCGCCGATCCGCTGTTCGGGCGCTCCCTGCTCAACACGCTCTATTACTGCGCGCTCACGGTGCCGCTGTCGCTGGTGTTTTCGCTTCTGCTGGCGCTGATGCTTAACGTGAAGATGCGCGGGTCATACACCTTCCGGGCGATCTATTACCTTCCCGCGCTGACCTCGGGCGTGGCGGTGAGCCTGCTGTGGCGCTGGATTTTCAATCCCGATCTCGGCCTCTTCAACTCGTTTCTCGGATTCTTCGGCGTCAAGGGGCCTGATTGGCTCACCTCGCCCGCGTGGGCCATGCCGGCGATCATCATCATGAGCGTGTGGGGCGCGCTGGGCGGGCCCATGCTGATTTACCTGGCCGGGCTCCAGGGCATCCCGCAGCAACTCTACGAGGCCGCCGACATTGACGGAGCGAACCGCTGGCAGAAATTCCGCAGCGTGACCGTGCCGATGCTCAGCCCCTCAATCTTCTTCAACCTGATCATGGCGATCATCGGATCATTCCAAGTCTTCACGACCGTGTTCGTGATGACGAGCAACGCGGGAGCGTCCATCGAGCCCGGCGGGCCGGAAAACTCTACGCTTGTCTATGTGCTCAACCTGTACCAGACAGGCTTCCGATACCTTTCGATGGGCAAGGCGTGCGCGATGGCATGGATCCTTTTCCTTATCATTCTCGCACTGACTCTGTGGAACTATCACATGTCGCGGCGCTGGGTGCATTATGAGCAAACATAGCGGGAACTTTGAGCCATCAGGAATGAGCCGGACGGACACCCTGCGTTCCCAAGTGATGACCCCCGGGTCAGGCAAACGCGGCGCGCTTGCGGCGGGACAGATCCGGCTGATCAACCACGGCCTGCTGTTCATCGTGCTGGCGGTGGGCGCGTTCTTTTTCGCCTTGCCGTTTCTGTGGATGGCGCGCACATCATTGATGGAGACGGCGCAGGTGCAGAAGGTGCCGCTGGTGTGGATTCCCAGCCCCGTCCGCCTGACAAATTTCAGCGAGGCGCTGGGCTTCATGCATTTCATGGCGCTGCTGAAAAACACGCTCATCATCACCTGCCTCGTGATCACCGGGCAGATTCTGTCGTGCTCGCTGGTGGCATTCGGATTCGCCCGGCTTAAGTTTCCCGGACGCGAAGCGCTGTTTCTCGTTCTGCTGAGCTCGATGATGCTGCCCGCGATGGTCACGGAAATCCCGCGTTTTATCCTGTTCCGCTACCTCGGCTGGATCGACACCTTTTATCCGCTCATCGTGCCGGCGTTCTTCGGCGGGCCGTTCTTCATTTTCCTTCTGCGACAATTTTTTAAGGGCATTCCCTTCGATCTTGACGAGGCGGCGCGCATCGACGGCTGCAGCTCGCTGCGCATCTTCTGGCAGATCTTGCTCCCCCTGAGCAAACCCGTGCTGGCCGTCGTCGTGATCTTCGGGTTCATCTGGACATGGAATGATTTCTGGGGGCCGCTCGTTTATCTGCGGTCAGCCGATAACAAAACGCTGGCGCTCGGACTGCAGATGTTCCAGGGAGTTTACCAGACCGATTACAATTACCTTATGGCCGCGTCCCTTGTGGTTCTTCTGCCCGTGCTCGCCATCTATGTGTTCTGCCAGCGTTACTTCACGCAGGGCATCGTGATGTCGGGACTGAAGGGATGAGGCGCCCGCGCTTCAGGCAGGCCTTGAATTTTCGGAGTCGGGCGGGAACGCCCGCTCTCCCATGAAAAAAATCAGCTTCCGCCGCCGCGCGCGCGAAAGATGTCGCCGCCGCTCATCGTGCCATTGGTGGGATCATAATCCCTGAGTCCAAAGGCTGGAATTGATCCACCATACCTAATGACCTCGGCGGTCCGATCGGGTCCGAACGAGAAAGCAACCCAGAATCCATTGGCGTCCTGCGTCATCGAATTCCATGACTGCTCCTTAAACAAAAGCGGCGCGCAGTTATTCGTTCCGCTGACAAGCGTGCCAAGCGTCCATAATTTCGGGCTCCAGATGATGATCAGGTTGGCGTTGGGATCGTTTCCGCTGGCGCTGGTTTGAAACACATCAAACATGGCAGACGAAATGTAGGCGACGGGCGAGGTCAGCCAGTGAAAGCGGTCAACGCGCATCTCAGTCCTGGTTTGGTGTTATCAACTGTATAAGATTCCATGGCTGTGCCAAGCGAACGCATGTCGGCCTTGGTGCGGCTGACTTTTGCGCGCACCTGCGCTTCCAGGAAGTTCGGAACGGCGATGGCCGCGAGAATAGCGATGATGGCCACAACGATGAGGAGCTCAATCAGGGTGAATCCCCCGCGCTTCGTCGTGCATGGACAAAAGAAGTGTTTGTTCATGGATTGCATGATTGTCCTTTCACGGTTAATGATTACAAATTTTATTACACAATGGTAACTGTTCGGCGCTTTTTTGACCATGACCATCGGCTTGGATTGATCCGCGGATGACATGTCAACCAAGCAGTCGGACCCATGCGCGAAAATCCTCCTGAATAAGATTTCCTGAAACAAACCGGAGAATCAAGCTTGTCAACCGCCGCCGCGCGCGCGGAAGATGTCGCCGCCGCTCATCGTCCCATTGGTGGGATCATAATCCCTTAGACCGAACACTGGAAGACCGCCATAGACCTGCACTTCAGCCTTGCGGTCAGGACCAAATGAAAAGGCCACCCAGAATCCTTTGGGATCCTGTGCCGACGATTTCCAATATTGTTCCACGAAGTACTTGGGCGCCATGTTTGTGCCTGCTGTCGACCAAGGAGCAGTGCCGCTATCCCAGAAAGTCGGGCTCCAGATGATGATCAGGTTGGCGTTGGGATCGTTTCCGCTGGCGCCGGTTTGAAACACGTCAAACATGGCAGACGAAATGTAGGCGACAGGTGATGTTAGAAAGTGAAAGCGATCAACACGCGCCTCGGTTTTTGGTTTAACGTGGGTGCGGGCTTTGAATTATCAACTGTATAAGATTCCATGGCTGTGCCAAGCGAACGCATGTCGGCCTTGGTGCGGCTGACTTTTGCGCGCACCTGCGCTTCCAGGAAGTTCGGAACGGCGATGGCCGCGAGAATGGCGATGATAGCCACAACGATGAGGAGCTCGATCAGGGTGAACGCCTGTAATGCCACCCGACGCTTGAACCGGCACTCAATAATACCATGCTTCATATGAAAAACCTCCGTAATAAATATACATTGATTTTTATCGTTTGAACCGAATTTTCATAACAAACATCAGAAAGTACGTATAATTTCAAGAACATAATAATCCGTGCTTAAAATTTATTGTGATGTGGTTTGGGAGCATTTCCGCCTTCTTCAAAGCTTGAAACATTTCAACCATGGGCAGGTATGCTCATGCCACCGCGGAAATTACATTTCGCCTGCGGCTGCGAGGATGACGGCGGCGGCGGCGACAGGGGCGGTGTCGGCGCGCAGAATTCTGGGACCAAGCGTCACAAACACAGCCTTGCCGCGCAACGCGCCGATTTCCTCCGGCGAAAATCCCCCTTCAGGCCCGCTGACCACGAGCACCGAAACGCCACCGACTGCGCGTTTCTCAGCATTCAACAGTTGCCGGTCAATGCCCGCCTTTTCCAGCACAGATGTGAGAAGCATGGTTTGTTCGCCCTCGTGAAGCACGATGCGCCGGTTGACCGGAATTATTGATTCATCGACAGCGCTGACCACTGTTCCCTCGATCGTGACGCGGGGGGGATCACAGCGCCCGCACTGCTTGCACGCCTCGAGTGCGATGCGTCTGAATCGCCCGATTTTATCGCCGCCGACATCGGCGACTTCGCGCGCGCTGGAAAAAACCGTCACGGCGGCGGCGCCCAACTCGGTGAGTTTCTGGATGACGGTTTGGGTGCGGCCGCCCTTGAGCATGGGCACGAGGAAACTCATGCTGATGCGAGGCGCGGGGATCGCCGGGCGCTCGGCGAGAATCTCCACGAGGGCCAACCCCGACGAGGCGCCCGCCACGACGGCGTCGAATTCGCGGCCGCCGCCGAAAACCCGGATGCGGCTGCCAGGCGCGGCGCGCATCACGCGCAACAGGTGACGCGACTCCCGCGCGTCAAGCTGAAATCTCTGCCCTGCCGCAAGGCCGCGCTCGCCGGCGTAAAACCGTTCGCTCATCTATTTCACCACGAAGGACGCAAGGGACGCTCATGAAAGTCCCGGAACATCACATCCCCCCGTAGACATTCACATTGATATCGTTGGCAAGATCGCCGTTGTCGCTGGTGATAAAAACAACACCGTTGAGGGTGTTGCTGTCCTGAATGGCATAGAGCGGCATTTTGGCCCTGAAGTCCGCCGGCAGCTTGTCATAGGCGTTTTTCCATGTGCTCTTGACGTCGCCCGCCTCGTTGGCGGTGGGCATAAGGAAGGTGTGGATTTCCACCTGTCCGCTGCCGTCCTTGAGTTTGACGACCTCCTTCTGGTAGAGGACGGCGGACGGGGTGAACTTTTTGTTCACGGATGCCATGTCGGGACGCTTGAGGAATGGTTCGCGCGTTTCGTTTGTGATCACGCAGTCGCCCCATTGCTTGTTGGATTTCGCCGTGAAGGAGCGGCGCGGGATGACGCCGATGCTGGGCCATGGGCTGTTGGGATCGAAGGAGTGCCACATCCCTTTGACGATGCGATACGGCTGGTAGAGCGCCTCGATCTTGCCGAGATCGTTATAATCGTAAAGGCCCGACACCTGGACGCCGACCGTGGCGGTCAGCACAATGACGGTCGTAATGCCCATTTTGAAATAACCGCTGGACAGGACGGACGAAAGGCGCTGGCGCATGTGGCCGAGCGCCTGCTTGGTTTTGTACTGGGTTTCGTTGACATGCGACAGTTCGACGCGCTTGTCCTCGAGCGTGCCGATGGTTTCATTAAGCAACAGATAGCTCTCGTGCCACTCGATCTCCATCTTGCGCTTGTCGGCCTCGTTCTGGCGCGAGAGGTGCTTGAGCGTGATGGTGCGCATGACGACGTTGAGCACTTCCTGGCCGATGTTCTGATCGTGAGTGATGGCCTCTATGAAGCTGTCGTGAAGCATGGCTATCTTGCTCTTGATTTCGAGGAATTGCTCCTCTTTGTCGTGCGTGATGTTGTCGCCTTTGACGCCCATCACGAAGAAATCGTGGAATTCGAGCCAAAGAGCCATCAGCTCCTTGCAGTCTGAATATTGCCGTTCGAGTTCAGGATCAACCATGTCAAGTCCGCGTCCCTGATTCCATATTCATGTTATTTCGAGATGCAATAACCATCATTCAATAACCTCTGCCAAGAAACTTTTTCAGGCAAAGCAGAGATTCGCCGCGGCGGCTTGCGCGCTCCCAAATGACACGGGATAAACATCAGAATCAGCGACGTCACGGTTGCTTGCTTCATTGACTCAAAGTCCCGCCATGAATAACCGTTTTCAGGAATACCAAAATGCATAACGAATGATGTTCGCCATCATGCCATACAAGCGGGAGCCTTCAAATTAACTTTGAATTCGCGACAGCGGGGCGCATCATTTTTGGCCCGGGCGCGGCGCGCGAGATCGCGCCTGTTACGGCCGGAATGGGCCGGCGCGCGCTGGTCCTCACCGGCAGCCATCCGGCGCGCCATGAACAGATCATCAGCGGACTGAAGCAATGCGGCATCGAGACGCGCATCTTCGCGGTTGCCGCCGAGCCGGACATCGCGCTGGCGGAAGAGGGCATCCGGCAGGCGCGCGACTTCAACAGTGATGTTATCGTTGGTTTGGGCGGCGGCAGCGTGATCGACATGGCCAAGGTCGTCGCGGCGATGCTCGCCAACGACGGCGCGCTGATGGACTACCTGGAAGTCATTGGCGGCGGGCGCCGGATCACGCGGGCCCCCGCGCCGTTCATCGCCGCGCCGACAACAGCCGGCACCGGCTCAGAGGTCACGCGCAACGCCGTGATCGCCTCGCCGGAACATCGGATCAAGGTCAGCATGCGCGACACGCTCCTGCTGCCGCGCGTGGCCATTGTCGATCCCGAACTCACGCATACGAATCCGCCCGTTCTGACGGCATCAGCCGGTCTCGACGCGCTTACCCAGTTGCTTGAAGCGTTTGTGTGCATCAGGGCCAATCCTATGACCGACGGCATTTGCCGCGAGGGGCTGCGCCGCGCGGCGCGCTCGCTGAGGCGCGCATATGAGGCCGGCTCGGACGCCGCCGCGCGCGAGGATATGGCGCTTGCCAGCATGTTCAGCGGTCTCGCGCTTGCCAATGCCGGGCTTGGCGTTGTCCACGCATTTGCCGGTCCGATCGGCGGCATGTTTCCCGCGCCCCATGGCGCCGTGTGCGGGCGGATGCTGCCTTTCGCAGTCGAAGCAAACATCCGCGCCCTGGAGTCGCGCCAGCAGAATCCGCGCGCCCTCGAACGTTACGACGAGGCCGCGCGCATTCTTTGCGGTTCACGTGACGCGCGCGCCTCCGATGCCATCGCGCGGCTCCGCGAACTGTGCGCCGCGCTGAAAACACCCGCCCTTTCTGCTTACGGCATCACCATCGATGATATCCCCGCAATCATTGACAAAGCCCGCGGCTCCAGCAGCTTCAAGTCCAATCCCGCCGCGCTGACCGATGTGGAAATGACCACGATGCTGCAACAAGCCGTTGTGTGACCTCAGGCTCAAGTTTCTTCCGTGGGCGTCCTGGAAAACCATTCTCCACTAAATCCGTGGAAAAACGCGGAAAACAGGACCGGCATCGTCTTCCGGCTGTCAGTCCATTCTATTTCATTACTCGTAAATCGGCCATTCAGGCCCCACCGCCGTGCCGGTTGAGCCGACGGGCAGAATGTTGAAAGTGCGGTTGTTGCTGAGCGCCTTTGTGCCGTCAGGATTGGTCACGATGACGGTGCGCGGCCCCAGTTTGGCCTTCGTGTCGACCTTGATGGCCACATAGATGTACTGGCCCATGACCACTCTTGGCGGAACGGTCACGCTCACGCCTTCGCCGAAGTCCACGGCGAGGTTGCCTTGAAAGTTCTTGCCAAAGATGGTGATCATGGCCGTCTCTCCCTGCGATGCGGCGCCGGGCGTTATGGAGCTCAGGATGGGGCTTCCCGGATCGCGCACGGAAAGCACCTTGTGCGAGTTGAAATTCGCGGGGTTGGACATGTTGAGCAGAATGTTGTTGTGCCAGCCGCTCATGGGGAACTGCTCGCCGCGGCCCGTCTGGCAGATGATCATGTCAAGGTCGCCGTCGTTGTCCACATCGGCCAGCCGGATGTTGTGGGCGTTTCCGGGGAAATTGGCCGAGTGAGCAATGGCAAGCTGCGTCTTGAGCACGGGCAGTTCGCCCGACGTCGGGCTTGTGCTGGAATCCGTGCAGTCGACGAACTTGATGTTGTCGGAGAACGGCGCGTCGGCGGGTGTCGTGTTGATGAGCAGTTGCGCGGGGATTTTCATCGCGGGCGGCGCATTGGTCACATGCGTGTCGATGGCCAGCACGATGTCGAGCAGGCCGTCGTTGTTCACGTCGCCCACGTCGCCGCCGTAAGTCGGGAACTTGACCCCGATCGGCAGCCTCTGTTCTGTCTCGTCGACGAAGAAGGCGTCGCCGAATGCATCCGCGTCAGGATTCGGATTTGCCGAGGCGGTATCCACGTCATGGTTCATCAGCATGATATTGCTGGTGTCGGTGTCGCCCGTGAGGATGACGAGATCGTAGTTGGCGTCGTGGCGTCCGTTGTGGTTGAGGTCTTCATAATCGATGACGCCGTTGCCGTTGAGGTCCTCGGTTTGCTCGATCATGTTGTAGGCGCCCGGGCCGAGGATGACCGTGCTGTTGCCGTTGATATCCTCAGTGGGTTCGCCGCGCCCGGCGAAATCGCCCACAAGCACGCCTTGTCCGTCAATCTGCCGGCCATACATCGGCCAGCGGCCGGGATAGACCGCCGATGGCGAAATGCGCACGGGCCAATTGCCCGGAACGGCCTGCTGGTCCAGAATCTCCGTGAAATGCCCCGTGCCGTCGTTGAGCAGCAGACGGCAATACGGGTAGAAATTCGGACGCGGGTCGGTGCTGTATTGCTTGCGGTTGACGAAGACGATGTCGAGATCGCCGTCGTTGTCGAGGTCGGTCAGTGTCACGTCGTTCGTGTCGTCGATGACTGGTCCGCTGCCGGCTGGATTTCCGCTGATGTTCAGATACTGGCAGACGGGCAGACGGTTGTCCGTGTCGTCGATGAAATAGCCCCACTCGGTTGTGGCGGGTTTCTGGCGGTTGATGAGGAGCACATTCGGTCCGCCTTCGTTCTGCGTGCCGTTGGCGATCACGATGTCGGGGTGTCCGTCGCCGTCCACATCGCCGACGGCCATGCGCCGCGAGATGTAGCGTTTTGCGTCGATGAACGGCGGCACGCGGTCCGGCTCCTCTTTAAAGATGCCGTCGGGCAATCCGTCAGGATCGGGGTTTTTGTTCACCAACGGATTGTTGTCGTCCGTGTTCATGAAGATGCGCGGCGGCGAGCCGTTGTTCGTGAAGATGATGTCGGGCGCTCCGTCGTCATTGATGTCGACGAACTTGACATCGTATGCCGGCGACGGGGTGGCTGACAGGAAGGGCATGGCAGCCAGATCGGAAGTCAGCATGGGCGCCGTATAGGGGCTTGCGGCCGGCGTGAACACATGCTCGCCCATGTTGAGCATCTTTCCATTGTTCTTGTAAAGTATGGGGATCTCGCCCTGCGGCGTGTACATGCCGCCGTTGGCGAAGACAAGGTCGAGCCGGCCGTCGCGGTTCATGTCAGCCATTGCCGCGGCAAGGGTCACATTGGCAAAATAGAAGCCTAAGGGCCATGCGATGCTGGCTGATTCCATGTAATACAGAGGCAGAAGATAATTAGTGCCGTCAACGAACAGGGGGGTGTCAAACCGTTCGCGCCAGCTTGAGTAATAGGGTTTTCCGCGTCCGGGCAGCGTGGGGCCGACGCCCGCCGCGCGTTTGTTGTTGCGGTAGAAGTTGGCGGGTGTGCCGGCGTTGGCGGCAAACACGTCATTGTCGCCATCGAGGTCGAAGTCATCCGTTGCGACATAGACGGAATACTGGCGCGACTCGTTGGTGATGGCGCTGGAAGTGAATCCGTCGCGCAGGAACAGCCAGTTGTCAAATGTGCCGACGGGCCAGCCGGAGTAGATGATGTCGCGGTTCTGCCACACGCTCTTCAGTCCGGGCGGCACATTTGCCGCGCCGATATCGGCGTTGTTGTCGGTCGTGTCGGTCGCGAGAAAGATGTCGGGTAACCCGTCGAGGTTGAAATCCGCCGTGACCGTGCTGCGCGGGCGGCCTTCGTGCGGATTGGGCGGATTCAACACATTGCGCCTGTAACCGAAGAATCTGCCGGTATTATCAGGTGTGGGCGTGTAGTAATCAATGGACATGCCAAAGCCCTGCATGCGTCCGCGCGGAGCTTCAGGCATCCATCCGACCGTATAGGTTCGATTGCAGTAATAGTTGATCGGGCCGTTGGCGTTGCTGTTGAAGGTGAAAATCTCGTTCCACCCCGAAAAGTCGTTGTCGAACACGAGGCCGCACATGGTCTGATCGTTGCCGACGATCTTTTCATCGAGCGGATAGGTTCTCTCCGTCGACGTAAATGCGCCGGGCAGTCCGTCGGGGATGCCGATGTGCAACTGGGTGACGGGCGTAATGACATTGACCGCCTCGAGGAACTTGTGCGTGGTGTTGGGATCGGGATCGGTATCCAGATACTCGTCGCCGTAATTGCCGCAACAGAAGATTCCGTCGGGGTTGTTGTCGCCGTTCACATCCATGTTCACATAAACCATGTCGTCGCCGTCCCACGTGCCCGCCGGGGATATTTCGGCGGTTGTTCCGGGGCCGTTGCGCTGGTTGAAGACGACGATATTCAGAGCGTTGCTGCTGAAGTAATGTGACAACGTGACCTGCATCGAGTTGCTGAAGTCAATTTCGTCATCGGAGACGGTGTCGGTCACGCCGAACCATTCCGGCAGGAGCGGAGGCAGACGATCGTGGCCGTAGCCATTTGCCTGCCATCCAAAGATGCCGTCGGCGCCGAGCGTCTCGTCCGCGAAAAGGGTTGTGCGTCCCGGAGGAGGCTCGAGGTCGGGCGAGTAGTAAACGGGCTCGCGCGTGTGGTTGATGAGGACGCGCTCGCTGAACTGAAGGGAGCTCAGCACAGGCACGGCGCCCTTGGTCATTCCTGTCAGCGTGTCCTGCTGGTTGATGCCGCGCTGCTGGAGCAGGTCGAGGAAGCAGTTCTGGTTCGACACGATGACGTCAATGTCGCCATCGCCGTCGATGTCGCCCACATCCGAGTGCGTGGAAACATCGTATCCCGCCGTGGAGGGCGGCCAGGATCCGGAACTGCTGACATAGGGGTAGGGATGGAACGCGCCCACATTTAGGATGCCGGGATCCCACAACGTGGTCACATCTTTGAAGAAGCCGTCCCCGTAGCTGTCGATGTCGGGATTGGGATTGATGGCGGGATCATCGACATCCATGTTGTCATAGAAGCGGTTTTGCGCGCCGATCGTGCTGTTGCTGGGCGTGGCGAAATTCGACACAAACATTTCGAGGTCGCCGTCGTTGTCGAAGTCCGCGAGTTTGATGTCAAAGGATGCGTCGAGATCGAACGGCATGCGGTCGTCGATCGTGTTGGGAATGGCATCGAGGCCAAAGGTCATGTCGACCAGCCGCCGCGGAGCGGGTTCCTGGGGCGTGGGGTCCGCCGGAACGTTGATGAAAATCCGGTTGAGGAGTGATTCCGCGGAACCGTTGATGATGACGCCGTTGGCAAGAACGAGATCGGGATAACCGTCGTTGTTCACATCGCCAAAGGCGGCGCCGTAGGAGTAGAGTGAAACCTGCGAGATGGCGTTTTTCCGGTCGTCAATGCCCGGCGCGATGGGTGAAACATCGGTAAACTGCGTCATATACTGGTCGCAGGCGTTGCCGATGCCGTCGCCGTCGATATCCGCCTGGTCGGTGTTGGGAATGTCGGGGCAGTTGTCCACGTTGTCGCGCACGCCGTCGTTGTCGCGGTCGCCGTTTGTGGGGGCATCAGGGCCCATGGCGCCCACGCAGGGTTCCGATCCCTGGCGCAATCCGCCACGCAGGCCGGTGTTGGTGAGGATGTTGACGGCGCTTGTCACGCTGTCGGCTAAAACAGGAACGCGCTTGTAGTAGATTGGCACGTCATAACCGGGGTCGCCCGGTTGGGCGTTGGAATCCGATGCGGCAGAGAACGGGCCGTCATAATATTTCCCTTCCGAGATGAAGCCGATGGCCGTCGCCAGAGTGATGATCTGTCCGGGCGCGATGGTGCGGGGCTGGAATGTCACGGCGTAGGCCGCGTCGGTGATGTCGAAATTGTTCGGCGTATAATCAAAGAACGACGGGCTCGTCGCGGCGACCTGGTTGATGTTATAGTAATTGGCGAATGTGATGAGGTCGGGCGAAGGCGATCCCGGCAGGCCGCTGACAATGGCCAGACCGTATGTCTGCGGATCTCCCGTCAGCCCATAACGAAACGATGTCACCCCGCCGCCAATGGACGTTTCAGCGCCAATTGTCTGGTTGCCGACGAGAAACTCGAGCTGGCTGGTTGAATTGAGCACCGGACGCACGAGGAAGCGCGCGCCCACTTCGAGATTTGACGAGGTGATGTTCTGGATTTGCACGGAGACCATCATCTGGGAGTTGTTTGAAACCGTGCTGTATTGTCCCAGTGAAATCGTCTCGGTTGAAATGATCGCGTGGTCGACGATGTTGTAGCTGCGGGCGAAATTGTTCAGATCGCTTTCCTGCATGCCTGTCGTCTCAATGTCGTTTCCGCGGAAATTCGGCACGTCAATCACACTGCCGTTGGGCCGGCGGATGCGGTAGGTGATGTAGGACTCGGTGGGATTGATCGCGTCGTCAACGAGCTGGTATCGTGTGCCGGCAAAACGCAGTGAAAACTGACCGAGCCTGTTGTAGCCGAATTGCAGAAAGCTGTCCTGCACGAGATTGTCGTTGGGCGTGTTGGGATCGGAAACGTTTCCCTGTCCAGGCGCGCTCCACGAGCAGGAGCCGCCGAAAAACTCCGCGGGGACATCCTCGGGGAGCGGACCGTAGATGATCTGCGCCATATCGTTTGAGTTAGCGATGTCCAGGTAGGGTTCGAGGTAGACGGCATAGTCGTTGGGCGGGAGGATGATATTATTATATGTGTTGACGTGAACCGGATTTGACGAGGGCGGCAGTCCGGGGATGAAATAGCGGTTGTCGAATGTGACAGGAGAATTGATGCCGACCGGCGCGCTGAAGGTCGGGCTGTTGAGCACTTCGGCGAACAGGCGGATTTTGTGCGACAGCAGCGTGTCCTGGTCGATGCCCACCCGGTCGTCGGCTCTGACGAATCCGTCGTCGTTGGGGCGTCCGACGAAAACCGGCGTCAGCTCGACCTCGGGCACGGCGCCCAGAGGCGAGGCGTTGTCAACGGCGCGGCCGTTGATGACGCGCCCGCTGATGGCGCCGCGTCCGGATGCGCCCAGCATGCTGAACAGCGGATTGTAATTTATGTTGATGGCAAGCCGGTCGTCGAAATCCAGCTCGCGCCGGTCATAAGGATCGGTGTCGGCGGTGACGATGGGTGTCATGGTGGGCATTTGCAGGGAGCAATGCGCCAGACCCGCCGTGTGTCCCAGCTCGTGCACGGCGGTTTCCTGGATGTCAGGCATTCCGAGCAGATCGGCGCGCTGTTCCGGCGTGAGATCGCGAAAATCCTCCGGAGGAAGCGTCCAGAGACTGAGTTGCTGGTTGAAAACGATGTCAGAGTCGATGATTGTGCCGGCGGGATATTTGCGGTTGGGCAAAAGCAAACCCGTCAGATCGCCGGGCGTGAGGCCGATCACGGAATCAGCCAATCCCACGCCAATGACATAGGCGGGCAATTGATCGGGATTCGTCAGATCAACATCCTGCGAAAAATAGAAGTTGATGGTCACGGCCAGGATGACGCCTCCGGCGGTGGGGGCGGGCAGTTCGATGACCGGGTCCTGAAAAGTCATGAAATTAACGCGGTCAAGGCCCGCTGTCACGGGCCCGAACGGCTGAAGCTGGGAGGCGAACCATGATGGCGGCAACACTTGGGTGGCAAACTTGAAGCAGTCGTTGCCGGCGGCATCGTTCCAGGACTGGAGCGCCCGGCCAAATGCGTCCCTGACTGACTGGTCGGGAATCGCGGTCGGATTGTTCTGCGGCGCGATAACATAGCCGAAGAAGGGTGTTTCATACAAACACATCTGAATCGGGAAATCCTCGCGCATCCAGCGCTGGCGCGTCGCCACGAGTTCGTCGTCGGTTGATGTTCCCGTGCGGTTGATGACAGTGCGCAGGAAACGGATGGATTCCGCGGCCATGGCCGGGCGCCAGGGCGCCATGAATGCCGCCGCGCAAATGATGATAAGCAATTGAGCCAAAAACCTTGCCCGCGCGGAAAATGCCCGCGCGGGAATCATTCCCTTGTCCGTGTGTCTATTCATTGCCCTTGTTCGTCTCGCATGTCCTGAGTTGTGTTCGCGCGGGGCGTCCGCCGCGGCGGATGGCGCCTCCGCTGTTCATGCATCTAACGCGATTTCTGCTGTTTCTCGAAGGTCTGCACCTGCGACCTGAATTCGTCGAGGTCCTGCACATTAACCGCGCTGCTGCGCTTGAGGCTGTTGATGATCTGTTCATCGCTGGCTTTGCGGTCGATCTTGCCCGTTCCGCTTTCACTGACTGCCTTATCGAGCATTGCCTTTCCTTGGGGCGTTGTGAACAAACCGCCGCCGAGATCAATCACTGGAGCGCTCGTCGACGGCAGGTCGCCCGAAGCGACGGCGCGAAGAACGCGCTGCATCGTCTTGTCATTTGGCACATACCCGAGTTTTTCCAGGCTGTAACGCATGATCTTTTTCCGCCCATCGCTGGGGCTGGTGATAATCGAGAACTTGCCCTCATAGCTGCCCACGACGCGCGGCGTCGTCAGAAGTTTCGTGTCGCCGCGGATTTGCGCCGCCATCTCCGGACTGATCTGGCGCGGTTTTTCGTTGAGGAACAACGCAACTTCCTCGCCGGCGAACATGTGGGTCTGCAACTGAACAAACATCCCCAGCGGAGGCGTCGTGATTTCACCGCCGGGGGTCGTCAGGACAAACTTCTGTCCCGGGCCCTTGCCATCGCCCTTGAGCTGCTCGCTGACCTCGATTTCATAATCCGTCTCGAAATGCCTGTCCACCACGCTGACTTTCTTGCTCTTCACCGTGCCGATGACAATCGAGTCGCTGTTGAGCGTAAGCTGTTCGAGGTTCATTTCCTTGCCGAGCCGCTGCGCGCCATAACACAAACTGGCTGCCGCCAAAGACAACACTCCAACAGCAACCGCCTTTTTAATTTTGATCAAAAGGGGCATCCCTGTGACCTTTTTTCACTCTGGTATATGACAATTCAGTAAATACGCCTCAAGAATGGAGGATTGAGCTAACTACGCAAGCCAAAATTAGCATATAACAGGGTAAAAAAACAGGCACAACAAATCTGCATGATGCCGCGTCGCACAAGCAAGCAGGCGTTCTCTGTGATTCTGTCAGTATTTGAGCAGCAGCGATTTGATCTTTTTGGGGCCCACGCTGACCTTGACGGCGCCGCCCGTCATCCTGAGCTGTTTTGCCGGCTCATCCTTGAGATCGCATTCATGGACCGCTTTCACGGCGAAGCCGGGCTTGATGCTCCCTTGGATGCTCTTCTCAGTCGGATTGTACACGCGCAACACGGCCTCGTTGTCGCGGCCGCGCGGATTTCGCAGCGAGGAGAACACAAGGTTGGCAGGCGCGACTGTTATGAAAGAATGGTTGTTCGGCAGTTGCCCCTTGTGGGCTTTGACCACGGCATACTTGAGACCGAGATTCCGCTCGTCGAGTGCGCGGAAAAACTCCGCTGACTCCCAGCCGCCCGAATGGGGGCAGATGGCGTAATTCATCCGGATTTCGCGCATGCACTCGGGGCCATCCTCGCCCTCAGTGCCGACCGTGAAGGGCAGCGCGCGCAACAGGGTGAGAGCGAGCGTGCGCCGCTCATCGTCGATCACGGCATACTCAGGCAGCCCGAACGTCAGGATGCCCAGTCCCGCGCGCCCGTCGTTGACGTCCACAAAACCTTGCGTGGGCTTGATCTCGCTGTCCTCCTCACTCCAGCCGCGCGTGTCCATCAGCTTGATTGAGCGCTTGACCACATCGAACTGCGAAGACGCGTAATTCACATCCGTCCGGATGTCTGTCGGGAAAATGACGCGCAGGCGATGGTCGCGGATCGTGTTGCTGATGACCGTCTCAACCGGGATGAATTGCGACGAGCGCGTAAGCGTGAAATCACTCGTTACTTTGAGTTCGCCCATCTTTTCGCTGCGCGAGTTGTAATCGCCTGAGGCGCTTTCGGGGAGACTGAGAACGTATTCCGAGCGGATTGTCGCCATCAGCGGCCCGTTGCGCACGAGCGAAACCGTGGCGCTTTTGACGCCCCGAATGACGCGGTCGGCCGCGGGACATTTGTGAACCCACAGATCACCCACCTCGCCGCAGTCCTCGAAATTATGCAGACCGTTGTAACACCGCCCGCTCGCCTTGTGCAGCAGGCTGATGAAGCCGTTTTCATCAAATTCTGCGCGCAGGAATTTGTTTTCGAGCACATTGTGATTCGCCGCGATGAGCGGTTTGTCCGCCTGCGACGGGTGGCGGTCTGTTTTCATCCGTATGACACTATAGCCCATCGCCGGGATGCTGTGGAAATCGGCGGCTAGCTCATGCTCCATCGCCCCCATGGCGTGGGACGCGCAGGAGATCGGATCAAAAAAGACGCGGTTTTTGATCTTCGTCTTCGCCAGAGTCTGGCAGGGCAGCTCCCTGCCGGCGGCATCGAGGAGCGTAAAATATTCGGGCGGTTGCGCCTCACGCGTTTCGACCTTGAACCGGACCACGCCGGATCGCTCAAACTGCGAGGGATTAAACAGGAAAAGGCCGATTTCGCCATCTTCGACGCATGTGGTGTCGGTCTTCGCCGCGAGGTTTTTCACGAGGTCATCCGCGCACTCATCCGCGATGATGCGCGCCTGGTCGAAACGGTATTCCATATCGCGGTGAACCTGATCGATGCTGCAACCGCAGATTGAGTCATGCGGGTGATTCTTGAGCACGTATTTCCACGCCGTTGACAGGAACCCCGCGGGCTGGCAATAGCCCGACTGGGCCGCGAAAACGCGCAACGGCTCAAAATAACGCAACAGAGCGGTCTCGCATTCCCGGTTCATGATTTTCAGATGGATACGCGACGAGCCGACATCGACCGTCAGACGGTTGAGCCGGCCGTCCTTGTTGGGGATGCGCAATTCACCCTTGATTTTCGTGAGTTTCTTGCGCCCGCGGGCAATATCAGCCATGACCTTGTCCATGTAGGCGGGCCAGGTCGAGTGGATGAACTGAATGTCCGGCCGCATCCGCCGCGCGTCGCACATGATGCGCGTCATCCGCGGGTTGGCGGTCGCGTGGTCCACGCCGTCCATGAAGAGCAGATAAGGCGTGACCGTCTGGGCAGCGGTTTCGGAAATGATCTCCTCGAGACCCCTCCTCACGGTTTCCTCATCATAATCCTCACGGTGGGTCATGATGCCATGAAAGGTGTACCAGAAATTGCTGTAAGCCTTGTGGTCATCGAGCCGGAAAACAAGGCACTCGGCGCCATCGGCGCCTTCCCACACGAACTCCGCGCCGGCAGCCTGCGCGTTCACGCCGCGGAAAAGCGTGGCGGTCTTGATGCCGAAACCAGCGAATATCTGCGGCATCTGCGAGCTGTGGCCGAACAGGTCCACCGCATAGCCAAGCTGCATGGGCTCCACACCCCAGTCATGGCACATTTCATGCCCCACCTGCATGTTGCGCACGAGCGACTCGCCGTCGACCAGGAACGTGTCCGACAAATTATACCATGGCCCGACGAGAATGCTGCCATCCTGCAGACGCCGTTTGAGCTCGGCCACACGCTCAGGCCTGATCTCGGCATAATCATCAAGAACTATCGTCTGCCCGTCGAGATGGAAATATTTGTACTCGGGGTTGCTGTTGATCATATCGAGCACATCATCGATCACCCGCACGAGGTAGAACCTGAATGCCTGAAATGGTTTATACCATTCACGGTCCCAATGTGTGTGGGAGATGATGTGAGCTTCTTTCGGCTTCGTTTTCGATGCTGTCATTGCTTTCTTCTTTCTTCAGATGTTCCCCGCTCGATGGGCGGGGAAGGAGAACACGGAAACCGGTCAGCGAGTACGCCATCAAGCGGACAACCACGGACAACCCCCCGCCTTGCTCCACAACCAGACGGGGTCGAGGTGCGCGTTGCCGATCATGTGAACAGTGATCATTTGCCCGCCATCGCAAGCCGTCTTCCCACCTGTTTCACCCCGCAGGTCTCGCGTATCACAAGTTCGCAGGGAACCTTGACGTGGGCGGGGCTGATGTCATGCCCCTTGAGCAGATCCACGACAAGCGACGCTGTCAGCGTTCCCTCCTCCCACAGCGGCACGCGTATTGTCGTGAGCTGGATGGGGGCGGTCGACTTGACCGTCGAGTAGTCGTCGAAACCCGTCACGGCGATATCCTCGGGCGCCGCGATATTGAACGCGCCCAGCGCTTCGATGAGCTGGTACGCATAATCGTCGCATTCGGCCATGATCGCTGTCGGTTTCTCCCTCATCATGCTGTATTGCATGGCCACGATCCTGTAATCCTCCGCCGTGTAGACGTGCTTCGCGAGCTCGGGGCGGAATGCGATCCCGTTGTCGGCAAGGCAGGCCTTCAGGCCGCTCAACCTGTCGAGCGACGATGACGAGTGGGTGCCGGAAAAATAGCCGATGCGCGTATGCCCCAGTGAGATCAGGTGCTCGGCCATCATGTAGGCGCCCTTGTAATTGTCGGGTGTGATGATGAAGACCCTGCCCTTCATCGATTCGACGTAGCGGTCAACCAGCACGATCGGGGTGTTGTTGTTGAGCACATATTTGATCAACTCGGCATTGCGCTCATATTCGGTTTCGGAAATCACGCAAACATAAATGATTGCGTCGACCTTGCTGCGGATCAGCCGCTTGATATAGTTCTCCGTCTTGTCAAACTGGTTGTTGTTATTGCAGATGATAAGGTTATAGTTATACTTGTCGAGGTGATCCTCTATCGAGCGCAGCAGGACGGATTCGACGCCGTTGCTGAGAATGCACGTTGCCACGAAGGCCACTGTTTTGGTGGGTTTGGCGTCATGCGGCCCGATGAACGATCCCTTGCCCTGAACACGGTAAATATAGCCGTCCTGTTCGAGCAGATCGAAAGCTTGGCGGATGGTGACCCGGCTGACCGAGAACCTGGCGATCGCCTCTTTCTCCGAAAGAAAAAGGGAGTTGGGCGCAAGGTTGAGTTGCTCGATCTCCCGCGCCAGATCCTCTTTGATCTGCTTGTAGGCCGGCAATCTCTGGGTTCTCTTTTTCATTTCAGTCTCTCCTTATGAAGCATGAGCGTACTGCTCCCGCGGCATGGCAGCCATACGATATAACATAAGAATGTTGTCAAGCGGCACATCAACCTGAAGAGCATGGGAAGGCGCCATGATGTATCCGCCCCCCGCACCCATCATCCGCAGGATGTGCCGGAGTTCTTCTTCGAGCGCCGCGCCCGTTTTGCGCGGCAGCAACTTTTGAGTGTCGATTCCCCCGTCGAAGGTGATCCGCTCTCCGAAGCGGCTTTTCAGGCCGGAAAGCTCCATCCCGCGCGCCATCGGCTGGACGGGATTAAGGATATCGACGCCGATTTCGATCAGGTCTGGGATGATGTCGCTGACGCCTCCGCAGGAATGATAGCGAATGAGTTTTCCGTGCCGCTTGATGCGGCTGATCATCGCGCCGATGCGCGGTTTGATGAGTTCGCGCCACAAGCGCGGGCTGATCAGCATGCCGTTCTGCCCGCCCACATCATCGTTGATTTCCACGAAATCAATCAGCCCCTTGCGGTCCACATCGAGGATGCGCTCCGTCCGGCCAATCAGATAGCCAATGATTTTGTCCATCAACCGCTCGGTGAACTCGCGGTTGTCGATAAGATCGGGCAGAAAATTGTCCATTCCGCGCATGAACCAGCTTATCTCGAAAAACCCGCGCGAGTGGGCCCACACCGCATAATCGCTGTGCCGCTCCGCCTGGGCGCTGATCGTGCTGTAATCCCAGATGTCCGGATCAGGGAAGGGATAACACTCGAGATCGTCGATTGTTTGGGCATCGCGCAAGGGATTGTGGCAGAGGTCAAAGTAACAGCCGCCCTGCGCGCGCTTTTCGGCAAATCCCACCCCCCATATGTCATAATAAACATCCTCCCCGGTCACAGGGTCGCGCTCGATCCTGATTGTCGGATCGGCATAACCGAGCGGAGTGACGCATTGCTTGATGACAGGGCCGATGGCGCGCAGATCGACATTCAGGCATCGCAGGAGATCCTCGCCACCTGTCACGCCGTAATGCGCGTTCAGCGCGCTGATGATTTCATCGCGCGCGATAAAATCGATCGGCAGGCGGTCCGTCTCCTCGCGCCTTATGGCTGTCAGAACTCGCTCCTTGGAATTCATCCTTGTTCCTTTAATAGAGACACCATTCGCCAATCTCCGCCGATGGCACTTCCGTCATGACGATGTCATCAATCACAAGATCGCCCGCCACGCCGCGCAGATTATCATCAGCCAGACGGATGTTGATCTGCACGCGCCGCGTGCTGTTTAAGGGTATCTGGATGGTCATTGAATACTGCTGCCAGAGCTGTCCCGCTGTCAGTTGGGATGAAATCTCCGCGCCCGAAAGCGTCTCGGTCATCAAGTTGTAAAAATCCGGCGACTCGAAGGGTGTCAGCGAGACGCGGAACTTCTGTGGCTGTGCCTGACCGGTTTTCGCCCAGAACGTGAGCTGGTATTGTTTGCCCTTGCGCGCCTGTGCGTTGGGATAGAGGGGTTCGTTATTGCTGATGAAGACAATGTCCTCATCGGCGAATGCGCCGGTTGTCGTGCGCGTGAGACGGCACGCGCAGCGCCCCTGACCCGTGTGATCATCGTTGACGATTGTTGCGGTCCCGCCCGCCGCGCCGCGCCGCCAGTATTGCCAGTAGTCGAGCGTTCCCCGCTCAAAATTGCCGTTAAGCGCCCAGTTGCGGCTTGCAAGATATTGTTCATAAAGATCGAGCAATTGATGGGGAGTCACGGCAACATATTCCGAGGGCAGACCGGCCATGACGTCGCGGATCAGATTCGGATACATCGTCCAGCTTATCATGAGGGCGTTCATGAAACCCGGCCGCTGGGTGGGCGTATGGTTGAGCACCTCGTTCCTCGCCCAGTCGATTTCCTCCTGGCGTGTGTGGGTGCCCGGATCGCCGGTCCACGTCATCCAGCGCGAAAGGCAATGGAACACCGGCACACCGTCGAAATAATAGCTGGCTTTGTCGCCCGTCATGTTGTCGTGCCTGCCGAGATCGGGGAAAAGCCCCCGCAGACCCGCCACGCCCTGCGTGTAATAGGACAGTATTTTCGTGCTGGGCGGCGTTGCTTCGTTCCACGCCCCGTCATAAAGCTCAACGATATCGAGGCCAAGACTGTTGCAATACTGGCTCGTCAGACTGATGTACTCCTGCCATGCCTCCTCGCGCTCCACGAAAACCTCGCTGAAGTGGGTGGTGAACATGTAGCCGAGCCCCGACACGGCGCTGAAGAAGTAATCGTTGGGGGTGGCGTTTTCATAATACCACTGGAGCACGGAGGGCATGGAGTCCATTACGGTGGGATTCAGCGACCACCCGATGGGCACGCTGCCGCGCGCAGCGTCAGCCCACACCCCGCGCTGGTAGGACTGCCAGTACCACTGCGCGTCGCCGCTGTCGAGGATGTTCGGGCACACGTAGACCTTGCTGTTGTCAAGCGTGAGATGCGGCGAGCCCGAGGTCTGATTCTGGCGGAAGGTTGCGGGCGGCACTGTGACGCCCGACAGCACCGAGAGATTGCTGCTGAATTCCGTTCCCGGCAGGAACTTGCCGTACTGCGAGCCCCATTTCATGCCCTCGTACTCCGAGATGCCCTTGTCGAGGCCGTAGCTGTACCATCCCCATACGGGAACGCTTGTGGGCGTGTTGGCGAAAAGCTCGCTGATGAAAGCGCGCTCCTCGGTGGGAGCGGCGCCCGGCTCGGCGTCGTCATCCGCCGAAAGCCAGAAGGTGAAGACCTTGAACTCGGTCAGATAATCGCGCACATACTGCGCGGCCGTCAGCGGGTAGACGCTGGCGAGGAAATGATGATTCATCTGCGGCCAGCACGTGTTGTAGACATAACGGTAGGCATCGACATTTCTTGTCCACCGCCCGCGTAAATCCTCAACAAGCGGCAAATCCACCTGCCATTCGAGCGTGGGCGACATGGCGATGGCGTTGCGCACGGAGCCGATCATGCAGGCGGCCTGAACGGAACCAGGCAGGTTGGGATCATAAATAATTTTGCCCGCCAGCTCGCCCTTGTACTGATTCACAAGACTGACCCAGCTTGTCACCGTCGTGGGAGCTTGTGTGTAGCCTTTCTGGCGCATGTGCTCGAGCCATGTCGTGTCGCAATCCTGGTTGAGCGTATAGATGCGCGGCTCGCTGCGGTTCACGAGGCCCTGCAGGGTGGATACGGCGATGGCGATGTCGCGCGACTTGCTCCGAAGGTCAAAAAGCGCGAGATGGGCGGCCGGAGGCTTGGCAGATTTGGGGAAAATGGTCGGATAGGGTCGGGGTTCGAAGACGCGGTGGATCAGCGCGTCTGAAAATGAGAAATCATCCATGCAGACAAGACCGTTGGGACCGCTGGCGACGCTCCAGACAATGACCTCGCCGGCGATGGCGCCCGCGGGCGCCGTCACGATGCGGTCAACCTCCTCCCAGCCGGATGTGACCGCGCGCCCGATGTCCGTCTTCAACCGTTCCTGCGAGACGAGATTCACCCGCGACATCCCCGGCCACCAGCGGACGTAAACATCCAGGCAGCCGTTTGAGAACGCTGTCAGCGTCTTGTAGCAGCATTTGATGCGATAGACTTTGTCGGGGGTTACGGCAAAAAGCTTGTGGTCCCATTCGGGATTGGAACCGGGGGTGAGATCAAACGTCAGGGAATTGTTGCCGGTGCGGGCATTCGCGGGATTCGTGTTAACGCCGGCCGACACATTGCTGCGATAATCCCAGTCCGCCGGCAATCCTTGCGTGTTGAGCTGCTCCACGGAGCCGTTCGTCAACAGCTCTGCGCCGCGGCAGGGAAGAGCGGCGCCCAGGGTGAGCGCCAGCCCGAGCAGGAATGCGGCGAACACATGCCTCAAGGTTTGGTTCCCTTCGCATCGCGGCGGGCCTGATCCTGCTTGAACAGACGCGCAAGATCATTGGGGCTGACAACGACATAATTGGACGGCAGTTTTTCCTTAAGGTCGAACAGCCACGCGGGATAGTAATACCAGCTTATGGCCATCGCGCTCATGAAGGCGGGCAACGCGCCCGGCGTGTTTGATTTGATCTCATCGAGCAGCCACACGTTGGCCTTGTCGCGGTCGTCGCGGATTGTCTCTGCCGAAGAACTCCACACTTGAAAGCGCGTCAGTGTGTGGAACACGGCCGTGTTGTTCATCATGTAATTGGCGTTTGTTGTGGTGATGTTTTCATGGCGCCCCAGATCGGCAAGGATGTAATTAAGGTTCTTCATGCCTTTTGTGAACCGCTCGAAAGTCTGGCGCGCAGGCGGCGTCACCTCGCCCCAGCCGCCATTGTAGATCTCCAGCCCGTCAATATCTGTTTTGCCGCAAATCCTGTCGGAAACATCGACGAATTCCTTCCAGATGCGTTCGCTGTCCTGTTTGCGGAAGCGGCTGCCGTACACTTGGGTGTTCATATAGATCAGCCCGAAGAAGGAATCGTTCGGAGCGGCGTTCTCGTAATACCACTGCATGACGAGCGGATAAATGTCATACAGGTGGAAGTTCATCCCGTAGCCGATCGGCAACAGC
>JAPLSQ010000113.1 GCA_026398535.1 Candidatus Sumerlaeota bacterium | reverse complement strand
TTCAGCAGCGCGCGTGGCCCAGACCATTGCCTCACGCATTTGCTTAAGTTCAATAAGGCACAGTATTTGGCCGATCCATGCCTCGATGCAGATTTTTTCGGTCTGTGCCGCGCGCGAATACAATCTCAGGGCCTTTTCAAAATTGCCATGGGCGTATAGCCTATCCCCCTCAGCGCAGTAGTAATGGGCGTCATAATTCTGATCGGGTGCATTTACGGCTTTTTTTGTGCTTCCAGCCGCCCCTTTTTTCAGACTGTTGGCGTCGCCCGTTTCAAGTTGTGAAAATCGGCCCATATGGCAACATAGTGCGCGACCCTTCGTGTTATGCGATGAAAAAACGAGGTGCGGGCGGTGTCTTGTCTATTGTCCGGCGACGGGCGCCCAGAGTTGTTGCTCGGGGTATTTCTGTGATCGCACAATGCTGCCGAGGCTGACAGTTCCGTTTGTGGGATCATAAGGCAAACCGACACTGGCAGGCGAGGAGATATTGGGCGCGCCCCACTTGTTGTCCCATTGGCGGTCGGGGCCAATTGAGAAAAGCCGCCACTGGCCATAAAGTTGCTGAAACTTGGCGCCGTTGAGTGCTGGTCCCTCGTTATAATAAATGGGCTGTGAATCATCGCGGGGCGTGGCGGATTTGGGCCATTCCCATTTGTAGGCTTTATAGGTATAGAGCCTGACATCGGGACGCTCGGCGGCTTCGCTGGTCATGAATGGATCAATGAAGAGAAAACTCGTCATGTAAGCCACAGGCGTGGAAATGGAAGGCGTCAGAATGCCAGTCTGCCCAGGCTTGCCGTCAATAGTCAGGGGCGCAAAAACACCTGTTCCCGGCCCACTTCCCGCTTCCGGTGGTGGTGAGCCGTTATCCACGGAATAGGAATCCATGGCTGTGGCAAGGGTGCGCAGTTCGGCTTTTACGCGCGACACCTTTGAGCGGGTCTGCGCTTCTAGGAAGTTTGGCACGGCGATTGCAGCCAGTATGGCTATAATTGCTACGACGATTAACAATTCAATCAGCGTAAATGCTTTTTTCATGTCTCGCTTATAAACCTCCATAATTTAAATGAACATATTTCGTTCTTCTGCATGCTATGCAAGCGATAATTTTTCCCCGAAGCCAGAACATTATTAGCTCCCATTATGCGGATAATAATCTAATGTGTCAGATTGCGCGGAGGTTCTGCGCCTGCGTAAAGCCCTTTTGGCTATCCATCATGACGATTTCAGCCCAAGCAGGGTCATCAAAGCCGATGCGGCGCACCTTGGCGCCTTCGGGCAGGACAATAATCTGTGAAAATCGCTCGCCCGGTCCGCTGTACACGGGCACGTTGGCTTTCAGGATCACGCTGTAGTGAACGAAGTTGTATTGATAATATTTGGCTCCCACGAAAAGGCCGGCCACGATCACCATGGCTCCGAGCGCATAGAGAGCGATTCGCATCAGATTGCGCCACACCGTATTGATCATGGCGAAATAGATTCCGCCAATCAGTCCCGCCGCGAAGAACACGGACAGAAATGCTCCCATCCATTCACGCAATGCGAAATGGTCGAGAATCCAGAATATCGGGGTGAACAGAATGAATCGTTCCGGATTGTTGCCAGAGGGCGCCACCTTTGCGAGGTTGGCGGCGATATCCTGATCACGCGGCGTCAGTTCCCTCGCGCGCTCGTAGCAGATCACCGCTTCTCCATTCCTGCCCAGCCGGGCGCAGGCGTTGCCCATGTTGTAGAAAACCTGCGGGGATGAAACGCCGGACTGCGTTATCTGCTCGTATAATTTGCGGGCCTCCTCATAACGCTGTTGCTTGTATTCGTTGTTGGCCTGGTTAAACAACGTGAGGGGGCTCTGCGCACCGGCGGTATTGGCGCATGTCAACATGACCGCGAGCGCGCCCACTGCGAAAAATACCCGTGCCAATGCGCGAAAACAAGAGCCCAAGGGATGGGCGCGTAATGTGGCGTTGAGGCTGATTGCGGCGGATGGTGAATTGATGAATGGCATAATCATTTTTTCTCCATCATCCCGATGATGCCCGCGGCATTGCCGAGCGCCTGTCGCATCGCGTCCGGCGAGGGGTTTGTTGGCGAGTATCGGGCCTGGTCGCATTCGTCGAGCAACCGGCGCGCTTTGCTGATCTCCTGCTCCGGGATGTTACGCGCGCTTAAATGATCCTCAATCTGTTCAATCGTAAGGCCGACCGGCTCCGCATGAAGTTTGTCCGCGAAAAATCCGCGCACGGCGCTTGCGAGCTCCTCGAAAAATGCCGCGTTTTGATTCTGCTTAAGCAGATGTTCCGCTTTTCGCAGATGCTTGCGGGCGGCTCCCGCGGCAAGACGTTCGCGGAAATATTCACGATTTGTCTGGCGCATCGCACGCCGTCTTCCTGTAACAAAGCCGGCCAGCAGCAAGAGCGGGGGAACAGCCAGAAATATGATGAAACAGACTCCTTCGCCCGTGAGAGGACCTTCCTGCATCACAATGAGCGGCGCTGTATGGATGTATCGGATGTCGTCGTTGACAGTCCTCGGGGCTGGCGCCTGCTGTTCCCGGGCTGATGGCGTGGCTTGGTTGCCTGCGGTGGATGCGGCGACCAACGCTGATGGTTTTGCGGTTCCCGGGGAAACTTGCAGTTCAAGCGGTTGGGATTGAATGGCAGTATATTTTCCCGCCTTGGGATCAAACACAGAGTACCTGATGGGCGGTATGGTTATCTTGCCCGCTTTGGAGGGCCTGAGCAGAAAGTCGAAGTTTTTCATGGACACAAGCTGGTCAGCCTCAATGCGCCGGTCGGTGGTTGTCTTGGATTCTTCGAGCATGCGCAGTCCGGCAACGTCAGGGATCACCGGTTTGGATAGAACGGATGCGTCGCCGTTCCCTTGGATTTTGACGCCGAGCCGGACAAGGTCCTCGTCAGCGACAGCCTGTGTTTTATCAAGTGATGTTGTGATCTTGAAATTGCCAACGGCGCCGGAAAAATCCGCTGGCCGCCCCTCCCGTGGCAATGGCTTGACATTGAAACCAAACGACGGTGAGCGGGCGATGACCTGAATGCGATTGCCGCCCGACAGCAGACTAAGCCCGCTGAAAAAGGGATCGTCACCAAAGAAGGGATCATCGGCGATGGAGCCGCGCGACCGTCCGCGCTGGGAAAACCAGAGGCTGAGGGAGAAGGGCGTGATTTCCAGCTTGCCGGTTTTGGTCGGCGTGACAGCCACCTGATAGAGCGGAGCAGCGATATACTTTCTTCCGCCGATCATCGTCTCGCGCCATTGAAGGCTCTGGGGGAATGGAAACAGTTCCTCTTTTAAGAATTGTTTCAGGTCGGGGATGTCCACCTTGTCGATAAGCATCCGGCTGCCGCTCAGTCCATATTTGTCGAGCACACCCTGATCGATGCACAGGTGATACGAGATGAGCATCTGCTGCCCTTCGTAGGGTTCTGTATTCTCGGACACAGGCAGAATGAATACAGCCCCGTTGAGGGCGTTTTCGAGCTGGGGATTTCCAGCCACACGCGGCGGCACAATCTTGCCCTGCAACTCGGCTGGAATTGATGCGGCGGGCGAGCCCTGCGCCGCGGCTCCTGGTTTCGTGACTGTGAGTGTCACGGGATTGCTGCGGAATGTGGCGCCCACGCTGGCGATGCTCAGGGGAGGAATGATGAACGTTCCCTCTTTTGAAACGCTGAAAGCGAAACGGTATTCCACGGACTGCTGAAGCTGCGTGTTATTCATTACCGTGCTTGATTTCTGGCCTGCAAACTGGGGGGACGAGAATCCCCACGAGGGATCAAAAACGGGGGGCTGTATTTGCTGCGGCGGTCTCGAGCTGTGTTCGATTGTGAGTGAGTACACGACCGTGTCGCCTGTTTGTGCCACGGCAGGTTCCAGGCGGGCCGTCAGCTTGTAATCCTGGGCACGGGCGCTTGCGCACACTAATGCCAATGCCAAGGCAATAATCACATATTTCACAACATCGTGCATTTACCAATCCCGTTCCATGTTGTCGGGTGTCTGGAATTTCTGGTTGTAAAATCGCTGCAGCGCCTTTTGGTCTTCTGGCGGCAGAGAATTGAGAAGCCGTTCCACATCTTGCGGACTCATCTCGCCCACTGGCGTGTCCTGCTTGTCTGATTCATCTTTACCATCTTTTGGTTGCTGCTGCTTGTCTTGTTTGTTGTTTTTTCCGTCCTGCGGTTTCTGCTCATCGGACTTGTCATCCTTTTGATCCTGCTTTTGGTCCGGCTGTTGCTGGTCAGGCTTGTTGTCCTTCTGGTCTTTCTTCTGATCCTGATTCTGTTGTTGCGGATTCTTCTGATCTTTCTGGTCCTGCTTATCCTTTTGATTCTGTTGTTGTTTATTCTGATCGTCTTTCTTCTGATCCGGTTTTTGCTGTTGTTGGTCCTTTTGGTTTTTTTGATCCTGTTTGTTCTGCTGATTCTGTTGTTGTTCTTCCTGTTGTTTCTGGCGTTTGAGCTCGTCGAGTTCGCGGCGCGCCAGTTCATAATTGAACTTCATATCTCTGTCGGTTGTTGCGCCGATGATGGCGGATTTGTATTCCGGCAGGGCGGCCTCCAGCTTTTCGATTGCTGTGTCGCGTGCGGCCTTGGCGGCATCGCCAGCGCCCGCACTGGCGCCCGCGCCCGAGGACTTCTGCATTTCGTCCATGGCCTTGCGCGCGAGTGTGTGATGGGCGACCCCTGTGTTGAAACGCGACGAGGCGTTCAGGTTCTTGTTGGTCTGGTCAAACACCGACTTGAATGATTCGATGGCCTTTTCGATCTTCCCGTCCTTGAAAAGCGAAGAGCCAAGACCAAATTTCAGTTCAGGCCGTTTGGGATCTTTGGCTTCGGCTTGTGTGTACAAATCCTGCGCTTTTGCATAATCACCGGCCTTGTATTTGTTGAGGGCTTCGGAAGACAGGACGTTTGCTTCACCCGGATATGCGGTTGCGGCAGCCGTAAGAACTGACAACACGACAGACAACATGCATCTCTGGCAGGAAGTGATCAGAGGATGGATGACCGGTGTCATGATTTGCTCACTCGTCCTTTCCAGGCTTGTCTGCGGCGGGAGTGCGCTGTCTCGAGAGCTTCCCATGCAAGCAGGATGATGGCCGAAACAAGAAACCATTGGAATCGCTCGGTGTAAACCCGATATGTTTTATCCTGATGCTCGGTTTTCTGCATGACTGAAAGATCGGACATAATGGGTTCCAATTCCGCCGTTCCCGCTGTGTTGGCCTTGATGGCTTTGCCGCCCGTGATCTGCGCGATTTTCTCCAGTGCGAGAAAATCAAGCCGTGAGTTTATGGTTTTTCCGCTTTTATCCTGCTTGTAATTGCCGTCGGGCAGCGGAATGGGCATGCCCTGAGTTGTGCCAATCCCGATGGTGTAAATGCGCACGCCGGCGGCCTTGGCCCGTTCGGCGGCTTCGATGGGCTTGGAACCCTGATCCTCTCCATCTGTCAGCAGCACAAGCACGCGCTGCCCTTGCGAGCTTGTTTTGAAAGCGCTGACCGCTGTGTCGATCGCGCCGCCGATTGCCGTGCCCTGTGTTGGCACGGCATTCACATCCAAGCTGTCAAGCGCCGTGCGCGCCATGGCATAGTCGAGCGTCAAAGGGCACTTCATGTAAGCGTTGCCCGCGAAGGCCATGATGCCAAGCCTGTCGCCCTTCATGCTCCAGAGTATGTTCTGAAGCAGTTGTTTGGCGCGTTCGAGTCTGCTGGGTTTATAATCCTGCGCCAGCATGCTGTTCGACGTGTCGACGGCAACGATCATGTCGATGCCCCGGCTGATGATGCGGCGGTCCTCGTAATTCCATTGGGGACGCGCGGCGGCAAAGATGGCGGCCATCACCGCCACAACGAGCATGATTGATTTCGCGATCATCCAACCGTAGCTGTGGTTCCGCGCGAGCAGTCCCGCCACTTGATGCTGTGCGAACCGCGACAGAAGCGTGCGGCGGCGTTTGAGCGACCACCATAGAAAAATCACAAAAAGAATGATCCCAAACAGAGTCCATAAATATGATGGGTTGGCGAACTTCATGGCACTTTCACCATCCTTGTCGAGCCAATGATCAGTTCCATGATGATGAGCGCCAAGGCGATGAAGATCGCGTAGGGCGCGAGTTCGTTGAAGTTGTCGAACTGGGTGCTCTCCACGCGGCTTTTTTCAAGTTTGTCAATCTGGGCATAAATGCTCGAAAGTTTCTTGTTGTCGGTGGCATGGAAATAGGCGCCGCCTGTCATGTCGGCGATCCCTCGCAAAGTCTTTTCATCGATGCCCGCGTCAGGGACAAAACCGAACGGTGTCATTGCGCTCTGATCGCTGCCAACCCCGATGGTATAAACCTTGATCTTGGCGGTCTTGCAGGCCTCGGCCGCCGTCATGGGATCGATGCGCCCCGAGTTGTTTTGTCCATCCGTCAGCAGGATGATGACCTTGCTCTTGGCCTTGCTGTCCTTGAGCTTGGTAAGCGCCGTGGCCAGTCCCATACCGATTGATGTGCTGCGGCCTGAAACAATGTCGAAACGGACGCGCTCAACGAATGAACGGACGACGCCGTAATCGAGTGTGAGCGGAACGAGCGTGACAGCCTCTGTTCCATAAATCGCCAAACCAAGGCGGTCGCCCATGCGTCCGGCGACGAAATCGCCAATTACCTGTTTGGCGGCCTCAAGACGGTTTGGAGAAAAGTCCTGTGTGCGCATGGAATCGGAGACATCAAGCACGAGCATGATATCGATGCCCTCGCTGAAGGTCTGGCGTTCGATGCGACCGAATTGGGGGCGCGCCATGGCGACGAGCAACAACCCCAAGGCGAGGATGCGCAACGCGCCAAGCACCCTGGCAAGACTCTGGCCGCTGCGGCCCAGCGCTTTGCGCAATAGAGCGATATTGGAAAACCGAAGTGTGCTTGGCACAACCCGCTGACGCCGCCAGATCCATGCAAGCAAGAATGGCAGGAGTATCAACACGAGCAGGAAGAGGGGTGAGGCAAAACGCAGATCGCCGCTTGGCGTGGAGAGCAATGGCTGCCGAAGGTGATCGAAATTCATGCGGCAAGACCTTCCTTCCGATTTCCATTGTTGCCGGCATTTTCAATCGAAGCGGGTGAATCGGCATTTGCCTGTGGGTCGCGAATATGGTGGGCCGTCATGCGCACAATCTCGCGTGCCTGGTCGATCGAACGACGACATATGGGAGGTTCGGGAATGTATTTGGCAAATTTGACCAGATCGGCCTCATCGAACAATCCGGACAGGCGCTCACTGACGGGTTTCGATACGGCTGTGTCGTCGAGTTTGCAGAACAGCTCATATGTTGTGCAGTCCATCGCGTTGAACTCAAACAATCGGCCCAGGTAAGCACGCAGGGTGTCGGACACGCGCGTGTAGTATTCTTTGATCTTTTTATGCTCGACGAGATTGTCACGCTCGATTGCCTCGAATTCATCAAGCGCCCATTCATCGAGGCGTTTTGGCGGCATGATGATTTGCGCGACACGATGCCGCAGACGCGACCACAGCCAATACAGTGCAACGGCTATGAGCGCAATGGTGATGGCGGTGGCAGTGATGATGATCCAGCGGGGGAAAGGCAACGGAACCGGGGGTTTGACATCCTTTGGCGCGAGTTTTTCGGTGTTTTTTGGCAGGACGCTGTCTATGGCAACGGCGGAAGCTGTGACAGTATTGCTGGTTGGTTCACCTTGGGGTGGACGATATGACACAACAAAAGGCGGAAGCGAGATCTGCCCGGTTTCAAAAGTTGTCACATCATAACTGATCTCACGCTGCCAAAGGGCATCCTTAAGTTGGGAATCGCGCGGTTGTTGCTTTTTCAGCATTGTCCATGTGGCGTCCTTGTCTGACGAAAATGGGTCGGGGATGGTCAGGCGTGCGAGTTCCGGCGCTTTGATGGTCAGCGTGACGTTGATTGGATCACCGATTGCCGCGCGCTGTGGTTGGACGGTCACCTTGGCTTCAGGCAGTTGTGCTGTTGCGTTGGCCAGAGCAACGCACATCGTCATGACATTCAGCATTCTTTTCAGTGGGATTATCATGGCGGTTACCTCAAGGGTGTGGATTTCCCCGCCTCGGGTGGAGGAATTGTCTGCGCTGTTGCTGTCGTCTGGCTTCGGGTTGCCTTTTGCGCTGAAAATCGCTCCGCAAATGATTTGTATTCTTCGAATGCCTGCGGGAAGATTTCGGTCTGGTATTTCTGGCGAAGCGAGACGGCGATTGCGTCCGGCGATGATTTGTTGTCGCCGTCGTGCAAGGCGGCTTCCACCTGGCTCCGCACCTCATCAAGCGGACGTTCGCGCCGCGGAACTTTGTTCACCACCTTGAACATGTAAAACGAGCCCGCGATCTGCGTCACGCTTGTGACCTCGTTGAGGTTCAGTGTCATAAGTTTTGCCACCACTTCAGGCGCTTTTCCCACACCTGGAATGAACCCCTCTTGTTCTGAAATGTATCCGACAACACCCTTGATTTTAGCTGATGCCATATCTATCGACTCACTGGAAGCCACATCAGCAAAACTCATGCCCGAATTGATCTTTTCGAGGGATCGCGCCGCGTCTTTCTCACTTCGGGATTTGATCATGAGCGCGGCCACCCGGCCCGGATCGGCAAACTTGTCCTTGTTCTTGTTATAATATAGTTTCACCTGCTCGTTTGTCAGCGTCTGTGATTTTTGTTTCTGGCCCAGCAGGTATCTCTCGCTGAGCAGGGTGCGCTGATAGTCATAAAGCAGGGCGCTGACGTCGGGATCGTGGTGCAAGCCAGCGTCCACGGCAGCTTGGTAAATGAGCGCTTTGCCGACGTATTGCTCAAGGAACTGCTGGAACTGTTTGGGGTCGTTCATGATCTGCAGAGCCGCTGTTCCCTGGAGTCCGGCGAGGGCGCGACCGATTTCGCCCGCGCGAACCTCCCGCCCGGGCAACGATGCCAGAACCGGGCCCTGTTTGTCGGCCAGCGGTTGGGAGATCAGCTCGATGTGCTGGATGATCGTGCTGGTTGTTGCTCCCTGTGTGACGCCGGATCCCGTTGCGCGTTGTTTTGCGGATTTCATGCGCTCCTGCACATTAGCGCGCTCACCGAGTTTTGGATCGAGATTGCGCGCCCTGAGGTAATAGGCTTGTGCGCGCTGGAAGTCCTCGAAACGTGTGAAATAAATATCTGCCATCTTCAGCGCGACCTCGCCGCGCACCTTGCGCGCGAGCCTTGAGTTGTCGAGCGCCTGCTTGTATTCTGTGAGCGCCTGCTCATAAAGCTCCTTTTCCTCGAGCTGGCAGCCTATCTGGACATGGTCGAGCGCCTCGCTTTGTTCGCGCCGGTCATATCCAAACACGAGCGCGAGCACGATGAGCGCCAGAAGCGTCCAATAAATGCCGCTCGGAATGCGCAGAAACCATGGAGACGGGGAGTCTGTTTGCTCCGACATCGGCGTTTGCATGGAAGGTCTTTTCATTTCAGTAGCGTTGCGCCCTCCTGCGGAAAATTTGAACAATCGGATCAAGATACGATTTTGTGGTGCTGTCGATGTTGGCATAATCGACTTTTAATTGTTTAAAAAGCATTTCCGTGTTATATTGCCCGCGCTCGGCAGTTTCACGGAAACGCCGGCGGAATTCAGGATTAAAGGTATCGATGAAAAGCACTTCACCTGTTTCAGTATCCTCAAAAGGCACAATACCCATTGGCGGCAACTCCATCTCGCGCGGGTCACGCATGCGCAGCGCGATGAGGTCGTGGTTCTTGTTGAGAACGCTCATCGGCCGGCGGATGTTTTCGGCGAAGAAGTCGCTGATCAGAAAGACAACGCTTTTACGGTTGAGCACGCGCATCACATGCTCGATGGCCGCGGGAATGTCGGTTCCGCGTCCGGTTGGACTGAAATAGAGAACCTCGCGAATGACGCGCAACACGTGGTTCTTGCCTTTCTTGGGCGGGATGAATTTTTCCACCCGGTCAGTAAAAATCAGCAACCCCACGCGGTCGTTATTTTTGATGGCGCTAAATGCCAGCAACGCGCAGATTTCCGCGGCCAGTTCGCTCTTCAACCGTTCCCCGCTGCCAAAATCCGTCGATCCGCTCAAGTCCACCATGAGCATGACCATGAGCTCTCGCTCTTCAGTGTAGACTTTGACATGGGGCGCTCCGGTGCGCGCTGTCACGTTCCAATCGATGGTGCGCACATCGTCGCCCGGCATATATTCGCGCACTTCCTCGAATTCCATTCCGCGCCCCTTGAACACGCTGTGATAGCTGCCGGCCATCACCTCGTTCACAAGGCGGTTGGTGACGATCTCGATCTGCCTGACTTTGCTGAGTATTTCGCGTGGAATCATGGCAATTTGCTTTCGCTTGGGCTGAACACGGGCGCTATGCGCGGCTCGCGGATCAGGGCACCTCGACCTCATCGAAAATTTTCTTGATGATGTCCTCGCTGGAAATCTCCTCGGCCTCTGCCTCATATGTCACAATGACGCGATGGCGCAGCACATCCATGCCGATCGTTTTGACATCATCGGGAGTGACGTGAGCGCGGTGGCGCAGGAAGGCGTATGCTTTGGCGGCGAGGGTGAGGAAGATGGTTGCGCGCGGGCTGGCGCCGTACTGGATGTATTGTCCGATGTTGATCTTGAAGTCCTCGGGGCGCCGAGTGGCAAAGACCAAGTCGAGGATATAATTCTTAACCTTTTCATCGACATAGATTTGTTTAACGAGCTGGCGCCCCTTCATGATGTCCGTGATGCTGGCGACAGCGCGGAGGTCGAACTCGTTTTCGGCGGCGGGAGTGCCCATGTCGAGCCAGGCGTTGCTCATGCGGTCGAGGATTGTTTTTTCTTCCTTTTTGCTCGGATAACCGATTTTCAGCTTGAGCATGAACCTGTCCACCTGTGCTTCGGGAAGGGGATAGGTGCCCTCCTGCTCGATGGGATTCTGTGTCGCAAGAACCAGGAAGGGTTCGGGAACATGATACGTTGAGTCTCCGATTGTGACCTGATGCTCCTGCATCGACTCGAGCAGCGCGCTCTGCACTTTGGCGGGGGCGCGGTTGATTTCATCAGCAAGGATGACATTGGCGAAAATAGGTCCCTTGCGCGGAGTGAATGTGCCCTCTTTCTGGTTGAAGATCAGTGTGCCGACAAGATCGGCTGGCAGGAGATCGGGCGTGAACTGGATGCGCTGAAATTTTGCGTCGATGGTCTGTGAAAGCGTCTTGACCGCAAGGGTTTTGGCAAGACCAGGCACTCCCTCCAGCAAAACATGACCATTGGAAAGCACTCCAATAAGAAGGCGGTCGATCATGTAGCGCTGGCCAACGATGACCTTGCTGACTTCTGAGATGATTTGATCGACGAATGCGCTTTCCTCGCGGATCTGATTTGTGAGTGATTCAAGTTCAGTATTCATAGTCCTCTGCGACCTGTTGATGTGTGTTGTGTTCTGACCATTTTGAAAGATCTGAAATCGGCAAAAACCTTGAGCAAGCTTGTGGATGGAGAGGGAGGAGTTAGGGGGTTTTGTTTTAACTGGCGCTGCGACGACGGAGCCGGGGGGGTGGGGGGGGGGGGGGCAGCCGCCGCCGCGCGCCAAGTTATACTTTATTTTTATGTATTGGCCGATTTCTCGACTTTTCCCTATTTTCTTTACTCCATTATCCTCCTAAAATTTGCATGCACAAGAAAAATTTTTACAATTCGCCCATTATTGTGACGAATTCCGACTGGCCTTTCCTGACGATGTAGAAAAGATGGCCTTCGGACTGGTGTGACTTCAATGCTTTCTGCAAATCCTGCTCGTTGTTGACGTCTTGTTTGTTGACCTGCATGATGACATCGCCCTTTTGGATGCCCGCCAAAGCCGCTTTGCCGGACTTTTCGATTTCATCCACCATCACGCCCTTCCCATCAGGTGCGGGTGATACTTTAATGCCCAGCAACTTGTCTTTTTCGACCTTGGCGCCTGGAATCTTGGGCTCATTGGGGATTTTCTCAAGGTCCTTCTGGGCGGGACGCTCGTCCAATTTGACGCTGATCATCTTCTTGTTCAGCTTGTTATCGCCTTCATCGCGGAAAACCTCGAGGTTAACCGTGTCGCCTGGCGCGCGCACACCGATGGTGCGGTGCATGTCATTGGGGTCTTTGATTTCCTTGTCATTGATCTTGGCGATAATATCATAGCGCTGGATGCCCGCCTTGTCAGCGGCAGTGTTAGGGCGCACATCCTTCACGATCACGCCGAAATTCTGGTTGTAACCGAGTTGGCGTGAAATATTGTTTGTGAGCGGCTGGAAGATGACGCCGAGGAAACCGCGGGAAACCTTGCCGCTGGAGATGATCTGGTCGGTGACCTCGCGGGCTGTCTTGCTGGGGATGGCAAAGCCGATGCCTGACCACATATTCGTGTTCGTGGCGATTGCCATGTTGATCCCGATCAGTTCGCTGTCCAAGTTGACGAGCGCCCCGCCGGAGTTGCCCGGATTGATCATGGCGGTCGTCTGGATCAGGTCCTCGATGGGCGCCTTTTTGATGATGCGATGCTTCGCGCTCACAATGCCTTCGGAGACGCTGTTGTTGAAATCGAGCGGATTGCCGACAGCCATCACGATTTCACCAACTTCGAGTTTCTCCGAGTCACCCCATTTGAGTGTGGGCAAATCATTTGCCTCAGCTTTGATCACGGCGAGGTCGGTGAGTTCGTCCGCGCCAATGATTTTCACCTTGTCAAACACCCGCCCGTCGGACATTGAAACCTCGACATCCTCCCCTTTGATGCCTGCGATCACATGATTGCTGGTGACGATGTGTCCGTCAGGCCGGATGACGACGCCGGAACCCGTTCGCGCATATTTAAAGGCGTCCTCATCGTTGGGCGTAAGATTGGGCAACTGACGTTCCATCAAGTCTTCGAGATACTGTCGCATCTCATCGTCCAAGCCAAGCATGGGCGGCATGACCATTTTGCCTGGTTCACGGTTGAAGATGATGCCGCTCTTCACCTTGATGTTCACCACCGCGGGGGAGACATTCTTGGCGACATCACGAAATGTTGTGCGTGTTACCTGTTGGTCCGGATGTGCGGGCATGGCAAGCATGATGACTGCCAGCGCTGTCCATGCGCACATCAGTTTTCGAGTCACAACCTTCATTGAATACTCCTTGTTTTGAAGCGTTGATGCCGTCGATTTGAATATGCGAAGAGTGTGCCGGACCAACATCCAAAGACAGCATTTATTATAAGTATTTAATAATGAGTGGTTTGCGTA
>JAPLSQ010000049.1 GCA_026398535.1 Candidatus Sumerlaeota bacterium | reverse complement strand
GAAAAAATCGTGTTTTTTGCCCGCTATGTAAACGAATTCGTATAGTTGGCACGAAGTATGCGTATTATATATATATATACGTAGCTCTAATAGCAGGACAATATCTACGGGACCGACGGGTTCATCCTCTACGAACGAGCCCGAATTAATTGGAACTGGGGCCCGCGCAACACAGGCCTCGACGTGGTGAACCTGCCCTCCTACATCACCTCTGTCGTCGACGACTATGCCAACGGCTACCGCAGCGACCCCGACTACGGCGCCATCAACGACCCCGGCAACGCGCTGTTCACCGAAAAGGGCGCGGTGGCATCGGGCAAGCTGTGGGACTTCAACACGCTGACCATCACGCGCACCGGCGCCACCGGCGCGTTCTGGATCACCCTTTTCTCGTCCTACACCAACACCTCCAAGAACCCCAACCAGTTCTGGGTCCGTTTGGGCGCCGCGGGCGACGACATCGGCGGATCGGTTGTCCCCTACATGTCCGGCGTCACCGGCTACGCAACCTTCTACATCCCCGCCGGCTCGGAAGACGTGATCGTCAACCAGTATTCGGGCGCCAACCACCTGACCGGCATCGCGTTCGACGGTCTCACCCCCAAGGCGTTCACCGATGAGTTCCTCGATAACCTCGAGCAACGCCCACTCGGCCAATATGGGGATGTGGACTACATGACGACCGCGCCGGACGATGTGACTGTCGTGGCGCCGATGGTTGAGGACACGGTGGTGTTCGCGGGCGCGAACTCCCTTCAGGTGGATTTCAACACCGGCGGCGCCAGCTCGACCTGGGCGTCGGTCCAGGTGTGGCCGCAGTGGATAGGCGTCCCCGTCGCTTCGGACGGGTTCAAGTTCGCCTGCCGCGCCCCGGTGGGACTGAAGTTCGATGTCTCTGTTCAGGACAACGACTGGGCCCACGCTGTTGCGCCTTGGTGGGGAATGCATCACACCTTGGACTTCACCCAGACCCAGAACAACATGTGGCAGGTGTTCCAGTGCAAGTTCGCCGACTTCACCGAGCCGATCGATCCGGCGAGCTTCACTTATCAGCTGGGCACCATCCGCATCTATTTCCATGGGGCCCTGGGCAGCACCTATGTCAGCCCCGGAACTTCGGGCATCTCGGGCAGCGCCTACTTTGACAACTTCGAGTTCGTCAAGTCGACGACCGCCGTGAACGAGTGGCCGGTTTACTGACCCCCCGCAGCCTTGAAACATGGGGCCGGTCCGCATTGGCGGGCCGGCCCCAACCATTCGGTATGCTTCAGCGCCCGAAAGCAGGTTATCTCCCATGCGATTCACCAAAGCAGCCTTCACCCTCATCGAACTTCTTATCGTGGTTGCCATCATCGCCATTCTCGCCGCCATCGCGGTGCCCAATTTTCTTGAAGCCCAGACCCGCTCGAAGGTCGCCCGCACCAAGAGCGACATGCGCACGCTCGCTACCGGCATCGAGTCCTACTGCGTCGACAACAACGTCTTCCCGGTCTCCGACTGGTCGTCGTACAAGTACGGCACGGGCACCGTCGGCGCCCGCCTCTACTGCTGCACCACACCCATCGCCTACATCACCAACATCCCCCGCGATCCCTTCGTGCTGACCACCTTCGCCATATGGTGGGACACCTACGAGTACTGGGACGACAGGTGCAGCCGCGAGTACCGGCCCAACGACCCGTGGGGCATCGAGGGGCGCGCCAGCTTCGGCTACGCGTGGCGCCTGCTCAGCCTCGGCCCGAATTACACAGGCGATTCGTGGCGCTATGTTCCGGGGACCGACGACCTGACCTACGTCTACGACCCGACCAACGGCACCGTCAGCATCGGCGACATTATCAGGATCGGCGGGCCCGCCGTCTACAATCGCCACACGCGATATACTAATCTCTGACGCCCCGCAACAACACTTTGCCCGGATCGGACACAAATGCCGAAACAAACCGCTCAACGGGAAAAACCGTGAAATCCAAGATACGTGCCATCCTCGCCGCCGTCCTTGCCCTTCAACTGGCCAGCGTGGCGCTTTGCATCCCCAAGCCAGCCCTCATTTTCGAGATCGAAGAGGGGTTCGTCGACGAACTGATCTACCGCAACAGGCTGAACCCGGCCGCAATGAACGCGGCCCTCCTGAACGTCGTCGATGCCCTCGCCCCGCTCAGCGCCAGGTACGACGTGTCGGTGCTGATCTACCCCGTCAGCCTCTACGACCGCAACGCCTACGGGGCGGCAAGCCCGCAACCCATCGAATGCTTCCACGCCGGCATGCGCAACGCCCTCCAGTACTTCGAGTCGCGATTCGCCGCCACCGGCGTCGGTGTCCTCCTCGAGATGATCAGTTCCGGTAATGACTCCAAGCAGAACGGTAACATCTACTCGCTTGCCCCCGCTCCGTTGCACAATACACCGGGAGCCCCCGGCGTCTGGGGGCTGGCCTTCGACCTCGAAACGCTGGCCGCCGCCAAGGCCGCCTACCCAAACTCGTTGCACGGCGTGCGCTTCCACGAGACGCACTACCCCGTCACCGCGGCCGGCGCGCTCCTGAGCGCGCCCTACGACATCCCCGCCACGCTCACGAACCCCATCGTCGACGCGTGCAAGGCCGCCAACCTCAAACTGGTCTGGAACAACTCGGTCTGGCTCCAGAACAACATCTACCAGTATGACCAAAGCTACTATGCGTATGTGGACAACGGCAAGTACACGCCGCTGATGCTCAGCCCGCGCTACAAGCCCCAGCAGGATTACGCGGTGGCTCAACTCGGCCCGTCGCTGGCCATGCTCATCGCCAACAACAACTACCATCCCGCGCCGAACATCAACCTGCTCACCGCCAAGGCCACCGCGCCGCTGGCCGTGTGGGAGCAGTTCGACCTGCCCTATGCGGACCACCCGCTGAAAACCTATCCAGGCCTGTCGGTCTGGGGCGTCTCCAATCAGTCGTGGTTCTGGATGGAAGCCCAGAACACCGTGGGCGGAAAGTATTACGCACAGGGCGAACTGGACTGCCCCGTCGAATCGCTCGTCGCGGCGGCGCGCGAGGCGTTCGCCGGCGGCGCGCAGGTCGTTCAGTTCGAGCCCGGCTGGGACTTCTTCAACAACGGCCTGCTGAGCGGCTCGCCCGCGGACGGAACCCCCACTGACAAGATGCTCCGGATGCGCGCTGCCTTGCTCAACGACACCTACAGCGGCCAGGCGCCGCCCACGGCCGCCGTTTGGGACCGCAACCTCCAGCGGTTGCTCGCCAACAAGGCGTCCGATCCGGCGGCGAAGCATTTCCAGTCCACGCTTTGGGTGGACCGCCCGGGCGGGCAGCGGTTGTTCGACTTCCTCGGCGGCGCCGTGTGGCTTGAGCAGGGCGGGCCGGAGCGTGTGCCCGCCGTGTTTGCATCGGGCACGCTGCTGCGCACGGCCAAGGTATCCACGAGCGGCAACGGGATGGACATGGTGGCCGCCATCAAGCAGGGAAGTAGCGGAGCCGAGCTGCACTACTACCAGACAAGCGGCCGCTACGTCGGCCGGGACCGCAACAACCCCGCGGCGCCCAACGCCTCCGGCGCCGTCGCGTTCGTCGCCGCCGCCAACCTCGTTCAGGAGATCAAGGGTGAGGGCGACCCCGATGAAATCCTCTTGGGGCGGGCGGTCGATGACAATTCCACCCTCGCCATCGAGGTCTGCAGGATGTCCATGTTCATCGCCACCATGAGAGCCAGGGACATCCGCTACGCCGCCCCCTACAAGACCATCCAGACGGGTTACCGCAAGTGCGACGTCGTGGGTTTGGCCGGTTTGCGCGACCAGGTGATCGACTACGTTGCCACGGGAAGTCCCGCGCGCACGAACCCGCTCGACCGGTTCCTGCTTCTGGCCGTCGAGGGGCCGGTCCGCCGGATGCGGATGGTCGTCTACAACGCGACCGGCGGCGTGCAATTCTCCCAATTGCTCGATCTGACGTGCCAGCAGGCGCAAGTGCCGGCGACAACGGCGGATGCCGATTCCGACGGCGCCGACGAACTCGTGGTGTTGCGCGACGCCACCGACGGCTCGGAGTACATGGACGTCTACGACGTGGGCGCCTCGACAATCGTGTGGGCGCAGACCGTCCAGGTGACGCCAAAACCCACCCCCAGCAGCGTGGCCGAATGGAGGGCCTTCTGATGATCCGAAAGCTTCTGGGCTGCGCCATGGCCGCATTGTTTGTCGCACCTGTCTGTCCCGCCGTGGCAACCCAGGTCGTCCTCGAGGATTTCACCACCGTGCGCGGCAGCTTCGGCGAAGTGCGCGATGCCGCCCACGGCGTGCCGGTCGGCGCCCCCACCGGCGACACGACGCAGTACGTCTCGGCGCCGCGCTGCGGCGCGTTCACCTTCGACGCCGGACCCGCCACGGCCACCGAGGGGATGATCGAGTTCTACACGATCCCGCTCACACTGCCCGCCGACTGCACCGCGTTCAGTTGGCAGTGCATGGCGCCGGTCGGCTTCACCTATTCGGTGGAGGTCGAGGACACGTCGCTGTGGCTGCACCACGCCTCGCCGCGCTTTGCGCAGATAAGCGACGGCAAGTGGCAGGCGTCCTCCGTCAGCATTTCCAAGTTGTCGCCGCCCCTCGCGCCCGGCGCCAGCGTCGCCAATGTCTACATTCGCGTCTACGGCGGCGGCAACGGCTCGCGCGTCCCGCTCGGTGGCGTGGCGCGATTCGACGACTTCATTTTCAAGACGCCATCCGCCGCAGGCGAAGCCGCCAACGCGCGCCTGACCGGCTTCCAGACAAGCGTCCCCTTCAAACAGCCCTGAGCGCGCGTCATCATATACGCCGCAGGGGGGGGCTCGTTCTTCGTCCGTGGTTGTCCGCCTGATGGCGTACTCGCTGACCGCCTGATGGCGTACTCGCTGACCGGTGTCCGTTGAAATTTGTCCTTTACGTCTTGTTTCTTTGATGAGTAAAGGTTGAAGCGCAGGTTCGATAATTCAATGGTGTCAGAATAGAAAAACGCGATTCTGAGTCTGACGCCAACCATCAAAATACCGGAGAACAAGTTTACAATGGCTAACAAAAAGTCCCTCGGGCACACGACCCACACCAAGGCCGCCGACGAGCAGATCGGTTTCCCGGGCGAATTCCCGCGCCCGCTCAAGGTGACGATGCTGGGGGCCGGCAGCTTCTTCACCGGTTGCCTGTTCAACGACCTGGCGCACGCGCCCGGCCTCCCGGGGCTCGAACTGGCACTCGTCGACATCGACGCCAAGCGCCTCGGGATCATGCAGAAGCTCTGCCAGCGGATCGCGAAAGACAGCGGCGTCGAGGACAAGGTAAAGGTCACCGCCTCGACCGACCGATGCAAGGTCATGGGCGGCAGCCACTATCTGGTGTGCTGCGTCGAGGTGAGCGGTGTCGACTGCGTGCGCTTCGACAACGACATCCCCGCCAGGTATGGCGTGGACCAGTGCATCGGCGACACGATCGGGCCGGGCGGCCTGTTCAAGGGCCTGCGCACCGTCCCCGTGTGGCTCGAGATCCTGCGCGACGCGGAGCGGCTCTGTCCCGAGGCCATCGTGCTCAACTACACGAACCCCATGAACATGATGTGCCTCGCCGCGGGCCGCACATCGACGATGCAGGTTGTGGGCCTGTGCCATTCGGTGCAGGGCACCAGCCACCTGCTCGCCCAGTACGCCAGCGTCCCTTACGAGGAGTTGGATTGGGAGTGCGCGGGCGTCAACCACCTCGCGTGGTTTACCCGCCTCAACCACAAGGGCAAGAGCCTCTACCCGAAACTGCGCAAGCAGTTTGAGGCGGACATCGCCGAGGCGTCCGACCCGTCGAAGGGCAACGACATCGTGCGCAAGCACATGTGCCTGCACTTCGGCGCGTTCATCACCGAGTCGTCGGGCCATCTCAGCGAATATCTCCCCTACTACCGCAAGCGGGCCGACATCCTGCAACGCTACTGCCGGCTGGGCTACGATGGCGGATCCAGCTTCTATGCGAACATGTGGCCCGAGGGACGCAAAAAGAGCGACGCCGACCGCATGAAGATGCTCAAGGGCAAGGAGTCGCTGGCCAACAAGCGCTCGTGGGAGTACGCGTCGTGGATCATCGAGGCGAGAGAGAAGAACAAGGCCCACCGCATCCACGGCAACGTGCTCAACATGGCCAAGGGTGGCGGCCCGCTGATCAGCAACCTGCCCCACGACGGCTGCGTGGAAGTGGCGTGCCTGGCGGACGGAAACGGCATCCAACCCACCGTCTACGGCCCACTGCCCAAGCAGATGGCGGCGATCTGCGCGATGGACATGCGCGTGTTCGACCTCGCCGCGCAGGCGGCCATCGAGCGCAGCGTCGAACTGGCCGTCCACGCCCTCATGATGGATCCGCTCACCTCGGCCGTCTGCTCGCTCGACGAAATCCGCGCGATGACGCTTGAGCTGTTCAAGGCCGAGAAGAAGTTCCTGCCGGGCTATAAATGAGATTCCGATGGGGCGCGGGGCCGCCTCGTTCTTTGTCCGTGGTTCTCCGTTTATTTCGCTTGATTTCCCAAAACGCGGGATGTAACACGTATAAAAATTATACGGAGATGACTTATGCGCAAAGCATTCACACTTATTGAATTGTTGATCGTGGTCGCGATCATTGCCATTCTGGCGGCAATTGCTGTGCCGAATTTTCTGGAGGCGCAGACGCGCGCAAAGGTTTCGCGTTCGAAAGCGGACTTGCGCTCCTGGGGCACGGCGATCGAGTCCTACCAGGTTGACAACAACCGCTACCCGCCATTCGTCGCGCGCCACGCGACCTCGCTTCTGGGCGCGCCGGGCGCCGATTCGCTCAACGGCCCCAGCGTCTGGTATACGGGAACCTCCGGCGTGAGTTCGCGCGCCGAGTGGTGCACCACCCCCATCGCCTATATGTCATCGGCGTTTCTTGATCCGTTCATCCCGGGCAATGTGCGCTACGCGCTCAATCCCGACACGCGCACGCCCAATCTGACTTATGACACCTATGATTATGTCGACGCGAAGTCGACATTTCCCACCCCCGCGGGAATCTCGCCATTTTCGGGCACGGCGCGCGGCGGTTCGATCTGCTCCGGCGCAATGTGGCACATTGCCGGGTGCGGCCCTGACCGCATCAACGCCTACGGCGGCAACCGCAACAACAACGGCACATTCGCGGTGCGCAGTCTCGGCGCGGATTACGATCCAACGAATGGCACCATCTCCCCTGGCGACATCGTGCGCGTGGGCGGAGGCGCGGGACAGAATTTCCCCGGTGGCGGTCTGCCTACTTATGACCGCATCAGGGGAGCAATGAATCCATAAGGCGCCCGACCGCACGATTCACAATTGCGGCGTCGCGTCCTTGTCCTTACCGGGCGCAATCTGCTTGTCCTTGTCCGTTCCCGCCTTGGGTTTCTCGCCAGTGACAAGTTCCGTGATGGCGCTCTCGAGGTCGTCGCCGCGCAGGTCAACCGCTTTGATGACGCCTTCGCGGTCGATGAGCACGGTGGTCGGATATTTCATCACCCCGTAGAGAAACTGCACTGTGCCCTCTTCGGGTTGCGATTCGAAAATCTGCTTCCACTCGACTTGCTTGTCCTTGATGAACTTTGTCAAAGCTTCTTCTTCGCGGTCGGCGTTGACGCCGATGATCGTGAATCCCTTGTCTTTGTACTTGTCGTACACAGCTTTCATATTCGGGAATTCCGCCACACACGGTCCGCACCAGGTGGCCCAGAAATCCAGCAGAACAACCTTGCCCTTGAGATCGGCCAGTTTGATGGCGCTTCCGTCCAAGGTTTTTGCCCCGAAAAGCGGCGCCTTCATGCCCTTTGCGATGTTTGCGGCATTCTCCTCGAGCTGGCGCATCATGGTGATCTGTTTGCTGATTTCGGAAAACAGCGTTGCGAACTCGCCTTTGGGATTGTCCTTCACATAGGCCGCCATCACTTCGAGTGTTTTCGTGGTGTTGGATTCGCGTTCCGACGCCGATTCGCGCATTTTGCCAAATGCCGCCAATCCCGCCGCCACATCCTTGCGCAACGTGTCCAGTTCTCCGGACGGCAACTTCGCGGCTTTTTTTCGCTCAGAGGCGATCGTAAGATAAAGATCTGACTTCGTTGCCGTGCGCGACGGAATCTCGACTTGAAGTTCAGATCGTGAAGACTTCAGGGATTTGTCCGCTGAAGAATAAACCCACGAGGCTTTGAAGACTTTGATCGGAGGCGCCATGGGATTGGCTCCTGCGGCTGAGGGGGTATAATTGGCTTCCACCTTGATATCCGTTCCCTCGACTGTGCGCTTGGCGCTGACCATGACAGGCATATTGATCATCGGAGTCACCAGACTGATTGTTGATCGTTCCTCCACGGGGATCGGATAGAAATCCGCCTTTGACGACCAGCCCGGAAATGAAAGCCGCTCGAAACCATTGGAGCGGTCGCCAATATCGCCATTCCCTGCCAGTTCAAAGCTGAACCGCGCGCCCGTGTTTTCATTCTTTTGCGGTTTGCCGTTCTTTGCCATGGACGCGATATTCACACTGGCAAAGATGGTGGCCATGTCGCCAGCCTGCATGAGCGTGGTGTAAAGTGAGCGGATTTGGGCTTCCTGTGATTCGGCGATCTGTCCCTGGATGCTGAACGTGGCGCTGGTCTGATATTCGAGTTGCATACCCTCGGCCAGCGCATAAGCATCGGAGGTCACTGGATCGCCAGGCGCCACAGCTTCCTGCTTGTCATCCATCGGATTGTCCTGCCCCCATCCTCCCAATGTTCCCATCACCAGACACATGGCAAGAGGAAGAATTTTGTGATACGATGGCATGAATTTTAACTCCTTAAAGGTGGATTTGCGTCATCGGCAAGCGATGCATGATGAGAATCTGCATCCGGCATGGGAGAAATATTTATTGCGGCATGGGAGAATAATCTTTTCATATTAACCACTGCATGGTCGTATTGTGAATGTGATTGCCCGGTGTTGAACTTTTAATTTATGGCATCATCTCGCGTCACAAACAGAAGCCCCGCACCGGACCGGCGTCGTGCCCGCGCACAATGGCATGATCGCGCCGGCACATGATGACCGCGCAGATTTGAAAGGCAATAAATGGCGCTGTTCCGCAAACAAAAAAACACAGTCGGGAAATTCGAGACGCCTGAGCAGGGCGTCACGTTCAATGAACCCCAACCCGAGACAGCCGCCGCCGCAACGGCGCCGCCTCACAACAACAATGAGGCACAGGGAACCGGGGAATCAGCCGCCACAGGCGGCGGCAGCGGCTTTTTCGGGCGCGCAAGGGTTGCGCTCACCGATCGGCTTAAGCGAACCAAGGAATCCTTCATCGGGCAAATCCGGGCGGTCATAAAAGCGGCGGGCAAGGTTGACGAAGACCTGATTGAAAAAATCGGGGAAATCCTGATCAAGGCGGATGCCGGCGCGCAGACAACGAACCGGATAGTGGAAAAAATGCGCGATTACGAGGCGCGCGGCTCCAGCCCCGCCGAACTGCTCGACAGTTTCAAAAAGGAAATCGCCGCCATCATCGGGCAGGGGGAACAACGACTCGCTTTGGGCCAGGCCCGCCCGTTCGTCATCCTTGTGGTGGGCGTCAACGGCACGGGTAAAACCACAACCATCGGCAAACTTGCCGGCCAGTACAGACAACAAGGGCACAAGGTGATGATGGTTGCCGCCGACACATTCCGCGCGGCGGCCATCGAACAGCTTGAAATCTGGGCCAAACGCACGGGCAGCATGTTCGTGAGCAAGTCCATGGGCGCCGATCCCGCCGGCGTGGTCTACGATGCCCTTGAAAAATCCGCCGCGGCGGGCGCGGATATCATTCTTGTGGACACGGCCGGGCGCCTGCATACAAAGACCAATCTGATGGAAGAGTTGAAAAAGATCGTCAGGGTCGCGGGAAAACTTTTACCCGGATCTCCGCACGAGATTTTGCTTGTTCTCGATGCCACGACCGGCCAGAACGCCATTTCTCAGGCCAGGGTTTTCACCAAGGCCATTCCCATAACAGGACTGGTTATGACAAAACTCGACGGAACAGCCAAAGGCGGCGTGCTGGTGGGAATACGCGATATCTTCGCCACGCCAGTGGTTAAAATTGGCGTTGGAGAAGGAATGGACGATTTAAGGGATTTTGATCCCAACGAGTTCGTCGAAGCGCTATTTTCGGAGTAGAGCGTCAGCATCGTGAATCCTGTCCAGCTCGCCCTGATATTCGCCGCGGCACTGAGCGCATCACTGATGCTGACTTGGATCACGCGCGGCATCATGCGGCGGCTGTGTGTGTTTGATATTCCCGCGGGCGGGCGCAAAGCTCACGGCCGCCCCGTGGCTTATGAGGGCGGGCTGGCCATGCATTTCGCTTTTCTTGCGGCGCTGATAGCGGCTGCTTTTGCGGTCCCCGAGTTCTTCTATGACAATTTACAAATGCGGGGGCTTGCGATAGGAGCCACATTGATTGTCGCCGTGGGGGTGGCTGATGACCTCGTCGATCTGCGTCCGTTGGTGAAACTCGCCGCACAACTTACGGTTGGAATTGTCATGTACTACCACGATTTTCGCATTGAGAAAATCACCAATCCCTTCGGCGAGGAGATCGCCTTCTGGGCTGGCGTGAGCCTTGCCGGCACCATGCTGTGGTACGCGCTGCTCATGAATGGGATCAATATGATCGACGGGCTTGACGGTCTCGCCGCCGGAATCGCGGGCATCAGCGGTCTGACGCTCTGCGCCATCGCGCTTGACATGAACCAACCCTTCGGCGCCGCCCTGGCGCTCATCATCGCGGGCATATGTTGCGGTTTCCTGCCGTTCAATTTTAGTCCGGCAACAATCTTCATGGGTGACGCGGGAAGCATGCTTCTGGGGTTTCTGCTCGCCTCCCTCACGCTGCTTTCAAGCACAAAAGCTCCTGCTCTTTTTGCCCTGCTCGTCCCGTTGCTGGCGCTTGGCCTGCCGCTTTTCGAGACGATATTCGCGTTTGTCAGGCGCGCCGCGCAAGGTCAACATCCTTTCCGCGGCGACCGGCGGCATCTTCATCACCGCTTCATATCACTCGGTTTCAGCGAGAAACGCACCGTTTTGATATTCTATTATATCACGGCATACTTTGGCGTCATCGCATGGGTTCTGCAGCGCCTTGAGGCGCGCGCCACGCTGGCGCTGGCCATCATTGTCGGCGTGGGCATGATCTTTGTGGTTGAAAACATGCGCTACCTTGAGAAGCGGCGGTCAAGCGGCAGCAACAGTAAGGATAACGGATAATCCCCCGCCGGTCAGCGCGCCTTCCGCCGGTCATTCATCTTCCTTAACCGGGCGCTGGCGCGCATCCGGCGCTCTATGCTCGAGGCAATGAGCTGATTTACCAGATTCGCGCGCTGTTTTTCGTTGTTGTGATTGTTGCCCGGCGGAATGTTGATCGCGGGGTAATATTTCACCATGATGCGATGAAACCATCTGGGCAGTAAATGCTGACAAGGCCAGGACTCAAATGCCCCTGTGACGGCAACAGGAACAATTCTCGCGCCTGCCTTGACCGCCATGCGGGCAAGACCCTGCTCAAAGGACTTCAATTGCCCGTCCTTGCTGCGGCCGCCTTCCGGGAATATCATCATGCATTCGCGGTTGCGCAGAATGCTGAGTGTGGCCGTGACGGCACTTTTATCCGCGCTCTTGGCACGCACCGGAAACGCCCCGTAAGCGCTGATAAGTTGCTTGAGAAACGGCACGCGAAACAATGCGTCCCATGCCATGAATCTCATCCTGTGAGGCACGCCCGCCGCCACAAGAGGAGGATCGTAAAAGCTTACATGATTGGGCGCGATGATGAGAGGGCCTTCAGCGGGGATGTTCCGCTGGCCGCGATACCTCACGCGATGAAATATTTTGAAGTATTCCAGAATAATGGCGCGCGTGCATTCCCAAACAAACGATGTGTCAGGACGGACGGCCTTCGCGCGTTGTGACGCGCTCACGGATTTTATTTCAGACGATGTCATGTCTGGGGCGCATTAAATGGGCGCATATGCGCTATGTCCAAGATTAAATACGTCCGGGACATAATAGATTTCGGAGAACGTCGAACTTTGACGGAAAGGATTTCCAGTGAAATTTCAGACTGTCACGAAACACTTCGCTAATCTGCGAACCCCCTTGCTGGCCGCTATTATTGATCCGGATGATCCGCTGTTCTGTGAAGAAGATTTTCCGTTGCCACGCGAATTGGCCCGTCTGAAAAAGCTCGCCGCGCAGAAGAAACTTGAATGCGGTCTTTATACTGCCCGGGGCGCCGATGAATCCGGTGGGGGCGTCTATTTTTTGCCCATCGCCGCAGTCAAACATTTTACCGGGGAAGAAAGACTTCGCATTCTGGCCGCCCAGTGCCTGGGGGAAGCGCGCGAGCGCAAAGCGGCGAAAGTCACATTCGCGCTGAATGCCCCGGCCGGCGCGCTCTGGGCAAGCGCCATCATCGAGGGATGCATGCTGGCGGATTACCGGTTTGACAAATACAAGTCGAAGGACACGCAACCCGAGCCTGAAATCACTGTCGAGCTTCTTGTCGATTCCGCGGGCGAGCGCGCGGCAAAGACCGCGCTGCCGAGACTTAAGATCATGCATAATGCTGTTTGTTTCTGCCGCGATCTCGTGAACGAACCGGCAAGCGTGATCTACCCCGAAACACTTGCTCGCGCGGCATCAAAAGCCGCCAAAGCTTCGGGGCTGGCTTGCGAAATCCTTGATGATAAAGCCATCGTCCGCAAAGGTTATATGGGCATTCATGCCGTGGGCAAGGGCAGCCGCCACAAACCACGGCTCATTATCATGCGTTACATTCCGAAAACCGGCAGCAGCCGACAACATCATCTCGCTTTGGTCGGAAAAGCAGTGACATTCGACACGGGAGGCATCTGCCTGAAACCGCCAAAAGATATGTGGGAGATGAAGGGCGACATGGCGGGCGGGGCCGCCGTGATCGCGGCAATGACAGCCATCGCGCGACTGAAACCGCGTCTGCGCGTAACCGGCATCGTGCCCTGCGTCGAAAATGCCGTTGGCAACGACTCGGGACTGCCGGGTGACATCATCAGAACAAAAACCGGCAAGACAATCATGGTCGAAAACACCGACGCCGAAGGACGCCTTATCCTGATCGACGGTTTGATCCGCGCAAAGGAAGAGGGAGCCACGCACGCCGTCGATATCGCCACGCTGACCGGCGCCGTGGTGCGCGCGCTTGGCACAAGCATTGCCGGCATCCTTGGAAATGATCAGGACCTGATCAGCCGCGTGATCGAATGCGGGAAAAAGGCGGGGGAAGAATACTGGCAGTTGCCGTTGTGGGCGGAATATCGCGACATGCTGAAAAACGATGTCGCCGACATTGCCAATTCCAGCGGGCAACCCAACGCGGGAGCCATTACGGGCGCGCTCTTCATCAATGAATTCGTCGATCCATCCATCAAGTGGGCGCACCTGGACATCGCGGGAACATCACTGATTACAAAAAAATGGAAATACTTCTCTCCGGGGGCAACCGGAACAGGCGTGCGCACACTTGCGGAACTGGCCGAGGATCTTGCCGTCTGATCAAAGGCCGCAACAGACTGTCATTGTGTGCCGGATTTACGGGCTGTTTCAAGGTTGTGCCGCGCCTCATCAAAATAGGGATTGAGACGCAAAGCCTCACTGAAATGACCGATGGCCAGCGAAGTATTGCCGTCGCCTGCTTCGAGCACGCCAATGCTGTTGTGGGCATCGGCATAGTTGGGATTGATGCGCAAGGCCTGCTCGAAATGCGCGCGCCCGCCGGCTGAATCACCCTGGGCGCGCAGGGCAAGACCCAGATTGTTATGGGCTTCGGCATAATCAGGTTTCAAAACCAGCGCCTTGTTGAACGCCGCCGCCGCATAAGTCAGTTGATCCTCCTGCGCCCATGCCAGACCAAGCTGATGCCATGCTTCCCAAGCCCGCGGATTAAGTGAAACCGCGCGCGACCAGAGTGTCTTCGAGTCACGCCATACAAAACATTGAAACACAGTCAATGCGCCGAGCGCCAACACTATGAGCGAAAAACAAGCCACGATCATGACACGATGACGATCGCCAACCCGGCGCCAAATCCATGCCCCCCCGCCCGCCGCGAGAGCCAGCAGCCCGCAACTCGCAAGGTAGGCAAACCTGTCGGCAATGTATGCGTATTTCATAAAGCTGAACCCGATAAAACCGAGTGCAGGACTCAGAGTGATCACAAAATAAACGGCGGACGCAAACAGTCCGCGCCCGATGCGCGCGCGCAACATGAAAAACACGGCCAAAACAAGAGCCGCCGACAAAGGAAAACACCATTGAATCGCCGACCACGGATCAATGTCCCATCGCGGATACATCGGGCACAGGTTGACCGGCCATATCATCCTCCCCGCATACGCCCACAATGCGCGACCGGCAACGAGGACTCGCTCGACGAGGGAAAGATCATAGCTTTCACCGCCGCGCTGACGGAGAAACCAGAAATCGGCAATTGTGATGACAAACCCCGCGGCAAACAACAAGGCAAGTGACCGCCACTTGTCGCGGCTGACCGCGCCGTCTCTCCACCAGTGATAAAGGATAATTGCCGCTGGCAATGTCACGGCAACCGATTTGCACATCAGCGCCATGACCTGAAAAAAGATCGTGAGAAAGAGCATCTTTCTCCGATGCGATGTGTTAAAATCGAGATACATCAGGAGCGCGAGCAGATAAAACAGCGCGGAGAGTGTGTCCTTGCGCTCGATAACCCATGCCACCGACTCCACATGAACGGGATGAACCGCAAAGAGTATCCCTGCCATCCAAGCGCCTTTGACCCCCATGCGGTTCAGCACAGCATACACAAGCACTGAATCGGCCGCATGCAACACCACATTGGTCAGGTGGAATCCAAAAGGATTCAAATTCCACAACAGATGATCCGCCCAAAATGATGTGTAAACGAGAGGCCAGTAGTGGTCCTCCCAGATATTTTCAGAAGGGTAAAACCAGATGTTGAGCAATCCGCCGATCGAGCGCAGATGAACATTCTGCGTGATGGATATGTCATCCCACACAAATCCCGCAAACAGCGCCGGTATGTAACATACGACAGCAGCAGCGGCGATGAGCGATGCCAGGCGGGCGGAAAGACCGCCGGGCGCGCACGGTGTCAGGCGTCCAGCGTTGGCCTGCTGTTTCTTCGGACGTGCGCGAACGTCAGATGCCCTCATGGCGTTCGTGTTCGATCACACGATCGATGACATCGCCGACATGCAGGCGGGGCGTATAGGAAATGAGCGCGCGCAACTTCGAAAGATCGGGGACACGCCGCGCCAGATCCTCAAAATTCTCATCATAAGCCTGCTCAAAAGGGATAAACTCCACCTTGCTCGCGCTTGCGGTTTTATGAATCACAAGCCGGGCAAGATCGATGATGGTGATTTCCTCGTCGTTTCCGACATTGAACACCTGGCCCGCGGCGCGTGGTTCACTCATCAACGACATCAGGGCGCCCACCACATCCCCCACATAAGCGAAAGCGCGGGTTTGCCGGCCATCCCCGTAAACACTGACGGGCTGGCCAGTCAGCGCCTGGCGCACAAAGCGGGGAATCACCATGCCGTACTGTCCCGTCTGGCGCGGGCCGACTGTGTTGAATAGTCTCACGATGACAACCGGCAATTTACGCTCGCGGTAATAAGCAAGCGCAAGGAACTCGTCAATCGCCTTGGAACACGCATACGCCCATCGGGGACGCGTCGTCGACCCCAGAAGCAGATCATCATCCTCTGAGAAAGGCACGTTGGCGCTCTTGCCATATACCTCGCTCGATGATGTGATCAGGATTGGCTTGTTCTTGCGGGCGGCCAGTTCAAGGACAATTTCCGTTCCGCGAATGTTCGTCTCAATGGTATGAACCGGCTTTTCGACGATGAGCCGCACGCCCACAGCGGCCGCGAGATGGCAGATGACACCCGCTCGATCAATCAGTTCAGCCATGAGCGGCATGTCGCAGATGGAACCAATATGAACACGCAATTTCGGATCCGACCTGCAACCATCAAGGTTGCGGATTGAACCGGTGGACAGATCATCAACAACGATGACGCTGTCGCCGCGCCTGAGCAGAGCCTCCACCAGATGCGAGCCGATGAAACCGGCGCCGCCCGTGACAAGAATCTCGGCCATGCTTCACTTTCCCGCCGTCATGCCGGATGGTGTTGCGCTTGCCGCGTCAGCCGTGCGGCGCGTATTCTCCTCAGTATCCAGAAGCACATAAATGCCTTCCGACACTCCCAGCATAAAAAGCCAGGATATGATGGCATAGAACATGCCCTCAAGGGCGGGCAACAGATGACCCTGCCAGAATCCCGGTAAATCCGAGATTCCGAATATGAGCCTTCCAACCATCGTGATGACGCTTGCCACGAGCAATATGTACGCACACGCCTTCAATCCCATGGCTATGACCGGCAACGCTGTGTATCGCTGATTCATCGCTTTCACCTGCCATCGAAAGAATATGCCTCATTAACTCCATGATCCCGGCGGCGCATGCACGAAGAATCTGCACGAAATCACCCATTGAAGATTGGACAGCAAATGGATGTGTAATAGTAATAAGGATGCTGTTGCACAGCACCCCATTCCAAATGATAATCGTTGCAAGGTTGGAGCAGCACAGATGAGTCGCACAGTTCTTGTTCTCGTAATGTTTGCGGTCGTGGCAATTATATTGGCCGGCGGAACGGCCTTCATCATCAAGCAGAACAAGCTGAACCAGATGAAGCGCTCAGCCGCCCAGGCCGAGGAGAAGCTGGATGCGAAGGAGTACGACGACGCAATTCTGCTTCTCAAACGCATTGAAAGCGAAGGCGGGACCGCCCGCTCGGTGTTTCTTCTCGGAAAGGCTTACTGCGCCAAGGAACAGCCCGCCGAGGGCATCCGCTGCTTCAACAAGATCGAGCGGGATTATCCCTCCAGCAGTCTCGTGCCCGATGCCATGCTCTACCAGGGCCGCTACGCGCTGGACAACGAGGGCAACGCGAAAAAGGGTAAGGAGATATTCCTGCGCATACTCGAGAAATATCCCAACGCCCCCGTCGCGGACAACGCGCTTTATTACTTGTCCCGCATGAGCTACGATGAGGGCAATGTGGCGCAGGCAAAGAAGAACCTTGAACAGATTGTGAAAAAGTCCGATTCTCCCGCGCGCTTCGACGCGGAATTCATCCTCGGCGATATCAATATGAAGGAAATGAAGTCGCCCGAACCGGGCCCAAACGATGAAGTTTACACCATCAAGGCCGGCGACAACATTTGGAAACTCGAGCGCCAGCTCAAAGTGCCCGGCGATCTGATCATCGGCATCAACGGGCTCAATCCAAAATCGCTCAAGATCGGCCAGCAGATCAAGGTCCCGCGTCTTAATATTACCATCATAATTGACAAGGCGCAGCGCACCATCACGCTGCGCAATAACAACGCTTTCCTGAAAAAATACCGCGTGGCGATCAACAAGACCGATGCCAAAGCGCCTGCGGGTGATTATACCATCACCGTGAAAAATGAAAAGGGCATCGAATACATCGATCCCGAATCGAATGCGGTCTTCAAACCCGGCGATTCCGGTAATCCGCTCGGTGTGCGCTACCTGCAGTTGCGCCGCGATGTGGGCATTCATGGAACAAACATGCCCGAAACCGTGGGACAATATGCCGCCCGCGGTTCCGTTGGCATGACGAATCCGGATATCGACGAGTTGTATGCGCTTGTGCGGGTTGGAACACCCGTCACTATCAAAGGCAAAAATCTGCAGGAGGGCTCCCCTGTTAAAAAATAAATCCGCAAAGAATGCGCAAAGCAGCCCGGATAACCCGGATTTAAGGGCACAGATATTGCGTGTCGGGTTGCCAAAAGGCAGCCTGCAGGAGGCCACGCTTGCCCTTTTTCGCAAAGCCGGCTTCAACTTCGCCGTCGGCGCGCGCAGTTACACGGCAGCCTGCGATGACTCCTCCATCTCGGCGCTCCTGATCCGCGCCCAGGAAATGTCGCGTTATGTTGAGGAAGGCATTTTTGATGTCGGGCTGACGGGGCGCGACTGGATCATCGAGAACCGTTCAAAGGTGGCGGACGTGGCAGATCTTATTTATGCGAAGGTTTCAATGAGGTCCGTGAAATGGGTGCTCGCCGTTCCGCAGGACAGCCCGTTTCACAGTGTCAAGGACCTTCGCGGAAAGCGCATCGCCACGGAAGTGGTCAATATCACGCGTGATTACCTTGAGCGGCACAAGGTCAAGGCTAATGTGGAATTTTCGTGGGGCGCAACAGAAGCCAAGGCGCCTGACTTGTGCGATGCGATTGTCGAGGTCACCGAAACAGGCAACTCCCTGCGGGCCAACAAATACCGCATCATCGACACGGTTCTGGAATCCTGGGCAAAACTCATCGCCAACCACCGGGCCATGCGCGACTCATGGAAGCGCAAGAAAATCGAGAACATGGCCATGCTGCTCAAGGCGGCCATCGACGCCGAAGGCAAAGTGGGACTAAAAATGAACGTGCCGCGAAAAAAGCTCGACGCGGTGCTCAAAGTGCTGCCGGCCCTCACATCTCCGACCGTCTCCAGCCTGCATGACGATAAGTTTGTCGCTATCGAGACCGTTATCGAAGAACGGCTCGTCATCGAAATGATACCCGAACTGAAGCGCGCCGGCGCGTCAGGCATTATCGAGTATCCATTAAATAAAATAATCTATTAGTCAATTGCCCAGCCTGTGCGAGGGAACTTGAATCGTCCATGGAACCACGATGACCGGCGAAATTATCATGCCCGCCGGTTTTCACGCTGCTTTTTAATTTGCATCTGCCGCAAGCTCTGTAACCCTTCAGCAATCACTAAATTAATGGGAGTAAAAGCGTGAACACAATCATCCGGAGCAGGGCGCCCATCCGCGTGGATTTTTCAGGCGGCTGGACGGATGTTCCGCCGTTTTCAGAGCGCGAAGGCGGCGCCGTCATCAACGCCACGATCAACCGTTACACTTATGCCACGCTGATTTCGCGCGCTGATGACAAAATTCGCATCATTTCAGCGGACTTTGAAAAATACATCGAGGTGGCCGATTACCGTTCGCTGGAATATGACGGGAATCTTGACCTGATCAAGGCCGCCGTGCGCGTGTTGAACGTGCAAACGGGCATGGATATCTATGTCCGATGCGACGCCCCGCCGGGCAGCGGCACCGGATCGTCATCATCAATCAGCGTGGCGCTCATCGGACTGCTCAACAACCTCCAACCAGTCAAGTTCAGCCCGCACGAGGTGGCCAAGCTCGCGCGCAAACTCGAAGTGCACGAGCTGTTCATCGCCGGGGGCAAACAGGATTACTATGCTTCAGCGCTGGGCGGAGTCAATTTTCTCGAATTCGATGATCCCGCTGTCAGCAGCTCCAAACTGCAGCTCTCACCCGCCGTTCTGCGCGACATGGAAAAGCAGATGATCCTGTGTTACACCGGCCAGTCGCGTTTGAGCGGCGATATCATCAAGATCGTCATGGGGGCTTACGAGCGCAACGAAAAGAAAACATGCGATGCCCTGCGCAACCTCAAGCGCATCGCCTACGACATGAAAAACGCCCTTCTGTCAGGCAATCTGCACGATTTCGCGCGCCTCATGGGCGAAAACTGGGAAAATCAGAAGGCCTTGGACTCTTCCGTCACCAACCCGCGCATTGACCGCCTGTTCGAAGTGGCAACCGCGGCGGGAGCGCTTGGAGGAAAAGCCTGTGGCGCCGGCGGCGGCGGATGCATCCTGTTCTATTGCAATGAAAACACCGAGCATCTCGTGCGCAAGGCTCTGATTGCCGAAGGCGCCCAGATCATCGAGTTCAATTTCGAGCACGAGGGGCTCCAATCCTGGATTTCACCCATAAGCGCCTCATAATCAGCCGTGACCATTCCATCAGGCAAACACATGATCTTGACAAACGCCCGCGCCAAGCTGTTGTCTAACACCCATGGACAGATCAAGCGATGGTCTTCATGAAATGACTCGCAGGATGCATCATGATTTGCTTATGGCATATTTATCAAAATACGGGATAAAGCGAAGTCATTCCGTTTCCCGTGGAAGCGCGAACATCCTGCGCAACAGCCGACAACAAACGAGAGAGCACTGAACGTGCCGCATCTTCCGTCCCAAGATTATAATATCGGTGTTCTTCTGTTGCGTGAAGGGCTGATTACCAACACGCAACTCGACACGGCGCTTGCGCGCCAGCGGGAAACGGATATCCCCCTGATCCGCATCCTCACTGAAGCCGGATATCTTGATGAAAAGAAACGCATCAATTTTTTCCGGCGCAATTTCAGCGTGCCCGTGGTTTCACTCGAGCCGGACAAACTCGATCCGATGGTGTTTACCTACCTGCCCGGGCATCTCGCCCGCAAACACCGGTTTATTCCCATCAAACTTGACCGCGACGGCTTGGTCATTGCCATGGAAGATCCGACAGACGCCAATCTTCTCGAAACGCTTAAAGACATCGCGGGCATACGCATCAAACCGGTCGTCGCCGTCAGCGCCGAAATATCAAGCGCGCTCAAAAGTTATCCGGAAGAGGAAATTGTCAAGACACAACCCGTCACTGTCAGCCAGTTTGATTTTGTGGTCCGTCTGCTCAAGAAGGTCTTCCTGCCTGTCATGTCGGCCGGGATGTTGCTGACCATCCTTCTCCTGGTCTTCTTCAATCCCGATGTCCAAAGGCTTTACAAATCCCTCACCGGCAGCGACAGCAGCGCCAAAGCCTACCAAACATTCAGCCTTTTCCTGATCCTCCTTCTGAGCTGGGGTGTGTGGACAATCATTATTTATGAAATCCGGGGGGTGGTTTTCGACGACATGCAGTGGACCGACCGGGATGAGGCCGGACAGCCCAAATCACGCTCGAAAGCGTTGCGGCTTTCGATCTTTCTGGGATGGCTTGGCCTTGACCGGTTTTACCTCGGTTATAAACGATTGGGCTATCTTAAGCTGTGCACACTGGGTTTGCTTGGCATATGGTGGATTCTCGACATCATCGCCATATTGAAACGCGCCATTCCTGACGCCGCAGGCCGCCTGCTGAGATGACTGGATGAAGAATCCCGCCAGAATCGTCCACTGCCAGAATCACGGCGGTCAGACTTCCGATTCACAAGGTTGAATCAAGCTTGGCCAGTTCGGCAATAAGCGCGGCGCTCGTTCTGATGCCGGAAACAAAATCGTCCAGATTGAATTTTTCATTCGGCGCATGGATGTGGTCATCAGGCTGGCCAAATCCCAACAGCAGACAAGGCATGCCATAATCGTTCACGAACCGGGTGACGACGGATATGGAGCCGCCTTCACGGATGAAAACCGGCTTTTTGTTGAAGCCCGATTCAAGCGCGCGAACAGCGGACTCAACCCATTGACTCTCCACCGGAATGCTCACCGGAGGCGAGCCATGACCGGAAAGAAAATCAACATGCACTCCTGCCGGAGCCAGGCTCATCACGCGCCTTCGCACACAATCAATGGCATGTGCCGGCGTTTGGCAAGGCACGAGACGCATGCTGCATTTCGCCCATGCTGTTGCCGGCACGATGCCCTTGTGCCCGTGTCCCTGATATCCGCCGCGGATGCCGATGATTTCCAGCGCCGGCCTTGACCACAGCTTTTCCAGCGTCGAGCGTCCCGCCTCGCCGGCAAGAACGCCGACCTGGGCTGATGCGCGGAATTCCTCGTCGCTGTGCGCAAGAGTGCCCCATGAACGAAGCTCATCCGCGCCCGGTTCCGCGACTTCATCGTAAAATCCGGGGACATTCACAGCCCCATTTTCGCTGTGCAACGCGTTGAGCATGCTCGTCAGAATTTGTATGGCATTTGGCACAGCCCCGCCAAATGAGCCGGAATGAAGATCCGACTCGCCTGTCTTCACATGAATCTCGAAAGCCGCCAGACCGCGCAAACCCGTGCAAAGCGATGGCATCCCCGGACCAAACTGCGCCGTGTCAGAGATCACGACCACATCCGCCGAGCGCAAATCAGGATGATCGGCCAGCCATCCCGGCAGGTGCGGGCTGCCGATCTCCTCCTCGCCTTCGATCAGGAATTTCACGTTGACGGGCAATGATCCCGCCGTCTCAAGCCATGCCTCAACCGCCTTGATATGTGTAAACAACTGCCCCTTGTCGTCGCTGGCGCCGCGCGCAAAAAGCACGCCATCCTTTACCGCCGGCTCGAAGGGCGGCGCGAGCCACTGTTCAACTGGATCAACCGGCTGAACATCATAGTGGCCGTAAAACAAAATAACGGGCTTGCCCTTGGCATCGAGCCGATCGGCATAGACAACCGGATGACGTTCGGTTTCAAACAGGCGGCTTGTGAGTCCGATCTTTTCAAGATGACCGCACAACCACTCCGCGGCGAGTTTCATGTCGGCAACACGAGCCGGATCCGTGCTGATGGATGGAATGGCCAGAAGTTCTTTGAGCTCACTGACAAAGCGCGTCCGATGAGACGCGATGGCGTTATAGATGGCATGCATGGCCTATGTCATTGCCCTCCACGGCAGCTGGTATCAATTGTTTTATGACAAAACGGTTTGCTATCAGATGGCGTCGTAATGTAAATAACCGGCATCAGACTGTTGGAGAACTTCTTTGTTAACAGGCCGTTCCAAAGACTTGTTTTATATTTTCCTGACCGCGCTGGGATATTATTGCTCGAGCAAAGCCGGGCTTGTTTTCAGGTTGGATACCGTGACCGCGGCAAGCGCGTTGTGGCTGCCATCAGGCATCGCGCTGGCCGTGCTGCTCCTGTACGGCATGCGTTTATGGCCGGGAGTGTGGCTGGGCGCATTCGCGATGTGTGTGACATCGGGCCACCCGCCCATGATGACCGTAGTCAATGCCTGCGGCGTCACGGCTGAAGCAACCCTTGCGGCATGGCTTATCCTCAGGACTTCACCCAAGGATGGATTTTTGTCCACACCACGCAACGTCATCTTATTCGTTGCCATTACGCTGCTGTCATGCCTGATTTCCGCCTTTTTTGGCAATTTCAACGCGCAAACCGCCGCCGGCGATTTTTTCAGCTTTTCGTGGGACAGATGGACGACTTGGTGGATGGGTGACGTCATGGGCATTCTCGTCTTTACGCCCATGCTCATGGTATGGATCGGCAGCCGCCGCATACAACTGACATGGCAACAGACCGCCGAAAGAGCGGTCTATTTCATCCTGCTCATATTGGGAACTCTTGTCATTTTCCATCCACTGTTGCCCATTGGCCTGATTCAGGAGTCGCCCTATTTGCTGCTGATATTCGTCGTTTGCCCGGCTTTGCGTTTCAGCCAGCGGGAAACCACGCTTTCTATCGCGGTCATTGCCATCGTCGCAACATGGGCAACATTCCACGGCCATGGTCCTTTCAGTCACACCGTGACATCACTGCCTGTCATCAAGATTCAGATGTTTCTCGGCATATTCACATTAACAGGGCTGCTCATGAGCGCGGCCAAACTTGACCGGAAAAAGTCGATGACAGAGCTCAAACCGTTGAGCGGCACATTGGATCAGCTCGTGCTGGAGCGCGACTATGTTGGAGTCATGAAAGACATCACCGAACGCGTGCAAACCGGGCTGGCATTAACCCAGAGCGAGGACCTTTTCCGCACACTGTTCGATGAGTCTCCCGACAGCATCTTCATCATCGATCCTGAAAGCGAAATCACGCTGGGGCGAATCGTCGATTGCAACGAAGCGGCGGCGCGCATGAACGGATACACCCGCAAGGAACTTATTGGCCAATCCATCAACATCCTTAATGTTGAACCAACAACGGGCAAGGAGTGGCTCGATTACATACGCTACCTGCGGGAGGCGGGACCGCTGCGCTTTGAATTCACTCATCGCCGCCGTGACGGCGCCGTCATGCCCATTGAAATCATGACCACCCTTATCAAAATCGGCCATAAAGACTATGTGCTCGGAATCGACCGCGACATTACCGAGCGCAGACGTTTCGAGCAGGCTCTGCAGCAGAGCGAGGGACGATTTCGCGTGCTGTTCGATGTCATACCCGACGGTATCCTCGTTATCGATCCCCACACCGGGGACGGAGTATTCAGGATCGCCGGTTGCAACAACGCCGCCGCCGAAATGCACGGATACACGCGGGAGGAATTGATCGGTCAGACATTGGACGTGTTCAATCTTGCGGCTGCCTCACCGGAAGAGCGCAAAGAATTCATCGATGTTCTGCACAGGGATCATTGGAAGCACTACGAGACCCGACACAAAAAACGCGACGGAACTGTTTTCCCCATCGATGTGATCACATGCCTCATCACCCTCGACGGCCAGGAAATGATTCTTGGCATTGACCGCGACATCACAGAGCGCAAGCAAAAGGAAGACGCATTGCGCGAATCCGAACGGCGTCTTGCAGATGTCATCAATTTCCTGCCCGACGCCACTTTTGTCATTGATCTGAACAAAAACGTCATCATCTGGAACAAGGCGATCGAGGCGATGACCGGCATCCCCGCCGATCAGATCATTGGCAAGGGCGGCCATGCCTATACCATTCCTTTTTACGGAACAGCCCGGCCCAGCATGATGGATCTGATCTGGGAGGATGACAAGGAAATAGAGGCGAAATATCCGAGTCTCCGCCGCCAAGGCGATATATTGTTCACAGAGGTGTTCTGCCCTGCCCTTTATCATCATCGGGGGGCGCACGTCATGGCTAAAGCATCGCCTTTGCGCGATGCGGATGGGCGGATCACCGGCGCCATCGAATCAATCCGCGACATCACCGTCGAAATCGAGCGCGAGTCGCACCTGCGACAGGCACAGAAAATGGAGGCCATCGGCATGCTGGCCGGAGGCATCGCTCATGACTTCAACAATATTCTCGCCTCCATCATCGGTTTTACCGAAATCGCCAAACAGCGGATTGAACAACACAACCGCGCGCACGAGGCGCTCGATCAGGCGCTCATCGCCAGCAAGCGGGCAACGGAGCTGGTGAAACAGATTCTCACATTCAGCCATAGAACGGGTCAGGAGCGGCGTCCGTTTAACATGCATCTTATCGTGAGTGAAACGATGCAATTAATCATGGCATCCCTGCCCGCCAGCATCAGACTGCTCATGAATATCCGCCAGGACGATGACACCATCGTCGCCGATCCGATACAGATACAACAGATCGTCATGAATCTGTGCGTGAACGCCATTCATGCCATGAGCGAAGCCGGCGGCGAAATGACAGTCACACTCGGCACAAGGGAAGCGGATCCGAAGACAGCGGAAAGGTATTCTGTCCAGCCGGGCGCGTATGTCGCGTTCGCAGTCAAGGATACCGGGCAGGGGATCGCCCCTGAACTCATCGACCGCATTTTCCTTCCTTTTTTCACGACAAAAGAAGTGGGTGTCGGCACAGGCATGGGGCTTGCCGTGGTGCATGGCATTGTCACCAGCCATGGCGGTTTCGTGCAGGTGGAAAGCTCGTTGGGGAAAGGCTCTCAAATTACTGTCAACCTGCCGCGTGAACCGCGAACGGAGGGCGCGCCCAACTGAATCCGCTGATATGCCGTCAGGACCGGCATCAGAAATTCGCGTATGAACACTTGCGATCCTGATAATAACACATAATAACATGCCCCTTGAAAACACTAAAATGGAACGAGTGTGAGACAATGCCCGCTGTTCTTATCATTGATGACGATCCGCAGTTTCGTTATATGCTCGCGGAGACATTTCGCGATGAGGGATTCGAGGTTGACGAGGCTCCCGATGGCAAGAAGGGTCTCCGTGCTTACCGCGCGGCTCCATCCGATATTGTGATTGTGGACATGATCATGCCGGAACAGGAGGGCGTCGAAACAATCATGGCGTTCCGCAAGGAGTTCCCGGCCGTGCCCATCATCGCCATATCCGGCGGCGGCCGGCTGAGCCCACTGCCTTATCTCGAACTTGCCCTGCAGTTCGGGGCCGCGCGTGTGTTTACAAAACCCTTCGACAGGAAACAGTTTCTTGCCGCCGTGCGCGAATTGCTTGATCCCGAACCACACCATTGATTCATGGAGTCCGCCTTTTGACCGCGCAGCGCCCGCCGCGTCTGGTTGCGCTTGATGCCTTCCGGGGATTTGTCATCATTGGCATGCTGTTCGTGAACAACAAACCCGCGCAGTTTCATCCGCAGTTCGATCATGCGCCATGGGGCGCCTTCCCCACTTTCACCGATATGATCTTCCCATGGTTCCTTTTCATGATCGGCTGCGCGATACCCTATGCCAAAGCTTCCTGCATATCGCGCGGAGTCTCCCGGAAGGTTTATTACAGGAAAGCACTGGCGCGCGCGGCCAGCCTCTTCGCGCTTGGATGCCTTATTTACACGGCGATCAATTTCACGTCCGGAAAGCCCCGCCTTGCGGTCTCGTTCGCGGGCGTTCTCCAGCCGATCGCGGCCGCATATCTTGCCGCCGTGTTTCTCTACGAACTTCCGCTGAGGATGCGATACCTGGTGACAGCGGGAATCCTCGCCGCTTATTGGCTGCTGATACGATATGTGCCTTATCCGGGGGGCGTTCCCGGTCTGACCGACGCCAAACATAACATCCTCGCATGGATCAACCAAACCCTGCTGCCCCCCATCAAGCTCCCTTGGGTCTATCCTAAATATGTTGGCGGAATCAGTTTTGCCGGTCTGCCATCGGTGTTTCCCATGTCAGTCCTTGTCATCACGGGCACATGGGCGGGCGAACTCATGCGCGCCCCGCTGACAACATGGCATAAACTTGCCAGACTGCTCGCGATGGGCTTGATACTGGCAACGCTCGGCATGCTCTGGCATAAAAGCATCATGATGAACAAGGACTACTGGACGCCCGCCTATGTGCTTTTTTCATCCGGCCTTGGCATGCTGTGCCTTGGATTCCTGTTTCTCATCATCGACATAGTCGGATGGAAAAAGTGGGCGATCGCCCTCACCGTGTTCGGGATGAACGCCATTACGGCATATTTCGTGTCGATCATGGCGCGTGTGCTGACCATCGACTGGATCCGGGCGGGCGCGGCGGATGGCGGCAGCATCACACTGAAACAGGCTCTCACCGCCGCGTTGCGCGATTGGTTTCCCTGGCATCTCGGCCCGCGTCCCGAAAACGGCACGGCCGGCGATCTCGTCTTCATTTTCGCCTACATCGGCTTCTGGTGGGTGATCCTTTTCATCATGTACAGGCGCAAATGGTTCTGGCGCGTGTGATCATGCGGAAGCGGCGCGCCTTGTCTTGAGAGCGGCAAGCTGCTCATCTATTTGGGCCTGTGATTCCATGTCTTCCAGGCGTCGCACATTACCCGCGTGAATCTCGCCGGCGGCCTGCGCTTCGGCCTCAGCGCGGTCGACATAACCGGTGATGGCATCAAGTATGTCCTCGAGGCGCTGGGGCTGGATGCCGGCATGCGCGCGCGTGATCTTCTCCTTCGCGCGCGCGCGCCTGTGGCGCGCAAGGTAAGTGTCGCGCTGGCGGGTGACTTCGGCTGTTTTGGTTTCAAGCTGCGCCAGCGCCAGTTTCAAGTCCTCAACCTCGCGCTTCTGTTCCTCGAGCTGACGTGCGGTTTCATCAATCGTCCGCATGTGCGAATTGCAGCGTTCAAGCGCGGCGCGCGCCAGCGTGTCGTCGCCGCGGTCGACAGCCATCCCGGCGCGTTTTTGGCATCGTGCGGATTCCTCTCGCGCCTGATCGAGCTGTTTCTCAAGCAGATATTGGTCTGCCAGCGACTGGGCAACGGTCGTTTTCACCTGGATGACTTGATTGTTCAGGTCGAGGATGAGTTGCTTGATCATTTTTTCCGGATCTTCAGCCTTGTCGAGCAGATCATTTATATTTGCCCGGATGAGCGCCGAGACCCTTTGGAGAAGTTTCATGTTATATCTCTCCTTTTCAATTGGTGCTGTTTTTGCCGGCGGGTCGCGGGCGCGCCCCCCCGCGCGCTCATTGTCGCGTGCAGTTGGGAACGCCCGCGCTGCCGGTATTGCCCGCTCACGCAGGCATGTCAGGAATCCGCCGCCTGTTCAGAATCCGGGCGTGCGGAGAATTCGTCATCTGTTTTCTCTTTTTTTCCCGTTTTATCAAAGGCAGCCTTGTCGCCGATTTGCGGCACCTGTTTCAGGAATTGTCTGAGATCGATGCCAGCCAGCGTTTCAAACAATGCGGGGACCTGGACAATCATCTTTCCGATGTCGCTTGTCAGTTTGTCGAGCCCCGCGCTGTCGCCGCCTGTGGAAAGAACAGTGATGCGGTCCACGTTTCTGAGCGGTTCAGCCATGGCCCGAACCACCTCCGGCAGGCCGGTCAGCATCTTGTCCAACACCGCGGCCTGGTTATATCCATGGAAGGCGTTTGCCTTGGCATTCATGGCCTCAGCCTCGGCAAAGCCTTTGGCCTTGATGGCGTCGGCCTCGGCAAGGCCCGTTGCGCGAATGGCGTCGGCCTGCCCGCCAGCCTCAGTTCGCACGGCCTCAGCGCGTCCGGCCGCCTCAGTGGCAAGCTTCTGGCGCTCCGCCTCGGCAAGCTGAACGATTTTCATGCGCTCGATCTCGGCGGGCTTGAGCACCGTGGCCACGAGTTCCTTCTCGCGTCTTTTAATCTCGGCTTCCTGCACCTTCACCTGTTCTTCGCGCTGAACACAATCGATGCGAACCTGCTCGGTCATGGCCTGCTGCTGCATGATGTTGGACTGGATTTCATAAGTCTTGTCCGCCTTCGCCTTCTGGCAGGCAACAGCGGCGGCATAGTCGGCCTTTTTAATGTCGAGGTCGCGCTGCGCCTCGGCCTGTTTGGCCGCGCTGGCTGTTTCGGCCTGCACGCGCTCCTGGTCAGCCTGCGCTTTTGCCTGCGCCGACTCCCGCATGTAGATTGCGCGCTTGATCGCCGTATCGCGCTCGGCCTCGGCCGTCGCGACATCCGCGTCGCGCTTGATGCGCGCCACATCCGGTTTGCCCATGTTCGATATGTACTCGTTCTGGTCGCGCACCTCTTTGATCGTGAAACTGACCACCTCGAGCCCCATCTTGTTGAGATCCTCGGCGCACGTAAGCCGCAGCTTCTCCGAAACCATCTCGGGTTCCTTGACGATCTGCTCGACGGTGAGCTGGCCGACGATGCCGCGCAAATGGCCTTCCATCACAAGCCGTATAAGTCCCTCGCGCTCGGCCGGCTGTTTTGTCAGAAATTGTTCGGCAGCTGTCTTTATCGACTCGCGGTCGCTCCTGACCTTGATCTGCGCGACAGCCTCGACCGTCACAGCGACTCCCTGTTTGGTGTAAAAATCCTGGTGCGGCGCGACATCAAAACTCATCAGCTCCAAAGACAGCTCGCGCGAGGTTTGGATCATCGGCCATATGACCTTGCCGCCGCCTGTCACAATATCCGTCCCCCCGAATCCATACACAATCAGCGCCTGGTTGGGGCCGACCTTGCGAAACATCTTTGCGATCAGATAGAGTATCATCAGCGTGGCAAGCGCTACTGCCATCGCGACGATAATGGTTGCAGACATTCTGTTTTCTCCTGTATTGAAATTACTTGTTATTATATTGAATAATTGTTGTCACTCAAGTTCCATATTGGCCGTTTTCACATACGCGATCCCCTTTTCATAACGGACAATCACGACCTCCTCTCCCTGTTTGTGGGCCATATTTTCCTCGCTGCGGGCGCCTGTGGTCTTGCGCGTCCCGCCCTGGACATAGACAATCTCCCCAACACCGCCCTGACGAATGGGCGATGACACCCGCGCCAGAGTGCCGGGAAGATAGTAATCCGCGGGATTCATCCTCGTCTGTCCCCTCAGCAAAAACTTGCCGAGAAAATAGAAAACGGCCGCGGCGCCAATAAAACCGGCGGCCACAGCGCCCAGCAGCGTGACGAGAAGCGCGGCGTTGGCGCGGGTGTTGAGCACGTAGCCCACACCGCCAAACCACGTGATGAACATCAGGATGCCATTATAACTGAAAAAAGGAACCTGGGGGATGTGCATTCCATGTCCGCCGCCGCCCGCGTGCGCGCTGTCAACGCCCCCGTGACTGTCAATTTGAAAACCGTCATGTCCGCCGAAATGGATGTGATGCAGGGAGTCGAAGCCAAAGATCAGCGACACAGCCGCGAGAATGAACCCGACAAGAAAACATCCAAGGAACACATGCGCCATAATCTCGCTCATTTGCGTTTCTCCATTAATCGTCTATCGGATGCGGAACGTACGGCAGCCCGCGCGGGTTTGAGCGCATCACGCAAGCGCAGGACCGCCTCGGGCCGCGCGGCCAGGAGCGCGGACAGCAGGATCAGCTCGCGGACGGATTTGCTCGCGGCCAGCGTGCGCAAGCCGGCGGCGATCTCGGGGTCGCGCGGCTGGAGCATCGCCGCGCCGTCGAGAAGATAATCATCAAGCCGCGCCTCGATGGCGTGCGGGGCGGACAATCCGGTGACATACCCCTCGGGATCACTGACAAGATAACCGGGATGCACCTTGTAAAAGCGGGCCAAAAGGCCGCGCGACTTGGCCGTCATGTGTTCTCGCTTGCCGGACTCAAGCTGTGAGAGATAGGCCACGCTGATGGACTCACCAAGCTCACTGCCAATCAGCCGCGCCATATCAGCTTTTGACAAAGGGCGGTTAATCCCGCGCAGAGCGCCCTCAAGCGAGCGCAAGAGTTTCAATTTGTCCGCCAGAATCATGTCAATCTGTCTCTTGCTTTCCGTTGCCATAATATTAGCAATATGCAAATTATTTATTCGCACAATAATTGCGGTCATTTTTCCCTTCAGCGATTTTGCCCTGTGTTATCCGGCTTGGGATGTCAGATGAGCAATTCGGCGCAGCCCGTTGCCGCCGCCCCGCCTTCAAGCTTTTCCTTCACGGGGCCAGATCCGGTTGCGCCGGTTTTGTGCCTGTGCTGTCAGCATCTTTCTTTGATGGCGCGCCGTATATCCTGGTTCCCTCGGGCAGATGGAAATAGAGCAATGAAAGCTCCATTGATCCCATTTTCTGATTCGCGTCCAGCGAGCGATAATACCATGACTCACCATGGAGCGGACGCCCCTTTGTATCGCAGATCGTTTTGTTGCGCCGCGCGGGAATCCATACTCCATCCTTTGTCTTCCCTATTATGATTTGCGCGCGTTCGGTCAGCCTGCCCCCGCTGTAACGGCCTATATCCTCGGCCAGACAGCCTTTTTGCGGATTGACGATGTAATAAATGAATTCGCCGGGCGCCGCCGGATTGGCAAAATCCACGCGAAGCCGCAACTCGCCGTTGAGCAAAGACTGTCTCACAAGCGGACGCGTCGTCATCTGCCCGGCGACACTCAGCAACTCGGCAAGCCCCACACGCTCATCGCCGAGCAGGCTGGGATGGAACGACACGAGCGGATTTTTATCGTGCACGGCGGGATTATACAATGTCATGCGAACTTCAGGCTGACGCGCCCCCCTGGGCATCGTCAGCATGCTGACCCAATCGCCCTCGACCAGGCAGCCGGCCATCATCTTCGTCCAGTCGAATCCGCTCCCCCTCTTGGGAATGGGCGAAACGCCATCCCACGGCACGATAAACAAAACACTGCGGTCGCCCTCAAAAGCGAAATCCACAACACGCAACGGCGCCTTGCGCGATGGAAGCGCCACGGCATAATCATCCTCGCGCCATATGACTTCCCCGCGCGCGCTCCGCAGACGCGCGTAATTTTCGCGCTGGCGGGCAACAATCTGAGCCAACGTTACGGAAGTTTCGTCAAGCCCCGCTGGCGTGGAACGAGGCGTCTGCGAAACGCCCGTCATGGTGGAAAACATGATTGCCAACACGATGGCCGCGGCAGCAACAATGACACGCGGATGACAAGTCATCATGAAGAACCTTTCCAGGATGCCCGCGCTTGTTCGCGAAATGCCTCGAGCACTGTCATGAAATCATTGGGCGGATCGGCGATGAAGTGTTGTTCCCCGCCGGTTCGGGGATGTTTGAACACAAGCTCCCGCGCGTGCAACATCTGGCGGGTGACCGCGCGGATTGCTTGCTTCAATATCATTGCCTTTCGGGGGACGAGTTTTTCGGCCAATTCCGCGCCGCCGCCGTACAATTGGTCGCCCAGCACGGGATGCCGTTCGTGCGCCAGATGCACCCGTATCTGGTGTGTGCGCCCGGTGGCCAGACGGCATTCCACGAGCGCGCAGCCGTCAAGCTGTTCCAGCAGGCGCCATTTCGTCAGCGCGTCGCGCCCGCCCCTCCCGTCCGCGCACATTTTCGTGCGCACGGTGGGATGACGCCCGACGGGCGCATCGATGACGCCTGAGAGCGTCTTGAACGGGCGCAGCGCAAGCGCCCAATAGACACGCGCGACCTCGCGGCGGGCAAGCGCGGACGACAATGCCAGATGCGCCATGTCGTTCTTCGCCACCACCATCAATCCGCTCGTGTCCTTGTCGAGTCTGTGGACGATGCCCGGCCGCGTGACACCGCCGATCTCCGATAGCAGCCCCTCGCGCCCCAGCAGCGCGTTCACAAGTGTGCCGCGCCGATTGCCAGCCCCCGGATGCACAACCAAACCCGCCGGTTTGTCAATCACGATCAGATCGCCGTCCTCAAAAATGATCCGAAGCGGAATTTCTTCGGCAACCGGAACGGCGGGTTCGGGATCGGGGATCGTCAACCTTACCTCTTCGCCTTCGCGCATGATGCGGCACGGCTTCATGCAGACGCCGTTTTTCGTCACCATTTCCCCGATGATGAGCCGCTGAATCCGGCTGCGCGACAGCTCCTCAAGGCGCGCGCTCAATAAAACATCGAGACGCAGACCCGCTTCCGCCGATGTGGCGACAATCGTGTGATGCTTGCTCATTTCTGCCTGACCCGCGGCCTTAAAATATCCGCAGGAATTTAACCAGGATGAGAATCAGCATCAGGATCAGATACACCCTCAGACAATACAGGGTGAATTTGACCATTGGTGTCATCTGTATGCGCGCCAAAGCTCACCTCCTTGGCCGGATTTCCAACCCGGCCATGATATCCTTGTATTTCACAACTCCAAACATGCAGTCATTCTCGTCAACAACGGGAATCATGCGATAGCAATATTTGGCGAACAGCTCCTCGAGGGTTTCACGCGTGTCATCCCGCAAGGCGCTCACGACAGGCGACACCATGATGTCTTTCAGCAAAGCCGAATCCGATGCAAGGATCATCTCGCGAAGATCGGCGACGCCCAACAAGACCTCTGTATCAGGCGCGACAACATACACATATGATATTGTTTCGGGCTCGTTGGCCGATCCCCTGATCCGCGCAAGCACATCCTTGACTTGCGCATCCTCTCCCGCGGTCAGGAATTCCCCCGACATAAGGCTCTGCGCCGTCGTTTCCTGCTCGCTGATGATCGCCATGATGCGCTTCGATTCCTCGGGAGGCACGAGTTCGATCATCTTCATCATCTCGTCATGGGGGAGCACGGAGAAAAGGTCGGCCAGTTGCGGAACAGACATTTCGGAAAGAATATTGCGCGCTTTCTCGCGGCGCAGGTCCGCGACGAGCTGGCGCTGGGTTCGTGGTTCGGCCGCGATGAGCGTCTCAGCCGCCTTTTCATCGTCAAGAACCGAGAATACGGCCTGCTGTTCATCGCCCGAAAGCTCCTCGAGCGCATCGGCCAGGTCCTCGCTCGGCAGCTCATGAATCTGCTGGCGCGTCAGGGAAAGCGTGACAGCGTCTTTGGCGCCAACATCCTCCAGCGACAACGGCTGCACATACCGCCACGAAATGAGCGAATCTTTCATCCGCGAGAATCTGCCAAGCCCCCATTTGCGCAGGAATCCATTGAACGATATGTCCACATGCACAATGAGCATGCGCCCCCGCGACTCCAGCAAATGGACGTCATTGACCACTTCAATTTTCCGGCCGTCCATGTCGAGGATTGTCCGCCCCATGAGATGCTCGTTGACAAGTATCCAGCCGGGCTGATCGACAAACGGCGGGAAAGACTCGCCATTGTCCGGACGGGCCACAATAACAGCCCCGGGTTCAATCCTGATAACCTTGTCCCATGCCGCGAATTCTGCCGGCTGACCCCATCCGTGCTCAATGTAAATGCCCGCAGCTTCCGGATAGGGCTCGGCCAGACGGAAAACAAGGTCGCTCACCCTGCCGATGCGCTCTTTGCGTCCGGTCACGCGCACGGGGCGCTTGAGCAGCTCCGAAAAGTAGAGCAGCCGGTAATCCTCCGCCGTCGGCGACGATGACAGCGGTTTCGCAACGGGCATATTCATCTGGTTTGGCATTCGCGAGACCTCCTACTTTCCATCACCAAACAGTTGCGGGAAAAGAACAGAAATGGCGAACAGCGCCGACATGACGATAACGAAAAAAGCGATGCTCCAATTGGCTGTATTTTGCCATCTGTTATTCACATATTCACCCATGACCTGTTTGTCATTAAGAAGAAGGATAAGAAAAAGGAGGGCGGCAGGCAGAAGCGTGACCGCGACAACCTGCACGAACATCGTTATTTGGATGAGCGGAGCGCCCGGAATAAGCACGATCGCGCCCGCTGTGGCAAGCATCAGCAGATAGATGACATAGAACCATGGAGCGTCCTTGACGCTCTTGTTGAGCGAGTGAGCCCACCCAAACACCTCGCCCACCGCCCATGATGTGGAAAGCGATATGCACAGCGCGCCAAGAAATCCGGCATCGAAAAGGCCGATGGCGAAAAGCCTTCGCGCCCATTCACCATGCCCGTGCGGCAGCAACGGAACAAGCGCTTCCGCTGTCTGGCGCGCATCCTCCACGGCAATCGGCGGCTGATGGAAATGAAAAGCCGCGCCTGTGGCAATAATGATGAAGATAGCCACCAGTCCCGTCAGAAACGAACCCGCCAGCGTGTCAATCTTGCCGAACCTGATGTCGCGAATGTCCATGCCCTTGTCCACCACCGCGCTCTGCTGAAAAAATATCTGCCATGGCGTGATCGTGGTGCCGATGTTGGCCATGATGATAAAAATGAGGCCGGCCGTTAAGCCGTCCGGGAACCGCGGATTGTAAAAACCTTTGAACACCTCGCCCCAGCCCGGCGACGATGGCATTTCCATCGCCCACAGCGCCGCGGGAATGTAAACCAGGTTGAAGACGCAGAACACGAGCGTGAGTTTTTCGAATGTCCAGTATTTGCCCGTGAGAACCACGGACATCAGGATCGCGGTAACAACGACAAATGTGATCCACGGCGCCACACCAAAGATGCTCATGGCCGCCATCATGCCGATGTACTCGGTGACAAGGGTCAGCCAGTTGACAACGGCGAGATCGAACATCGAAAACCAGCCCCAGAACGGACCAAAAGCGTCGAAAATGGCCTCGGCGTGGCCGCGCTTGGTGACCGCGCCCAAACGCACGGTCATCTCCTGCACATAGTACGCCATCGGAATCAGGATGAAAAACACCCACAGCAGGTTGAACCCATACTTGGCGCCGGTGACCGAGTAGGTCGAGATGCCGCCCGCGTCGTTGTCCGCCACCATCGTGATGATGCCCGGTCCCAAAACGGCAAGCAGAATCAGCAGCCGTCTTCGCATCCGGCCCGCGGTATGTATGCTTTTGCTCAGCCAGTACATGATCCCGACAGCAAACAACGCTCCTTGCGGAATTGAATCTCAGGAGTTAAACGATCACACACGCAGGAAGAATAATGCGGCGCGTTTAACGCGGATATGTTCAATCATCGCGTCCGTGAGTGAATCAAGTCTTAACTCCATCCGGACAATGAAATACGCTGGCGCGACAAAAAGGTGAGAACACCTTTTCACATTGTGATCATGCCGCCTGTCATATACATATCATTGCACGACCAGACCGTTGGATGACATGGAAAACAGGATGCCGCCAGACAAAGACAGCACGGGCGCTGTCACACGCCGCTCATTCATGACGCGGGCATGTCATGCGGCTCTGGCCGCGGCCGCCGCCCGGGCGATCCTCCCTGTCTTCGAAAACCGCGCCTTCGCCCAGACTTCTCCGACACTCCCCGCGCAAAATCCGGCGGAAGCGTCACAATGCGATCTTGCGGTTATGAAAGCCGGCGATCCCGCCGCGGCATGCCGGTCGGCCGTTGAAGCGCTCGGAGGCATGAAACGCTTCGTGAAAAAAGGCGATGTTGTGGTCGTGAAACCGAACATCGGCTGGGACGCCCCGCCGGAATTCGCGGCCAACACCAATCCGCTTGTCGTCCGCGAACTCGTATCCCTGGCCTTCGCCGCCGGAGCCGCCAAGGTCAAGGTCTTCGACCATACCTGCAACAATCCCCGCTCCAGTTACGTCCATTCGGGCATCGAGCCGGCCGCGGCGGAGGCGGGCGCAACCGTGATCCATTTTGAGGAATCGCGCTGCCGGAAGCTGACCGTGCCCAACGGCCAGTTTATCAAAGAATGGCCCGTCTTCATCGATGCCGTCGAGAACGATTGCCTGATCAATGTTCCTGTGGCAAAGGTTCACGGCCTGTGCCGCGTCAGCCTTGGCATGAAGAACCTCATGGGCGTCATCGGCGGCAACCGCGGCCAGTGGCACAAGAACATCAACCAGGCGCTGGCGGAATTTCTCGGAGCGCTGAAACCGCGCCTGACAATCATTGACGCCTTCAGGCTGCTCGCGGCAAACGGCCCCACGGGCGGCTCCGTTGAGCATGTCCGAACGCCCCAAATCTGCATCGCGTCCACCGACATTGTGGCCGCCGACTCGCGCGCCGCGGCGCTTTTCGGTTTCAAGCCCGAAGATCTCGGCTTCGTGGTCAAAGCCGCAAGCATGGATTACGGACAAATGGACACATCAAAGCTGAGGACGACGACCAATCTATAAGATAATGTCACACAGGAAAAACCGCAGGGCATTCACTCTGATTGAGCTGCTGATCGTGGTGGCTATCATCGCCATTCTTGCGGCAATCGCAGTGCCTAATTTTCTAGAAGCGCAGGTCAGATCAAAGGTCAGCCGGGTCAAGGCTGACATACGCGCCATTGTCACAGCCCTCGAATCCTACCGTTCCGACACGAATTCATACCCCTGCCCCTCGCACGGTCATTCGAGCGACGGCGCCATCGACAGCACGTTCGACATCACCAATCCCGCTCAAAACATCGAGTCAATGACCGGCAACCTTGGCCTGACAACACCGGCCGCCTATCTTTCGTCCATGCCGCGCGACGTCTTTTCGCGCCAGGGGCAGCACTGGTTCGGCTACATGACATGGCCCGGCCGATGGATTCTCACAAGCTATGGCCCCGACGCCGACTGCCCCAAGACGTGGAACGGCGGCGCCATACAAGAGGTCACTGATTTCCCCGAGGAGGACTACGACCCGCGGGCGCTCATCCAAAAAGCATACGACCCCACCAACGGAACCATCAGCTACGGCGACATCTATCGCACCAGTCTTGGGCAGGCGAATTGAACAAAAGGATCAGCGAAATGACCAGGGGAAAAGGGATCACAAGACGCAAATTCCTCGGGATGTCGGCCGCGGGCGTCGCGGCCGTGACCATCGCCGATGCCGTGCTCGCGCCCAAGACCGCCTATGGCTATGTCAACAAGGACCAGATCAATCCCAACATCGGCAACACACGCGTGGTTTTCATCAACGATCCCGCCATGACGTTCGGCCCGGAACTGCCTGAAACATGGGCCGAACAGAACGATAGCGTCAATGAGGCCGCCACCGCGCTAAACATCGACAAGATGGCGCGCGCGCTTGCGCAAACCGCCGACACCAATGCCGCATGGCGCCAGATATTCCTGAAACCCGCGTCCAAAAACTGGAATGCCGTGATCGCCGCCATCAAGACCAACAACATCGCCGAACAACACACGCGCAACGCCATCATGAAAAAGATCTGCGAAGTGCTCGTTAACGTGATGGGCGTCACAGGCTCCAACATCCACATCTACGACGGGTGTCACGGCTACAACATGACCAGCACCACGCCCTTCTTCAATCTTCCCGCAGGCGTGATCATGGAAAAAACATGGGGCGGCAGCAACACGCCCGTCAGCGTGCCGGCGCCATGGAGCCGGAGCACCAATTGCGTCCAGAGCATCGCCAACGGAACCGTGGACATCCTTATTAACATCGCCATGTGCAAAGGGCACGACTCCCCGTTCGGCGGGTTTACCATGTGCATGAAAAACCACTATGGCACGTTCTCACCCGACAATCACTCCAACATCTACGAAATCATTGGCATTAACAAAACCGAGGCAATCCTCGGACGCATGGACGCCACGACAGGACGGATCATCTTCCCCCGCCAGCAGTTATGCCTGGTTGATGCTTTGTGGGCAAGCCAGCCCGGCCCGGGCGGCCCTCCGACGGCGCGTTCAAACCGCATGTTCATGGGAACCTTTGCGCCGGTGTTGGATTACCTCGTCGCCAAGCGTTTCAGGCTGGGCGCCATGGGCTGGTCAATTAATACGACGCCAACCAACCGCCTGCTCTCGGATTTTGGCTACACCGAGGCCGACATCGTCAATGGCGCGCAAATGATCGACGCGGGCACATGGAGCGGCATCCGCGGCTGGCAGGCTTACTGATACAGCGTCCAGCCGCCGGCAGCCGTCACGGATCCGGAGATCATGACCTGCAGGCTGTTTGTCTGAGCGCCCCCCCGCTTGATGAACAACTCCCCGGCGCCGGTCAGCCCTGCTGGCAGATCGATCATCACCTGGCGTTCGCTCCATCCGGAAATTTGCGTGAGCTGCTCCGCGCCGAACCAAACCGTCGCGCCGCCTTGTGTGCTGCCAAGGTTCATCCCCCGCAACAGCACCACGGCGCCCGGTGACAAAACAAACACCGGCTCAGTCCCCGCGGGCGCATCCGGCCGCGCTGCCGGTCCGCAGGCGCCGCCTTCCCCGCAGGCCGTGGCATACCGCAAACTCGATATCCCGAATGCCGTCACGGGATAGCCAAACTGATAAAACAAATCATCACCGCTCATCGCGCCATCCGGCCCCAGGGAAACAAGCGTATATCGGTCAAACCAATCCCCATACAAGTCGAGCGTGACCGATCCTGTGCCGCCTCGCAACAATCCAAACGGCGAAAAGAAATAATAAGGATTGCCCCAGGGATCGATGGGCGATCCCTGATCATAAGGCGTCAGACCTGTTTGCGTGCGCCCCGGCTGGTAATTAAGGTAGGGACCCCGCCATTGGTTATATGCCGCCAGCAAATCCGCCCGCCCGCCGGTCTTGAAACGTCCCTGTGACGGCTGGATCACATAAGTGCCGCCCTCGTAATTGATATAATCGATCGTGGGAGGAGTTGTTGCATACGGCGAATCATTAAGTGTTTCAGACGCCACATAATAGAGCGTGTCCATCGCGCAAACATCCATCGCGTTCGCGATGTTCCGCATCTCGTACAGAGCAATCTCGGTCTGTGCCCGCGCCTGCGGGCTGACATGAACCGCAACGGCCAGCAATGCGATGAAAGACATGATTCCGCGCGTTGAAAACATAAAATTTCTCTTCGTGAATTATATGCCACTATCTATAATTATATGCTGCTTTTCTCCGCGTCTCTGTGGTGAAATCAGTTCATCTCGCTTGCGATTCTGCTCGCTCTTTTCTCCGCGTCAATGTATCATGCAGTTTTCCCGCGTATCGCTTGAAATTGAATGGTCGGGGCGGGCGGATTTGAACCGCCGGCCTCCTGCTCCCAAGGCAGGCACGCTAACCAGGCTGCGCTACGCCCCGATGTCAAATGATTGAACGTCCCGCGCGGTCGCCCGCGCCAATCACCTGTTTCTTTAACATTCAACGCTCAACTGAATTCATCCCAACCATCCCATAAACAGGAATTTCAATTTCCTTATGTTGTATTCCATGCCGTTCCGGTCCCCGTAGTTCAACGGATAGAACGGAAGATTCCTAATCTTCAAATTCGGGTTCGATTCCCGGCGGGGATACCATTCATTTTTCCCCAACGCCTTCGCTGCTTGCTTTCAGCCGCAGGAGGGAGACATCCGGGGAGCGCCTGAACCTCAACACGCTTGTTGACATTGCCCGCAGGATGCTGGCTCATGTCCTTCGTGATGACATTCAATTTCACATCCGGCTCCAAATCCGCTCCGGTCATGACCGGCTCAGGCCCCGCGGCCCCATCCAGAACATTGATCCATATCCGAATCATCCACACAGAGGCGGACATGGGCGGTCTGGGGAAAGCCGTGCAACATGCCAACATCCGCAGAATGGGCCGCGTGGCTTGGCTGCGCAAAGTGACAGCGGCCAATCAGATGTGGCGCGGCATAGAGGCTTATCTTGAGCGATTGCCGCTGGATTATACCAAAGTCCGGATTTACCAGGACAGCATGCCGGTTTGCGGACATGAAATGGGGATCGTTGCCGAACTTGCCGCCGCCGGCAGCCGAAACCACCAGCTTTTGCTCAAGCTTGTCAACAAAGAAGCAAAGCTGATGGGGACCGAGGAGCCCGAGCTTCTTCTGGATGAATATGAACTCATGAAACAAATACTCGTTAATATGGCGCCAACGCAAACAAGTGCCATTCACCACAAACAGGGTGTTTTTAGAGCGTCGTTGCTCAATAGACGCGATGAATTCATCGCCCGGCGTATCAATGACACGCTGCTTGATGGCGAAACAGGTTTGTTGTTTCTTGGCATACTACATTCTCCGCTCAGCGCGGTGGCGCCAGATATTAAGGTTCTCGTATACCCTGACAACCAGAAAAAAGCATGACAGAAAGCGCGATACAAAGGAAAGCCTCCTTGCCACGTGTTCTTATTGTTGATGATGAAATCAGCATATGCAACTCGCTGGCGTTAGCCATCCGGCAGGAAGACTTCGAACCCGTCATTGTTCAGGACGGTCAATCGGCGCTGAAATTGCTTCGCACGGAACATTTTATCGCCATATTGCTGGATGTGAAGTTGCCGGACATGAATGGCATGGATGTTCTCAAGCGCGTCACTGAAATGCGCAATGGAACGTCAGTGATCCTGATGACAGGATATGGCAATATCCACAGTGCGGTGGAGGCCATGCGCCTTGGCGCTTATGATTATTTGGAAAAGCCGTTTCATCCCCGGGAGGTTATCTGGATTCTCCGCCGCGCGGCCGAGCAGAATGAGCTCCGCCAAAAGGTCAGGCATCTTTCCAGTGAGCTGAAACAAGATGCTCCTCTTCACGATCAGATGGGACCGAGCGAAGCGGTGGACATCATCAGCACGAATGTGAACCGCGTGGCCAAGTGGGAGTTTTCCGTGATTATCCAGGGGGAAACCGGCACGGGCAAGGAGCTGGTCGCGCGCGCGATTCATCAGGCCAGCAATCGCTCCCAAAAGCCGTTTGTGCCGGTCGACTGCGGCGCCATCCCCGACACGCTTTTCGAGAGCGAGTTGTTCGGGCACGAGCGGGGCGCTTTCACCAGCGCCGATGTCCGGCGCATTGGCAAGTTCGAAGAGGCTGAGGGCGGCACGCTGTTCTTTGATGAGGTTTCCAACATGCCGCCCGACTGCCAGGCAAAGCTGATGCGCGTGCTCCAGGAAAAGGTTGTCTACCGGGTGGGAAGCTCCAAGCCCGTCAATATCGATGTGCGCATTCTGGCGGCCAGCAACCAGAATCTTAAGGCCGCCGTGACGGATGGAAAATTCCGCCAGGATCTTTTCTTCCGCCTGAATGATTTTACGATCAACATCCCCCCATTGCGAAACCGCAAGGAAGACATCGTCTACCTTGCCAAGCGTTTTCTGAGCCTGACCAACGCGGAGCTGCGCAAGAATGTCGGGGGATTTTCGAAGGAGGCCATGAGCGCGCTGCTGGTATACAGCTGGCCGGGCAATGTCCGTCAGCTTCGCTCAACAATCAGGCGGGCCACGCTTCTGGCTGATGATGACATCACCGAGGACTTTCTCGACATTAGTCTGCTATCCGATCTGTCTTTTCCCATAAACAATCAGCAACTCCTTTGGGACAAACGTCCGCTGAAAGAAATTGTCCATGAGCACATTATCATCCTGGAGCGGCACATTTTATGCGAGGTGATCCACTTTACAGGAGGCAATAAAGCGGAAGCGGCACGTTTGCTGAAAATCGATTACAAAACAATTCATACCAAAATGAAGGAATACAGCATTACCATCGACGAAGGAGACAACAATAATGGCAAACAAATGCAACAAGGACGAGGAATCCCCTAAGAGGCTGGGGGCGGGACTCGGCAGCATTCTCGGGGGACTGGAAAATCTGATCAGGAAACTCGAGGATCTTTCACAAACCGCCGATGAAGTCACAAAAACCGGGGAATTCAAGAGCGGCGACAAGGTGCGGGGCGTTTACGGGTTTAGTGTCAGGATGGGCACGGGCGGGGAAGGCATCAAGGTGGAGCCATTCGGAACCGTCAGACAGGAGAAAATGGCGGGCGAGTCCAAGGTGGTCGAGATTCGCGAGCCAATGGTGGATGTTTTCGACGAAAAAGATCATGTGCTCGTGGTGGCCGAAATGCCTGGCATCGCGGTCAGCGACCTCAAAATCGATCTGAATGATGACATTCTGATCATTACGGCTGAAAAAGGCGACAAGAAATACCACAAGGAAGTGTTGCTGCCCACCGCATTCCCCAAGGAGGGGATGTCGGTGGTGTGCAATAATGGCATCATCGAGCTCAAATTCCTTAAATAACTGACAATTACGCATACGGGATATCGCGTTGGGTGATTCTATTCCAGCTCTCCGGGCCGGGGCTGGACACAACCATTCATTGATAGGAGGCCAGACATGGCCAGTTCGAAGCCAGGTTCTCTGAAATTGCGGGTGAGCGAATCGATGAGCCAGGATGTGGGACGGGCGCTTGTGCGGCTCGATCCGGGCGATCTGCAGAAATTGGGTCTGTCGATTGGCGACACCGTGGAAGTGGCGGGAAAACGGAAGACCTACTGCAAGGTCATGCCGGCCTATAAAGAACAGCGGGGGCAGTCCCGCATCCAGATGGATGGAATCACGCGCGAGAATGCTGGCACGGGCTTGGATGAATTCGTCATGGTGAACCCGGCGGCATGCCGTCCGGCAGAGCGGGTTGTGCTGGCTCCGATGAACATTACGCCTGCCGACAGGGACCTGAAATATATCGGCAGCCTGCTTGACGGGCTTCCTGTTGTGGAAGGCAATCATGCGCGCGCCATGCTTTTTGGCAGCCGCTCGGCCAATTTCAAGGTCGAGAGCACAATCCCCAAGGGTCCCGTGCTGATCAATCCGGCAACCCAGCTTGTTGTTGGCAGCAAGCCGGCGGCCGGCGCCGACGTGTCGCGCGAGCTGTCCTATGAAGATATCGGCGGATTAAAACCGCAGTTGCAGCGGATTCGCGAGATGATCGAACTGCCGCTTCGCTACCCTGAAGTGTTCGAGCGCCTGGGGATCGACGCCCCCAAGGGCGTGCTGCTTTACGGGCCGCCGGGATGCGGCAAGACTCTGATTGCCCGCGCCATCGCCCACGAGACGGAAGCCAATTTTTTCTCGGTGAGCGGCCCTGAAATCATTCACAAGTTCTACGGCGAGAGCGAAGCCCACTTGCGCAAAATATTCGATGATGCAGGCAGCAAAGGGCCGAGCATCATTTTCCTCGACGAAATCGACGCGATCGCGCCACGGCGTGAACAAACTGTGGGAGATGTTGAAAAGCGGGTCGTGGCGCAGTTGCTGGCCCTGATGGACGGCTTGAATAAACGCCAGAATGTGATTGTCATCGCGGCAACCAATATTCCCAACGCTCTCGATCCCGCTTTAAGGCGTCCGGGGCGCTTTGACCGCGAAATTTCCATCCCGATCCCGGACCGCATCGGCCGGCAGGAGATTCTTGGCATTTACAGCCGCGGAATGCCGCTGGCTGACGACGTGAAACTCGACCATCTCGCCGAGATCACCCACGGTTTCGTCGGGGCCGACCTTGAGGCGCTGTGCCGGGAAGCGGCGATGATTTGTCTGCGGCGCATCATGACGGACATCGATTTCGCGCGGACGGGCATTCCGTATGAGCAACTGGCGCGGCTGGAAGTGTTCATGGACGATTTTCTCACGGCGCTGCGGGAGGTGGAACCCTCCGCCATCCGCGAGGTTTTTGTGGAAGTGCCCAATGTGCGCTGGGATGATATCGGGGGGCTCGACGACATCAAGCAGCGGCTCGTCGAAGCGGTTGAATGGCCGCTTAAACATGCCGCGCTTTTTGAAAAAGCAGGCATCAGACCGCCCAAGGGCTTGCTGCTTGCCGGACCGCCCGGATGCGGCAAAACCATGCTCGCCAAGGCGCTTGCCACAGAAAGCCGGACAAATTTCATTTCAGTCAAGGGGCCGGCCCTGATGTCGAAATATGTCGGCGAATCGGAAAAGGGCATGCGTGAGGTTTTCCGCAAGGCGCGTCAGACGGCGCCATGCATCATCTTCTTCGATGAAATCGACGCGCTTATTCCCACCCGTGCAGGAGGTGGTTCCGACTCGCATGTTTCCGAGCGTGTGATGAGCCAGTTCCTCGCCGAAATGGACGGCATCGAGGAACTGAAAGGCGTGCTGGTGCTGGCCGCGACAAACCGGATCGATCTGCTCGATCCGGCCGTGCTGCGGCCCGGCCGGTTCGATGAAATCGTCACCATCCCGGACCCCGATATTGGGGAGCGGCAGCGGATATTCGAAGTGCATCTGCGCAACAAGCCGGCCGCCGATAAGATCAGCGTGAAACGTCTGGCGGAAATGGCCGAGGGCCTGAGCGGCTCGGAGATCGCCTCGATATGCGCGCGGGCCGCCATGCGCGCCGTGCGCCGCGCCGTGGAAGAGACAACAGCAAAGGGCAATGACAATCCGCGCCTGCAGGTTGAGGCGGCGGACCTTGACGCCGCACTTGAGGAGATCGTCAATGCCATTCCTTCCCGCTCATGATGGCGCGCCGGATGATGACATGGACGGGCGTTTAATCTGCCTGTTCTGTTTTGCCTTCTCCGGGGCGCTGAAATCTGCCGAGGGAACAGGCCTTGACGGCCGCTCGCCCCTGCAGACACATGTTCACGGAGCGCTGGCCGCCTTGATCTCGGAAGTTGACAGCGCCATGTTCTGCGGCGAAGAAACCGCCGAGCGCCTGCAGGACATTAACTGGGTGGCGCCGCTCGCCTGCCGCCACGCGCAGATCATCAGCGACGCCATGCGCTTATCACCCGTTTTCCCCGCGCGATTCGGCAGCTTATTCTCGTCGCGCGAAAAACTGGATCGCTTTATTTCAATCCATGAGGACACTATTCTCACATTTCTTGAGCATACGCGGGGGCAAAACGAATGGGGCGTGAAAGTCTTTTTCGACAGGAGCAAAATGCTCGATTCCATGACCGCGGCCGCCTTGAAAGAACAGGAAGCGGATCTGCCAAAATCGCCCGGAGCGCGTTATCTCCACGAGCAGCGCATCCGGCACGGGCTGGAAAAGAGGGTTGACGCGCGCGCACGGACGATGCGCATAGCCATCGCCGACGCGCTGGAGATCCACGCGTCAGAATCGGGCGAACGTAAAATAACACGGGGCGAGGGCGCGGAAGAGGGCAGAACGCTTATCGCAAACCTGGCCTATCTCGTGCCCGGCGCCTCATTGGAAGCGTTTCATGAAGAGGAAACCCGCCTGAACGCCGAATACGCGACCGAGGGCATCGTTTTGGAGACGACAGGCCCCTGGCCGCCTTACAGCTTTACACCCCCGATCGGAGATGAGGCCGTGAGGGAGAATGCGGACAGAGAATGACGGCAAGTCTGCTGGCTTATTGCGTCATGCGCGCCGGGGGAGGCTGGGAAACACAACACGCGACGGGAGTGGAAGGGGCCAGTGTGACGCTGGTTGAAACCGCGGATTTGTGCGCCGCCGTTTCAAGACATGACTTCATCAAGACGTCAGCGACCGAAGCGGACGCCCTGGCTTATGCCGGCGTGGTCAACGCCTTTTTCAGGCAAGGCGCCATCATCCCTCTGCGTTATGGGAATATTTTTCATGAAAGCCTGGACCTGATTCGTCTGCTCCAGGACCGCCATGATCGGTATCTGGCAATACTAAGCGAATTGGATGATTGCGTGGAGATGGGCATACGCATCATTCCTGCTGACGGAGGGATGACATCGGCGGTTTCACCCCCTGAAAAACCGACTGATCGCGCGGCGTCCACAGGGCGCTCTTACCTGATGGAGAGGAAAGCTCATTATGCGATGATTGACGAGTTGCCTGCCGGGCATGAAGCCATCGCGCGCAAAATCCGCCATCATTTTGACGGCTTGTTCGTGAAAAGCCGGATCGAATCCGCGCAACCGCATGGCGGAAACCTCATCTCGCTATACTTTCTCGTTCCAAACGGGAACGTTGAGCGATTCAGGTCAGCATTCCGGACACTCAGCGCATCGGAACAAGCGAAGCTGCTTCTCAGCGGTCCTTGGCCGCCATACAATATGGTCTTTCTGGAGAACGCATAGGCCGGATGTGCCGTGTCGCGGCACATCCCCGCCGCTGAGTTGTTCAGTGCTTGACCGGGAGGCTGGCGGAAGCGGCGGCGGCTTCGAGCCGGTTCAGGCGGTCTTCAATTGTCGAAGTCTGCCCCGCAGGCAGAGCCTGCTGGCTGCTTGAGCTGAGAGCCGGATTGTTGGTCCACCAGTCAATGCCCATTTCCCTGGCCTTGTCCACAGAGCAGATCAGCAGGCGGATCTGAATGGTCAGCAGCTCAATATCGACAAGCTTGATCTTGATGTCGCCGGCAATGACAATTCCCTTGTCGAGCACCCGTTCGAGCAGGTCGGCCAAGTTGGTGCTTTCAATCGAATGTTGCATGGAACCTTTTACAGGCATCACATAACTCCTTATAACAATTTTCCGAGGGGCCCGAGATCGAGATTCAGGTCCTCCGCTTCCAAGCCGAATTCCACCCGAAGTTTTTCGATCACTTCAGTCTGCTTCATCAGTGTCTGTCCGAGTTCTTCGATCTGCGCGGCACTGAGACTTCCGCCCTCGATGCGCCGGATGGCTTGTCGTTCGAGCAATTCATGAAGCAACTTCACGAGCGTGAGCACAAGTTGCGCCAGCCCGTCCTTGACCTTGCCGACATCGAGCTGTCTTTGCGCTGTCGAGGTCTTTTCCTGGAGCGCGGACATCGGGGACATTTCCGAGGCCATTACGCGCGCGAAATCTCCACTGGCTTCGCTCTCGATGCGCATGTAATCATGGGATGTCATGTTTCACTTCCATGATGCCCAGCGGCTTCACCCAGATCACCGGTTTGGCGGCGCTGGCGGCAGAAGACCGGGCGTTTTCCATCGATGTCAGCACAATCTGAAGCGCCAGATACAGCAGGTCAACATTGGCGACGGAAATGACAACTTCGCCGGATATGACCACGCCCTTGTTCAACACGCGGTCGAGTGTCTCACACAGCGAAATATGCTGGGAGTCATCATGCGTTGTCTCGGTTAAGCTGCTTTTCATATTATTTTGTGTGTGTCATCTAAAAGCATAAGCGTTTATCATGCCATGACCGCTGGTCCAAACGGTTGCGCAAGTGAGCGCGTCATTTTGTTACATCCGATTCGTGACACGCGCGAAAAAAGATTAGCCTGTGCCGGTCCCGGCTTATGATGCTGTGCGATCATATCTTCCCCTTATTGATAGTCAACAAGGGATTTTCGGGTTGCTGGTAGAGTTCCATGCCAAGCACGGTAAGGGATTGCAGGCCGCGAGGCTCCTTGTGGCGGTAAACCGCGGTGCGATGGGTTCTGTCAAAGATCTGGTCGAACTTGTTTCTCACCAGCGATTCCCTTTCAACCAAGGCCTGGCACAATGGACAATTGCCGCCAAATGTCAGCATGTTCAAAAAAATCACTGGCGCGCTGATTGTCATACGATTGCAGGCTTCGTAAAGGTCCTGGGTCTCCGCCAGCGCCATCTCTGTTGGAATTGCGGCGATATAAAGCGCGGAGCGGGCTGGATTGGCAAGCATGGCGCGCAATGCTTTCAGGTTCTTGGAAATATCGATCAGACGCTTGATGCTCGACGGGAGTTTGAGCACATGTCGATATTTAAGAAACAGGCTGAAGATGAACTTGAGCCAATCCTCGATGATTTGCGGCAATTCGATCAGCCGGATCAGGTGTCCGGTGGGCGCCGTGTCCAGAATAATCAAGTCGTGACGATCGTTGCCCAGTTGCTCCATGAGCCGCGTCAGCGCCATGACCTCGTCCAATCCCGGCGGGGAAAGGTCGAGCAACCGCTCGATCGATTCCTCATCGAACTGAATCTCAAGATTTTTCGAAAACGAAAAGAGATGTTTCAGCTCTTTGGCGTACTGTTTCTTAAGGCTGTCAAACTCGGCCTGCGCGTCGATTTCCAGCGCGGATAATCCTTCACAAATGACGGCGGGTGTCCGGCCGATTTTCATGTCAAAACAATCAGAGAGCGAATGGGCTGGATCGGCTGAAACAATAAGGATATTGCGTCTGTGGCGCTCCTTTGCCATTCGCGCCGCCGTGGCGCTGGCAAGCGTGGTTTTCCCCACGCCGCCCTTGCCCGCAAACAACAGCAACCGCATGCCGGCGCCTGGCAATGGAGCCGGGTTGTCGGCGCAAGGCGCGGCAGACAGTCCAACCCGGATGCCGCCTTCCGCGTCATCCGGTTCAGCCGGGGAAGATGGAATCGCGACCGTCTCTGGTGACAGACGCGTTGCGCCGTCCCAGAATGTCATCAGCATCTTTCGCCCGCGTATTTCCGCGCCGTAAACAGGGATCCCCCAAAATATATAGGACGCCAGACGGCTGTGGCCGCGCATGGCTTCCCGCAACTGTTCGAGCTGCCGCGCGCGGATGTCACCGCATAACACGCAATGCCCGGCCGGGTAAAGGCGGTTGACGACGATATCCGTCACGGCCACGCCAGCGCGTTTCAATTGTGCCGCAAGGTCCCCGGTTTCCATCACACTCAGCGCCTCGGAAATCATGACAGGGACAAACCGGCAACGAGCCTGATCGCCAAGCAACGATTTCATGCGTTTGGCCGAAGAGGCCATGTCCTCAATAAAAATGTCGAGTTCATCGCGCTTGTAAAAACCGCTCAGCAGCGTTTTCATGTAACGATACTTGGCCAGGAGCGTATCGAGCGCACCGAGCCAGGTTCGCACCAGATCGGGCATTGTCAGCAAGCGTAACGTGTGGCCCGTGGGCGCGGTGTCCACGATGATGCGGTCATATCCGTCTTCGTCCATCCAGCGCATGATTTGCAGAAAGGCCATGAGCTCATCCATGCCCGGCAGGGAAAGGTTGAGCGCGCTGTCAATATCGTCGTCGTCAAAGAATGTTCCCCGCTGGGCGATTTTGCGCAACTTGTCGGCATGATCCTGCCTGAATCGGTTAAGATATTCCCCGGCGTCAAGCTCAATAACGCGCAAGTTGGATGGAATATCATCGCCGGCCAGGCTGTCGGCCAGCGAATGCGCCGGGTCGGTTGAGACAAGCAGGATGGATGCATCAGGGCGGCTGTCGGCATAACGCAACGCAGCCGCGGCCGCGCATGTTGTTTTACCCACACCGCCTTTTCCGCCAAACAAGAGCAACCGCAAATCCTGATCGTCGAGAAAGAACAACCTTGTCATTTGCGGTGAGCCAAGGCCTTCAGACCGGCTCCTCTCCGCTGTTGTCTTCCTCATCTTCCTCGCCATGCTTTTCTTTCTCGATGTCATCGAGCCGGTCGAGCAGATCCCGCTCGCGGCTGTCAAATTCGTTCTCTGTGATCTTCCCTGTTTCCAGAAGCATATACAGTTCCATCAGCTCGGTCGTGATGGCTTCGGCTTCTCCTTGTTTTTCCTGTTGCGCGGCATTGTGGATTTCCTTGAAAATCCACAGCATTCCATGGACGGGAAAAAGCAATATGTCGTCAACAAGCAACATGGCAACTTCCGGAGATAAGCGGCGGGTGTCTACAACTTGAGATCAATATCGACAAAATTGTGCGGAGCCCATGGACCGTTGTAATCGAAGGCGTAATTGTTGTCGAACAGTCCGGCGGCTATGAGCACCGCGTTTTCGAAATCGCCCTGTTTGTCGTTCCTCACAAGGCAGGACAGGTTCATGATCTCCTGCTCGTTGCGGTGCCTGCCGTGCTTGATTTCATCGCAACATTGCGTTAAAACAGCCTCCACCTGCTCCGTGTGCGCTTCACGCTCATCGTTGAGCAGGCGGTCAAACAGCCGCCCCAGCTCGATTTTCTGCTCCTGTGTGAGTTCCCCCCGCAAACCCATGATTTGGTCGCGTGCCGCGCGCAACTCGTGCTGTGTCATGACGAAATACTCAAAAATATTCGGCACATCCCATGTGACGCGCAATCCCATTTCCACCTTGCCCGCAACCCTGCGCAACTGGCTGATGAACACGTCGCGGTTATTGGACAAAATGCCAATAACGGCCTGGCGGTTGTCAGCCACGATGCCGAACGACATCGGCAGCACGGTTGATTCCCGCATCAGCATGGCCATCACATCCCGGTGCGCGGCGATGTTGCGGCGCTCCGGGCGCAGTTTGCCGTTCATCAGATCGCTGACAACGGCGGCAACATCCCCGTGCGCGATCGAGTAAACATGACCCCCTCCGATTCCGCAATTGGCATATTCCCGCTCTTCCCCCCCCGTCCTGATGGCATAGAGATATATTCCGTTTGAATTATGGGATGTCATAAAACATCACCCTTCCATCATGCTTTCGATGTACTTCGGGACGCCGACGGCGGGGGTGCGGGCACCGGGCGCTTGACCGAGCACACCAGACCATCGTGTATCTTGACCTCAAGCATCGTGCCGCAAACCATGCATCGTATTTCGCCTTCATAGTCGCTATAGGCGTCATCAAGCTCCACCTTGTGTCCGCATGACAAACAATTAATTCTCATTTTGCCGCTCCTTTATCGTGTGATCGCGGCGCGCTTTGCCTGCTGTTGAGGATCAGGTATGACATACGGCAATCCTTCAGCCAGCGAAACCGCAATTTCCTCGTCATCATCATGGCCTCGGCAAGCATCACGCGGCCGAGATCGGCCACTTGCATTGGCGCGCCTGTGGCGTTGACAACACCACGGAAACTCTTTATCTGTCGTGATGTGCGGATGTGATCCGCTCCTGTTATGGTTATCATAAATTAAGCCCTCAGTATCTTATTTTGAAGCCGCGTGATGCGCCCGCCCGCGTGGGGGAAGTGTAAGACGAAGCGCCACCGGCGGGATTGGCGGCAGACATATTTGCGCTCCGCTCGTTCAATGCGCGCAGGAGTTTGTCCTTCTCAGCCTCGATCTCGCACATGCGGGCATTGATGATTGCTATCCTATGGCTGGCGCTCGATTTCTCCTGCTGGCGGCGGAAACGCTCCATTTCCAGGCAACTGATCCTCATATAGGCCCTGTAGGGCATGGCCACCTGCCCCACCTGCCCGGAAAGCGTGCGAATGTCACGCATGGTTTTGACTGTAACAGCCATTTTGTTCCTATTACTTTCTTATCGTCGCGCCAGTGGCCGGCTTGAACACACTTTCGTGTTTTACAGAACTTGCCGTGCTGATGACCTTGTTGATCACCTCGTCCACCATTTCCCTGATGATTGGCGTCCCGGCGCGTCTGACTTTCACCGTGTCGGTGTTGAGCACATCGCGGCAGATCCAGCGGAAATTCGGGTCATTTTTCCGGGCGCGCGAGCCCACATGAACCAGGATGCGCGCGATGGCGATGCTCGACCGGATGGTGGGCCGGTTGTTGTTGACGCCGATATTGCGCATTTCGCGAACAATATCGACAATGATCTCGGCATCCGCGCGCGGCACGGCAGACTTGGCCATCGTGATGATCACCTCAGTCTCGCGGTCATAGTGACCGATGTCAATTGTGATCAAACGATCCAGCAAAGCATCCTGGGTTTTATGCACTCCCGCGTATTCTTCAGGATTTGATGTGAAAATTGCGCGGAACTGATTGTGCACCTCAATGAAACCCTTGCCCCATTGCCGCAACTGCGGCAGATTAAGAATTTTTTCTGACAAAATGCTCAGCAACGAATTGTTCGCTTCCGGGCGCGAGCGCGTAAATTCATCGTAAATCAGCGTGTCGCCATTTTCGCAGGCTGTGGTCAGCCGGTTGTCCACCCAGATCGATTGCATCTCTTCCTCAGTGCGCAACACGGAATGGATGTAATTATCCACTAGCTTGCTCTTGCGGTACCCGGAATCGCGCCCGACGAGATCGGAACTCACAAACTCGTCGTCGCCATGAATGAGCGTGACCGGGCGGCCAAGCCGCGAGGCCACATGAAAGGCCAGCGTTGTTTTGCCCGTTCCCGCCGGACCGGAAAAATGTACTGCATAACCCACCATCAGATAGGCCAAGGCGTGATTCGTGATTTCCTCAACATGCGGGGTGATGACAAACTCCTCGCTCGCCTCGGGCACGATTCTGTCGTTCTCTGGTTGTATCCTGATGCCGGTCATGGATGATTTCATTTCATCACTCGACATGCGACAATAACTCTCCATACTCCATTAATGTTGTGCAACAAGTATTCGTCCGCGGCCATGGCATGACAGACAATCCATAGCGGACACTCCGAAGTCATCACCCGAGCCGCGGCATTCCGGGCAAATGACTGAAGGGCCGACAAGCGCGGCCAGCCGACCCCTGCCGCCACACACGGTGCATGTGAATGTCTTAATGACGCCGCTCCCCGCGCAGTGAGCACAAGGAACGTTTGGCACAGGCACTATCACTTCTCCCCGCCCCCCGCACACACAACACGTCGACAGCCAGGACATGATCCCGAACGGATCGCGACCGGCCCCGCCGCAAAACGCGCATGTGACGTGTCCTATATTTTCCATTGTTATCACTTCTTATTTCTTTTTCCGTGAGTAAATATCTGACGGGGTCCGCTTGCCTGAAATGTCTGTTGTTTCTGCGCCTCAGCCTTTGGGGCAACTCCATGCGGCTTGACTTCCGGCTTGATTTCATGGCGCGGCGCTTCGACTTTGACCTCTACCTTTGGTTGCGGCTTGATTTCATGGTTGACCTCTACCTTTGGTTGCGGCTTGATTTCATGGCGCGGCGCTTCGACTTTGACCTCTACCTTTGGTTGCGGCTTGATTTCATGGCGTGGCGCCTCAACTTTGACCTCTGCCTTTGGTTGCGGCTTGATTTCATGTTCGACGACAATCTTGACCGGGTGAACTTTGGCCTTTGCCACACCAAACCATGCCCTATGGGCTCCGGTAAGATCAGCTGCAACCGCATTCAGCAGTCCATGCACAACTTCCTTCGATTGCTTGACGAAATTTTTGCGCGAGGCGCATCCTTCCTTTGCCATGCGCGCGAAAGACTTGCGGAAATGCCCTTTCATATTTTTGACTTCTGTCGTAAGATCCGTCACAAAGTCGGCGCGCGCCGCCCTGTCCTTGCGCGCGGCACGGGACTGTTCCCCGCGAATTGATGAGCGCATAAAATCAACAGTCTCACGCAACTCGCTTGCGCCCTCTTCGCGCTTATTGCGCAACGCTGACACCTCGTTACGCAAACGAGTCATATCATTAGTTAGCACACCCATTTTACTACTCCTTTCCCTTTAAGTTTCACTATCAAATGTTTCATCCGCTGCCATGCTCTGGCGTCTCAATTTGCCATTGTCGCATGGCAGCGGATAAGCCGCCAATTTCCATCATCTGAGAGAAGGCAGCCTATCCGACGGCATAAAAACTGCCAACCCATTGTCTTTGAAATTATCAGAGACCAGACCGTCAGGAGGCCTTGCCAAACCAAGCCTTATGAGCGCCGGCCAAATCGTTCTTATTTTCTTTCCGCATATGGCCGACGGTTTTCTCGAGGTTTTTGGTAAATGCTTTGCGCTCCGCCCTGGCGTGCCTGGCCGCGGCCGACTGCTCTTTGCGGATTCCGGCTTTCATAGCCGAAACCGACAAACAGAGATTCTTAGCGCCGTGAGCCAGAGCTTGATTTAAGACAAGCCGCTCACAACGCATAGACTCCACTTTGCCGCGCAGCCGGTTCATATCATCGGTCAAAACACCCATGGTCATGCTCCTCGTTACTATTGATGTCTTTACGTACCGCTGTCATGCGGTGTTAACGGACGGACGGTGAAGATGCCGCCCTCACCGCATGACAACGGGCCGCTTGTTACGCATTGTCAGGCCTAAGCTGGAGCCGCGGCGCTGGCCGTAAGGCCGATTGCCTCCGCATACTTCAGGTAGGTCTCCACTGAAGCGATCACTACGCGTGCCTCGATTGAAAGCAGCTCGATACCGACCAGCGAGATCTTCACCCATGCATCGATCACGATTCCCTTATCGAGAATACGATCGACAACTTCCGCCAGACTGGATGAATCCGTTGATTTCTGGACCTTTGCCATATTATTTTCACATCCTTTCTTTAATTCTTTAGTTCCAAATCTTATCAATCCGGAACCTTATGATTAATATATGCATGCAAAATGCATGCCGAACTGAACAGACTGCCGCATAATTCCCCAACACCCAATACAGTCACGCTTTGCGACATCTTTGCAACATCACTGACCCTCACGACTTGAGGCACTATGGAATGATTGCTATGGAATCCATTCCATAGTATGCGGAATTCGTTTCCAATTCGGCTGGGGCGCTGATTATCCCGCATTGCGCGCGCCGCCAGATGACTGTAATTGTCAAATTTAATATCCACTATTATGGATAAACCTGTGGATAAGTCCGCGTCAACAGGTAACGCGTCAACAACATATACTGTGTGGCTGAAGACCTTTCAACCTCATCGAACTCGAAGCCTGCCGGCGCAACCGGGACTGGGGCAAACTCTGGCCCGTTTCAACGCAACAACATCAATATGCGCTCTGCCTGTCAGGGATCTGTTATCCTTGACATTGGATTTTCAGCGGGTTTTCGTGTTCATTGACAACATGAATTGGCTCACCATAAGGAGAAAAATATGAATACCCGCAAGCTGTTCAGCACGATGATTTCTGTATTGGCATTCCTGCCAATGACCATGCCGGCATACACCGAGCCGGAAAACACCGGGTTTGCTGATGTGACGGCCAAGCTCGATTTGGGGGGATCGTTCTTCATGTACACGGACCTGAAAAATGTGATGAATGACATTATCGACGAGTTGGAACCGCTTTTCCTCGCGTCGGGTGATTCGGGCGCCGCGTCGCTTCCCGCCATAGCGCGCTCACTGACAAAGTCGCTTGGACTCGACAATATGGCTGATCTTGGCATGAGCATGAAATCGCTCGACGAAAAAAACCGGCGCATGAAAATCTATCTGCGCATCAATGAACCGGCTGGCCTGTTTCAGCTCAGGGGCGGCGACCCTTACGAGCTTGATGGTCTGAAATATGCGCCCGCGGACGCCATTCTTGTCACGGCACAGAATACCGATTTCACCAAAATCGAAAACCTCACCGAGCAGGCGGCGCAGGCCGTTGCGGGAGCTGTCGGAGTGACATCCTTGCGCCAATGGACCGAAAAAGTGAAAAAAGAGGGCGTCGACCTGCCGGCCATCCTTGCTTCATGCGGTGGAGAATGGGGCGCCTATTTCCGGCTGGATCAGGACAAATCAGTCTCCATTCCCATCTCAAGCCAGGGCAAGGCTGACATGCCCGCGCCGCATTTCATTATCATGCTCAAGGTGAAAGACAAAACCATCTTCGACACCGTTGTCGCGCTGCTGAAAAAGACAACCGAGGAACAGCCCAAGGTGGTTACAAAGAACGGTATGGACATTCTGCAACTGCCCGCGCGCGATAATCCATTCGGGCTGAAACCTGTCATCGCGCAGACCAAGGAATGGCTCTTCCTCGCCAGCGACGAAAATGAAGTCACGACCGCCCTTGAAACCGCATCACAGAAAAAGGGAATCGGCGTTGCAACGGAATACCAGAGCCTCATGAAGGACATCCCATCCAAATGCAACGGCGTGGCATTTGTCAGCGCCCGGTTCGGTCAGGAAGCCAGCAAATTTCTTGACCAACTCCAGAAATTCGCCAGTCCGGGCGACAAGGTTCCGCTGGCGGTGACGCGCCGGCTCCTCGGAGCATCCAATGCATCAGGAGGCAGAGTCGTTGTGCGCATCAATGATCCGCAGGGCATCCTTTGGATTGCGCAGGGGCAGATGCGAAATACCGGGATAGTGCAAGCCTTCATCGCGGCGCCATTGGCCGCATCCGTTGCGATTGCCGTGCCAAATTTCATGGAAGCGGGAGTGCGCTCGAAGGTCAGCCGCACACGCGCCGATATGCGCAGCATGGCCACCGCGCTGGAATCCTATTATGTCGACTATAATGCCTATCCCGCCTCCACCGTCGACGCGACAAAAACCATGCGCCCAAGCCCGCCCGCCTCGAAACCCGTCCCATGTTTCAAGTCGCCGAACCTCACCACGCCCATTGCCTATATCACACAACACATGCCGGATAGTTTCGCGGAAAAACCAGGATTGACCTTCGGTTACCTCGCAAAAGGCAATGGATGGATACTCGTCAGCCCTGGTCCGGATATGAAATTCGACATCAACTGGGAAGTTTATGATCCCGCCGTGGCGCAACCATCCATCGACCTGATCAGCAAATACACATACGATCCCACGAATGGAACCGTGAGCGTCGGCGACATCTGGCGCGTCAAACAATAAACCGCCCGGCAGGCGCCCCCGGAGACGGCCGCGCCTGCCGGCCTTGATATTATAAAATCAGGTCTCGGGCAGCAAATACAGGACCATCCTTGCATGTTGTCCGGAATCCGTCACGGGTTTTCACAACACAGCCAAGGCAGGCGCCAACGCCGCATCCCATCTGATTTTCCATCGAGAGCCAGCACGGCGTGCGGGAATGCGTCTTATGGAACCCGATTTGATTAATGATCGCGGCCAGCATGGGCGTTGGCCCGCACGCATACAGGGCGATATTTGACCTTTCGGATAACACCGCGCCCAGCACGCCGGTTATCGGTCCCCGCGCGCCCAGCGAACCATCTTCCGTGGCATATATGACCTCATCAAATTTGTCCGCCAACCGGTCGCGCAGATAAAGGCCCTCGGCGGTGCGCGCGCCATAAAGAAGAGTGCGCCGGCGTGGACGCGCCATCACAAACCTGCCGTCATCTGGATTCAGCATCCCGCCAAGAAAAAAAAGCGGTGAAATACCATATCCTCCGGCGATCATGACAGCATCAAGATCGTCATGCGCGGGGAAAGGATTTCCCAGCGGGCCGGCGATGTCCACCAATCCGCCCTCGCGTTTTTCAGCAAGCAACGCCGTGCCCGACCGCACAACTTTGAACAGTGTCTGCACATGGACGGCGCCGTCGCTCCACAGAATGCTGATGGGCCGGCGCAGGAGGGGCGTCGTCTGGCTGCTCACGCGGATGTGAAGAAACTGCCCCGGGCGGGCGTCCCGTGCGATTTCCGGCGCCCTGTAGACATGCGCAAAGGTGTCCGCGTCAAGCTGCTCCACCCCCGCCAACACCGCGTTCACGCAATGTTTCATTCGCCCAGCGCTTTTTTGATCTTCGCCTTGAGATCCTCAAGATCGACGGGTTTTGTGATGTAATCACTGACCCGTGAGTCCCAGATGGTGAAGTCATCTTTCAGCCCGCGCACGGCTGTGCACATGATCACCGGAAGTTTCTCGTTTGTCTTGCGCACCTCCTCAAGAACTTCGATGCCCGACATGTCTGCCATGCGGATATCCAGCACGATAAGATCAGGCGGATTGGCCGCCACTTTTCCCAGCGCCTCGGTCCCGCTTTCAGCCGTATCCACTTCGTAGCCTTCCTCCTCCAGCTCGTCGCGGAAAAGGATGCGAATGTTCTTTTCGTCATCAACCACAAGAATCTTCTTCATGGCAGCATCCTGTTCATCTTCCGATAATTATCTGATTAAAAATCATTAACACGGCACACGGTATCCGTAGCGGCACATCACGGCAAGCATATATGCTTTGCTTGCACGATCAGCCAAGTTCAAAGGAAGTGACTCCGAAAATCCGCTCTATTGCCAGTCTCGGTGATCCGCGCGTGTACATGCGCGCGGTTTCAAAAACAATGCTCATATTGTGCCGCCTGGCCAAATCAGCCGCCAGCGGATTTGTTTCGGGCGTGTCAAGGCAGACAACCGACCCCTCCGCATGCAACGCGAGCGCGTTGAATAATATCTCTGCCTCAGCCGGACTGTCGGCAAAAAGCGGGCCGATTTTATATCCTTTGACACAGGGACGGATCACACCATAACCCGCCAGATGGCCGTTTTTTAGAACGCCAAGAGCAGACGAACCGGGCTGATTGATCCATGCGCGCAGAAATCCGCTGCGGGGCGCGGGAAAACAGGGCAGGTCATAGACTTCGATGGTTTCGAACGGCAGGCCGCGCAAATCAATCACGCCTTCCGCCATTTCACCGCCCCCCGATCCCTCAAAACGGAAATTCCTGTAAGCGAATCGAAACCCCGCAGCCTCATATTTATGTTGCCGTTCGATGACAGCATCGAGGCCAACATTGCGGTCGCCCATGTATTCCAATGCCGCATGGGCCAGATACTTCGCAAAAAGACCGTGACCACGGAACTCGGACGCGATGATATACAAGCCGGCAAATCCAAACTGACGGTCATAGGCCACGGCGGAAATCGAGCCAATAGGGGTTCCATCCAACTCGCCCACGAAAAATCCGTCAGGGTCCGTGCGGAAAAAACAATCGGCATCATACAATCCCGGATTCCATCCTTCAGCGGCGGCCCAGGAAACAGCCAGGCTGGCTTCGTCCCGCGACATGCGGCGGACATTGAACAATCCATGTTCTGTTTTATGGGATGCGCATTTCATGGATACACGAACACCCTGGTCTTTCCTTCAACCGTGGCATAATAGAGATAGCGCGCGGCTTTTTCACTTAAATGGACGCAGCCATGGCTTTCCACCCCCAGGCTGCCCTCGTGCATGGCGGCGCCCCCCTTGAAAAACATCGAATAAGGCATTTCCGCATTCCACTGCTTCGACCACCATGACCGCGATTTCCATTCAACGGCAAACGCGCCTGTGGGGGTGGGATAGCCCGGCCGCCCTCCAAGTATGGCGAATTCATATTCCCCAAAACGTCCCAGACGCTCTCCGAGCCATAACTCAACGTCCGGCGTGACAAGCGGCGCGGATTGATACGATGCGGTGGGGGGCGTATTGGTTTCATTGGTTGGCGATTTTCCTCCCGCGGCCAAGGCGGTTCCCGCGGCTGTAAGCGCGCCGAGCATAACCAGGATAAAACGGTAAATCAACACGTTGAAAAATTAAACCTCATTCCAGCATAATCAGTTGGCCGAGTCATTTATGTGCTTGTGCATTGTTTGTCAACAAGCGGAATGCCCGCAGTACTCCGATTTTTTTGACGATGCCTGAATGGATTATCTGCTCATATATACAGATTTTCCGGTTTACACCGGCTTGCCGGGCAATATATAAAAGGGTTAAGAAGACTCAGACGGCAGAGAGAAAGAAATCACGATGAAACAAGAACAACCAGGCAACCCGATTCTATGGGGCATGCGGACACGCCTTTTAACTTTTATATGTTTAACTTGCGCGTTGCGCGGATTTGGAGTCGGCGACGCTTCGACAAGTTTTCAGATATTCGTCCCGCCCAACAATGATCCTGTGGGGCGCGACTCGGCGCTGATTGTGACCAATGTGTCCCCCATCGCCGCGACGGTGACCATCAATGACACCAACGCCGATGCGGACAAGGACGACTCGATCAGCAGCACGGTGCTGACCACAGGCCAGTCGCAGGTGGTTTTCATCAAAGACAACAGCGTCAACGATGACGCTCAAGGCAAATGGGACGGCGACTATTTCACGATCACAAGCGATCAGCCTGTTGTGACTCAGATCGCCACAAAAAGCGACTGGCAGTGGGATTTTGTCCCCGCCGATAACAAAACCATGCGCGGGCAGTCGTTTTTTATCTATTCCCCCGCCACATCATTTTCCGACCGCGATGTGAACGTCTACTCCTATGAACCCGACACCGATGTTTCCGTGCTGAAAATCAGCACCGAGGCAACTCAAAATTCGGGCAAAACATCCGTCAACCTGACCACGCCCACAGAAATTCTGAAAACACGGCTGCAGACGGGCGAAGATCTCATCGTGACAAAGAAACTTGGCATCGACGTGCTCGATGCCGGTCATACCTTCTGGGTGCGCTCATCCAAACCCGTCACGGTCATGTCCGGCTCCCTTGTCGGCAACAGCCGCGACGGCATGGCGTTTGTGCCGTCATCCAACGGCTCCTCCTCGGGTGAATTGTTCTATTTCATGATTCCCGCTGATTATTCCAAGGAGCGGGAGTTGAGGCTGATCGCATGGGAGAATGGCACGGCTGTGGCCCTCGAAGGCTGGAATGAGGCCGGCCGCGTATGGCAGCCCGTCCAGATATTCAACCTCGACCGCGGAAAGCGCGGCGACTGGATTGAAAGCACAACCAGTTATCGTTTGTACAAACTCAGCACAAATCCCGGCCACCCTGTCTCTGTGCTGATCGCCGACTGGATGGAAGCGGGCGACCTCAGCGGCACGAAGGACGACACCTCTTTCGCCTCGGCCCAATCCGGGTACGGCGCTGGAAAAAGCTTCATGATGTACCTTCCGCCGCCCGGCACTCAGAACCGTGTCTTGGGATTTCAGAGCACACAAACCCATGTCTTCATCTATGGCAGCGTGAACAATACGCGCTGGACCGTCCGGGACACCGACACATCAGGCGGCGTCCTGCTCAAGACAGGCACTGTCAACAAAGGGGAATATGCCCGCGTGAGCGTGGACGGCGCCACATACAATGCCATGAACAAGCCCGCGGACGGACGACGCCCCTATGTCAATATCGAAGCCGATAAACTAATCACCTGCCAGATATCCAACTTCAACGACAACTGGATGACATTTGTGCCGAGCGTGACTCTGCCCAATCCTCACCTTGAAACCACCACGACACAGAAACTTGTGCCCATTGGCTCACCCGTCAATTTCAGCCTGACCGCAAACAATGTCGGGTTCTCGCCCCTGCTCAAGACACAGATCAAAATCATTTTTGATGCGGCGGCGCAGTTCAACTCCGCCTTATTCACCGGCATAAGCCCGGGTTCGCCAACGATCACCACCGATCCCGTCACAAACCAGCAAATCGTCACATGGGACAATCTCACGATCGCCCAGGATATCGTCATCGGCGCCGGCATCAGTTACCAGGTGAAAGCCCGCCGTCCCGACAACTCCCTTGTGCGAAACAACGACTTCCTTTCCCATGCCGTGCAGATCCGCGGCGAAGGTTACGGGACGCCGGCGGCGCAGGGCGGCGAGTCCGAGCTTTTCACCGTGCAAAGTTCCGTGGCCATGAATGTGCTCGACACGCACCAGACCGTTGTCAATTACTTCACGGCGCAGACCTCCGGTTCTGCTATCGCTGTCCGCTGGCAGACACAGACAGAGCCGGATGTCAACACGTTCAAAGTATGGCGCGCCACGAGCGGCGACGGACCATTCACATTGCTCCCCGGCGGCGCCATCGCGGCCAAAGGCGACAGCCAGACAGGGGCAAACTATCAGTTGAACGACACCAATGTGAACGGAAACACCATCTATTACTACCGGCTTGATCTTATTGACAAGGAAGGCGGCACACGATCTATCGGACCGGTGGCTGCGTCATATATTGACACAATCCCGCCCGACACGCCCGCCATCTCCTCAATTACCGGCAGTGACAGCAGAGTGGACCTGATCTTTGTGGGGGGCAACCGCGATGGCGATCTAAAAGGTTATGAACTGTTCCGCGCCTCTAATGTTGCGGGTCCCTACAGTCAGCTCAACGGGCTGATTCTTGTGCCCGGTTTCACCGACAACACAGCGCTTAATGGAATGACCTTCTTTTACAAGGTCAGGGCCGTGGACACCACGGGCAACCGCAGCGGCTACTCGGACCCCGCCACCGTCACGCTCAATTCCGTCATTGCTTCGACTCACATCGTCGCTTACGAGGATCAGCTTGGGCCATCTCCCAACGACTGGGATTATAACGATTTTGTGATCATCACAAGCTCCACCGAAACCTTCAGCAACGGCGGTCTGCAATCTCTGCGACTGCGCATCGAAGCTGCCGCCCGCGGCGCCACGATCATCAACCAGTTCTGGCAACGCGTCAAACTGAACGGCGCCTGGTCAGCCAGTGTGAGCATCTACGCCGACCGCAACGCCCCGGCTCCGATTTCAACACAGCCATACAGCGGAACAGGCGACGCACGACTGCAAATCTGGAACCGCACACTCGACGCACTGCCGCCTCCTTCATGGATTCCCGGTGAGCAACGAACCAATACAACTGTTAATCAAACAACACCCACATTGGGGCAAGTCGCTGTAATCCAGATCAATCTCAGCAATCCAAGCCTGAATCCCAGCAATTCCAGGCACACGGCGCCTTTCGATCCCTACCTCAAAGGCAATCTTGGCGAAATCCACATTGTCCGCGAAGGTTATCCCAACTCAACCGAAGTCGTCGCGTTCTGGCCGAATTCCCCCCTCACGGGTTTCAACACAGACTATGTGCTGGTCATCGAAGGCTCCAACTGGGTCTGGCCTCGCGAAAGCAGGCAGATATGGGACGCCTACCCCGACCGCAAAATCAGGCAAGTGTTGCAGGCTGTTTTTGATGGATTCGCAGGTTACCTGCTTTCTGGCAAAACCAGTTTTACGGATTGGTGGTTGCCACAATACCGCGTAGCCAGTGAGACATGGAACCATTATGTCTATCCACAGAGATTAATCGCACAATTGTCAACGCCACTGTCACAGCAAATGGCACAGTCACCATCACCATCCATGGAGTTGATGGATGTGACCCCGTCACCGATCGTGGCCAGTTTGAACGAGCTGGCGATCATTACCGACACCTACACGCTTCCAACAGGCATACTTGTTGGAACGAACCGCGAAGTGCGTTCAGCAGGCATCCCGACCACCATGAGCCTGCTTGTGGATGCATCCCGCGCGCGGCCTGTCGTATGCGCGCTGACCAGCGGCGGCGCGGAAATGCTTCTCACTGCGGATGAAAATTATGACGGCAACGCCGGCATTGAGGCTCACACATGGCCTGATGGCGCATTACAGTGGCGCGCCGCGACGGGGATGCCCGTCAAGTCGGCGCTGGTCACCGCCCAGCTTGATCCATCAGGCGACAAATCCGTCATCTGTGTCAGCGATGACGCGCAGTTGTTTATCATCAAGATGGATGGCTCACTGACATCCACGGTCGTGCCCCTTGGCATTCCGCAACTCGAATCCAAGAATACCCTGATTTCACCAACACCGCTTGTGGCCGATGTCAATGGCGATGGCGTTCCCGAAATCATCGCGGCATCGGCCGCGCCTTATGTTCATGTGGTCAACACGTCAGGCGCCGACATCATAGGCTGGCCGGTCAGCTTCGGTTCCTCCGTCACCGCCTCTCCGATCGTTCTCAAGCAAAATGGATCAGGTGAGGCGCGCATCCTGATCGCCGATCGCGATGGTGTCATCGACGGCAGAAATGCGCGCGGACTGAGAGAAACCACCTCCTCGTTCCCAATCAATTATGGCGAACCCATTATCGCATCGCCCGCTTTGCTGGTTGATCAGGGAACTGGGACGGAATGGAGCATTTGGGCTGGTTATGGCGGCAAGGTCAGCATGATCGATTCCAACGGCGTCATGCGATCCGGTTGGCCTGTGATGACCGGAGACCCATTCTTTGCCTCCCCTGTGACCGCCGATGTGGACGGTGACGGTGAATATGAGGTCATCGCTGTCAGTGAAACCGGCAATGTCTTCGCATGGAAACTCGACGGAACGGCTGTTGATGGATTCCCGCTTTCGGTTGCCGCCGCAGTACAATCCACGCCCGTTGCCGTGAATCTTGTGCAGGATGGACGCGCGGAATTGTGGATTGGGACAGCTCTGGGCCAGCTTTATCGATGGAAATCATCGGCAACCTCCGCGCTTTCACCGCTCGACATCGCCGGCTGGTATGGCTATGCGGGCTCAATTACCGCGACCGCATTCCAATCCAAGACTTACACAAAACTTCAACCGCTCAGCGCCGTTGACGACAGATCGATGTACTGATTTCATAATTCTGACACACGCGCATCAGGAGGTTGTTTATGCTCGATCAGCTTGAGGCCGCGCTCCGCCCACCAAAATTGGAGATGGCGCCCTACCCGGCCAAGCACATACTGCTGGCAAACGGGGAAACCCTGGTGGTGCGGCCCGCATCCATGGATGAGGCTGATGTCCTGCTGGAAATAATCGATCCGCTGAAAACGCTCGACAGGGATTTCTATGACATTGTGTCGGCGCGCCTTTACGCGGAACTGCTTGGTTGGAAAAGACACCGTGTGCGCAACGAATACTGTCTTGTGGGTGTGATCAACGGCGAACTTGCGGGCATCGTGAACGGCCGTATGTTCGACGAGCATCACGGCATAAGCTATCACACGCTGGCGCTCAAGCGCGGCCTTCGGATCGGGGCGCATCTTTTTGCGTCGAAGATGGAGCATCATATCGAATACCTTGGGCAGGATGAGGTCTGGATCGTGGCCGAGAGTCCCATCGGCCACCGCCGATGGATGATCGAATATCCGCTTCAGCAGAAGTTTTCAATCCAGCATGAACTGGGCGGCGCTCCCTCGTGGGTGCTCACCCGCGAAACATATTTCAAGGCCAGGCCGCGTCTGGTCACAGGCACGCGCCCTGTGCCCGAAGAGCTGCTGGCCTGCTCTCATCCAATCCGCAAACCCGACCTGCGCACGATGCTTGTTCAGATTGGCGACACACTGGAGGCGAAGCTGTGAGAGACGTTGCGATCATCGGCGCATCAACAACCCAATTCGGCCGGGCGCAGTGGAGCCTGCTCAAATTGATGGCGGAAGCAGCCCATGGCGCCATCACCAACGCCGATCTCGGCGGACGCAAAATTGACGCGGTCTATGTGGCCAACATGGGCTCCGCGCGCAACAACCGGCAGGCGGGAATCGCCAGCGCGCTGGTCGACCGAATGAACCTTTATCCGGCGGCCGCGGACACCGTGGAAAACGGGCCGGCCTCCGGAGCTTCCGCTGTTAAAAACGGTTTCCTCGCCGTCGCATCCGGCATGTGTGATCTCGTGCTCGTCGCCGGCGGCGAACGCATGAGAGAGGTCAACAACATCGAGGCAACAGAGTTTGTCTCCTTCCTCAGCCACCGCTACGCCGAGTATATTTACGGCATTACACTGCCCGCGCTGGCGGGCATGTTCGCGCGGCTGTGGATGAACAAATACGGTGTCACGAGCGAGCATCTGGCCATGGTGGCGATCAAAAACCACTCCAACGCCATGTTGAATCCCAACGCCCACATAAAGATGCCGATTACCATGGAAGGCATCCTGCACTCGCCTGACGCGGAGATGAACAATCCCTATATCGCCGAACCTTTGCGGTTTTTCGACTGCTGTCCCGTGAGCGATGGAGCGGCCGCCGTGCTGCTTGCTCCGGCGGAAATGGCCGGGGAATTCACGAAAAAGCCGGTGATCATATCGGGATTCGGCCAGGCGACCGACACACAAGCGGTGCATGAAAGACCCGACCCCACCGTGCTGACGGCCGTTCAGATCGCGGCGCGCAAGGCATTTGACATGGCCGGGCTCAAACCCAGGGATATCTCACTCGCGGAACTACACGACGCCTTTACAATCCTTGAGATTGCCCAGAGCGAGCAGGTGGGATTTTTTCCCGAGGGCACGGGCCACATCGCGCTTGAAAAGGGCGAAACACAGATTGCCGGAAAACTGCCCATCAACACATCCGGCGGATTGAAGGCCAAAGGGCATCCCGTCGGCGCCACGGGCGTTTCACAAATTGTTGAACTGGTCTTCCAGCTTCGGGGCGAGGCCGGAAAACGCCAGGTTAAAAACCCGAAACACGGATTTGCCCTGAACTTCGGCGGATTCGGAAACAACGTTGTCGCCACGATTCTCACAAAGGGAGCATAGAAATGGAACACACCGTGAATGCGGCGAAATGCATGAAGTGCGGCAAGATCACCTATCCCACCCATTTCTATTGCCCGGCTTGCGGATCCACGGATTTCGGGGCTGTGGCGGTCGAGGGCGAGGGAACACTGCTGACATTTACGCGCGCATACACGTTGCCGCTTGATTATGAGGACCTTTACCTCACACTCGGCATTGTGGAAATGGATCAGGGCATCCGGGCTACAGGCCAGCTCGACATCGATGAACCGGCAACAGGCATAAGAGTCCTGGCATCAGTTGGGCCTGTGCGCGATGTTGATGGGCGAACGGTTTATGGATTGAAGTTTCGGGCTGTGTGACTCCCCGGGTGATCATGTTTTCCGGCGCGTCCGGAACGACATGGCCGTTGTGCATGAAGGAGGATCGGATGAGCATCAGAAGGTACGAAAGACCTCTGACAGTGAAAGCCGCTGTTGATTTTCTGATCAATGAAGAAGGCTGTGCCACGGTGCTGGCGGGAGGAACTGATCTTATCGCGGATGTTCGCGCTGGCCGCGAAGCCGGCCTCGTGGTGGACATCAAACACATCCCCGAATTGAATGAGATCCGTTGGGAGAAGGATGGCGCGCTCATCCTGGGATCCTGCGTGATTGTTCAGCGAATCGCCGGGGACGCCGCCATTCGCGGGCGATACCGCGCGCTGTCGGATGCGGCCGAAAACCTCGGCTCATACCAGGTGCGCTGCCGCGCCACAATCGCAGGCAATCTCGGCAATGCCTCACCCTGCGCGGACAACGCGCCCGCCTTGCTCGTGTTGAACGCGCAGGTGCGCGTGGCTTCGCCCCAGGGATGCCGCGAGACCGCACTGAATGGTTTCATCCGCGATGTGAAACAGACCGTTCTCAAGCGCGGCGAAATCATCACAGCGCTTATCATACCCCCGCGACCGCCCAGACTGCGAAGCGCCTTTTATAAAATCAAGCGCGTCAGGGGCCACGACATGGCACTCGTTAATGCGGCGGGAGCCTATGATCCTGACAACCGCGAATTCAGCCTTGCGATTGGGAGCGCGGCCTGCACCCCCGTGCTTGTGCGCGGATTGGAGGGAATTTGCCCGCCCGGTTCGGCGGCTGACGCGGTCGGAGACCGATTGGCCGAAAGAGCACTGGCAGACATCAGCCCCATCGACGATGTGCGCGCGTCAGCGCAATACCGGCGCGATATGACGGCCTTGCTCTGCAGGCGGCTGGCGCGGACGCTGATGGAAGCAGATGGCCCTCCGGCAAACGGAATTATGCAGACCGGGGGAGCGGGGGGATGAAAAGCATGATCACACTTACGATCAACGGGCAGAGGACAGCACTGGAGGTTCCGCCCAGCCGCACCCTGCTGGAACTCCTCAAGGGCGATCTGCATCTCACGGGCGCGAAGCTCGGTTGTGGAATCGGCGAGTGCGGCACGTGCACGGTGATCATGAACGGGCGCCCCGTCAATGCCTGCCTCGTGCTCGCGGTTGAGGCGGACGGCAGCGATATCCGAACGATCGAGGGCGAAAGCGATGGGGAACACATGTCCGATCTCCAGCAGGCGTTCATTGATTTCGGCGCGATACAATGCGGCTTCTGCACGCCGGGCATGATCATGTCGGCGCGCGCATTGTTGATGAGAAACCGCAATCCGACCCGCGACGAGATCGTCGAGGCGATTGCCGGCAATCTCTGCCGTTGCACAGGATACAAGCCGATCATCGAGGCCATCGAGGCGGTCGCCCGCGCGCGCAACGAAGGCGGGTACAAGACGAGCGAGGATGCGCACGCCCCCTATGTCGGGGGCGCGGCCAAGCGCATTGATGGGGTCGAAAAGGTGACCGGCTCGGCAACATTCGTGCACGACATGGTTCTCCCGGGCATGCTGCACGCCCGCATAAAAATCTCCCCTTGCGCGTCGGCGCGCATTGTTCATATCGACACCGGCAAGGCGGCGGCAATGCCCGGCGTCAAAGCCGTTCTTGCTGGAAAAGACCTGCCATACAAAGTCGGCCTTTACCTGCAGGACAAGAACATACTTGCCCGCGATCATGTGCGCTATCAGGGCGAGATGGTGGCCGCCGTGGCCGCGGAAACCGAAGAGCAGGCGCGCGCCGCCTGCGACGCCATCAGCATCCAATATGATGTGCTCGATCCCGTGCTCGATGTGGAGGAAGCTTTTGCCAGCCAGTCCCGCCTGGTTCACGAAGAGCTTGGGAAATATTCATGGCTGAAAGGCGTGTTTTTTCCAAAACCGGGGACAAATATAGCGCATCACCAAAAAATCCGCAAAGGCGATGTGAATGACGGCTTCGCCCGCGCCAGCCTCATCACCCAATACGAATTCAACAATCCTCCCGTGCAGCACGCGCCCATGGAAACCCACACGGCCATCGCGCAGGCAAAACCGGGCGGAATGGTTGAAATCACGACATCCGCACAGTCGCCCTTCACGGTGCGCAACCTTTTCTGCCACACGTTCGGCACGCCGCATTCGAAGGTGCGTGTGCGTGTCCCCTACGTCGGAGGCGGTTTCGGGGGGAAAGCCGGAATCCACCTCGAACCGCTTGTATATTGCCTGTCGAAAGCGGCGGGTGGGCGTCCGGTCAAGCTGACATGCAGGCGCGAGGAGGAGTTCAACACGCTGCCCTCGCGGCAGGGATTGCACAGCGTTGTCAGGACGGGCGTGACCAAGGACGGAAAAATCACCGCGCTCGACGTCCGCTATCTGTGGGATGCGGGCGCCTACGCCGACTACGGCGTGAACATCGGCCGCGCGGCCGCCTATTCCGGCGCGGGACCGTACACTATTCCCAACTGCAGTATCGACTCGTACGTGGTCTACACGAACAAGGTGTTCGGGACGGCTTACCGCGGATTCGGGCATCTCGAAGTTCTCTGGGCCATCGAACGCAATATGGACCTTGTCGCGAAGCGGTTGGGGATGGATCCGTATGATTTTCGCATGAACAATCTGCTGCGCACCGGCGACACGACAATCACGGGGGAACCATTCACGGAAAATCATGGCCGTCCGGATAAATGCCTTGAAATTGTGGCGAAAGAAATCGGTTGGGAACGCCGCTGGAAACAGCCAGCGACGCGGAACGCGTCCGGGAGGAAGTTGCGCGGCGTGGGATTGGCCATGCTTCACAAGGCGCCCGCCATGCCCACCTTCACTTCGTGTTCAGTGGTCATTAAATTCAACGAAGACGCGTCGGTCAATGTCTTGGTGAGCGGCGTGGATTATGGTCAGGGCACATATACGGCCTTTGCGCAGATTGCCGCTGACGAGTTGAAGATACCCATGGAGAAGGTGCACATCCCTTGGGATTGCGACACGGATTACACGCCCTATGACTGGCAGACGGTGGCCAGCCGTTTGACCGTGATGGGCGGAAACGCGATCATTGAGGCCGCCCGCGAATGCCTGAACCAGATCAAGCAGATGGCATCGCACGCGCTTCGAATATCCCCGGACTACCTTGTTTGTGAAAACAGCCGTGTGCATGTGAAGGGACAGCCTTCAAAAGGATTGGATTACAAACAGCTTGCGCTCGGTTACACCTATCCCGACGGCAACAGCATTGGCGGCCCGGTCATCGGCCATGGCCGCTGCATCGCGCACGGCCTCACGCATCTCCATCCGGAGACGGGCCAGGGTTTGCCCGCGCTTGATTGGACATACGGCGCCCACGCGGCGGAGATCGAAGTGGATGCCGAAACAGGTTTCATTGAGGTGTTGAGGATCGTGTCGGCATTCGACGCGGGCAAGGTCATCAACACGCAACAATGCCGCAGTCAGGTAATCGGCGGAGTTGTGCAGGGGCTTGGCTCCGCGCTAAGCGAGAAATTCATCTTCGATAAAAACGGCTGTTTCCTTAATGCGACATTCAAGGATTATAAAATCCCGACAGCCAAAGACATCCCGCAGGAAATGCGGCCAATCTTTGTGGAAACCCCCTATCCCGCGGGGCCGCACGGCGCGCGCGGCATCGCGGAACATCCAATGATATCCGTGCCAAGCGTCATAGGAAATGCCTTCGCCGACGCGACCGGAATTGAGATGTTTGAGTTTCCCCTTGATCCCGAAACAGTCTACATGGCGCTGAATTACAGTGGCTCAACGGCATCGGTTGCCGGGAACAAATACGTCACGCTGGAAACGCCGCATTGCGGCCGGCAGGGAGAACCATGAGGCCGGCTCCCTCGCACGGAACGACACATTTTAAAGCACCGCGCACCGCTGCGCTTCATAGCGCGCCGGGATTCAAACCATGCCCAGACAGGAACCGCCATGTCTGATCTCATTCTGATCAGAAAGAATTCATATTTCGATTCAGTTCTGCTGATGAGGCTCTCGCGCGAGCTGAAATCACTCGGCGGAATTGACGATGCGGTGGTCGCCATGGGCACGCCCCAGAACAGGGCGCTGCTCAGTGACGCAGGTTACAACAATTCCGAACTGGAAAGCGCCAGTCCAAACGATCTCGTCATTGCGGTTCGAGGCGAAAGCCTCGAATGCGCCAGGATCGAGCAGGCCATCGCGGAACTTCTCAAGGCCGACCGCAAAGCTGCCGACAGCGAAGACCGTCCGCGCTCGCTCGCCGCGGCATTGCATATCGCGCCCGGCGCCAGCCTCGCGCTCATCTCTGTGCCCGGCCAATACGCCGCTCGTGAAGCGCGTGCCGCCCTGAGCCGCGGCCTGCATGTCATGCTGTTCTCCGATAATGTGTCCATCGATGACGAGGCGGCGCTCAAGCGCGAAGCGATTGCGCGGGGATTGCTCATGATGGGGCCGGATTGCGGAACAGCGATCATCAACGGCAAACCGCTGGCCTTCGCCAACGTGGTCAGACGCGGAGCGATTGGAATTGTCGGCGCGTCGGGAACAGGCATCCAGGAGGCGACCTGCCGCATTCATCACCTTGGAGGCGGAATCTCGCAAGCCATCGGAACAGGCGGACGCGACCTGTCTGATCAGATGGGGGGACTGATGACGCTTGCGGGCATTGATGCCCTTGCCGACGACCCCGCCACGCGCATCATCGTGGTCATATCCAAACCGCCTTCTTTGTCCGTAGCCGCAAAGGTGATCGAGGCTCTCCAACGCGCCGGAAAACAGGCCGTGATTCACTTTGTCGGGGACAAACCTCGGCGAACGCGCGAACAGAGTGGAACCCCACACGTCACCTTCGCCGACTCCCTCGCGGATGCGGGCACAAAGGCGTGCCAGTTGCTCGGATTACCGCCTTGCGCGCCGGCAGGACAAGAAATCAGCCCAGAACTCATTTCAACGCTTGTTGCCCGGCTTTCTCCCGGAGCGCAACTCCGCGGCCTGTTCTGTGGAGGCACAACCGGTCAGGAAGCAGTGGCAATTCTCGACCGCGAGGGAATCGAAGTTTTCTCAAATCTCCACAAGTCAGGGCCGTTGCACATCGACGGGACTGATCCGGTGTCGGGCAATGTGGTGCTCGACTTGGGCGCGGACGAATTCACCGTCGGGCGTCCGCACCCGATGATCGATCCCCTGATCCGTAATGAGCGGCTGGCTGATGAGGCGGCGAATCCGAATGCCGGCCTTCTCCTCTTCGATTGCATGCTCGGCTACGGCTCGCATCCCGATCCGGCGGGCGTTCTTGCCGATGGAGTGCTCGCCTCGCGCGGGACGGCGGCGCGGCGCGGCGGGAGCATCGTGGCCATTGCATCGATTACAGGAACGCCCGAAGACCCCCAGGATTTCCATAAACAAAAGCGAAAGATCGAGGATGCCGGTGTCTTTGTCGTTACGAGCAACTGCCAGGCGGCGCGGCTTGCCGCCGAAGTGCTTCGCGCTGCCGCGAACCGGCAATCCGCACGTCAAAGGAATCAGCAATGAGCACAACAAAATCACACCGCCTGTTTGGCGAAGAACTCATCGTCGTGAACATGGGTCTTGCGTCTTTTGGCGAAAACCTGCGCCGCGAGGGGGCAACTGTTGTTCAAATGGACTGGCGTCCTGAAGCTGGCGGCAAACCGGAACTGCTCGCCGCGCTTGACCGGCTGCGCGCTTCAGACGGGGAATTACGGCAGGAGATCGCGAAAGCGAACGAGGAAGCCGTGGGACGTCTGTTGCAAGCCAGACCCGTGATCGCGGGCATAGGGAGGGCGGGCGATGTGATCCCGGATATGCGGAGCGATCACGTTCTTCACGCCGGGCCGCCAGTCACGTGGGAGCGGATGTGCGGGCCAATGCGCGGCGCGATCATCGGAGGGCTGATCTACGAGGGACTCGCATCCAATGCCGATGAGGCTTCGCTGCTTGCCGCTTCAGGTGAGATCGCCTTCGAGCCATGCCATCATCATCAGGCCGTCGGACCAATGGCGGGCATCATCACGGCATCCATGCCCGTCTGGATCATCGAAAACACTGCCTTTGGCAATCGCGCCTGCTCCACGCTCAACGAGGGACTGGGCAAGGTACTGCGCTACGGCGCTTACTCTGGCGAGGTGATCAAGCGCCTTCGCTGGATGGAGCGGACGCTGGCGCCGGTCATTGCCGACGCGATCGCTCTGCATGGACCGGTTGATCTGCGGGTCATCATCGCGCAGGCGCTCCAGATGGGCGATGAGCTTCACAATCGCAACCGCGCCGCGACATCGCTGCTCATCCGCGAACTTGCGCCCTGCCTGGCTCGCGCCAAGGCTGATTCCGAAACAAAGGCCGAGGTTCTGGAATTCATGAACGGCAACGATCATTTTTTCCTGAACCTCAGCATGGCGGCATGCAAAAGCGCGCTGGATCCGACGCTTGGGATTGCGCACAGCACGATGATATCCGCAATGGCGCGCAATGGCACGGAGTTCGGCATTCGCGTGTCGGGCCTTGGCAATCGCTGGTTCACGGCACCCTCCCCGATGGTGGAAGGGCTTTATCTTCCGGGATTCAGCGAGGCGGATGCGGCACCGGACATCGGCGACTCCGTGATCACCGAAACCGCCGGTCTTGGCGGATTTGCGATGGCCGCCGCCCCCGCCATCGTTCAGTTTGTCGGCGGCAGCGCGTCGCGCGCGCTGGCCTTCACGCGCGAAATGTATGAAATCACGCTCGCGGAGAATCCCGCGTATCGCATTCCCTCTCTTGATTTCCGCGGCACGCCGGCGGGCATCGAACTGACCGCTGTCGTCGCCAGCGGAATCGCGCCGGTGGTGAACACGGGGATTGCCCACCGCGAACCGGGCATCGGCATGGTCGGCGCGGGCCTTGTCAAACCGCCAATCTCATGCTTCGAACAGGCGCTCACAGCGTTTTCGGAACAATATTGTCACGATCACACCAATGACATGAAAGAGGACAACGCACGATGAAACTTATTGACCTGACTGTGCCCCTTGGGATTGCCACGCCGCCCTGGCCGACTTACGAGCCGTTGCAGGTTAAGTATTTCAAGCGCCTTGCTCCAAACGGAGCCAACGGCCAATTGCTCACACACTCGAATCATCTTGGCACCCATCTGGACGGAGAGATTCACTTTCACACGCCCGGACGCGACATCGCTTCTCTGCCGCTCGATTTCCTCGTCAGCGACGGATGCGTGGTTGATTTGTCGGACGCCGTGGGCGCCTATGACATTTACACCTCGGCAATGGTTGAGCAACGGGTCGAAGTCCGCGAGGGCGACATTCTGATCATTCACACGGGCTTCCACCACTATGGATGGGATCAGCCCACGGCCGACGAAATTGCCTACATGGTCAAACATCCCGGTCCTGACCGCGAATTCGCCGAGTGGGCAAAGCGCATAAAGATCAAATGGATCGGCGTTGACTGCGGCAGCGCGGATCACCCCATGAACACAATCATCCGCGATTGGATGCCGCGCCAGGCCCGCCAGGCCGAGGCGCATTTCAAGGGCAAATATGGCAAAGGACTGGCCGAGGTTTTCGACGATACCAAATACCAGCTCATGCACCTTGAAATGTTCAACAAGGGCATCATCCATGCCGAATGCCTTGGCGGCGACATCGACCTGTTGTTGAACCAGCGTTGCACGATCGGCTGTTTCCCATGGCGCTTTGTCGATGGCGAAAGTTGCATTTCGCGAATCGTTGCTTTTGTGGACGACGCCCGTTATGAAAAACTGATGAAGGTGAAATCCGGGTGCACACTGACAAAATTCGGCGATATCGCGGGGGCAAACCACCCGGAGCTTCACGGGAATAAAGCGAAGTGACCGGGGATGCTTATATGAAGACACCTTCATCATAAGGGGCGCTCGATATCCGAATCGGACGGCTGGCTTATGATGCGCTCATGCGCGATGCTCATGGTTGCGTGGTATCGGCCTATACGCGCGCTGTGAACTTGCTTCTTGATGATGGCACACTGGTGGCGCTTCTGGCGCCCGGCAGTCCCCTGCATCCATGGGCAATCATGCCGGCCGCGGACATGGCAACGCTCCAACCCGGCATGGAAGCGCGGATCAGCCGGCACACCCTGGAAGCAGGCCGGCTTGTCCTCCAATTCGCGCGCGCCGAAATCGCGGATCTGCGGATTCTCTTTCGGCCCTCGGCGCCTCCCAATCAGAATATCCTGGAGTCTCTGGAAGAACTGACATCGCGCCAGTGTCCCTCTGATTGCCTTCAGGATGCGGTCGTTCGGAATAAGATACATTACGCGCTGCACCGCTTTGAATCGTGCGGCGATGTTCACTCTCTTGCGGAACTGCTTGGGTTGGGGCCCGGGCTGACGCCCTCGGGGGATGATGTTTTGCTGGGAATTTTAGCCGCGCTCGACACCGGCGGCGGATTTGAACCGCGCGCCACGGTCATCCGAAGCCTGCTGATCTCGGCGCTTCCCGCATCACTTGAGCAATTCACCCCGCTCATTTCGGCGCAGATGCTCCGCGCGGCGTGTGATGGCCATTATCCTGAACCCGTAGTTGATCTGGCGCATATGATGGCCGATCCCGCCGCCCCGCCTGACGCGCGCCAGACCGTGCTCCGCGTGCTGTCAATCGGTCACTCTTCCGGATATTATATTTTACGCGGCTTCGCAAGCGCGGCGCGCCTTGGTTGGGCAATGAGCCATCGGAGACAAGATAAACCGGCGTGGAGCGCGTGGCAGCCAGAGGCCATGAGCTTTCGCTCCGCCAGCGTTCGGTTCCCATCACATAAACGTTCACCGGTTTCATGAACGCGGTGCTGTTGCGCCGGCCGCGCACCAGCAGGAGAACACGGACAGGCACGGACAGGCATACCGCGATGCGCAGAATCCGGGCATGCCGCCATGAGTCCAGGGACCGATGAGAAGCCTTGATTTCGGATCGGGCCAGTCCGCGCGCGCCGCCAGCAGACCGAGATCGGAGTCGGGAACGGCATTGAAACTTTCATGACATACTCCTTTGTGAAGCAGCAGAATAACGCGTATTTTGGGGGTGTTTTTGCGTGCCTTGGATCGATACCTTATGGATCTCGGATCGCGCTTTGGCATTTGGTCACTTTTCGATCGGTGGAAGAGCAGTTTGTTTGGCATACACGGGCGGCACAAACTTACTGAATGTTCTGGATTGAGAGAAAAACTTTACCGGTCAGCGAGTACGCCATCAGGCGTCAGCGAGTACGCCATCAGGCGGAGAACCATGGAGATGGCACAGAGGACCCCGGAGAAAAGAAGCATCGTTTTTGTCTCCGCGCCTCCTCCGCGCAACTCCGTGTTACAGCTTTTAGATCGGATCCATGCTCCCACCTCCGCGGGAAGCAAGGGTAAATGGCTCCTCAATCGCTGATGGACGCCTTCAGCCAACCATCATAGGCGCCAATATGGAACTTGCTACCCCATTTGGCATCCCGGATACATGACGCCGACAACATGATGACAAGCAGTGAATCCATCCAGACACATGGTCCCGCCCATACGCTGCTGAGCATGCGGGGAATCACAAAGCGCTTTGGCGGCACGCTCGCGCTGGACAGAGCAGCACTCGAAATCCGGCGCGCCGAGGCGCACGCCTTGCTGGGCGAAAACGGAAGCGGCAAAAGCACCCTCATGAAAGTGTTGTGCGGCATCCACCGCGCTGACGCCGGGAGCATCACATTCAACGGCCGCGGCGCAGTCTACACTTCGCCCCTTGCCGCCGCACATGCCGGAATTGCCATCGTTCACCAGGAACTGAACCTTGTGCCCGTTCTCTCCGTCGCCGAAAACCTTTTCCTCGGACGCGAACCGCGCAAGGGGCCTGGCATAGCGGATCAAGCGGACATGCGCCGCCAGGCCGAACGAATCTTCAATGAATTGGAAATCAGCATCGATCCCCGCGCCACCGTCGAGAATCTGCCTGTGGCGCTGTGCCAGATGGTCGAGATCGCGCGGGCTTTGCTTCAGCGCGCCCGCCTGCTCATTCTCGACGAACCGACAAGCGCGCTCAGCGACAGCGAGGCCGCCGTTCTTTTCCGCGTCGTAAGGCGCATGCGAACCGAGGGAGCCAGCATCATATACATCTCGCACAAACTCGCCGAAATCTTCGCCCTGACTGACCGCTACACTGTTTTACGCGACGGGCGCACCGTCACGACCGGCGAGACGGCCGCCAGCACCGAGTCCGACATTGTGCAATCAATGGTCGGGCGAAAGCTCGGCGACTATTATCCGCCGCGCGGAACTTCACAACAGCCACCGGCGCGGGAAATCCTGCGCGCCGAAAATCTCGTGCGCCCTCTCAAGGGAAAGCGCAGAGCTGTCGACAATGTCAGTTTATCTGTGAATGAGCGGGAAATTGTCGGAATTGCCGGCCTCGTCGGGGCGGGCCGGACGGAACTCCTTGAAACCATCTTTGGAGCGGCAGGCGGTAACTGGTCGGGGCGCGTGATTCTGGACGGAAAGGAGATACGCCCCGCATCATCATCCGATGCGATTCACGCGGGCATTGCGCTCGTGACCGAGGACCGCGCCCGCCTTGGCATCTTCCAGCGCCTTACCGTGCGCGACAACATGTGCATTGTTGATCTGCCGCGTCTGTCGGCGCTTGGCATCGTGTCGGACAGAAAGGTAAACCAGGCGATCGCGAACCAGTCTGACTATATGCGCATCCGAAGAGCATCCGACCTCGCCGCCATAGAAAGCCTTTCCGGCGGAAATCAGCAAAAAGTCGTTCTCGCCCGCTGGCTGATGACGAAACCGAAGCTGCTTCTGCTCGACGAACCGACACGCGGTATTGATGTGGGCGCAAAAGCGGAAATCTATCGCGTGCTGCGCATGCTCGCAAACAAAGGGATTGGCATCCTGTTTGTATCGTCGGAATTGCCCGAAGTGCTTGGCCTTGCCGACAGAATCCTTGTCATGTCAGCCGGTCGCATTACCGCGAATCTCAAGGCCGCCGATGCAACCGAACCGCTGATCATGCGCGCTGCCATGAGCGCTGAATGATTACAGATGTTGTTTTTAGTGTCATCTGTGCAAATCATGATGATGAATACAGATTACCGCCGCAAATGGGCGCTGCTCGACAAGACTAAAATATATTTTCCTGCAAACCATGAAGCTCGGGGCCGCGCAGTTTTTACCACAATCATCCGCCGCAGCCGATGGCTTCTTTTTACAGCGTGTTGCCTGCTTGCCTTGACTGCATGCTCACGGCAATCAGGCGGCAATGAAGGCGCGGACACTCCGCGCTCGGGACCCCAATTCCCTGTCAAATTAACAACAGTCGCCTCACGTTCTGTTGAGTATGAAGTCGAAACAGTCGGCTCGCTTGTCGAGGAAAATTTGTACAAAATTCCCGCCCAAGTCATAGGAACCGCGCAGAATGTCGCTTTCGCGGAAGGCGACATCGTCACGACGGGGCAGGAATTGTGCAGAATTGATTATGAGCGATACCGGCTCCTGGTCGATAAAGCGCGAAACACAGTGCATCAACAGGAAGCCGCGGTGAGAACAGCCGAGGCCGAACTTGTCGATACCGAACGCAAGACAAGCAACGCCATAGAGGCGGCACATATTGATCTCGAACTGGCTGAAGCGGAATACCGCAGACGCGCAAGCCTGACCCAGGGCGCCGTCATCAGCGAGGAAGACCGCAAGACATACCAGCAGAAATACCGCCGCGCCGAACTTCTGCACAATGACGCCGTCACAGCCGGAAAAACCCTCGTGGCATCAGCCGCCGCAATGCTCAACGAGAAACGCGCGGCACTGGATGTTGACAGGATAGCTCTTTCCATTGCCGAGGATGATCTGAACCGTGCCATCGTCCGCGCTCCGATCAGCGGCGTCATCCAGGAACGCACCGTTGTCAACGGCCAGTATCTCACGCTCGGTTATATCGTTGCGACAATGGTCAACACCAACCCGCTTCGCCTGCGCTTCACAGTGCCGGAATCAAAGTCTGCCATACTCGACAAATCCATGCGTGTGCTCTTCCGCGTGGCCGCATTCCCGAATCGGGTTTTTAATGCGCGCATCTACGACATCGGCGCGGTCGCGGATCCCGCATCGCGCGAAATCGCCTGCTGGGCGCGCGCCGACAATCCTGGTTACGCTCTGCGGCCGGGATACTTCGCCAAGGTCAAGGTGCTCATCGAATCCAAAAAGGCCACCGTCGTTGTGCCGCTCGGGTGTGTTCAACCTACCGAAGCGGGGCTCGTTTGCTGGATACTTAAAGACGGCAAGGCGGAAATGCGGAAAGTTCAAACAGGCGTGCAGGTTGAAGGCGACGCGATCGAGATTCTATCGGGCGTCAGCACGGGTGAAAAAATTGTCACGGAAGGCGCCACAGCCCTCCAAAATGGGGTGACCGTCAAAATCATCGGTCAACAGACAACCGCCACAACTGCCACACAAACCACTTCACAGACGCAAGAGGCCGCGCAAAGCTCTGAAAATTCCAGATGAGTCTCGCATCCGCCTCCATACGTAATCCCGTCTTCGCCTGGATGCTCATGCTTGCCATGATCGTCTTCGGTCTGATCAGCTTTCAACGGCTTGGCGTCAGCCAGTATCCTGATGTCAATTTCCCTGTTGTGTCCGTCCGCACAACACTTGAGGGGGCCGCCCCCGAGGTGATGGAATCCGATGTCGCCGATGTGATTGAGGACGCGGTCATGGCAGTCGAGGGCGTGCGCGAAGTCTCTTCCCAATGCCGCCAGGGGGGCGCAACAATTTCCATCGAGTTCAATCTTTCTCGCGACATCGATGTGGCCCTGCAGGAGGTGCAGGCCCGCGTCTCCCAAGCCGGAAGGCTTTTGCCAAAGGACTTGGATCCGCCGGTCATCAGCAAGACCAATCCGGAAGATCAACCCATCGTCTGGCTGGCATTCACCGGAACGCGCTCCCCCACCGAGCTCGCTGAATACGCCAAAAACTACCTTCGCGACCAGTTTCTCACCCTCCCTGGCGTGGGTGATGTGTCGATGGGCGGTTATCTCCAAAGAAACGTTCGCATCTGGATCAAAGCCGACGCCCTGCGCGCGCGCGATCTCGGCATTGACGATGTGATCAAGGCGCTCCAGCGCCAGCATGTCGAGCTTCCCGCTGGCCGCATCGAGGGACCAAACCGCATAGCCGCCGTCAAGATCGAGGGCGAGGCCATGACCATGGACGACTGGCGCAATCTCCAGATCGCCCAGATCAACGGCGCGCCCGTATATCTTAAAGATGTCGCCCTTGTGCAGGACGGCTTTGAGGACCGCGTGCGGATCGCGCGGGCCGACGGTTTTCCCGCGCAAGGCCTTGGCATCATCAAACAGCGCGGCGCAAACGCCGTTGATGTCGCGCGCGCCGTCAAACAGCGCGTCGCCGAGATCAACAAAATCCTGCCCGCCGGCATGCAGCTTGACATCCGCGTCGACGGCACAAAATACATCAGCGAAGCCATCAGCGAAATCGAATTCTCCCTTCTGCTGGCCGTCGCTCTCACGGCATTCGTCTGCTGGGTGTTTCTGGGCTCCCTCTCCAGCACGATCAATGTCGTCATCGCGATTCCTGTTTCCATTCTCGGCACCTTCGCCGTCATGTATTTCTCCGGATTCACCCTCAACGCGTTTTCACTTCTGGCTCTGTCCCTGTCCATCGGAATCGTGGTCGACGACGCCATCATGGTGCTCGAAAACATCTACCGCCATGCCGAGGAGGGCGAGGACCGTGTCACCGCCTCCAGACGCGGCGCGGAACAGATCACATTCGCCGCGATGGCCGCCACTTTCGCGATTGTGGCCATCTTCCTGCCCGTCGCGTTCATGTCCGGCATCATCGGCAAGTTCTTTTTCCAGTTTGGCGTTGTGCTGTCGGTCGCGGTGCTGATCTCACTGATTGAGGCGCTGACCCTCGCTCCGGCGCGCTGCTCCCAATTCCTGAGTGTCGGAGTCCGCAGCAATTTCATCGAGCGCGGAATGGGCGCCGCATTCAAATGGTTGTCCGCAACTTACAGACGCATTCTTGCCGTGGCGCTGCGCTGGAGAATCGCCGTGCTCGTTATCGCTTTTGGTCTCTTTGGCTTCTCTCTCAAGTTCGCCGGAATTCTGCAGTACGAATTCGTCCCTCCGCAAGATCAGGGATATTTCATGCTGCGTGCGACAACCCCTGTCGGCTCTTCAATCGACTATACTGACAATATCATGCGCCAGGTCGAAACGATCCTGAAACAAACTCCGGGCGTCAAAAGCTACCTTGCCGTCTGCGGCGCCGGCGACGTCAACTCCGCGATGTGCTTTGTCACACTCAAGGACCGCAAGGAGCGTGACAAGACCCAGCAACAGATCATGGCCGATCTGCGCCCCAAAGCCAATATTTTCCCCGGAACCCGAGTCATCTTCCAGGATCCGTCACAATCCGGATTCACAACCTCGCGCGGATTCCCGGTGGAATTCACCGTGCGCGGTCCCGACTGGACCAAGCTGGCGTCAGCGGCCACAGAGATGATGAACGACATGAAGGCGTCCGGCTTCATGACCGACATCGACACCGACTACAATGCCGGCATGCCCGAGGTGCGCGTCGAGCCAGACCGCACGCGCGCCCTGGCGCTTGATATCGACGTGGAAACGATCGCCAGCGCCATCGATTCCCTCATCGGCGGGCAGCGCTTTGCGCGCTACAAGAACAACGGACGCCGCTACGATGTGCGCATACGCCTGCTTCAGGATGAGCGGCTCCGCCCCGAAGACATCGGCAAACTCTATGTCAGATCGAAAAAAGGCACTCTCATTCCGCTCTCCGAAGTCTGCAACATCACTATCGGCTCGTCTTTGCAGAGCATCACGCGCAAGCAGCGCGAGCGCGCCATCAGCATATTCGCCAACCCCGCGCCCGGCCACTCCCAGGAGGAAGCCCTGCAAAAAGTCGAACAGCTCGCAAAGAACCTTCCTGAGGGATACCGCATCGTCTTCAGCGGAGGATCACAGGTCTTCAAAGAGTCCATTAACAGCCTGATTTTTGCCATTATACTCGGTCTGATCGTCGCCTACATGGTGCTCGGCTCCCAGTTCAACAGCTTTCTCCATCCCCTCACCGTCCTTATGGCATTGCCCTTCAGCGTCACGGGGGCGTTCATCGCCTTGTGGCTTGGCGGCCGGACAATCAACATCTTCAGCCTTATCGGCATCATCCTCCTGCTGGGCATCGTCAAGAAGAACTCCATTCTTCTCGTCGATTACACCAACCAGATGCGTTTGGGCGGCATGAACACACGCGACGCCCTCATGCACGCCTGCCCTGTGCGGTTGCGCCCGATTCTTATGACAACCGTCGCAATGATAGCCGGATCCATTCCGGGAGCCATATCACTCGGGCCCGGCGCAGAAATGCGCACGCCCATGAGCCTCGCCGTCATCGGCGGGCTCATCGTCTCCACCCTGCTCACGCTTCTCGTCGTGCCGTGCTTCTACAGCGTTATGGACCAGGCGCACACAGCCGTGAAGCAATGGGTGCGCAAGCGGAGAACAACCGCCGCGGAAAACGCTGTAATCCCCGAAAACGCACACACCCCAGCCCCCGCGACGCAGGACACAACAGACGCCTGAAATTATTGAATCCCTGCTCTACTCCCCCATCACAGTCACTACAATAACGCGCTGCCGGGATTTGTTGTCGCATTCAAGATGAAAAATCTGCTGCCACGTACCGAGCGCCAGTTCGCCCCCGCTCACCGGCACTGTTATCGACGGGCCCGCAATGGTTGATTGAAGATGCGAGTGCGCGTTGCCATCATGCCATGCCTGCTCGTGCCCGTAATTGCGCCCCGGCGGAATCAGCTTGTCCAACATGTCCGGCAGATCGCGTTTCAGCCCCGGCTCAAATTCAATCGTCCCGACGATGGCGGTGCTGCCTGTGTTGAATATGTGCGCCACGCCCGTGCGAATGCCCGACGCCGCGACAATCTCCGCCACCTGCCCCGTGATGTCGTGCATGTCATGATCACCACGGGTGTTGACTCTGATCTGTGACTGGTGAACCATTCGTATTCCTTTGTGATCATCTCAGGAGAATATAAATATGGAACATCATCCACAACGCGCCATTCCATTGCACCATTATTCCGCCGTTTTGAATTCAGAAGATGAAACACACGATATCCCGCGCCAGACGCCGATGCTGGCCGCGGCAATACTGTGTTGCTTCATATGGGTCATGTTCTGCGCGCGTGGTTCCACAGAAACCATCGACGTCCGCAAATTCGGCGCGAAAGGAGACGGCAAGGCCGACGACACAACAGCCATCCAGCGCGCCATGGAAACCCAAGGCGCGATGGGCGGCGGCGTGGCGCATCTGCCCGCAGGCCATTACCTTGTCAAATCCCATCTCAACATTCCCTCCGCCGTCACACTCGAAGGCATATGGCAGGCGCCGCCTACGGCGAACCGCTATACCCGCGCCACGGGAACACACACGACCATATCGCTCCTCACCGGCAGTGTGCTCCTGGCCGTCGAGGGCGCGGGACAGGAAAATGGCGCACCGTTCATCACTTTGAATCCCAACTCCGTTCTCAAGGGTGTCACCATTTTCTATCCCGAACAGAAGAAAACCAATCCACCCATCGCCTATCCATGGACCGTCCAAACAGCAGGTTGCGACAACATTTCCATCATTGATGTTCTTATGATCAATCCCTACCAGGCCGTCGACTTTGGCACAAAAGTGGCCGGCCGCCACTTCATCCGCAATCTGTATGGCCAGCCGTTGCGTCGCGGACTATTCATTGACCTGTGCCTCGATATTGGCCGCATCGAGAACATCCACTTCTGGCCTTTCTGGACCGTCGCCGACGGTGAGAACAGCCCGACTTGGAAATATATGAAGGAACATGGCGAGGCGTTTATCTTCGGACGCTCAGATTGGGAGTATGTCACGAACTGCTTCGCCATCAGCTACAAGACAGGATTTCATTTTCTGGCCAACAAACGCACCGATGTCTACGCGGGCGGTGGAAATTATCTGCTCACGCAAAGCGGAGCCGACTGCTGCAAAACCGCTCTCCTGGTCGACGACACGCAAGGGCACTCCGGCATCTCTTTTTCAAACAGCCAGATTTACGGCGACATCATCATTAACGACGCCAATCGCGGAAAAGTCTCCTTCACCGCATGCAACCTTTTCGGCAGCATGGACGGAGCCGGGGGGTTCGCCACCGCCCGCATCGACGGCAAGGGCCGCGTCACGTTCAGCAATTGCGAGTTCTACTGCATCGATCCCAAAAACAAGGCCAACACGATGCTCGATTGCCGCGGCGGACGCATCAGCGTCATCGGATGCGATTTCATCAATCCCGACCGCGAGACCATCAAACTCGGCCCCGATATGATCTCGGCCATCATCGCAAACAACGAATTTCGCGGAAAAGCAAACATCAGCAATCAGGCAACACGCAAAGACAAGGTCGCCATCAGCGGCAACATCGAGGAAACAGGCTTCTAACGCCCCGGCATTCCGCTCGCCAATTTTGCCGTGCCGTTATACTCCAAAGGCTCGCAAAGCGCCTTCAGGTTCTTAACCGGCGTGCCGTGGGGTATTTCGCAACCGGCATTCACCATGAAAGGATTGCCCACGGCGCGGTAACAGCCGCGAACCGCCTGCCTGATCGCCACCGGATTAGAATTGTGGACGGCTCTCACGGGATCAAGGTTCGCGCAGATCACCGTGCTCTTGTCCATCATCTCACGCACCTTGCGCAGATCGACCATCCAATCGACATCGATGATGTCGGGCTTCACATCGGCCAGTCCTGGCAGCAAGTGCGTGATATTGCCGCAGATGTGCATCCGCGCCACGGCGCCCATGTCATGCAACGCGCGCACCAGCCGTTTCTCCCGCGGTTGGATCAGATCCATATAGATTGCCGGCGAAACCATGCTTGCCACCGCGTCGCCGATGCCGATCGTGTCCGCGCCCGCCTCCACCTGAACCCGCGCGAAATCGATGGCCACCTCGACGCAGATATCCATCAACTCACCGATGAATTGCTCCTCATCAATCAGATCCATCATGAATTGCTGAACTGTGCGCAAGTCAGCGGCTTCAGCGGCAGGGCCCTCCACCCAGCCCATGATCGAATACAGCCCCCACGCGCGCTGTTTGTAGGCGCGCACCGCATTCACGCGGTCAAGCATTCGTTCAGCCATAAGCGGATTGGGCCGCGGCAACGCTGACAAATCCTTCGAGTCTTCGAGCGGATGCTTTTTGCAGCGCGGAACCGTATCGCGCGAATAGATCATCTCAGCCCCGTAGCCTTGCGTTTCGCGGTAAGGATCCGACATCGTGTTTAACTGGTCGATCCCGAATTCCTCGCAACAATGCAGATTCGCTTCCGTCAGCACGCGATAATCAGACGCGAAAGCCCCGTAATTGGATCCTATATGCTCCGCCGCATACTGCATCAAAATGGGCAGCCGGGGCAGGAAATCGCACGGCTCGCCGCGCGCCGCCGCCATATAGCGCTCATAACTGTTCATCGGTCAAATCCTCTCGTTTGCATGGCTCTGAATACGATTCCGCAATCCCCGCGCAATCAACCATAATTATGATGCCGCCCCTGCCGCTGATCGCTTCATGGCGAACCCGCGTCTCAACCATCATGCGAATATGAAAGCGCTCTGTTGTTTTAATCTCCCTATGACCATGACCGTTAAACAATACTGTGTTGTTTCCCACACCCACTGGGACCGCGAATGGTATCTGCCATTCGAGCAGTTCCGGTTGCGCCTGGTCGCGCTGATTGACAATGTGCTCGAAATCGAACGCCAGAATGAATCAACGATTCAACAAGTCAACATCGAGGATTACATCGCGAATGTTGACCGTTATCTTGGCTGCTCTCCCCGCGACACCTGCACAGGCGAAATGCGCAACGCCGATGATACTGTTCTCCTGCAGGGCGCCGGCTTCATCGCGCAAGGGCTTCGTCATCTTGCCGCGCGAACAACAAAAATCAATCTGTCAACGGATGACACCCTTCTCACCGTCGTGAACACGCTCCAGCACAACCGCGACACGGTGATCACTGCCAGCGTGATTTTCCCGGAGAGTGAGAACATCAAAAGTTTCACCCTCTGGCCGCCATCCAGCGTGGAAGTGCCCTGCGAATTGCTCAGCCGCCGCAGCGCTCGCGTCATCACAGTTTGACCTCATCGAACGCAAACATGACGATTACATGCGCCATCACCTCTCCAACGGAACGCAGCCGAATAACGGTATCATCATCCTCAGCGATCATTGCCTAACTGAACAGGAGTGCCGCCAGTTCCACGTCCTGACACCCGCGCATTTTTCGCCTTCCGGACAATTCCTCCCCCTCGAAAATCAGCTCGTCAGATGCGAAAGCGACGGCGACATTGCCCTCTCCACGCTGAAGCAGGCTGAGAATGGCGATGGCTGGATCGTGCGTCTTTACAATCCGCACAATCGCGACACAATAACTTCGATTACATTTCAGTGCAACATCAGAAAAGCATTCCTTGTCCGCTTGGATGAAACACACGAAAGCGAACTCGCCATCATCGATCATGTTTTGCGCCTGCCGCTGATCAGCGCGAAATCAATTGTAACATTCAAATTCCCAAATCCAGCCATCTGACCAGACGAACCGCGCGCAATTTTATCCAAACGCAAATGCGCAGGTGGCATAATTGTATGTGCAGTCATCACCAATGACCAGCAGGCATGCGTCGCGATCCAAGCACTGCTGGTCATCACATGACACGGTGAAAGCTGATGTAGCTCAGCTGGCAGAGCAGCTGATTCGTAATCAGCAGGTCGTCGGTTCGAACCCGACCATCAGCTCCATTGTGAATATGTGCGCTGGGGTGCAGGCCGATTTGCGCTGGGTGGGTTCCTACACCGGTCATGCGCCGACTGATGTGTTGACGCGCAATTATTTGGGCTTGTCGGCACATCCCGACAATATGCCGGTTGTTCGCGCAGCCAAGCTGTATGCGGTTCACAGGCACATGATCGGCCCGCTCGAAAACAATTTGCAATTTATGTCATTTTCCCCTTGACCGGGCGGTCAGGGAGGGATTATATCATCGATTGCGATGCACAAACATCCCCTTAATTACATCGGCTCGCGCCCGTAGCTCAGCGGATTAGAGCGGCTGACTTCGGATCAGCGGGTCGGGAGTTCGAATCTCTCCGGGCGCGCCTTTTTTGAAACCTAGCGCCCCAAATGGCGTGGGATTTCATCTGCAATCTGCACCACATGCGAAATGCATTGTATCAATATGGCGGCCAGTCGATGCGTGAGATCGGATCGGGAACAACCAGAAGCTCAACGCGCGCTGCCACAGCGCCCCCAATGACAAGTTCCAGCGCATGAGTGCCAAGGGCAAGAGGTCCGGATTGTTGGTCGCGAATTTCAATTGTCTGCGCTGGTTGTAAAGGGGCGGGCAGCGTCCAGGAACTGGTGGTCGCGCCGTCATCACGCAACTCGCATAAAATCGGTGTGGTTGTTCCCACTCCTCCGCTATTGGTCACAGCCCAACTGGCATAGAGGATGTCCTTGTTTGTGGCGGTGGTCACGCTGGCGTTCTGGCCGGGCGCAGCGGCGATGACAAGCGGTCCGCTCCACCCAGCGGGAGCACAAGGTTCGGCTTCAGGCGCGTCGGCGCCAAGTTCCATGACCGCGCGGCTGAAGACAATGTCGCCGCGTCCGGCAGCTTGGTTGCCCACGCCATAAGCTCCGGCGATGGTGCGCACCGAGAAGGCAGCCGTGTGCTGGCCGCCCGCCACGGCGCGGCCATTGACCATCGCCGCGTAGCGTTCAGGCGTGACAACCAACCTGAGCACGGCCGGCAGAGAAAGCGGGAGCGACTGGCTGAGCAGCAGTGTTCCGTTGCTGCCAGCCCGCCCCTTCGGTTTGCTGTATATTTCCAGTTGCGCCCCTTGACCGCCAGCCCCGGCGGTCATGATCATCTGTACGGTTGCGTCATTGCGATTGAAATAAGAAGGCGCAACGGCCGCCCCCTCGTTGCCAACCCATTCACTTGCCACCAGCGCCGCATAGAGGCGGCCGGATGACGGGGAAATGGCATTCACTGTCGTTTCGACGGCAAAGGATTCGGCGGTGGACGTTGCGGGATCGAATTCAAAGAGATTCGCGGCCTGACAGCCGCCGAACGCCCAGTCGGCATTTCCGGGCGTAATGGAAAGCTTTCCGTCCGCTGTATTGCGCGTAAAAGCCGCGCCGGGCGCCTGACCATCCATCTGCATGAAGATGCCGTTGTTGTCAGGACTGTGGAAATCCTCCGCAAGCCGCGCGGAATCGCGCACCACAAAACCCCAACCGCCTGCGGGGCCGGTCATCGCGCGCGACAGCGCAATGCTTGTGCGCGCGTCGCCCACATTGGCGGCAATGATCTCGAACCCAGCCCTGCCGCCATAGTCCTGCGGTTTCATGCAGGTGACGCCGCCGAGAACGCGCTGGCTATTGAAGGACAACTCGTAGCGGTTGTCGTTCATGGCAAGGTCGACAGTGAGCGGGAAGGCAACATCAATCGTGCGATAACCAATGGCGCGGCCGATAGTGCTTGGTTGTCCGCCATCTTTTTGCGTCATCTCGACCGCCGCCTTGCCCGCCCCGAAATAGATGGCCGTGGCGAATGCCGGTCCCGCGTCAGGGAACATGCCATAGGCGAAAGCGCTGGTTTTGTGAAAGAAAAGTTGGAGTTGCGAGTCAACCGGGATGCCGCCGCGGCGTTGGGCGCCATGGCGCGTGACATTGACTGAATCGATAGTGACGGAAAAGCGTGTTCCTTTGGCGCTGCCGGTGCTGTGGATGTCGCACAACGTCCGCGCAGCCAGCCCTGCCATCTCCCAATCCGCGGCTGGCGGCGAAAGGATCATGCGGCCGCTGCCGTCCTGGTTGACCCGGCGCGGATTGTATGGGCCGGCGTCCCATTTCGCCGCGTCGAATGAATCAATGTAACGGGAAGTTGAGAAATCATCAAACACCTGGTCGGACGCTGAGTGAAGCGCCACATAGGCGCCATTCTCGACGACGGTGATGTCGTCGATGGCGCAACATCCGCCATTGCGAAGCCCCCAGAGCAGATAATAGTCGTCGCAGGCGCCGGTGACGAATGTCACGGTCTTGCGCGACATGAACTCGCCGGGTTGGTCATACCATTGCGTCATGCCCGCATCGTTTGCCGTGCCACCCGCGGCGGTGCGGGCAAGAAAGTAGACATGGGAGCCATAGGGCGCGGGAGTCAGCATGTCGGTGTCTCCGCCGAGACGTCTCTGTTGGACGGCGAATGTCACGGTGTAACAGGTATTGCGCTTGAGCGGCAGTTTGGCCGTGTCGCTGCGCATGAAATCCGTCCATTCTGGGCTTCTCGACGGGGGATCGTAAGTCTGCCTTGCCAGCACGGACCGGGTGCCATACAGTGGATTGTCGGTGGAGAGGGATGCGGCGCTGCCGATGTTATAATAGCGTGTCGCGCTCCAACTGGATGTGTCAAACATGTCATTCCAGCGTTTTGCGTCGTCAATCCGGGTAATGCGGATGTCGTCGATTGTCATCACGCCGCCCTGATGCATTCCCCATTCGAGAGCATAATCAGTGTTTGGGCCGAGTGTGAACAGAACGGTTTTCACGGCGGCCTGAGTGCCTGTCTCGTCCTGCCATCGGATGATGCCGCGCGCCGTGGAATCGCCGCCGGATGCCGAACGCGCCCGGAAAAACATGTATCCCGCATCGTCGCGGGCGCCGCCCTGCGCGCCAAGCAATTTGTAGCGGAATGTGACCCGATAAGTTGAGGCGGCTGACAGAGTTAACGCGGCGGGATCAGACTTGAACACAACGGTTGCGGGCGTGCCCACGGGAAACGCTGCACGGACAGACCATTGCCCGTTGATGATCTCGGCGGGGGCGCTGGTGAGAGTCGTGGCGCCAGGCGAAGTGCTGCCGGGCGTGAAGCCTGACCCCGCAAACGAACCCGACTCGAAGCCTTGAATCTGCGGCAGCGGATCAGGCGCGCCCTCCCCCACCTCCACGCAGGCAACAGTGTAACGCTTCTGGTTGTCATGGCCCTCACAATCAAGGCGGATCGCGGATCTGCCCTCGGCATCGGCAAGTGAAATGCGCAGATCGTATAGACCCGGTTCAAGATTTGAAGGCGCATCAAAGCGCGATTCGCACTCGCAGATTTGGCCGCGAATCATGTTTGTCGTGTCGAATCCGGAATCGATGGCCGCCCATGCCTCGCCTCCGTCCTTCACAAGGGCGAACCGCGCGCGATACGGAATATGCAGTCGACCGTTTGCCCAATTGACCCATTCGTGGGTGATGGAGAAGCGCTGTCCAGGAACGATTTTCTGCGGCGCTTCGATGCGCACCGGTGTCAGCCGGTATCCCATGCCGAGAAGCGCATATTGCATCAATCCTTGTGACTGGCCATTGTAGAATTGGATGACAGGCGACTTCGTAAGATCGCTTCCCGCAATGCCGATATCCCAACCGAGCATGGTGAGATAGTTTGCTCCGAACATCAGCGCTTCGTCGATGGCGCTTTGAGGGGTGTAGCCTTGGCGCACGCCATCCACAAACTGCTGGTAGGACGTCGAGAGTTCTCCATACATGGGCCGCCGGGCAGTTCGGCGCAACTCGCGCAAGTGGCGCGCGTCGTAGCCTTCCTTGGCGAAACCGCCGAGACCATAGCGTCCCACTCCGATCTTTGGGCGGGAAAATCCGTAATCGAAAGCCGAGTTCTCGACAAACTCTGTATATGTTGGTCTTGGATCGTTATAGATGGAAAGCGGATGAAGATTGATTTCGCCGCGCCATTCGTAGGAGTCGGATAGAATGAGCCATGTGTTTGACGGCCATGCGCTGAAGGCGCCGGTCCATGCATCGATGATGGAACGAAGGCACTGTTTTCGTGTTGCCATGTCGGGCAGATCATAACCGCTGTGCCACTCGCCCCACGTTCCGTAACCGAGCAGATCGACCGTCTCGAGGCGCGGCGTCATGGGCTGAAAGTGGGTTGCGAAAGCCCGCATGAACTCGGAGAGTTTCTGCATATAGATGGGATTGGCGTAATCCGGAACGCGATGGCGGAACCCCCATTCCACAACTTCCTGTGAAGCGACACCGAGGTCATAAATCCACCAGGGGCAACCCGTCCGGTACAACTGTCCTGCGGGCGCCGTCCGCCCATTGGTGATCATCGCGTCGGTGGAAAAACGGAACTTGAGGACTTTGCCCTTTGATGCCCAGAAACTTGACGCGCGGTCGAGCAGGCTCCAATCATAACTATTGTCCGCCGGTTCCACGGCATCCCAGTCAGAAAGAAGCGCGACAATGTCCACCTCAGCCCACGCGGTTCCATCTGTGATGTAGGGCAATGAGCGTCCGGCGTCGATGGATGTGGGGTAACAGTTGTCGATTAAAATCCATCCCATGTGGGGATTGTGGAGGGGCGAGCCGACGGGACGCGGGTATGTGCGGGGCGCCGCCGCCATCGACACTGCCGCGAGTGTCGCGAGGGCCAGACACATGATTTGTGTTCGTGAAGGGTTGGAGCCGTGTTCGCCAAGCGCCGGTGAATCATTCGTCATCGCGGTATCTCCGCTGTTCAATTCATGAGATGAATAACACCAAACATGGACGATTATATGACTAAACCGGTTTGGCTATTCAAGAACAAAGGCTCCCGGCCGCCGTGGCGCAGCGAAAGCGCTTGCCTGCCACCGGAATAGCGCTTATGCAGAACTATTAACAACGTTACATTCCTCAGGATTCCCGTCACAGATTCATGCCAGCAAAATTGTCAGATGTGGCCCGTCTCGCCGGCATCAGTAAGACGACCGCTTCATTTGCGCTTAACGATGAAGGCGGCACGCGGGGCATCAGCCCCGACACCGTCATGCGCGTGAAAGCGGCCGCGCGACAACTCGGTTACGTGCCCAATCAGGCGTCGAGGTTTCTGCGTAAAGGGCGTCAGCACCTGGTTGGGTTTCTCGCGCCAAACATCAACGACAGTTTTTACGCGAGCATCGCGCAAGGCATCGAAACCGCGGCGGAAAAGCACGGATACCAGGTCCTTTTCGGCAGCACCTTTTCCAACATCGAACGCGAGCGCCGCTACATTGAGTCGCTCGTGGCGCGGCGCATCGACGGCCTCGTGATCCTGCCGACCGACATCAAGGCGCACCATCTCGACCTTCTCCACCACCACCATGTCCCGACTGTGATGTTCCGGCGCCGCGCGGTATCGCGCAGGAAATGCAAATTCATGACTTTCGATGACGTCGAGTCGGCGCGGCTGCCGGTTGCGCATCTCGCGGCGCGCGGTTGCCGCAACATCGGCCTTGTGGTCGAAACACAGCTGGCTCTGCCCGAATGGCTGTCGATCATCCTGGATGCCCGCATCGATGGATACCGGCGGGCCCTGCGCGACGCCGGGCTTCGCTTCCGGCGCGACAACATTCTCGAGATAGGCTATTCTGGCTCGGAAAAGCATGTGACGGCAACCGTGGAGAAATACCTTAACTCGCGCAAACCGGACGGACTGTTCGCCATCGAGGACCTGTATTATCTGCGCATGAAGAACGCGCTCGACAGGCTGGGTCTGCGCGTTCCCCAAGACATCAAGGTTGTCGGTTGCGACAACTCCTACTACTGCCCCTACCTCTCGCCGCCATTATCATCGGTCGTTTTTCCGCAGGAGGAACTCGGACGCATGATGATGGAGGAACTTGAGGGTATGATCGGCGGAAGCCGCGGCCCGTCCGGAGAAATATTACTGCCCCCCACACTCGCGGCACGCCAGTCGTCAAAATAACGCCGCACTCCCGCGCAGATCACTGAACCGGTTTAATTAAGGAGAATTGCATTTTTTTATTGACAATTAAACCGGTTTAGTAATTTGATGTGCCTCAATACGGGTTGATAATCCGTAAAAACTATAATTCATCAAGGAGAAAGCAAAGATGATCCTCCACCGAAAAGCATCAAGTTTTATCCTTCGCGCCCTTATATTTTCAGGGCTTCTCGTTGCCGCTGCCGCCGGCCGCGCGGACCAGCTTGTCGACAATTTCGACAATCCGGCCTACGACGGGTCATACAACAATGTGATCTGGTCCCAGACCGGCGGGATCGGCTCGTCGGCCGTGCAGGGTTCGGGCAAGATGGCACTGAATATTCCCGCCAACGACTGGGACTACAGCGGTCTTGCCTCGAAAAGTCTGGTCAATCTTCAGAGCGCCGAGATAAAGAAGGGCACCAATGTCACCGTGGTCGTTGATCCCGCCGTGCTGAGCGGGGGCGGAGATTTCCGCGGCGGAATGTATTGTGAAGGGCAGATCGCCATCAACCTTGTTGACGCCGCTGGCGGATCGGGCGGCGGAATGTGGCCCACCAACAACGCCATATTCAGCGCGCTCGTTTATTTCAGCAGCGCCAATCCCGACAAGCTGTGTGTCGAATTCTACTCGAAAACGAAGAACCAGGCTTCGAGCTTCGGCAAACAATGCGGCTACCGCGCCATTGGCCCCGAGCTCGTGCCGATCAATTCCACGGGGGCGCAGGTGACACTGTCACTCGTCGCCAACCAGAAATATTGGGAGCTTCTCGTCAACGGCAAGCGTGCGCTTGCGGGCCAGACAGCGATGCTCGCGGCGGATTTTCCGGGCTACCAAGCGAGTGTAGAGTTGCTTGCCAGCAACGTAAACACCGGGCGTGCGGCCATGAAACTCGACAACGTGATGGTTTCTGACGCCGGCGCCACCGCATTCACGGCATCGTTTGAAAACATGACCGATGACTTTGCCGCCAACAAGGTTGACGCGGAAAAATTGATTCGTGTCGAAGGTTATGGTTCGGCCGACATCACATGCGCCAGCGGTCAGGCCACACTCAAGACCGACACCAACTCGGCTTGGGCGCTCGTCGGCCTGCAGTCGGCAGTGTCGTTCCCATGCGACAACCTGACATCCTACGTCATCAGCGTCGACCGCATCGCCGTGAACAAAATCAGCCAGAATCCCATCAACACCGTCTTCACCGTGCTTGAGTTCCCCGGCGGATACAACAAGGCGGTCTCCCCCGGTTTCTACTTCTCCTACGGAAGCGGCATCCAGATGGTCGTCAAGGACTACGGAAGCGGCTGGGCCGGGCTGTTTGCCTCATACAAGGCGGCCAATATGGAAGGCAGCAACGGAACGGAGATCACGGGTCTCACCGACCAGTGGGTAGGAACGGGCGCCGTGGCATTCGAGTTTGAAGTCTCGCAGACGGCTTTTGTTCTGCGCGCCAACAGCAACGTTCTTGCTCAGGGTGCTCACGGCGCGTCATTTGGTGAACGGTGGGTCGGTCTTCTTGCGGTTTCCAACCAGGATGTCGCTGAAGGAAACATCGTGATCGACAACCTGAGCTTCCAGAAAAAACCGCAAACGCCATCGCGCGTCACAGATTACAATCTCTACTGATAACATCGCGTCTCCGGCATCGCGCCGCCGCCCTCATAACGGCGGCGCGATGACCCGGACCCGCGCACTGAAATGAAAGGAGCAATTCCTTGCCATGAAATCAAATCGTCCTGTCGGGCAGGCATTCACACTGATCGAACTGCTCATCGTTGTGGCCATTATCGCCATACTCGCGGCCATCGCCGTCCCCAACTTCATCGAGGCGCAAACGCGCGCCAAGGTTTCGCGCGCCAAAAATGATATGCGCACCCATTCAAACGCGTTGCAGGCCTACTTTATTGACTACGGAACATATCCGGCCGCATGGGGGCCTGGAATGATCTCCCTCACCTCACCCATAGCCTATGTGAGTTCACTCCCCTTGGATCCTTTCATTGACAAAAGGCTCGATTACGACAGCCAATGGTACACCTTTAACGGCCGTTATATCCAGAAAGTCTGTTATCTCGACGGCGGCGGAACACCCCAGGTTTTCGAATGGACCAACTGGCGAAATTGCACTCCCAAGGTTGCCGGAACACGCGGCAACTGGTATCATCTGTGGAGCTGGGGGCCGGACGGCAACAACAACGGCACATACGGATTTCTGCCTTATGATCCGACAAATGGAACCATAAGTGTCGGCGATATCATTGTCCTCGGCGGCGCCGTGCCCTTTGACAAATATTACCCAATCTACCGGCCATAACCCCGTCATGTCATTAATTATGATTTAATCCAAATCCAAACCCACAAAGACATCTAACCACTGATTATGTCCCCAACAAAATCTGTTTTTCTCGACACTGATATCGGCGATGACATCGATGACGCACTCGCGCTTGCGATGCTGTTGAACTCCCCGGAGGTCGACCTGCTCGGTATATCGACTGTTCACGGCGAGGTGGAAACACGAAGCCGCATCGCCGCGGCAATGCTGGAAGAATGGAACCGCCGCC
>JAPLSQ010000064.1 GCA_026398535.1 Candidatus Sumerlaeota bacterium | reverse complement strand
GTGTTGCCGTTGACTACGGCCCTGCGGCTTGGACAAACCGCATCTGCGACCTCTCCCCGGGCGCCGCCAAAGCACTCGACCTCGTCACCGACGACCACTGCGTTGTCCTCATCTGGGCCGACTCAGACGACGACACCGCCCAACCCAGCGCCTTCCTCGACGACGTCTAAGTACAAAAGCTCGCCGCACAAGCACGGCTCGCACGTCGCTTCGCTCCGCGGCTGGCAATCGCTCCTGTCGTTCGTGCCACCATTTATCGCTGTCGCTCTAAATAGTGTCACGCCCGTCAGACGCAGCCAGCCTTTACCAAGCGGGTATTTGGGACGCGCGCTTCATCCTCAGATTATATGAACCATTGACACTGAAAATATTTGAATGATGTTGCATCCCCAACAACATCATGAAGGAAGAAAATCCAATGGAACACTTATACACGCCGCACGGGCTTGGCGGTTTGCCCATGATAACGGACGCGGAGACAAGATCGATTTCCGCCGAAAATCCGAACGGTGCAAAATCCGGTGGTGCAAAGTCGCCGCCCTTGGACAAGTCCAGCTCTGATCTTGGCGAGGGCTGGAAATGCCGCCCGTGCATCACGCTGCCCAAAGAGTCGGTGACCACTCTTGCCGAAATCGCCGGTTCAGGCGTGATCCAGCATATCTGGATCACCGTTCCCGAAATCGCATACCGCGACTGCATTTTGCGGTTTTACTGGGATGACGAGGAAAAACCGTCCGTGGAAGTTCCACTCGGTGATTTTTTCGCCAACGGCCACGGCTTGCGCTATGATGTGAACTCCATGATGATCTGCGTCAATCCATGGGGCGGCTTCAACAGCTATTGGCTCATGCCTTTCCGCAAGTCCGCCCGCATCACCATCGAGAACCAGCGATGGGAGGATATCGGCGGATTCTTCTACCAGATCACATATTCTCTGACAGCCATCCCGGAACAAGCCGGTTGTTTTCACGCTCAATGGCGGCACTCCGTCACGTCGCGCGAGAATCCCCAGCATACAATCCTCGACGGAGCACGCGGCGCCGGGCATTATGTGGGAACATTTGCCGCATGGACACAAATGTCAAACGGCTGGTGGGGCGAAGGGGAAATCAAATTCTTCATGGACGGCGACACACACTACCCGACCATCTGCGGCACGGGCACCGAGGACTATTTTGGCGGGGCATGGTGCTTTGCCGACCGCACTTACTCGACTCCCTTCCTCGGCTATCCGCTGTTCCGCCGCGAGCCCAACGAGGTGCCGCGCCATGGATTATACCGTTGGCATGTCCTTGATCCCATCCGATTCAAAAAGGATCTCAAAGTCACCATACAGGCGCTCGGATGGTGGCCCAGCGGAAAATTCCAGCCGCTCACGGATGACATTGCAACCGTCGCCTGCTGGTATCAGACCGAACCGCACGCGGATTATCCCGTGATGCAAACGATCAGCCAGCGATGGTCCAGATGATCCGCCCGTAAATCCTGAATCAGGGCTTGATCACTATTTTCCTGAGATAAGCGTTGCGGTCCGCCTTGATTTCGCCGCCAACCGCATTATTGTAATATCGGAATGTGATCAGGTACTCTCCCGGCATCATGGACGGATTGATGGTCTTCGTCAAAAGCTCGTAAGTTGATGTCGTGACGTATTGCCGGATGCCCCACGGATAGTAATTCGTCTTCGTGGTGCGGTTGTACATGTTGAGGTCGACCTCGGGCCATATGGACAAAGCGGGATCGCCCTTGACCTCAAGGCCGATCTCCCTTGCCGGAAAATTGATTTTAACATTGTCGATCTGGGTGGCTCCATTCGACCATAGTATCCAACCCCCGTTGCCATCCTCCTGGCCATTGTCCGCGGTCATGTCCTTGGCATAAATGGTTATGGGCTCCACGACGCGGGGCGTTGGAAACAGAACGGCGGGAGTGGACATTGTCTTTGACGTCGCACCCTCCCGCGTGTTCGTGGAGCTGTCGTTTTTCAATGGCGCGTCTGCGGGTGCGGGGACAGCCGTCCGCTTCGGTTTGGGAACATTCTTGCGCCGGCTCCTGATATCTTCCGGCAATTTCAGCGGCTTTTCAACAGCCGGTTCCTTGCATCCGCACAATAAAAGCAAGCACGCGGAAAAAAGTGAAAGCGCCATAAGAATGCGCACGGCCCAACGTTTCGCTCTCATCGCGTCTGATCTATGATATGCATCTAAATTCATCCGCTTCAATATAGATCACACATCATCTGAATTCTTCAAGTCATTTCAGCCAGTCTTCTGCCAGCCGAGCTTGCGCCTGATGTGTGGCTCAAGGGCATCGACAATCGGCCCGATGCCTGTCCTGACGGGATCGGTAGTTGGAAGTCCGGTTTGTCTCGCCGTGTCTTGAATCGCCGCCAGCCCATCCTGTTCGCTCATGTGGTATGTGTTCAGGCACACACCAGTCGTCTTAGGCGCCTTGTAAGGCAGCATCAACCGCTCATATCCTTCGATGATGTCCGGCAGCGGCGGCAGTTCGATATCATAATCAGGCCTGTAACATGCGCGTTCCGGCTGGTGCACGAGCACGAACGCGTCGGGCATCGCGCCCAGCATCAGCGCCAGCGTCACCGGACCGAATCCGGGATGCATCAGGGCGCCCTGCCCCTCAACGAAAACAGCGTCAGCGCCATCGGCGTCACACGCCATGACAAGCCTTTCAACCTCGCCGCTCATGAAATCGCCCGGGATCGCGTCGAGTGGCGTGCCATCGCCTTCGATAAGGATGCCCGTTTGCCCCGTCGCCACGAATTCGGCCTTGTAGCCGCGCCGTTGCGCTTCCTTTTCCATCTCGAGCGCGGCCGTCATCTTCCCCACGTTGCAGTCGCTACCGACGGTCAGCACAATGAAAGCGCGCGCGCGCAACGCGCGGCCCATGGCAACATCAAGCACCGCGGGCGGACGGCGCACATCCCAAAGCCGCGCACCCGTGCGCGCCGCAAGTTCCGACAACCCGGCGTCATTGCCCAGAAACGAATGCAGCCCGCTCCAGATTTCAATGCCATGCCCGATGGCTTCGCGCACATCGCGGCGAAACTCAGGCGGCAACTGGCCGCCCGACGGCGCTATGCCGATAAGAAGCACCTCCGGCCGCATCGCCAAAGCCTGATCCACACCCGCCACAATCGGCGTCTCTCCGCCATAGCCAAGAATATCCCGCACGCATCTTCCTGCCTGGGTGGAATCAATGACCGCCACGATTTCATGCGGAGAATACCGGATGACCCCCGCCGCCGTCTTGGCGCTGAGCGGCGCAAACTTTCCCTCGGCAAGTATGGCGATGCGACGCCGGGGATGGATCAAGGCTGCGGCGACCCGACCCGCGGAATTTTGGGCATTGGCGGCGCCAGTGAACCGCCCGCAAGACCGCCCATACCGCCAAACAAGACGCTCCCGCCTTGTTTCCCTTCGCTTTCACCTCCGGCCCCCGCCTTCGGCGCGAAATCGGCCGCAACCGCCTCGCGCGGAAGCTTCTCAACCCGCTCAAACCTGACGGCCACACCCCGCATGAAATATTCCCGCGTCTCCCCTTGCGTCCATGAACGGAACGGTGTGCGCGGCTGGTCGACAAATCCCTGCCGACGGTTATGTAATAACGCAACGCGCACAAGCGCATCAGCCCCAAGCGTGGCGCCCTTTGCCCTGATGTCGGTCAGCATCTGATTCGCCGCAGCCTCGTTCATATTGCATGCGATGAAACTGTCAACGTTCGCGATTTCGATGCACTGTGCCGGTATGTCGCCCTTGAACGCCTTGATGTGCCTGTTGGGCGCTCCCGCGGGAAGACATGCATGGTCAATGGATCTGACCGGAGCGCGCGGTGTTTCCACCGCGCATCCCGCGACATAAAACACCGCCGTCATCGTCGCGGCGGCAACCGCTTTCACTGAAAACCTGATCGTCATTCGCCTGTATTCCTTAGTTATTCACGGGCATCACGCTCAAATGCCCCGGTCATTGTCAACACCATATATGCAAAGATGCCACAGCGGAAATGTCTTTCGAATCCATATATTACATACAGCGAACGGGAAACACGGACAAACACGATCCCGTACTCGAATTAAACTTCAACAGCGCGCCCGGCGCGCGCGGATTCCTCGGCGGCAAGGATGAGGCGCGCGTTCAACAATCCGTCCTCGCCCGTGGCGATTGGTCTTTTCGCGTCACGAACGCATTCGACAAAATGATTGATGCTCTCGACCGCGAATCCGCGCTGCAGGCCATGGATCTCGGGCGTGATGAACATATCGGCATACGAATCATCGGGGTATCCGCCGCCGGTCTCCGGCGTGTGTTTGGCGAATGCGCGATGATGCGTCAGATCGAGGCTGATCTGTCCGCGCGTCCCCGTAATCTCGCATTTGTGATCGATGAGCGACGGCGAGCATTGCGGCAGCACCCAACTGTTCTCAACGACAGCCGTCGCGCCGTTGTCGAAATCAACAATCGTGATGCACATATCGGCGGTGGGAATCCCCATTTTCGTCAGCAGCCCCTCCTTGCGCAGACACATGACACGCACCGGAACCGCTCCCATGAGCCAGCATGCCGTGTCGAGCGAGTGGCTGCCCAGAAAGTGCATGACCGATGACTGCCCGGCCCACGGCAGCATTTTCGTGGGCACATAAATCGTGTCGGACAGTCTGTAGTAGACATACAGAATCTCGCCGATCTCGCCGCCGCGAATGGACTGCCATGCTTTGTAAAACGGGGGATTCCACCGGTTATGCCAGTCGACCATCAGGAACACACCATTGGTCTTTGCCGCGGCGATCATCCGCTCGCAGTCTGCGATGGTCGTCGCCAGCGGTTTTTCCACAAGCAGATGAATGCCCCGCGCAGCCGCCATGCAGGCAATCTCGGCATGGCAGTGGTCGGGCGTGGCGACCGATATGCCGTCGAGTTTCTCCTCCAGCATATCTTCAACGCGCGAATAACAGCGGGGAATGCCGAACTGCCGCGCCGTCTCGCGGGCGCGGTTTTCATCAGCATCGCACACCGCCGTCAAATCCGCGGAAGGATGCTGGGCATAGGCTTTCACATGCATGGAACCCCAGATTCCCGCGCCAACCACCCCCATGCGCGCTCTGCCAGTCTTCATGGCTGTTTTCCCATAAAAATATAATGGAGAAGCATCAGATGAGATTCATGTAGAGCGCGATTTTCCTGCCAGTCAAAGCATTCCGCCACGAATCATAAGGATTGACAAGCCCGCCCGCGCCCGCACGATGGTCTTACCATGAAAATCGAAACTTTATCTTTCCTGTCCTCCCTCGCTTGCGTGTCGCTACTTCAAACAACCCCCGCCCCGGCCGCAAAGTGCGGCGAATGTCCTGAGCGCCGCACGATCGCCGTCACCGGCAATGCCGAGGTGCGCGTCATCCCCGATGAGGTCGTTGTCTCGTTTGGCGTGGAAACTTCATCGACCAGAAAACTCGAGGATGCCAAGCAGGCCAATGACACGATTGTGAGCAAGGCCATCGAGCTGATCAAAGCGAACGGCATCGAGTCCAAGTTCGTTCAAACCGACAACATCAGCTACGAACCGCGTTACATAGAAAAAGGCGACAACCGGTTTTTCGCGGGCTTTTTCGCCCGCAAAGGCATCAGCGTGACACTCAAGGACACCTCCAAGCTTGAGAAAATCATATCCGACGCGCTCGCGGCAGGGGTCAACAACATCAACGGCGTCAATTTCCGCACCACCGAGCTTCGCAAACACCGCGACAACGCGCGCACGCTTGCCATCAAGGCCGCAAAGGAGAAAGCGCATCTGCTCGCCGCTCAGCTCGGCGAACAAATCGGCAGGCCCGTGTCCATTCAGGAAAATGCCGCTTCCTACTCGCCCTATTACAGTTGGTGGGGCGGATACGCCGCACAGAACGTCTCGCAGAATGTCAGCTCGATGGCGCCCGGCGCGGCGGGCGAGGCCGCTTCCGATACAGGCCCCACGCCGCTTGGCATGATCAGCGTCAACGCAGCCGTCAGCGTCACCTTTGAACTGACCGATTAACCGCCTCCCCACGCCGGCCGCGATGCCAGCGCTCTCCCTTCATGTCCTCCAGAATATTTTCATGCGCGTGAAGACACACACCATAAGCGCCACGAGCAGTGTGTAAACAACGGCGCGCAATTCGCCAAGCCACGGGCCGGACCCGGTGAGCTGATCAAGAACAGGGATGAGGCCAGTGAGACCGAGGATCGGCAGGACAAAGTTGCCTGCGCCCACATAGGCGATCATGGGATTCTGGCCGTTGCCGGCAAGCAGGCGCAGCCATCGCGCGCGGCCCAGCATGTCGGCAAGAATCGTGAAACCCATGATCGTGAAGATGGCCAGACCGCTGGTCACGAAATAATAACTCATTGTGGCCCATGTTTTCTTTATCCCTCCCTGGTATGGCTCCAGGAGGAACCCAAGCGCCAGCCAGTAACATCCCCAGAGAAAGAGTCTGCTCAGAAACCGCTCGGTCGCGCCGGCGGGATTGCGCAACAGCAGCGCGCCAATCGCGCACAGGACAAGATTGGCGATCACAGTCCCCGCAACCATCCGCGCATGCGGCCCGGCCTCGAACACGAGACGCAGACCGGCCGTGCTCGGTGGTTGAAGGCCGATAAGGTTGACAGGCACAAACGCCAGCAGCACAAGCGCGGCGGCCCACAGCCGCGGCCGTCTCCACGCCCCGTTTCCGTCCCCCTCCGGCCTGCGCAACCAGGCTTCGATCATGTCCCCCGCGATTGTGCCGGGAATCACGATGAACAAGTATTTGCAGAAACGCCATTGAACAAGCCATCCCGCCGGCGACCATTCCGTGAGATCATACACCCAGCCGGGCTGATAGCGCGACAGGTGAATGCCGAAACCAAGCAACAGCACAGCCAGGCGCAAAAGGACATTGTTTTGCGTGAAGAGCCAGATGAGCGAACCCGCCACGGCGGCATTGGCAAGCACGAGCAGGATGATGTTGCTGCGGCCGAGCCAGAAGCCCGGATGATCCTTGTCCGGATAATGCAGGACAGCCAGCAGCGCGAAGGCGCCCGCCCACCCGGCTGCGCGCACGGCCCAGTGCGCGGCGGCGCTCCATCGATCAGGCAGCCGCGCCCAGATCGCAAACATCAGCGCGAAGGCCGCAAGGCCGACCGCCCAGTTTATGGCCGTCGGACTGCCGCTGAGACTATACGGATTGCAATGCTGCTGGAAGATGGCAAAGAACGCGAGCAGAAAGCCGCGTTTCAGAACCGCGCTGGCGGCCTGCCAGCGCGTCATACCGCGCTCGATCCGTCGCCTGAGCGCCAGCGGAATCGCCGCGCCCAGCGCAAACAGAAAGAAAGGAAACACGAGATCAACCCAGGTAATGCCGGGCAGATAGGGATTGTCGATCCCGCTCGGCGGCGGCTCCTGCGCGTGGCACATCCATGCGGGCAGAAGGGAGGGTTGCAGTCCCGACAGCACCATCGTCAGGATGGCAAAGCCCCGCAACGCGTCAAGCGCAATGGCGCGCCGCGGCACAGATCCGGAGACAGGCTGACGGGAGATTGCGTCGTTCAAAGGCGGTTTTCCTTCACTGACAATTCCCCCCGCTTATACAACATCAAAACGGGCAATCAACTGTTGTTGCGGAGCGCCGCCGGGACCGAAGCGCAGAATGTCGCCTTGATATGGCCCTTTTTCCCATTCAGACAGATGATGGAATCGGTTTGACTAATAGCATTTTCCATGATCATATCAATAAACGTGAAACGGTGATCTGTGAGCTGGCCATGGCTTGACATTTTCTATGCGCTGATCGCTTTCGAAGCGTTCGTGTTTGCGCTTGTTCTGGTCGCGCTTGCGCGGCGGCTTGGCGGGCGTTTCGGTTTTGTGGATGCCGTTAATCCGGCAAAGATTCACGAGAAACCCATGGTGCGTTGCGGGGGCGCGGGAATCTTCGCTGCGTTCATGCTGGCTCTCGGGGCTGACATTGTCCTTGCGCGTGTGCTGAAGAATGCCGTGTTTGTGCCTGATGAAATCCGGAATTATCTTGGCAACATTGGGTTTGTGGGCGGCAAGCTGACCGCCCTCATCGCCGGCGCCGTGATCTTGTTTGTCACAGGGCTCGTCGATGACAGGCGCAACCTGCGTCCGGGCGTAAAACTGCTTCTGCAGATTATTGCCGCGCTGCCGCTTGTGCTGGCGGGCGTACGCATAAAATTTTTCATTCCGGGCGATTTCCTTGGCGCGCTGCTGACCATCGGGTGGATTGTGCTGCTGGCCAACGCGTTCAATTTTATCGACAACATGAACGGTTTGAGCGCTGGCGTGGCGTTGTTCGCCGCGCTGAATTTCTACCTGATCTCGCGCGGCGGGAATGAATACTTCATGATGGCCATCTTTGCGTTGTTCATTGGGTCGCTGGCGGGTTTTCTGCCGCACAATTTTCCGCGCGCGCGGTTGTTCATGGGCGACAGCGGGTCGATGTTCATCGGTTACATGCTGGCGGCATTGAGCACGCTGGTGACATACTACCGCGCGGGTGTGCCCACGCAACTGCCGGTGGTGGCTCCCCTCATCGTTCTCGGCGTGCCGATTTTTGACACGGTCTCGGTTCTGCTCATCCGGTGGCGGCGCGGCCTGCCGCTCATGAAAGGCGACCAGAACCATTTTTCGGCGGTCAATCTGCGCTGGCTTGACTGGGCGGGCGCCGCGCTGGCGCTCCTGCAGGCCGTGTTGTTCTTCGTGGTCATCTTTCTGCTCGAACATGCCGGCCGCGAAAAAAAAACTTGATACCGTCGTGTTTATCCCGTTATGGTGCCTGCCGTATGATGCATACAGCTTAACCTCAAATTCCTGTTCCCGTTGTTATAACCGTTGAAGGAGAATGAAAGCTGATGAGCGTAGTCGAGCAGATACAGATACCCGACAAGCTGTTTTACAAGATCAATGAGGTGTCGACGCTGACGCAGGTGAAGCCGTACGTGCTGCGCTACTGGGAAACGGAATTTCCCATGCTGACGCCGGAGAAGGATGAACATGATCAGCGGCGCTACCGCAAGGGCGACATTGAAATCATCCTTCAGATCAAGCGTCTGCTCTATGATGAAAAATTCACGATTGCCGGCGCGCGCAAACAGCTCAAGGTCATGTGCGAAGGCGGGCAGGCGCAGGTGAAATCTTTCGAGGGCGCGCGGCCCGGCTCGCATCGTGTGCGCCGGATTAATTCCTCGCTCACTGAACTGCGGCGCGATCTGGCTGAAATCTGCAAGATTATTGCTTGAGCGATCAGTGCGGAGGTTTCGCGGTGAAGTCGTGTTTGTCCGCGCCATGATGCCGGCTCCCCCGGACGGAACGACACATTATTCTTTGTGATGAATGGCGTGAGGCATGTCAGGAAGCCGGGGGATTATTGACACAGTCATTGAGCCGTCGTGCGGCTTCGCTCGGGTCTGGCGCGGCCATGATGGCTCGGATCACCGCGATGCCGCTGGCGCCGGCGCGCATGACATCCGCCGCGTTTTCGACGCTGATGCCCCCAAGCGCGATGATGCGCGCCCCGGCAAGGCTTGTTCGCGCTTTGCGGATCCATTCGGGGCCGCGCGCCTCAAGGATGCCCTGCTTGGAGGGTGTTGGGTAGACGGGGCTCATGGTCACAAAATCCGCGCCGCATTCCAGAGCGATCCGCGCCTCGCTGATTTCGTGCGCCGAATAGCCGATGACGAGGGCGCTGGGCACATGAACGCCGCTTGAAATGAGCGCCCGACGCCATGCGTCATGGATTGACAGGGCGCCATGCTTGCCGCCCACAAGGCATTTTTTGAACGCGATTCTGAAATCCGCCGGCAGGTTGTCGATCCCGCAATGAATGCCGTCAAAGGGCGCGCCGATCTGGAATTTTCCCGCAAGCCACGCATTCAGAAAGAGCGGCACATTGCGGGCGCGGCAGACGCGGGAAATGGCTGTAAAAGCGGCCGCGCATTGGCGGAGCGGCGCGCTTTTTTCACGAAACTGCACGGCATCCGCGCCGCCCTCGAGCGCCGCATCCACCCGCAAGGCAAGCTTATCATCGGGGCGCATGGCTTCGCCGGTGATAAGATAGAGTTTGAAATGGTGCGTCATATCGCAACCTTTTTGGAACTGTGCATGCGGGAGACTGCCAATTTTATATCGAATCGAATGATGTTTGTTTCAATCACATGCAATTTGTGCCTGATTCTGGTGAATTGCCCGGTGTTTTCCGTTTATGATTCATGATAAATTGAATGTGATTCAATTGCTCTTTCGCCCCATTCTGGTTTCAAGGGGGTCCAGGAGATGGATTCCCGCTGTTGTGGCGCCAGCCGTGGTGTTCCTTCTGGCTGGCTGTCTGCCGGACGATCACATCCGGAATCTTGTGTATTCTCCCTGCGGGCAGAAACTGGCTTATGTCAGCGACAACCGCGGCCTGAGTGTCGTGTTCCTTAACCAGCGATCCGCCCGCGCCATTGTCCCGAATCATGTGTGCGATCCCGCCCTGTCCTGGAATGTCTCTGGCGACAGGATCGGCTATACTGCCAATCCGTCGGGGTCATGGAATATTTACATCACGGATCTTGATGGACGGACAACCCAGGTCACCGAGGCGCGCACGCGCCAGAGCGATCCCATCTTCCTGCCCAACGGCGATTTGTTGTTCCTGACCACGGTCAAGGGCCGGACGGAACTGTTCGCGCATCATTTCAGGAGCCGTTCAAAGGAGCGGCTCGCCGCCCTTGCCTCGCAGATTGTGCAGCCTGTTCTATCGCCGGACGGGCGCCGCGCGGCCTTTGCGGGATTTGAGGCTCTTCGTCCGCAGATTTATCTTTATGATCTGGCTTCGCGCCGCACGGAAAAAGTCACTTCGGAAACACAGATCATTGGTCTTGTTCCGCGCAGCATTTCGTGGGGGCGGAATTCCGACCGGATCGTTTTCATGCGTGAAAGGCTTGCCGGCGGAGGCACGGCTTCCGCGTCCGCGGCGGAGCGTCCGGCAGCAAGCGCCGCGGCATCATGGGCAAACAGCGTGTGCATGATCACCCTTGGAACACAAAATGAAAAATTACTGATCCAGGAAAGCGTTCCCATCACTCAACCGTTTCTTGGCGCGCACGACCGTTACATCTATTTTTTACGGGATGGCAATCTGATCAGGCGCAACCTGCTGACGGGACTGAGCAACCAGCTCAGTTTCTCGAATTTCCGGATTTCTTTGCCCGCATCCAATCCGGCGGCGGGGGATATTGCCTTTGTCGTGCAATCCCAATTGCTTGCGGCAACGGATGCCGGTCTGGCCAATCCGCGGTTCCTTGCGTTTGATTTTCAGGACAAGTTCATCCTGGCCGAGGAGTATTATCAAAAGGGGCGCGCGCGGAAGACTTATGACATTTACAAGGAGCTGGCCGCGAGCGTGCGTCGCACCGAGGACCCTCTCATGGCGCACTTCCTTTACATCGCGAATCTCGCGCGCGTCGGACAGACAAAGGAGGCCGTGCGCATGCTCGAATCCATGCTTCGCCAGCGGCGCATTCCATCCATGCTGCCCGAGGCCGAGTTATGGAAGGTACTCGGTTATTCGCACATGTTCATGATGAACGATGATTCCCGGGCCCGGGAATGTCTTGAGCGCCATGAGGAGCTGATGAAAAAAGCGGGACGCGGCAGCCAGATATCGCCGGCCGCGCTCCACACGCTCGACGTTCTGCGGGCGGGCGATGATCGCCTCGCGCGGATGTACGCACGCGCGGTGAAAGCCAGGCTCGACGCGGATTTCCCGGCAACGGCGCAATACTTTGGCGAACTTCTCGACGTCCATCCCGGCAATCAGGCGGTGCGGGAGGAATATTTGCGCGCGCTGGACGGTTACGAGCGCGAAGTCTTTTTTTTCAGCCCCTCGCAGCGGCCTTTCAATCCGACGCCAGCACAGCGGGCGGCTTATTTTGAGCATTATTTGAAGGCCGTTCCGGCGGGCGGGGAACTTGCGGATCAGGCCAAGGTCGAGCTTTTCCAGATTCACATCCAAGACGGCAATTTCGCGCAGGCGCGCGCGCTGCTTGATGAAACGCTCAAACTCCCCGATGACGAGTCGGAAATCGAAGGCATGGCCGGCATTTTTCAGGATTATCTGGACAGACCCGAGGCAGAACCCTGGCTTGAGTCCTCCATCCGCCAGGTTTTTCTTCACGAGTCCATCAGGCCGCGGCTCGAGGCGAAACTCGCCAGTCCTTACGCGCGGACCATGATGAGACTTGCCGCGGCAAAGCTCGCGGTGGTGAGCGGCAGCCCAGAACAGGGGCGGCGGGAGGCGGATGGCGCCATCGCCGCGTGGCAGCAGATCCCCGAAGACCAGCGGCACGCGAGAGAGCATTATGCTTACGCGCGGCTGCTGGTGCTGCGCGGACACGAGGCGGAACTGCGCGGGCTCTATGCCGAAGCGCTCACCATGTACGATCAGGCGCTGGCATACATGCGCGCGAATCAGCCTGGTGAATTCGAATTCTTTTTCGAGGCGCGTTTCCGCGCGGAAATGATCCGCGCGCTGACGGCCGACAAGTCAGACCTGTTGCGCAGGATCATCGAAATCGGGCGAAGCGGCGGCGACGAGCTTGTGAATCCCGCATGGAACCCGGAGCGCCTTGTACCCGCCATCAATGAATATGGCAGGCTTTATGACTCCGAGCGCGCGGCGCGCTCGCCATGGCGGCAACTTATGGCCTACCAGGCGGCCATTCTGCTCGACAACCTGCGCCGTTTTGATCACGCGCGGGCGGGCCTTCTGGAAGCGGTTGATGAAAACGCGCCCATGTTTCTTCGTGAAAAAGCCATGCTTGAGCTGGCTTATGCCGATGAGCGCGACTCTGATCCGTGGGGCGCGGCGCGATGGTATGAGCAGATCGCCTCGCTGCCCGCTTGCGGCGCTTATGAAAAACAATGGCTGTCTTACAAGCTCGCGGAACAGCACCTGCGCATAGGCTATAAAACCGCTGAAGCGCACGAAGCTCTTCAAGGGCTTCAACAGAAACTGCCTGTGAACTCGCCGCTTGCCGTTCAGGTCAAAACGCTGCTCGAAACCATGTAAGACAAGGTGTCAGTCATGGGCAGAGAAAAAGTATTGTCATAAATCGCCGCATAACGAGTATCTGAGGTTATGCGTAGATTGCGCTTCCTCCAAATTTCCGACTTGCATCTCGGTTGCGGTCTTGCCGGGTCGAAGTTTGGTTTTCCGCCCGCCAAGCAGGCGCGGATCAACCGCGACATCGAGGTGGCGCTTGCGCGCGCGGCGGAAATCGCGCGGGAGGAGAAAGTGGATGTGGTGCTTTGTCCCGGCGACTTGTGGGATGACGAAGCCGTCGGTTTGCAGAGCGCCAGCTCCATTTATGACATTTTGGGATCGCTTGCGCCCACGCCGGTTCTCATCGCGCCCGGCAATCACGACCCGTACAACGCCTTCAGTTATCATCATCCTTCCTATTATGTGAACAAGGTTGGCCGCACACATCCATCCAATGTGGTTGTGTTCAATTCGCCGCGCGTCGATCGGCGGGTCATCGACGCGCTGCCGGGCGTGGAATTCTATGGCTGCTGTTTTGAAGAAAACCGTCCGCGCCGCGAGCGCATGCTTGCGGATCTGAAACCCAAGCGCGATGACACGCTGAACATTCTTTTGATGCACGGATCACAGGATGATCTGCTGGCCGGCCGCGGGGAAGACCAGATGATGGCCGCGCCTTTCACGAGCGCGGAGCTTGTGGCTGCTGGATTCGATTATGCCGCTCTGGGACATTATCACAGGCACTCGGTGATTGCCGACCCCGGCGGCGCCATTCGCGGAGCGTATTCGGGCGTGCCTGTGGCGCGCAGGCTGGATGAAACCGGTGAACATGGCGTCATTGTGGCCGAGGCTGGACGGGGGGGCGTGGCGCCCGACGCCCTGCGGCTGCTTCCGGTCAGTTCGCGCCGGATCCTGCGCTTCACGGCGCAGGTCGATCCCTCAGTGACGAACACGTCGGCCGCGCGCGGGCGCGTCATCACGGCGCTGCGCGACCATGGCGTGTCCGCCGATGACATCGTGCTCGTTCAGCTTGAGGGCCGCACGCATCCGGAAATCACGCGTTTTGATTTTGATCCCGAATGGTGCGATGTTCAGTGTTTTCACCTGATTGTCGACCAGTCGGCGCTGGAGCCTGATTACGACATTGACGCGATGCTCAATGATGAAACATCCAGCAAGCGCATCGAGGGGCGATTTGCAGGGCGCATGCGCCAGCTGATGACAGAAGCCGGCGGCGACCCCGCGCGCTTGAGAATTCTGCGCGCGGCGTTCTGTTATGGTCTCGACGCGCTCAATGGCAGGGAGGCGCGTCCGCGCAATGTTCATTAAACGCATCAAACTGAGCGATTTCGGGCGTTTGAGCGGGATCTACGAGTTCCTGCCTGACCGTTGCAACGTCATCTGCCAGGACAACGAGTACGGGAAATCCACCCTTGTCGAAGCGATTCTCTGCTCGTTTTTCAATTTTCCTTCGAGCGGTTTGCGGCGCGGCGATCTCAAGCCCCGCGACAAGCATCGTCCATGGTTCGCCAACAACGGCGCAGGCTATGTCGTCGAAATTGATCTTGCCGACCTCGAAGGACGCAAGATTTGTCTGCGCAGTGATTTCACGCGTCAGCAGCCATTCGAAATGATTGACTTGGACACGCACAAGTCCCTGCCGCTTGAAGGGATGACCTTCGGGCGCAAGTTTTTTCGCATGCCGCTGCAAAGTTTCACGGAATGCTTCTTTTTCCGGCAGGATGAGCGCGAAGGGAGCGGGCGCGACGAGCTGATCGCGGTCATCGAAGAGGCTGTCGTCTCCACCCGGCGTTCACAGGACGCTTCGATCCGGGCCGCGCTCATCGCCCTGTCTGATTGCCGGCTCCAGTTCGATGAGTTCTCGTCCGCGGCCATCACTCCGGACAATCTGATCAAGCGCGTTGAGGAGCGGATCGCGGTCCAGGCGGGCAAGCTGGCCGAGCTCCGGCAGGAGCGCGAACGGCGCGCGGAGGAAATCGCGAAAGCGGAGAAGTTTGATGAGGAGATCAGGCAGCTCGACCGACGGCTCGTCGCGCTGGAGCATGCCCGCATCGCCGCTGAATTGCGCCAGATAGAAGCCCTGATCAGCCGCCAGGACCAGTTGGACGCGACCTTCAAATCCAAGCAGGAACGGTTGCGCGATCTTGCGCTCTATGAGCGCTATGATCCATCGTGGCTTGCGCGGGCGGAGACGCTTTACGCCGACTGGAAGTCTCTGCGCGATCAGCGCGAGGCGGCGGAACACGAGCACGGCAAACAGGACATGGAGCCTCTGTGTGCTGTTGAGCGGGAGCTTGCGTGTTTTCCCGCTTCACTCGGCACGATGACCCGCCAGGATCTGGACCGTCTGCGCTCGCTCCAGATTAATTTTTCGTCGAGAAAGCAGGAGGTTGTCCGCCACGCCGCAAAGCGCGGCGAGTTGCGCGAGGAACTGCTTTTGCGCGGCGTGCCGATGCAAAACTATGAGCCGCTGCAGCGGCGCATCTCGCAACTGCCGCCCGAGGAAGAGCACATGATTTATGAATATCACCTCGAGCACATGGGGCTGGAAGCCGCCGCCAGCGGAGCGGAGCGCCATGCGGCGGAGACCGAAACCGGGGCGGCGATCGCGCGCGCCCAGCGCGACCGGTTGCGGACGTTGTCCAATGTTTTGTTCATGGCCGCCGTCTTCTGCGCGGCGGCGGGCATCCTGTTCATGCTGATCGACACGACGATGGCGGGCGCCGCCCTGCTTGCGGCGTCGGCGATCACCGGCGCCGGCGGTTTCTTCCAGCATTATCGCACTCAGCGCCACACGACGATCAGCCTTGATCCCATGGTTTCGCGCCAGGTCACGGCATCGGGCGATGCGCGTCGGCTGCGCGGGCAAATGGATGAGCTCGAAACGCGTTTTTCACGCGTTGCCGGAGGATGCAGCCTTGACCGCGATGAAATTGAGCTGTTGCGGCTCATGGCGCCATGGGCGCATGATGTGGCCGCCTATCACGCGGCGGAACAGTATCTTGCCGGGCTGAGAAAAACCTTCGACGAAATCTGCAATGACATCGCGGCGCTGTTGCAGTTCGTTTCACCGGACGCCAACGCCGACACCATTGACGAGGTCGAGATTGCAGCGGCGGTTGACCAGATGACACGTTGCCTCGGCGCGAGAGAGAAGCGCGACCGGTTGCGCGAAAACATCGAACGCCGGACACGCGAAATCGTCAGGCTCGATCAGGAGCTTTCCGCGCGTTACCGCGCGCTTGACGATCTTGTCAGCATGACCGAGACATCGGATGCGCCGCTCGATATCCGGCTTGAAGCGTTCCGCATGGGGTGTGAGAATTCGCTGAAATATCACGCTCTGGCCTCCGAGATCGGCCGCACTGATCTGCTTACGCCGGCGAATCTGGCCGAACTGAGGACAAGGGCGGAATGGTGCCGTTCGCAGTTGCGCCAGATGCAGGGGACATATCCGGAGCTGGTCGAAACGCCGAATCCCGCCTCGTCCGCGGCGCAACTCCAGCACGAGATTGACAACCTTAAATTACGCCGCAATGAATTGTCGTTGCGGCGCGTTCGAGCTTTCAATGAATGCGACCGCGCCGTAGAGGTTTGGCGCCGCGAGGGGCCGGTTCACGAGTCCGAGATACAGCGTCTTGAAACCATGCGTGACGGTCTTGCGGAGTTCCGCGAGGCTGTCCGCATTGCCAGCGTCGAGCTTTCGGGCATCGCGGAGCAGGTTTTCGCCCAGTGGGCGGCCGCGCTCAACTCGCGCGTCAACCAGATACTTCCCGGCATCACGAACCGCTACCGTGACGCCGAATTTTCGGATGATCTTGAGCTATCGCTCTATTCGGAAGAAGCGCGCCGGCGTCTGAGCGCGAAGGAATTGCAGCATCTGAGCAAGGGTGTCCGCGACCAGATCAGCCTGATCGTGCGGGTCGCGATCAGCGAGCATCTCTCCGCCCACATAGGAAAGTTACCGCTGGTTTTCGACGAGCCTTTTGCGCACTGGGATGACACGCGGTTTGTCGAGGGAGTGCGTTTTCTTGCCGGTCTGGCATCGAGTCATCAGGTCATTCTGCTGTCGTGCCATCAGTGGCGCTACTGCGAGCTCGAACGCCGGCATCCTGAAATAGCCGCAAGCCTTAATTTCTGCGCGTTGACATCGCACCGCCAGGAAATGAAAGATGCGTCCGCTGACGGATGAAAGACGGTTTCAGCTTTTGCGGTTTCTTAACCGGCACCAGTTGCGGGTTCGTGATCTCAAACCGCTTGACCGCGCGCTGACACACAGCAGTTACGCGTTTGAAAAGCAGCTTGACGGCAACAACGAGCGTCTGGAGTTTCTGGGCGATGCCGTTGTTGGGATGTTTGCCTCGCGGTATTTGTTTGATCTTTATCCCGGCGAGCCGGAGGGTGTGCTGGCGAAACACAAGTCATCGCTTGTGAGCGGCAACGTTTTAGGCAGGCGCGCGCTTGAGCTGGGATTGGGACCGCTTTTGCTTGTGGGCCGCGGCGAGGAACAGACCGGTGCGCGTCAGCGCGCAAGACTGCTTGGCTCGGCGCTTGAGGCTGTCGTGGGCGCGCTGTTCCTCGAGTCGGGCGCGGCCGTCATAGAACCGTTTGTGAAAAAGGTCATTCTTGAGCCCTGCATGGCGCTGACCAGGAGCGCCGAATATGGCGATTATAAATCGCAGTTGCAGGAGTACGCGCAGAAGATCGGGACGGGCTCGCCCGTGTATGAAATAGTCTCTGTCAGCGGACCTGATCATGACCGTCAGTTTGAGGCGGTCGTGCTGATTGACGGCGGCATTCAGGGTTGTGGCAAAGGTTCGCGCAAGAAAATTGCCGAGAACCGGGCCGCCATGCACGCGCATATGGTGTTATTAAAAAAACTTGAGCCACCGGATTAGTCCGCGGGATCCGGCGTCCCGGGTGACAGTTGCTCCTTTTGCGCAAACGCCTCGAACGCCCCGATTCCCGCCGGCGGAACCGCGCCCGAGGCGTAGATCTCGAACTCCTGTATGCGCGCGTAATTGTCTATGCCTGCTCGGGTGACCACAAGGCGCGCGCATGCCGCGTCGAGCGGGGCGGGCAGAATGCTGATGATGCGGTCGTGGTTGAGCGGATTGGCCGCGGCGGCGGCGGTGGTCCATGGTCCGGCCATCGATGGCGCTGTCTGAAACTCCACCGCCTGCGCATTGTATGATGCCATTTCGCCAGCCATTGACGGCAGGCGCAGCGCGAAGCCGGTGAGACGGTATGTCTTGCCGAACTGGCATGCCAGCCAGTGGGGCGGGGCGCTGTTCGCGCTTGTCCACTTGCTGGCCGCGCTGACCAGACCGTCGAAAGCCAGTTCTGTAGCGCCCGGGGCGTATTGTGAGTCGGCCGTGATGGACGTCATAGCCGCGCGGCCCAGCCGGAATCCGGTTGGAAGAGTCTCGCGGTCAAGCTTGATGTAGATGGGATAGTCGCGCATGGAAAATTTTGAAAACAGCACTTTAGCGTTTGGCAGGTCCCATCTCGCATCCAGCGCCGTCTCGTCGCCCGACAATCCGTCCCATGCGCTGAGCCGTGTCTCTGATGTCAGCCCCGCGGTGATGTCGGTCACTGATGGCGCGCCGGTTGCGGTAATGTCCAGGGCGTTCCAAAGCGCGAGAGTTCGATGGCTGACGCCGCCGTGCTCGAACACCTCCGAGCGGTAGCGTGAGCGGCTTGGGTTGAAGCTCAAGCTGAACGGTTTCGTGATGCGCGCGACCGGCAAAGGCAGTTGCTGGTTGACCACCTTGAGCGCCTGGTGCGAGGCCCGCGGCTGGAGCGCCAGGTTGGTCAGCCCCCAATCCTCCGTGTCGGCCCAGCTGTGAACGGAGAACCACACGGAAAGTTCGATGCCCTGCGACGGGTTGTTGACCATCATGCGCGCGAGCATTTTTGCCTGACCGGTCTCGTCGATCTCGCTCCAGCCCGCGTTATAACCCCACTCGCCGGTCCAGATGCGTTTGGCCGAGCCGCCGGGCTGGGCATTCATGGCGGCGCGAAGCACGGCGATTTCACTGTTGATGGACTCGGGCCGGTCGATGCGATAGGGGTGAACAGAGACCACATCGACATATTGCAGCATGCCCAGTTGCAGGCAGGCCGCCAGGAAAGTCTGGTCGATGCCGGAAGTCGCTCCGCCCACAATCACGCATCCGGGATCAGCTGCGCGAATGACAGGAGCGGCCGCGGCGACAAGCGCCGAGTAAGCGGCCGCATCGGACGCCTTGCCCCAGAACATTTCGAGGTTTGGTTCGTTCCAGATTTCCCAGATATCCACATCATCGCGATAACGGGTCACGAGCGCCTGGCAGAATTTGGCGAATCCGGCGCGGCCCTCCGGTGTGTCCGGAGTGCCGCCGTAAAGCGGGTTGCTGTAGCAGAGGATGACATAGGGGCTGATGCCGCGCGCCTTGAGTGTCGCGAGCCATTTGTCGCAATCCCACGCGCCAACTTTGAAGTTGTAAGTTCCGGTTGTCTGCTCGCACAATCCCCACCAGATGAGTTCGCTTCGCGCCACTTGGACGCCGGCTGTCTGCAAGTGTCCCGCATATTCGGCAAGATATGTGTTGTCGGGCCAGACGATCTGGCTGGCGAAGGGCGAAACCGTCTGGCCGGGCGCGGGGGCGGCTGAAAGCGGTTGCATGCCGCTGGTCAGTGAAGCGGTCAGAAAGACCGTCAAGGTTGCAACGAGCGCGCTGCTTGTCTTGCGCTTGTAAAATGCAAGCGGTTTCAATTCCATGATGCGCCCATTAAATCACTGCCGAAGACGCGAGGGCAATGGAAAATCATCTGCCTGTTTTCCAGCGCAATCGTGGCATGGCTGTCCTGGTCATGAACCGCTTGCGGGATCCCCGCCGCGGCGGACGCCATCATATCGCGCATGCCTTCCGACGCGAGGCGGCGCGGGATTTCCAATCAGGGTGTGCGGCCTCAGAAGGCGTAACGGATGTTTGCCTTGCCCACTTCGTCTTTGAATGCGCGCTGAAGTTTTTTGCCGGTTTCGACAAACCGGTATGTCGAATAGACGCGGTTTTTGATTTGATCAAATGCCGGTTTGGGCATTGTGCGGTTGTCCTCAATGTAGCAGGCCACGGCGGATGGGCCGAGCATGAACGGTTTGCTCAATCCGCCAACCGGGATTTGATCCATGGATTTAGGCATTTCGGGGCGGTCCTCGATGTGGACGAATCCCAGGTCGGCATAGCTCAATGTGAAGTCTGGATTCTTATAATTAAGCACGCGACCGCGCAACTCGCTGGGTTTGATTCGCGAGAATGCGTTGAGCGGAAGCGGCGGAACGGGGACGCCGTCATATTCGATTTCAACCGGGACTGGTTTGACGGGCAGGGATGCGAAGCGCGATGCGGGCTTGGTTTCCGCGGGGGCGGCGGGGGCGGCGCTGACTGCCGTGGAGGGTGTTGTGTCAAGGTCAACCGTCCTGCCATCCAGCGCCAGCATCATCGTTGCGGTTGTTGGCGCGCTCGCTGATGTCATCGCGTCCGTTGTTGAGACGGATGTCAGGGTATCGTCCTCCGTCATTCCGGCGTATTTCCTTGGGGCGGGGCGTTCGGCGAGTCCCAGCGCGTAATACAATTCGTCCTGCGTTTGCTGGGGCGTGGGGCCGACGTTGTTGGGCGTGATGGTCAGCCTGATGACGCGTTTGACGGCAAGCGGGGTAAAAAGCATTGGATTGTCGCGCCAGAATTTGCGGGCGATTTCCCCGCTGACGGGGAGATTGCTGGTGAGCGAGTTGATAAAATTGTCGCGTCTCACAAGATTCGCGGCCATCTTTCGCGCTTCGGCCATGAGCGGTGTCAGCCCGCAGCCCGCCGCCTCCACGGCTTGCGCCATGGCCTCGCGTTCGAGCATCACGGTCAGCAGGTTCTTGATCAGTTTTTCATTGAGCCGCAGGCCGTCTTCTTCGACGGATGGATAGATGTCGAGGAACTCCTGTTTGGCGATTTCGAATTCGCCCACCGTGCCGATGACCTCGTCGGGATGGCGTTCATCCCATGGGAAAGCGCGGAAGACCGGATGCCGGTCGATGAAGAGTTTTTCGTTGTCGAAAGTGTATTGGGCGCGCAGAACCTGGCACGTCAGTCCCGGCTCGACCAGTTTCGCCTGTTCGGGTTTTTCGAGTGAAGGCTCCTCTGGGGGCAGAATTTCCATAAGTTGCATGAGGTAGAAGCCGCCGGGTCCGGCAAACACGGGGCTGAGTTCGCCGGGTTTCAGGCTGGCCGCGGTTTCCTCAAACATAAAGAACAGTTCGCCTTTGGCGAACGGGGGAATTTCGCCGCCGTTTTCGGCGCTTGGCGCCTCGGATGCGCTGCTGACGGCGTCGGCGAAGCTGATTTCTCCCGTCATGATCTGTTTGCGCACGCTGTCAAGCTGCGTCTCGATGGCATCGCGCTCGTCGACCGTTGCATCCCCGGCGCACTGTTTAAATATGTGTCGCACGCGCCAGCGTTGCGCGGGAACGATCTGGTTCTTGTGTTCCTGGAGATATTTGATGCGGTCGGCGGGCTGGATGCGGATGCGCGGTTTCACGACATCCAGTATGTAGGCAAGCTGATAACCGGGCAGGGCGTAGATGTGTTTCTTATAAGAGCAAAAGACATCGCACGGGGCGTCGGCTATGAGCCGGGGCAGGGCCAGGTTGCTGAACACATACTCATCGATTTCCGCCCGGAGCGTTTTTGCGATCGCCTCGCGGTCCTTTGGAAAGCGCGCCTTGTCGTAGCTTTCCAGCAGGAACGGCTTGTTGGGGCTTTCGCGCATGATCATCCAGACATAAAGGTCGCGCGCGCTGACCGGGCCGTATCGGGTGCGCGCGACGATGCGGTTCGGATCGCCCGTGTATGTGGAATAGAACAGCGGATGATCTTTTGTTTCGGATTTCAAGTCGGTCAGGGCGTAAGGGAGCTGAATGACGGTTCCGCGCACCGACAACGTGGAAAGGGTGCGCTCGCGCGAGGGCGCATTGCTGCTGTATATGGCCTGTTGCTGGGCCCGCGCGCACACGCACACAGCCAACGGCAGAACGCACATCAATGCCCTTAAAACTTGACGCATGATATCTCCTTGAGAATGGCGTCGAATCACAAGCGAGACAAATACAAACGCACAACATGGGCAAGGTAAAATTGCGGCCTGGCGCAAAAAGTCACACATTTTTAACAATATGGGTTGTATTATAGCGCGGCCAATGGATCAGTCATACATACGGAACTTTTCGATTATCGCGCATATCGACCACGGCAAGTCAACGCTTGCGGACCGTCTTATGGAGCGCACGCAGGTCGTCAGCGCCCGCGAAATGCGCGACCAGTTGCTCGACTCCATGGACCTTGAGCGCGAGCGCGGCATCACCATCAAGGCGCAGGCCGTGCGTCTGCCGTACCGTGCGCGCGACGGTCAGGATTATGAGTTGAACCTGATCGACACGCCGGGCCATGTGGATTTCACCTACGAGGTTTCGCGCAGTCTGGCGGCGTGCGAGGGCGCCCTGCTCGTGGTGGACGCCGTCCAGGGCGTCGAGGCGCAGACGCTCGCCAACGTCTACCTTGCCATCGCCAACAACCTCGAGATCATCCCGGTCATCAACAAGATCGATCTGCCGGGGGCAGACCCCGAGGGCGTCAAACAACAGATCGAGCAGATCATCGGCATCGACGCATCGCAGTCCATTCTTGCCAGCGCCAAGACAGGCGAAGGCGCGGACGAAATACTTGAGGCAGTGGTGAAACGCGTTCCTCCTCCGGGCGGAAACCGCGAAGCGCCATTGCGCGCGCTGATTTTCGACTCGAAATACGACACATTCCGCGGCGTCGTGACCTATGTGCGCGTGGTTGACGGCGAGATGAGCGTTCGGGATAAAATCCGCATCATGGCCTCGCAGGCGGATTACGAGACCGACGAGCTGGGCTATTTCAACCCCAAGATGTTCCAGACCGAAACCCTCTCGGCCGGAGAGGTGGGCTACATCATCGCGTCGATCAAAGACATCGCATCGGTACGCGTGGGCGACACGGTGACGCTGGCGCGTCGCCCCGCCAAAGAACCCCTCCATGGTTACAAGCCCATCAAGCCCGTGGTCTTTTCGGGGCTGTATCCGATCAATTCGGATGATTACGGCAATGTAAAGGACGCCATTGAGAAACTCAAGCTCAACGATTCCAGCTTTTTCTACGAACCGGAAATCTCTGCCGCGCTCGGTTTCGGGTTCCGGTGCGGCTACCTTGGTCTGCTTCACATGGAGATCGTTCAGGAGCGGCTGGAGCGCGAGTTCAACCTGAGCCTGGTCACGACGGCGCCGAGTGTTATTTACAAAATCACGAAACGCAACGGCGAGGCCGTGGAAATTGACAATCCCACCAAGATGCCCGACGCGGGGCATGTCGAGCGGATCGAGGAGCCATACATCCGGGCGCGCATCATCGTGCCGCCGGCGTATGTGGGGTCGGTCATGACGCTATGCCAGGCGCGCCGCGGCATTCACAAGTCCATGCATTACATCGCCGACAAGCGCGTGCTGCTTGACTACGAGCTGCCGCTGGGCGAGGTGATCCTCGATTTTTACGACAAACTGAAAAGCGTGTCGCAGGGCTACGCGTCGTTTGATTACGACATGCTCGACTACCGCGAGTCCGACATGGTAAAACTCGACATACTGATCAACGGCGAACTGGTCGACGCGCTGTCGGTGCTCGTTCACCGCGCCAATTCTTATCATCGCGGGCGCGCGCTGGCCGAGAAGCTCAAGGAAATCGTGCCCCGGCAGTTGTTCGACGTCGCCATCCAGGCGGCCATCGGCGGCAAGATCCTCGCCCGCGAAACCGTCAAGGCGTTGCGCAAGAACGTGACCGCCAAATGCTATGGCGGCGACATCACGCGCAAACGCAAACTGCTGGAAAAACAGAAAGAAGGCAAACGACGCATGAAACAGGTGGGCCGTGTCGAAATCCCGCAAGAGGCGTTCATGGCCGTCCTGCGGGTGGAATCGTAAGCCGCGTGCCACTTTATGAAGGATGGCATCAAACGCTATGTTCTGGATTGAGAGAAAAACTTTTACACGGAGAACACGGACAAACACGGACAACCACGGACGAAGAACGAGGGGATTAGCGGCCGCCTGCGCCAGGAATCTGTTCAAACGCCTGCCTGTTGAACGAGATCGGAGTCGGGAAGGGCATTGAAACTTTCATAACATACTTCTTTGTGAAGCAGCAGAATAACGCGTATTTTAGGGGTGTTTTCGCGTACCTTGGGAGGATACCTTATGGATCTCGGATCGCGCTTTGGCATTTGGTCACTTTTCGAGCGGTGGCGGATAGGTTATTTTGGCATATTTTTCGACGCGGCGCCTGGAATCGCTTGAGCGCGATTTATTCAGGAAGAAGGCGGCTCGAAATAAAGTGCCGTTGATTGTATAATTACCAAAGGGACATAGCGGTTCCTGATACGATCATAACATTCTGGGAGGATATGCGATGAGGCGAACAGGCAGGGATTTGGGGCTTTCCCCGGGTTATATTCATTATTTGCGCACCCGGTGCATGATGGCCGTCTTTGCGGCAGCCCTCGGGTTGCATGCCAACGCCGCGGATGTCGTTGTGGACACTTCCCAAGCCTGGGTGGAAGGCGCTTACGTCATGGACAACCTGACGGTGACCAACGGCGCGACGCTCACCATCGCGGGCGGTTCGACCATCGTCTGCAACGCCACGCTCCGGATCAGCGGCACCAGCCAGATCGTCACGCAAGTCAAGAACAGGTATGCTCCGGTGGACGGCCAGTGGGCCGGTCAGGGCGCGCGGATCACGGCGCAGAACATGATCGTTGATCCCAGCGCGGCTCTGTCAGCCGACACGCAGGGATACGCGCCGGGAAACCCGGCGGCAGGCCCGGGCGGCGCAACCGGCAACTCTGGCGGCACTCACGGCGGAATCGGCGGAAATGGAGCGTGGGGATGGTCCAACACTTCCATTTACGGCGATGCGCAGGCGCCGACAACCCCGGGCAGCGGCGGCGGGAGTTATGATGCTCTCGGCGGCGGCAGCGGGGGCGCGGGCGGAGGCGCCATCGATCTCACCGTCACCGGAACGCTGACGCTCAACGGCGGCATTTCCGCCAACGGCGAGGACAAGTCCGGACGCGGCGCTGGCGGCGGCGCGGGCGGATCAATTTATGCCCGCAGCGGAACACTGACGGGGGGCGGAACATTTTCCTCGCGCGGCGGAAACAGCATCGAATACCGCGGCGGCGGCGGCGGCGGCGGACGCACGGCCGTCTATTACATCAACGGAACCGGATACACTGGTGGCGCATCATCGACAGCGCGCGCCGGCTACGGCTCCAATTCCGGCACGGCAGGAACGATCGCGTTTTTCCAAGTGACGGACATGGCGCAACACCTGACCGATCCCATGCGCCAATTGAAAATATACGAATCTTTCCGGTACGAATCCGCCGATACGAGTGTCACTCTCGGCGGCATGAGCATTGGCGGGGACGGAGCGGCAAATGCGCGTCTTGCCATCGAGGGCGGAACAACAATCACCGTTCAGGGCGCTGTTTCGATCCTGAGCACTTCAACGCTCGAGGCGCGCTGCAAGAACACGACCTCGACCATTGGCGGTTTCTGGGCGGGTGAAGGCGTGGGTCTCATCGCCCAGAACATGACGTTGGACGCAACATCTTATATCACGGCCGATTCGCAGGGTTACACGCCGGGCAATCCGGCCGCGGGCCCTGGCGGGCCCACAGGCAATAGCGGCGGCACGCATGGCGGGATCGGCGCACAAGGTGGCTGGGGATCCCTCAGCACCAATGTCTATGGATCGTCTTTCACTCCCCTGTCACCCGGCAGCGGGGGCGGGGGATATGACGCACTTGGCGCCGGGTCGGGCGGTGCGGGCGGCGGCGCCATCAAATTAACTATTTCCGGCACTCTGACATTGGACGGTTTGATCACGGCCAACGGACAGGACAAGAACACAGGCCGCGGCGACGGCGGCGGCGCGGGCGGTTCGATTTACGTCGTGGCCAACACAATCGCCGGCGCGGGACATTTCGAGACGCGCGGCGGCGACAGTCTTTCCGGCCGCGGCGGCGGCGGCGGCGGCGGACGCATCGCCGTCTATTACACAAACCTCGACAGTTCCGGCGGATTGACAGCTTCGGTCGTGCGCGGCGGAACATTCGGCAATCCGGCATCCCAGCCGGGCACGATGGCTTTGTACAAGGTCGCCAACATCGCCACCCACTTGACCGAGCAATTCCGTTCCCTTCGAGCGGCGGGCACATTCCCGTACGCCGCCGAGACGCACCAGACCTTCAACAATCTGACTGTTGTCGACGCAACCCCGCAGTCATCGAACATGACCTTCACCGGCGCGACTGATTACCTGATCAGCGGAAACCTCAACTTGAACGGCGCTTCAAGGCTGTCCTTCGAAGGCAAGGCCGACTTTGGCCTCAGCGGCACGCTGACCGCCGACGGCCAGTCGCTTATGTCGCTCCCGGCGGGAATAATCACCGTCGATGGCGATGTGAGTGTCATGTCAACATCCACCCTGGAATTGAAAAATTCCAACACTACGACGCTGACGCTGGAAGGTTTGTGGGGAGGAACCGGCTCGGTCTTGCTTGCGCCAAATATCAGTGTGGACGCGGCAGCCCGGATCTCAACTGCCGGCACAGGCTACATAAGCAACTGCGGCCCCGGCATCGCCGGCGCGGCCAACGGCGCAGGCGCCGGTTATGGCGGCAACGGCTACGGCAATAGCCCGCCGGGCGGAACAACTTATGGGGACAGTCCGGCGCCCGCAGAACCTGGAAGCGGCGGCAACAGCGGCAACAGTCCCGGCGGCTCGGGCGGCGGCGCCATGAGACTGGATGTGCCCGGAACGCTGACTCTCAACGGGATCATCAGCGCAAATGGCGCGGCCGGCAATCCCGCTTTCACCGCCAGCGGCGGCGGATCGGGCGGATCCATTTATCTCACCGCGGGAACACTATCAGGCGCCGGTCTGCTCACAGCCGATGGCGGCAACGGCGCCTACGGATCGTTCAGCAATCACGGGGGCGGCGGCGGCGGCGGACGCATCGCCGTCTATTATATCAACGACGCCGGATTCAACGGCTATGTTACTTCAAGTGCAGCCGGCGGCGGCGGGGCGTATCCCGGTTATCCGGGCGCCGTGGGATTCTTCAAAGTGACCGATCTCGCGAGGCATCTCACCGATCCGTCCCGCCAACTCAGCGTTTACACAATTTTCCGCTACGAGCAGGAAAACACAAGTCTGACACTTGCAAAGATCAGCGTCGGCAGCACAAGCACGCCCCAAGCCATGCTTTCCGTGGCGGGGGGATCAACGGTGAACATCACGACTGATCTTGTGATCTCGACAAGTTCCACACTGGAAGCGCGCGGCAAGAACACGACATGCCCGGTTGAAGGCGGTGGCGCAGGCGCGTTGGACTGGGCAGGCGCGGGCGTCACATTGAACGTCTTGAATGCTTCGATTGACGCTACTTCCCGGATCAGCGCCAATGGTTACGGTTACGCGGCATCGGCTGGTCCGGGCATCGCTGGCGTGGTCACTGGCGCGGGCGCCGGTTATGGCGGCAAGGGCGGCAATGGCCACGGCAATACCCCGCCGGGAGGCCCGGTCTATGGCAGCGATTTTGCGCCCGTCGACCTTGGCAGCGGCGGCAAATCCGGGGAAGCGGGCGGCGGCTCGGGCGGCGGCGCCGTGAGACTCGATGTGCCCGGAACGCTGAGTCTTGACGGAATGATCACCGCGGCCGGCGCGGCCGGCAATCCCGCTTTCACCGCCGACGGCGGCGGATCGGGCGGATCCATTTATCTCACCGCCGGAGTCCTTGCCGGTTCAGGCATTCTCTCCGTCAACGGAGGCAACGGCGCCTACGGATCATTCAGCTATCACGGCGGCGGCGGCGGCGGCGGACGCATCGCATGCCACTACACCGACGCCACAGGCTTCACCGGATTCCCCCTGTGGACGGCAGCAGGCGGGAAAATCGTCTGGCCCGCCGAAGATGGAACCATCAGACTCTACCATACAGAAGTATCTGATTGGAGCATCTATTAGCGCACGGCATCTACGGCCAGAATGATGCCAGACTTTTCATTCCGCCATCTTTCATTTTCGTGTTGCCCATGCCCCTGAGGGCGGGCAACTTTGCCTGCCATGTCTGAAGTTCAGAAAAGAAGCGGTTTTGGCGCGCTTGTCATCACACAGCTTCAATTGGCGTTCAATGACAACGCCTATAAGAATCTGGTGATTGTTCTCGTCGTTTCCATGGCCGCCACCCCGCGGCAGGAAAAGGCTCTGGTGGCGGCCATCACGGCCGTCTTCATGATGCCGTTTCTTGTTTTTTCGCTTTACGGGGGCGCCATCGCCGACCGCTTCAGCAAGCGCGGCGTGGCCATCGGCATGAAGCTGCTGGAAATCGCATGGATGCTGGCGGCCGTTGCGGGACTGATGTTCAATCAGCTTTGGATATGCATTGCCGTGCTTGCCGTTTCGGGCGTGCAGGCTTCCATCTTCGGTCCCGCCAAATATGGCATGATCCCCGAACTGTTGCCTGAGAACCGCATCCCCTGGGCCAACGGGGTGATCGAGTCGGTGACCTTCACCGCGATCATCACCGGCACATGGTGCGGCGCCCTTTTGTTTGAGCTGTTTCGCGGCAAACTCTGGCTGGCCGTGCTGATTCTCGCGGTGCTGTCCGCGGGCGGCGCGCTCATGGCGTGCCGGATCAGGCGGATTGCGGCCGCGGCCCCTGAGAAACCTTTGCGCCTGAATGTGTTCAGCGATCTTCGCGGCACCCTTGCCTATGTGCGCCGCGACGCCACGCTATGGCGCGCCCTGCTGGGCAACGCGTATTTCTGGTCGATGGCGGGCCTGGTGTACATGAATGTCGTCAGTTACAGCCACGAAACACTTGGCGAGCGGCCCGAGTTGCTGCGTTACCCGCTCGTTGCGCTGGCCGCCGGCATAGGGCTTGGCTGCATCACGGCCGGAATCCTGTCGCGCGGGCGCATCCGTTACGGATTCATCCTGTTCGGCGCCGCCGCGATGTCATGCATGAGCGTCGTGCTTGCCTTACCCGGCATACGATTCGGCCCGGCCATCATGGCGCTGGCCGTTCTTGGTTTCTGCGGCGGATTCTATGCCGTGCCCGTTCAGGCGCTGGTGCAGGAGCGGCCCGGCGCGCATTACAGGGGGCGGGTTCAGGGGCTGGCGTTCTTTCTGTCGAACAGCGGTGTAGTGCTGACCGTGGTCATCTATGCGGCGCTCACCCTCGCGGCGCGGCTCAATCCGTGCCAGGTTTTCATGGCCGCGGGGGCGCTCAACCTGCTCGTGACCATCGTCATCGCGGCGTCGCACATCAGTCGACCGCATTTATTGTCTTAAGCGTCTCTAAGGGAATTCCTCCGCCTCATCCGCCCGCTCCCCCCAATTGCTGTCCAGCGGGCAGGCGCCGCGACAGTTGGGGTAGGCGGTGCAGCCCCAGAACTGCAAGCCGAGGGAGCGCCCGCTTTTGGCCGTGCGCAACGTCATGAGCTTGCCGCACTGCGGGCATTGGGGAATACGATCCGTCCGATTCGTCTGATCCGTCTGATCCGTCTGATCCGTCTGATCCGCCCAATCCGTTCGATCTGCTGGAGCGCCGCGCTTGCGCCGGTAGCGTTCGGCCAGACGGGCGGTCGCCAGTTGTTCACTATAACCGCCATCGCGGATGAAATCGCGCTCCAACCCATCGATCTGTTGGTCCAGCAGGCAGTTCGCCTTGTGGATCAGGAGGATGGCCGCGTTAGCTCGCACGGCCGGGTCGGCGTTCTCCAGCCAGGGCGCATGCAGCGCCCAGCGTGCCGCATCGCCGGCGGCGGTGGGGGCGCCCAAGAGGGTTTGCTCGGCCGAATCGGTCGTATCGGTCGGATCGGTGTGCCGCCCCAAGGCGCGTAGTACCGCGCGTGCTTGCGGGCCGCCTTTTTCCCATTGCGCCAGGCGGCGATGACGCAGGAAGTCCTCGAAGTCGAGCAGGAGCTCTTCGAGGCTGGCGCGGGCGACGTTGACGAGGCGCAGCTCGGTCTGCGACGAGGTGGCCGCCACACAGCTGCCTTCGGCGATGTTCTGCCTCCCGCTGCGCGCCGCCTGCACCATCTGGTCCACCATGCGCGAACGGGAATCGAAGAACTTCTTACAGAACCAGTAGGTCGCGTCGTAGATGAGCGTGGTCACCTGGAAGGAGCGAAACTGGCGATAGCCCCCGCTCGGCCGCAGCCGATGAGGCGGATTCGCCAGATCCGTCCGATTTCCTTCCTTCATGGTAGTCTCCTTCACACCGTCCTCACTTTCCCCGTCAGCAGATCCAGCATCATGCCCTGTTTGATCTGGCCGCCGATATCGCTATTGCCCTTGAGCGCCGCCATGTCCTGCTAACTGTCATCATCCGGGCTGACTCCGACGACAAGACCAACCAGCCCGGCGCCTTCTTAGACGACGTTTAATACAAAAGCTCGCCGCACAAGCACGGCTCGCACGTCGCTTCGCTCCGCGGCTGGCTATTGCGTCTGTCGTTCGTGCCACCATTTAGAGCGGTCGCTCTAAATAGTGTCACGAACGCCAGACGCAGCCAGCCTTTACTCAATGCCGATGAGTTTTGTTGCACGGTCGAGTTCCTCGTTCATCGTGTGGTTGAGGTTTCTTAAAAAATCGTTTGCGCTGACTTTGCCGCCCAGCACGGGTTCCATCGCCTGGCCCAGCGCCTCGTCGAACTGCTGGCCGACCGGTGTTGCGGCAAGGGGGCGCGCTTTGCCGGTAGCGACGAGCTGGACGAAAAACTCAAAATTCGGATCACTGCGTGTCCCGGCGAACTCCGGCTGCTCGATGCTGGCGCGCATGGGCGGAATGTTACGCAGTTCGGCGCAGAATCGCGCCGACTGGGTCGGCGCGATTAGCCAGAGCAGAAATTCCCATGCTTCCCCGGGATGACGGCATCCCTGGGGAATTGACCAGAAACTGCCGCCGATCTGCGTGCATGACTGCCCGCCCTCCTTGGCGGGGGGAAACGCGAACACACTATAGTCCAGTCCGGGCGCATACTTGCTGATCATCTGGATGAGCCATTGACCGTCCTCGCGCAAAGCCTGCTTGTTCACAAAAAGCGGATTCTGCGGACTATCGAGTTTGCCAAATCCGGCGGAAAACCGGCGGAAGTTGTCATACCCGATGCCGCCGTACATCTCCGCCATCAACGAAAGCGCGCGGATGTTTTCCGGGCGGTCGAGTGTGAACCGGCGCGTTGCCGGATCGAAAATATCGCCGCCAAAGTTCCATATCCATATGGGCGTCGTCACGGGCGCGAATCCAAGCTGTTTAAGGTTACCGTGCCCGTCGCGGAGCGTAAGGCGTTTGGACCACTCTGCGAGTTCGGCGGCCGTGCGCGGCGGTTTTGCGGGATCAAGACCGGCAGCCCTGACCAGCGGATTGTTGGCATAAATTGCCGTGCAATTGAGCGTCGTCGGAACGCCCCATTTGTGCGCCCCGTACAGGCCGTAATCCCAGATATTGGGCAGATAGGAATCGCGGCCGATGCCCGCCTCGTTCAGTTTGTCCTCCAGCGGCATGAAACAGCCCGACTCGCCCATCGTCACAAGCATGAAATCCCACACGGTTGCCACATCCGGCGGCACGCCGCCCGCGATCGAGGCCAGAAGCTTGTCGCCAATGTTGAAGAAGCTTGGCTGAACCTTGATGTGAGGATGCGCGGCGTTGAACTCCCCGACAAGCGACACAAGAAACTTGCCCTCGTATCCGCCCCACGCATACCAGAATTTTATCTCGACGGGTCTGACACCGTCATCCTTTCGTGAGCAGGAAACAAGCAGGGCGCTCAAACCAGCAAAGACCGCCATAAAAACCAGTTGGCAAAGCCAGGCGCGGCATATCGTCATTCTGTTGTTTATAATTTTCAAGTGATGTCAGTCAGTTAGCGATGCCCCTGCGCCTTGTGCCGGGGATATTTACCGTGGTCCATAAGCTTTATTTCTCGTTCACCCCGCTTGCTGTTCTTCTCACATCGTTTATCCTGTTCGGTTGTTCATGGCTGAAAACCATCACCGCAACCAGCAGTTTCCCCACCTGGGACCACGGACATCTTGCCCGCATTATGCTTGATAACCAAAGGGGTGGCGCGCGAGAGCTTTCACAAACCGAGTTCATAAATCGACAGAAAACCACATTTGATGGCACGCAAGAAACAAGACAGAGCGAAAAAAGCGGCACAGCCCGAGCCCATTGCCGCTGAGGCGCCGGCTGCAGCCGCAGCCGCAGCCGCAGTCGCAGCCGCAGTCACAGCCGCAGCCGCTCCCGCGGGATTCCCCGTCGTGGGCATTGGCGCGTCGGCCGGGGGATTGGCGGCGTTTGAAGCCTTTTTCTCCGCCCTGCCGGCCGACTCCGACCCCGGCATGGCCTTTGTCCTCGTGCAGCACCTGGCCCCCGACCACAAGAGCATCCTCGCCGACCTGGTGAAGCGCTACACGCGGATGGAGGTATTCGAGGTCCAGGACGGAATGAGGGTGCGACCGAACTGCGCTTACATCATTCCGCCCAACTGCGACATGGCGTTCCTTAACGGCGGGTTGCAGTTGCTGGAGCCAGCGGCGCCGCGGGGGCAGCGACTGCCCATCGATTTCTTTTTCCGCTCGCTGGCGCAGGACCAGCACGAGCGCGCAATCTGCATCGTTCTGTCGGGCACGGGCAGCGACGGCACCCTGGGCCTGCGGGCCATCAAGGGCGAGGGCGGCATGGCCATGGCCCAGACCCTCGAGTCGACGGAGTACGACGGCATGCCCCGCAGCGCCATCGCCACGGGTTTGGTGGACTTTGTCTTGCCGCCGGCGGAGATGCCCGCCCATCTTATCGCCTACGCCACTCACGCATTTGGCAAACTCCCCCGGACCACATCCATCTTGCCGACCAAGGCCGAGAACACGCTGAAGCGCATCTTCGTTTTGGTGCGGGCACAGACCGGTCACGACTTTTCCCTGTACAAGTCGAACACGATCAACCGCCGCATCGAGCGGCGCATGGCCGTCCACCAGATCGAGAGCCTCGACGGGTACGTGCGCTACCTGCAGCAGACCCCGGCCGAGGTTGACGCGCTCTTCCGCGACTTTTTGATCGGCGTGACCAGTTTTTTCCGCAACCCGGACGCGTTTGCGGTGCTGGAGAAACAGGTCATCCCGCAGCTTTTCTCTGGCAAGGTTGTCGGCTCAGTGATGCGGGTCTGGGCGCCCGGATGCTCCACCGGCGAGGAGGCCTACTCCATCGCCATGCTGATCCAGGAGCACATGGAGGCGATAAAGCGCAGTTTCAAGGTTCAGATCTTCGCCACCGACATCGACAGTCAGGCTATTGCCGTGGCCCGCGCCGACCTCTATCCGGCCAGCGTGGCCACCGACATCTCGCCCGAACGGCTGAACCGCTTCTTCGCGCAGGAGCCCGATGGCAGCGCCTACCGGGTCCACAAGGCCGTCCGCGACATGCTGGTCTTTTCCGATCAGGACGTGATCAAGGATCCGCCCTTCTCAAAACTCGACCTGATCAGTTGCCGCAACCTCCTGATCTACATGGGGGAGAAGTTGCAGAAAAAATCATTCCCTTGTTCCATTATGCGTTGAACCCGGGCGGGTTCTTGTTCCTTGGAACCTCCGAGACGGTTGGCGCCTTCACGGAACTGTTTTCCCCGCTCGACCGCAAACTGAAACTCTACCAGCGCAGGGAGGACATCCACGGCACGCAACACGCGGGCATGGGCAAGTTCCTCCCGTCACCGGCCGACGGGGCCCCAGTTTTCCGGGGCGCGGGCAAAGCCCGCGGTGAAGGCACAATCCGCACGCGCGAAGTGACCGAGCGGGCTCTGCTGCAACACTGCGCCCCAGTCGGAACCCTTGTCAACGGCCATGGCGACATCCTTTACCTGCACGGGCGTACCGGAATGTATTTGGAACCGGCCCCGGGCGAGACCGGAACCAGCAACATCCTGAAGATGGCCCGTGAGGGATTGCGGCGCGACCTGACCACGGCCCTTCAGAAGGCGTCCGTGGCAAAAGGCGCGGTTCGCTGCCCGCGGCTGCGCGTCAAGACCAACGGCGACTTCACCACGGTGGATCTGACCATCCAGCCTGTCGCGTCCGACCCAGACGGTCCCGCCGCTCCTCCGCTGTTTCTCATCGTTTTCGAGGAGTCGGCCCCGCTGCCACCACCTGAAAAAGCCCGGCCGGAGGGCCCGGATCCGGCGACCGTGGATGCGGCGACGGGAGAACCCGAAGACACCGCCGACGCCGACGCGCGCATCGCGACGCTGACGCAGGAATTGCGCGCCAAGGACGAATACCTCCAGACCACCAACGAGGAGCTCGAAACCTCCAACGAGGAGCTCAAGTCGTCGAACGAGGAGATGCAATCGGTCAACGAGGAGATGCAGTCGACCAACGAGGAACTCGAGACGGCCAAAGAAGAATTGCAGTCGACCAACGAGGAACTGGCCACGGTCAACTCCGAGTTGCAGACCAAGGTGACCGACCTGTCGCGGGCCAACAACGACATGAACAACCTGCTGGCCGGATCGGGCATCGGCACCATCTTCGTCGACCGCCAACTGCGCATCATGCGCTTCACGCCCGCCGTGACGCAGGTCATCAATCTGATCCTGAGCGACGTGGGGCGGCCCGTGAGCCACATCGTTTCAAACCTTGCCGGCTACGACCGTCTGGTGGCCGACACACAAAGCGTACTTGACAGCCTGATTCCCAAGGAGATCGAAGTGCGGACCGAGGCGGGCGCATGGTATCTGATGCGCATCCAGCCCTACCGCACGCTTGAACACGTGATCGACGGGGCGGTGATCACGTTTGTGAACATCACCGAAATGAAAAAGGCGGAGGAGGCGTTGCGGGAAAGTGAGGAACGGTTTAAAAAACTGTTCGTAGAAGCGCCTTTGGGCATTGCACTGATTGATTCACTGACGGGGCACATCTATGAAGTTAATCCAATGTTTGCCAAAATCGCGGGCAGAACAATGGAAGAAATGGTACGAATCGACTGGATGAGCATCACGCACCCGGACGATGTGCAGGAAGATCTTGATAATATGGCTCGGTTGAATGCCGGGGAAATAGACGGATTCCAGATAGAAAAACGTTATCTTCATCATGATGGCGCAACTGTCTGGATCAACATGACGATTGCTCAGGTGAAAATTGAAGATAGAGCACATCCGCGTCATCTCTGCATGATAAAGGACATCACGGAGCGCAAGCAGGTGGAGGCGGCGCTACGAGAAAGCAGAGAAAGATATAGTACGATTTTTAATCAATCCCCCATTGCGATTGAGTTCTACAATTCCGATGGTGGCTTGATTAGTGTAAATGATGCTTGTATCGATTTGTTTGGCGTAGTGGATAGAAATGAAATTTCAGGTTTCAAACTGTTTGAAGACCCCAATATATCTGGTGATATAAAAACCAAATTATTGAATGGGGAAAACGTCAGATTTGAGGCTGAATTTAACTTTGAAGAAGTAAAGAAGTTGAACCTTTATCAAACTACCTGTTCGGGCATAAAAATCCTGGATTGGTCGATCTCCCCGCTGACAAACGGCACCTTGGTGATAGGGTATATCGAGCAGATACAGGACATCACGGAGCGCAAGCAGGCGGAGGAAGCGCTGCGGAAAGCCAATGAACAGATCCGGCTCGCCGTGGCGGTGCGCGACGCGCGCGACGCCATCGCGACCACCGAACAGGCCGCCGACCCTGACGCAGAAGGGACAAGCCATTATCCCTGAAGTTTCGAGGCAACGGCCGATTGAAAGACGACGTTTTTTCACATTGTTTGGCGCCGGCGCCATTGCCATTTCTGTTCCCAACTTGAACCTTCGGGCAGAAGACAACACCACGCCGCCTAAATCCGTATCGGGACCGGGCGGGGGGACGCTCCTTGACCGCGAAGAGCCATTTTTTGCCAAATTCGCCAAATCGTTTATTATTTCCGGTGAACACAAATACCTTGTTGCCAGCCAGAAAGGCTCGATGCCGATCCCTGTTATAAAGCATTTCAAGGAAGGCCTCGACCAGATTGCAAAAGACCCGTTCCCCGTGTACATCGAACCTTCCGAGGTCACCAGGGCGAAAATTGCGAAAGGGTATGGTGCGCGTGTTGACGAAATTGCCATAGCCCGCAATACAACTGATGCGATAAGCCAGATCCTCAGCGGAATTGACTGGCGCCAGGGGGATGAGATCCTTTGTTCCACGCTGGAGTACCCGAACTGTGTTGCCACAGTCCGGCGAGTAGCCGCTCGTTTCGGTGTGACTGTCCGCCAGTTTGGAGTTCCCTTGCGGCCTGACACTGAAGCTGAAGAAATTACCGATTCAACCAGACGCTGTATCAAGCCGGGCAAGACCAAGGCGATGTTCTTTTCGTGCCCGACCCAGCCGAACGGTGTGGCTCTTCCGGCCCGTCGCCTGGCCGATCTGGCGCAACAGAACGGTGTCATCACCATCGTGGACGGGGCACATTATGGTGGCATGTTCGATCCCCGTCTCGATGAGATCGGCATCGACTTTTGGGGGATATCGGGCCACAAGTGGCAGTGCGGGCCGGGCGGAACCGGCATTCTTTATGTGCGCAACGCGCTGTTGCCATCGAATTCCACCCCGCTCCCCCGTTTCAATCTTGTGCGCTCAGGAGATCTCGACGCGCCCACAGATGGCTCCCGTCCCGCCGGTTTTGACATCGGAGCGGCATTGAGCCTTTACGGGTTTCCGGAGTCTGCCGACTGGCGTGCCCTGGGCGAGTCCTGTGCGATGTGGGACCGCATCGGCCGGGAACGCATACAGAACTATATCCTGGCACTGGCCGACTACGCACGTCAAAAGCTTATCGCCGCCTTTGGGGAACAGTCCATTCTTCAACCATGCCGGGATCCCGAACTGAAGTCCGGTATCGTTGCGTTCAATCCTTTTCCCAAACCTGAACACCGTCGTAATTTGAAGTTCTCCGAGGAATTCAAGTCGCGTATGTTTAAGGAATGCGGCTACCACATTGGCTGCGGCGGGCTTGGACGAAAAGGACTTACCCGTGAGCCCGATCCTGATGCCGCGGTGTTTTTCGATGGGTGTATCCCGAACCGCGATCCTATAACGAACAAACCAGACCCCGCGGATATTCCGTTCAGGATCGGCACACCGGCTTGGTGTAACCGTAATGATTATAACAGGTTTGTGGACGACTGCCGGGAAATGGTGAAGAAAATGACCGGTTAAAAATCTTTTCTGAGTGGTCTTCAGAAGAATTTGCGGGTGAAATCGGGGTGGATATTGCCTCCGGCGGCGCGGGCGGCGGATTTGCGTGAGGGAGAAAAAGCCATAAAAGATTATCTCGCGCAAAGACGCAGCCTGCCTTCAATAGCAGAGAAAAAGCTGTAACACGGAGTTACGCAGAGGAGGCGCGGAGACAAAAACGATGCTTCTTTTCTCCGTGTTCCTCTGTGCCATCTTCGTGGTTCTCCGTGTAAAAGTTTTTCTCTCAATCCAGAACATAGCGTTTGATGCCATCCTTCATAAGCAGAACATTGAAATTCAGGAGGAACCGGCCTGCGCTCACTGACCCGCCGCCGGGACTGCGGCCGCGCGGAATCCCAGGAAGTCGTTCGAGAGCCCGGGCACGATCCCGTCGCGGAAGGCCGAGCGGCAGTACTGCGTGAGAAAGAAAAAGACATAAAAGATGATTTCGCGCAAAGACGCAAAGAACGCGAAGAACAACAGGCGGATTTGTGTGAGGGAGAAAAGACTATATTAAACCGGTTAAAAACCTTTTCCGAGCCGTACAAATTAAAAAAAGGGCGCGTGTTTCCGCGCCCCGGGGATTCTTCACGCCAATATTAGTTGGCGAGAATTCACATCGCTGAAGGACTTGTGGCCGCGTCGGAAGGCATGGCCTTGACGGCCGGTTGCATCTGCTGACGCATATATTCGCGAACCTTTTGCTGCTGCTCGGTCGTGAGCACATCACGGCGCTCCTGGGTCAAGGTCTTGAATTTCTCCATTTCCTTGGCTTCGCGAGCCTCGCGGATTTTTGTCTCAAGCTCCTTGAGCTTGTCCTTCTGCGTCTGCGTGACGCCCGCTGATTCGTATGCGGCATCCATATTGAGCTTCTGGCGCGCTAAAACGGGCGCCTTAGGCGTCTGAGCCAGGCTTTCGGAGGTGTCCGCCGCCGCGAACGCCAATGTGCCAGTAAGCATGATTGTGGCTGTCAGCGCCAACATCTTCTTCATCTTGTTTCTCCCTTGGGGGTATTTGAGTGGCATGAAACAAACCAACCCATATTAACGGTCAGGCAACAGAATATTTACGTCCGCCCTGATTTTCGGATTCGGGGCGCATTAGTCCAACCCATGATCGTTTCCGGCCGGAGCAATCCGCACAATGCTTCGATCAGAGCATCGTGATGTCCGCCGAATTGACCTTCAGCGGGCGGTCGCAACAAAAACTCTCGCCATAAACCGTGTCGATCAGCGACCCGGCCCACCGTTTGCGCGCTTCAAGCCGGTTGCGGTAACCCGGTATGAAATCGAGTTGCGACCCGTAAAGATTTGACAGTTCGAGCCATTGGTCGTAATACGCTGTCACATCCACCACGAAAGTTGGCCGCACATGTTCGGGATGCAGATAGTAGGCGATGTTTGGTATCCAGAACGGCTCATTGCCGGTGTCAATGTTCTTAAACCGGCACAGCCGGAAGGCTCCGCGCACAATCTGTCCCGTGGCCTCATGGTCTGGATGCATGAGCGGATATTCATAATACTGGGATAAAATGAGCCGCGGCCGGATTTCGCGGATTTCGCGGATCAGGCTCAGGCGCGCCTCATAGGAGTCGCTGATGC
>JAPLSQ010000102.1 GCA_026398535.1 Candidatus Sumerlaeota bacterium | reverse complement strand
GGCGTTGCCCTGCCCCATGCGCAGGCGCATCCGTCAGCGCGTAATAAGGTTGAAAAGCGCCCGCAGATAAGGGACAAAGGGCGCGGGTAATCAAAACAGACCTGGGTGGGAGGCCTAACCGCCTGAATTGCCGGCGAGAATTTCCTCGGCAACCACCTCGTATCGCGCGCCGTCGGGATGCAGGTCGCTTTTATAAAGGGTCACACGATCAACCGTGAACGATTTCGACGACCAGCTGACGTGCGCCTTGACGAGATCGCGCAAACCCGCAATTCCGCGCATGGATTTGATGCGCGCCAGTGTGAGGTGCGAGTGAAAGGCGCGGCTGTCAACCGTGAATCCTTCAGCCGCGCAAGCGTCTGTCAGGCGCTGGTAAAGGCAGGCAAGCGCATCCTTGTCGCGCCGGATGTTGAGACAGATGACGCGCGGGGAGCGCGGCGAAGGAAACAGGTTCAAACCGCCAAGACTCAGCACAAAGGGCGGCTGATTCAACACGGCGGATGCCATGGCGCGTTTGACGCGTCCGATCGTGTCCTCCGCCTGCCAGCCAAGAAAAACCAGCGTCACATGCGCGTCTTCCGGACGCACCCAGACCGGATGCGCTCCGGTGAAAACGCTCCCCGCCTGAAGACGTTTCATCAGCTCCGCCAGCGGTTCTTTGATCTCCCGCGGAACCGAAATCGCGGTGAAAAGGCGCAGGGCGGGCTGTTGCTCATTCTGCTCAGTCATCATATTTGCCTGTATAGCAACCTTCATTCCCGATGAGCATCACGATCGACGACAATAGCAGATGATGCGGGATTCCTTGCCCGCCACTCGGATTCGAGCATCCCCATGACAAGGAAATCACAGTAGCGGCCATCGTGGGCCATGGCTTCGCGCAGGCATCCCTCGCGCGTGAAACCGGCATTTTCATAAGCGCGTATGCCCGCCGTGTTCCCCGTCCAGACATGAAGCTGGATGCGGTGCATGTTAAGGATGTCGAAAGCGTATTTCAGCATGAGTCGCGTCGCTTCACCCCCGTAACCCTTGCCCCAGTGCTCCGGCTTGCTGATGCACACCGAGAAGACCGCGGCGTGGCTCACCAAGTCCACGCGATGAAGCGCCGTGATGCCCGCGCCCTCATCGAGTTCCATGAGGCAGATCACAAAAGGTATGTAGTCGGCTCCGGGCTGATAATACGATTCAATGCGTTTGGCGCTGAGCGCGACACTCAAGGGCGTATGGGTGAAAAACGAAACGCGCACCGATGGATCATTATTGCACGCCGCGACTATCGGCGCATCTTCAGGTTCCACCGCGCGAAGATATACACGATCGCCTATGAGAAACGGATTTCGCATCTGAAATATTGAAATCACAAATTCGTCAGCGATAATCATAAAGGCAACTGTTAATGAATGATATCCGAAATATTCCTGACAACCCTTTGCGCGAGGGCATGAGCGCGCGGCGTCCGGCGCGGGAAAAGCCCCGATCATGGCGCGCCTGATTGGCAAGACGGATACAACTACTGGACGTCAATAAGCTCCACATCAAAGAGCAAAGTGGCATTGGGGGGAATGACTGGCGGCCTGCCATCAGGCCCATAACCGGCGTCAGGGGGGATGACGAGTTTGCGCACGCCGCCCGCTTTCATTCCGGCGACTCCTTCATCCCATCCCTTGATGACTTTGCCGGCGCCAAGGGGAAAACGGAATGGTTTGCCGCGATCCTTCGAACTGTCGAATTTCTTGCCGTTTGTCAGGGTGCCCGTGTAGTGCACCGCGACCACTTTGCCGGCTTGGGCTTCAGCGCCGGTTCCCGCGACAACATCAGTGTATTTCGTGCCGGATGGCAGTGTTTTTTCCGCGCCCGATTTCACTTCAGCCGAAGCTGAGGTTGTTTTGGATGAATCCATGGCTGTCTCCGTATTGGTGGTTTGCGCCGCGCTGATGCCCGCACAGGCTAAAATTGCCGCAACCGTGGCGGCCGCCGCAAGGGAAGTGTTCATTTTTCAGATTTCTCCTGTATGATGTGTGCAACAATTGAGCATGGATACACGGGCGGGTTTGGCGCCCGCACGCGTTTATGCGATGCTCCGTTCTTCTTCAACGAGCATGAGATATTCAATCTCTTGCTCGCGCATGATGGTTTCCGCTTTGTCCGAATGGTGATCGAATCCCAGCAGGTGAAGCAATCCATGGATAAGCAGGATGGTTATTTCGCGCTCGATCGAATGGTCGTTGGCTTCAGACTGGCGCATGGCTGTCGGAACGCTCACAACCACGTCGCCAAGAAGATTTGGGCTGATGGACGCGAATTTGCCATCATTCATGGGGAATGCCAGAACATCTGTGGGCTTGTTGATGCTTCGATACCTCTTGTTCAGAGTGCGTATTTCCGCGTCATCCACATAGACCACGGACACCTCAGCGCCCGTGTGCCCTTTTTCATCGAGCACGAGCTTGATGACATTCTGCGTAATCTTCTTCAGTCTGTGTGTCGTGATGATATTCGATTTGCACTTGTTGCGGACCTGAATATCCACCTATTATGCCTTTCTTACATCTCGCTGCCCAGGCGACATCCAACATTTTGATCAGTCATGGGCGCTATTCCATGACCGTCAACAACAGTTTCTTCACGCTGGCCTTTAGTTCCTGTGTCACTCGCCATGTTTCCTTGACAAAGCCATCCTGACTGGCTGGTTCGTGCGCATAAGCGTAGTCGGGGATGATCCGCACTCCGCGCTGGTCGTCCTTCTCCTTGGAAGTTTGGACATCCTTTGCGATCTTCTCCTGGTGCTCAATGAGCAACCACAGAAGCTCAGCCACATCCTTGCCGGGGAGTTCCCGCTCGAGCACAGCTCGTTCATGTTCCCAGCGCGGATCGTTTGTCACCTGAGTAAGAATAACTCCTATGACAGGCTTGGAGGTCTCCGCAAGCACTTTTTCAACCCGCTTCTTCAATCCCAGCAGCGCGTAATACCGAATGTAGAAAGTGTAGGCTTTCATGCCGCGTATGCGTGCATCTTCCTTCATGTAATTCTTGCCAAGCCCCTTCACATCCTTGTCGGTGTAAAGGCTCTTGACATCGCGCTGGGCAAGCAGACGGTCATCACGAACGCCCTTGAGCCGGTTGCGCGCGTCGATCATCAGATCAATGATCTCTGGACGAAAAACCTGGAACTCAAACTTGGTGCGGCGGGCCTTGTTGCGCTTGATATATTTGCCTTCATTGCGCATCACGGCAAAGATATTATCGCTGAGCACCCAGCCGGGGATGATTTCATTGTACGCGGGCGATATCCCAGCATTGATGGAATCAGGCGTGATGATCAGCGAGAAGGGAAAGGTGACCTTTTGGGGAAGCGCCGTCACGCCAGTGGCGACGACTGAGTAAGGCGCCTTGGTGAAATCACTGGGAAACTTGACATTGCAGCCCAATCCGAAAAACATGCCTTCTCCAGGCCACAGTTCCTGGTCGGGAGCCTTTGACGTGTGGTTTGAGCCGATATTGGCGCCATATCCGACATTGCCCTTGCCCTCAGGCCACAGGGTGGCGATGAGCAACGATTGGTGATGAAAACCCACAAACGGACCGCAAAGCGATGCCGTCACCTCGCCCTCGGCAACACCGGTGTTGGGACCGAGAATCGACTGAGTGACCTTGCCATGACGCTCAACATGGCTGTGTTCCGTGCAAACTGACTCCTGCACGATGCCCATCGACGCGGCCTCACAACCCCACTGCAGAATCGACTTGATGACATAAGCGCCGTCAATGACCTCAGTCCTCTCGTCCTTGTTGGACAACAGGGTCGAATCAGCCACTTTGATCGCATTGTCAACAACGGCATAAGGGCCGATGTATGAATTGGTGATCTTGCCCGTGTTGGAAACTCGCGCGCCCTGATCAATAATGCCTTTGGGACTCGCAACCGCCTCGACGTAAGCCTTGACAAATGCGGCGTATTCGGCCAGCAGTTCCTTGTTGTCACGGCTCTTGGCCACTTTCTCGGCGACAGGAATGTTGATGTCCGCGTAAGTCAGCACCTCACGCCCGCCGGTTTCAATCGCGATGGGCAACTCCACGCCATTGCCGAAAGCCGTGCCCGCCTCGGACGAAACCATTGCCGTGTTGAGAACAACTGCGCCCGTGCGGACGACATAATTCGACAACAGACCGACATTGCAAACAAGGGCGTTATCCTCGACGATTGTATCAACCAGCACACTATTGTAAACACCTGTTGAAAGTTTGACGCCTTTTTCGACCTCGATTTCCAAAGGTTCGAATGCGCCAAGACTGCATTCCCCGAAGAACTTCACCCCGGCGACATGATTGGGATTGAATTTGTCCGCAACGCGAACCTTGCTCCAGTCCTGCGCCCAGCACCCTTTCGCTTCGAGCTTCTTTTGCATTTCGCCTGAAACCGGCTTGCCGGCCGGCTTGAGCGATTTGACCCGTTTGACGGCAACCGCCAGCTCCGAAGATTCTATAACATTCTCAAGTTCAGGAAAATACTGATACATGATCGCGATTCCTTTCCGCTGTTGGATGACATATTGACAAGGTGCGGCGTCCGATGTGCCAGACGCCGCACCCATATGCGCGCGCATTTCCCCCCTTGGGAAGAAATCCCCGGGGAAGAGCGCGAAATTATGAGCGGCCAGCGAGCTGGTCGAGGGTTTTCTGGTATTCAGCGTTCTTTTGCTTGCAGACCCACTTGTAGTAATCTTTCATCTCGAGTTCGGTTGCGGCTTCTTCATCGATCACCACGGTCGCATCCGGATGAAGCTGAAGCGCGCTCGCGGTCACCATGGAAGTGACCGGCCCCTCGATGAGCTGTTTGACGATGGCTGCCTTGCGTTTGCCAAAAGCGATAAGAAGGAGTCTGTTCGCCTCAAGGATTGTGCCCACGCCCATGGTGATGGCAAATTTGGGGACCAAGTGCTCCTGGCCCTTGCCAAAGAACAACTCGGCGTTGTCCTTGATTGTCTGCTCGGTCAGTGTCTTGACGCGTGTGCGGCTGGCAAGCGAACTGCCCGGCTCGTTGAAGGCGATGTGCCCGTCGCCGCCAATGCCCAGCAACTGAAGGTCGATCCCGCCAGCCTTCTCGATCTCATCCTCGTACCACTCGCAGAAAGCGTCCGGATCCGGCGCCATGCCCATCGGCACATGGACATTTTCTTCATTGATGTCGACATGGTTGAACAGTCTGTCATGCATGAAGTAGTAATAGCTCTGATCATGGGAGGGGGGCAGGCCGATGTATTCATCAAGATTGAAGGTTGTGATTTTTGAAAAACTCAGCCCTTCCTCTTTATGATACTTGATAAGGCGGGCGTATGTCTCCTCCGGCGTGCTGCCTGTGGCAAGACCCAGAACTGAATTGGGCTTGCGGAGTATCTGATCGCGGATCATGCCTGCGGTTACTTCGGCGAGTTCCTTGCGGTCCTTCGCGATGACAACTTCCATGTGAATCTCCTCTGTTGTTTAATCTCGTGGCAGGCTTGGAACCATGCCAGACTTGTGTTAGCGCGTCATGCATGATGATTGTCGCGGACGGTCACTCCGGCGGATTCATCAAAGACGCATTCATGTTGGGAATCCGCGCTTCAATATCGCGAGAGAGATATTCAAAAAGCGCGAGTGTCAGTGCGCCCTTTATCGCCTCGTCATCGCCAAAACTGGAGGTTGAGACCTTGAGGTCGCTCTCCATGCGCGCGAGCGACTTGCCGCGAAGCGTCTGACACAACGGGTTGAGCAGGATTTCACCCGCCTGGGCCATCGTGCCCCCAAGAATGATGGTTTCCGGTCCAAATAGATTGACAAGGTTGGCGATGGCTGTACCGAGCATTCGGCCAACTTTTTCCACAAGATTGTTCGCCAAACGGTCGCCCGCTTGCGCGGCCCGGAATATCGCATTGAGCGTTATCTTGTTCGGCTCCGACGAGAATTCAAGGATGCGCGTGTTAACACTCTCACGCAAGGCCAATTCAGCCTGCTGGATAAGGGCATAATCGCTGGCCATGCTTTCAAGACAACCATAATTGCCGCAATAGCAGATCGGGCCGTCCTCCGTGATCGTCGTGTGTCCAAACTCGCCGACAGTCAGCCGGGAACCCCGATATATCTGCCCGCCAATGATGATGCCCACCCCAAGCCCCGGACCCAACTGAATATAGAGGGTATTATCAATGCCCCGGCATTTTCCGAAAATATGCTCGGTCAAGGCGACGGCGGCGATATGATTGTCCATCACAACCGGAATGCCAAAACGCTGTTCAAGCAGGTCGCGCAATGGCACATCAACCCATTCATCGAAACGCGGAAAAGCGTGGGAAATGCCGGCTTGCACATTGAGCAATCCTGACAGGCCGACTCCAACCTGAACAACCGGCCTGCCTGCCGCATTCCGGGAAGTGTCCCGAAGCTGATGACCCGCAGCCTCATAAAGAGTCTCGAGCGCCTTCTCCCTGCCCTGCGATGGAACAAATGGATAACTCTTAACATTATGCACATTGGCCTTCAAATCGGCCCATGCCGATGCGACGCCGCGCGAGGAAAAAGTCAATCCAATGACACAGCCCTGGGTGGGATTGATATCGAGCAGTTGCGCCTTGCGGCCGCCTGTGGAATCCGCATGCCCTTGTTCCAAAATCTGTTCTTCGTTGATCAGGGCGCTCACGCAGTTGGAGATCGTCGGCAAATTTAAATTGAGGGTTTGAGCAATCTGGTTCCGTGAAAGCGGACCATCCCTCCATGCAAGAAACCTTATTTGCGCTTTATGAAAACATAGACGGGGCTGGCGAACTTTGACCATCGGGGCTGAAGCTTCATTTTCTTTCATAATTTATGTGACAATCGATTAAAGAATGCTTGCCAAGACAAGATAAATGGGATCTTTTTATACAATACACATAAAGTCCGCAAATATTTGTGGTTTCGGCTCGCATTAAATCGTCTTAACAAAAATATCGCTTATATCTGCTCAAAGTTCCATGTGGCACAATCACGGTCATCACCCCGGAGTTTTTCCATGAACAGCATCTTTCAAAATACCGGTGGTATCATAGGACATCATGATGCGATGGTTTTTCTGGATTTTTAATATAGCCGTCTTGACGGCGGTGGCCATTGCCGTCCCTTACGGTATCAAGGCCTACACGCCCGTCGAGCGCAACAACAAGGGTGTGGAAGCGCTCAACAACAAAAATTACGATCAGGCCATTCTCCTCTTGAGCGATGCATTGACCCAGAATCCCAACAATGCCGTCTTTCGGCAAAATCTCGTGTCGGCATACAACGGCAAGGCGCTCGACATAGAGCAGAAAGGCAGCGGGCTTGGATGGGCTGAATACTACGAGAAGGCGCTTGAACTCGATCCCGGCAACCAAGTCGTTCTCAGCAATTACGTCACATCGTTGAATAACCAGGCTGTTGATCGCTCCAACCGCGGCGATTTCACAGGCTCGCAAACGCTTTTCGAGCGCGCCGCACAACATTTGCCCGATATAAAGAACAGCTCATCAGGCGGCAATATCCGGCGCAATTACTCATCATTGCTGACATTGTGGGGTGCGGAACTGATGAAAAACAACAAACCGCGGGAAGCCCGGACATCTTTCGAACAGGCACTCGCACTCAACAACGCAAACGCCGTCGCCTGCATCTGCCTTGGCGACCTTTTATACGAGGAAAACGATTATGCAGGCGCCGCCAACCATTATCAAACGGCGCTCCCGTTGGATTCCAGCAATGCCGACTATCTGCGGAACCGGTTGAAAATGATCGAAAGTGAATCGCGCATCGAAGGCAAACT
>JAPLSQ010000025.1 GCA_026398535.1 Candidatus Sumerlaeota bacterium | reverse complement strand
TTGCGGCGCGAAATCCAACTCCATCCGCGCATTGCGCAGACGTTTCTGAATCTCCGCCTCCGAATCTGTTTTTCGGCCCCGCAAACGATCTTCGAGAACCTCGAACGATGGAGGCAGAATGAAGACGAGAACCGCGCGATTTGTCGCCTTTTTGAGATTCAAACCTCCCACCACATCGAGATCGAGCACCACATCCTTGCCACGCGCCAGTTTCTCGTCGGCATAATCGCGGGGCGTGCCGTAATAATTGTCGTGCACAAGAGCCCATTCGTAGAAGTGCCCTTGTTCGATTCGGCGCTCGAACTCCTCCACGGTGACAAAATGATAGGCGCGCCCATTCGCCTCATCGCCGCGCGGCGGACGGCTTGTCATGGAGATCGAATACTCAAGGTTCGGGCCGGAAACCAGCAACGCCCGGCAGATCGAACTTTTCCCGCCGCCCGAAGGCGACGAGAGCACGATCAGCATGGCCTGATGTTCAAGGTGAATGGTCATGTCTGCCCGGTCTCCGCGCCCGCATGGTTCTGTTTTCCTGCTGTTGCCGCGTGTGTGCGCAACGCAAACCAGGCATAAAGCTGCCACAACACCACGCCGATAATAACGGCCGCGCAATCCACGAGCCAGTCATTGACATCGCACTCGCGGCGCGGAGTCCATATCTGGTGAATTTCATCCAATGCTCCATAGGCAATGCCAGCGATCATGGCTGTCAACGCCTCCCGGCCCACAATCGCGCGTTTCTGCGCGCGCGCGGCGAAGGCGCGCGCAAAAAACCATCCCAGCGGAAGGAACAGAATCGCATGCATTCCCTTATCTGCGTTGGGAATGTCAATCCTCGGGTATATGTCGCCCGGAATGGATGAGAGGATGAAAATGACGATAACAACCACTGCGACGGGGACCCAGCGCGCAATGGCATTCTCTGGCTGGCCGAAAATGATGTGGCGGACCGGATGCAGAAACACAGTCGTCAATGAGCGGCGCCAGATGCCGCCGCCAACTCGTGGCTCTTTTCATAAATCACCCGGCCTTCCACCTCGATGGTGTCCACAATGCAGATGATCGCCGCGTCGACAGGTCTGTTTTTTGTCTGATCGGTCAAACGGGCGCTGCTTCCTGAAACCACAATCACAACCTCATTCATGCCGGCGCCCACTGCGTCTACAGCCACCACATAACTGCTGGTCAGTTTCATGTTCAGGTCCAGATTCTGCACGATCAGCAGTTTGAACCCTCTCATCCCTTCGTCTTTCTGGGTGGAAACTATCGTTCCGACCACACGACCCATGATCATTGTTCAGACTCGCTTCTTAATGTGCTATTTTTTCGGTTCGCCAAGCCGGCAAAGAGCGTCGGCCACTTTTTCGATCTCATCGAGAAATTTCACAGACTCAACCCATCGTTCCGGAATGGCCTGTTCTCCAAATCGTGCTCCAAGCAGCGCTCCCGCAACGGCTCCCAAAGTCGCCGCGTCTCCGCCAAGATTTACGGCGCGAACCAAACCCTCCTCGAAATCAATCGCGTTAAGGGTGAGCCAGTAGGCGGCCTGTGTGGTTTCTATGGCCATGCCATTCGCGCGCAAATCATCATATTGCAGATGATTAACCGCTTTCAGGGCGCTCACCATATCCTGTGCGGCTTCCTCCTCGCCCACCAGTTCGCGGTATTCCTTCGAGGAGCGGGCATCCATGAGAAAACGCCATGTCTTGAAAAGGAGTTTGGACGGGTCTTTGCCGGAAGTCAGATAGGAAACGCCGAAGTTGAATGCGATGCACGCATCGACGCATCTCTGATCATAATGCGTAAGCCGGCAGATATTGACGGTCTCAACAATCATTTCTTTTACAAACATCCTGCGCAACAGTCCGACCGGCGCCACGCGCACGACGCAACCGCTTCCGGCCGTATCGCCGCGATTTTGCTGCCAAATCTTTCGCGACACGGCGGCAAGATCCTTGCCGCGCGGCTTGAGGGCGGTCAGAACCGCATGGGTGGTAGGGCCGGCGCCCTTGCCCCCGCTGATTTTGTCAAACGTGTCCTTCAGGCGCTTCACAAGGTCCTTGAGATCCGTCTCGCCTTTGTCTGCAAAGGACTGTGCCACTGCCAGCGCCAGCAACGTGTCCACACCAAGTTCCCCCGCACACGCTTTCAGCCTTCCCCCTCCCACCATTTCACGGTGAACTCCGTAACGCTCCTTTACCTCATCGCGGCTTAGCTCATCAACTGTCGCGCCCAGCGCGTCTCCAACTGCCGCGCCAACAAGCGTCCCGCGATATAAATCATGAGTCTGATTCATAGTCATCATTCTTCCTGCAATTAACCAACGATCTTCATTGAATATGTGTAACCCGCCCGCAAACTGCAACGAATTGTTTCATAGCGGAGTTTTTAATACTCATGCTGTTCCTGGGGAAACTTGCCCGAACGCACATCACCGCAAAATTCCCGGATCGCGCCTTCCATTGTGTCATAAACACTCGTGTAACGTTTGACAAATTTCGGAGGCGGCGCCGGAATCGCGCCCACAAGATCGCTGAGCACAAGCACCTGGCCGTCACAGATGCGGCTGGCGCCTATGCCGATCACGGGAATTGACACGGCGGCGCAGATTTCCGCGGCGGCTTCGGGATCCACCGCTTCGGCAACAAGCGCAAAGACGCCGGCATGCTCTATGGCCTTCGCATCCTCCACAAGCATCTGTGCCGTCTCGTTCTGGCGTCCCTGCACCCGGTAACCGCCATGTTTGTGCAGAGATTGCGGCATAAGCCCTATATGGCCCATTACGGGAATGCCCGCCGTCACGATCTTAGTGATCATGGGCGCCACCTCGCCGCCGCCCTCGAGTTTCACCGCCTCCGCGCCCGCCTCCTGAACAAAGCGTCCCGCGTTGGTCAGAGCCTGCTCTGGGGAAACCTTGTAGGACAGGAAAGGCAGGTCGCCAATTAGAAAGGCGCGTTTGACCGCGCGCCGCACCGCTGCCGTGTGATGAATCATCATGTCCATCGTCACAGGAATCGTCTGATCGAAACCCAGCGCCACCATGCCCAGCGAATCGCCCACCAGTACGGCATCCACACCTGCCGCGTCAGCCGCAAGCCCTGTGGGGTAATCATAGGCCGTGACCATGACGATTTTTTGACCCCTCTGCTTGAGCATGGCAAAATGATGAACACGCCTTTTGGCTTCGCGCACCGCCTTGCCGTTCTGGACTTTAAAATTTTCCATGTGCGGTCTCGTAATGCTTCTCGAGTTTGCTCTATGAACAATACATATCATGACAGTAATATTTGCATGATTTTATGAGCGGTGTTCGTGTCCTTCCAGCATAAAAAAGCACTCAAGGCCAGATGATATTGAACAATACATCAGCCAGCGGGCATATCCCAGATTGCGCGCGGGAATTCGCCGGCTATGCCTTGGCGTTTGCCTGCGCCATAATCACATTAATCATGTTGAGCCGCCAAGCTCATGTGCTTGATGTTTTTCAACTCATTGCGAATCATCAGTTGCCCAACGCTGACGCCACCCCCCTTTGGCTGATCGTGCCGGCCGCTTGCGCCGCTGGAATGACACCACCGCTTTTCCAGCGCCTGCTGAACAAATTGTGGGCTTCCATCTGCGCCATCGGATTGGTGCTGCTGTTGGGTTCGATCAGCATATCATTGCTATGGCTTCCCGTGCTGATTTATCCGTGTGTGTTCGCGATTTTGAGAGCATCGTCCGTTTTGATGAGGCCGACGGGTTATCAAATCCCGATGAAGTTCACCCTCCCCATCATGCCTTCGGCGCTCCCCTGTGCAACGGCGCTGATCGTCGTTTTCGCGTTTGCGGCATATTACCGCTGGCATGCGCTGCTGGCCGCATTGCCAGCACCGCTGGAACCGGATGCGGTCACTTATCTGAACCTGGCACGGATATCATCCGGTTTCGCGACCGATCACCGCGAATCCTTGTTCATCTGGCTGGTCCAATTCCTGGGTTTCTGCACCGGCGGGTATTCCGAAACCGGCATGAGATTGTTCAGTGTCTGTTTCTCTTTCGTCACGCTGACCGTTCTCTTCATGTTCGCGTGCCGTCACATCGGGCTTTCCGCCGCATTTCTGGCGGGCTGGATTTATGCTGTGAGTCCGGCCTTTGACCTGCTTTCTGTCCGGGGTTTGCGCGAGGAAGTTGTTATCGCCGCCTTTCTAAGTTTTGCCAGCGTTTACATGACCACATGGCGGCGTGTGCCAACAATGGGATCATATCTCCTGCTCAGTTTGACCGGCGCCCTGTTGATCTATTGCAGACTCACGAACCTGCCTTTTGTTGTTCTGGTTTGTCTTATTCATTTTGGATATTCCGCCTTCGTTCACAAATTGCCGTTAAAACAATACTGGCTGCTCATCAGCCTGCTCACGATATCAACAGTGCCGATCACCCCATATCTAATATACTCGAAAAATAAATTTGGGGATCCATTCTACGCAGTGTCAGTGCACACACAATGGTTCGCCAATTACGAATTTGCCGGTAAACATCCTGATTTTGTGTCCCATGACGAGTTTCTTCGCAACGGGAACGCCGGTAAATCCGTAAGTTCCTATGGCTATATGTTCAAATATCATACTTTGCCCGAAGTCATACAGCGCACACTCGCCGGGATTTGGATGGTCTACATATGGGACCACCCGGTGTATTATCTTCCCAACGCTCCACAATCCCTGCTGCGGCATCTGCCCCAAAGCCTTACGAATCTCATGTTAATCCGCACAGCGGGAGGACAAACCAAAGCGCTCTGGCCGTTTTATTTTTTGCATCTCGCGGGGCTCGCAGTAATGCTCGCGCCTGTGCGCAGACTGCTCCCGATGCTTGTCTTCATTTCCCACCTGCCGCTTTTCTTCCTTCTGTCGTTGCCCGGGATCGACCTGAGAATGCTGACAATCCCATACGCTGTTTTTTGCATTGGATGCGGAGCGGTCTTGCATTTTATAATGTCCTTGCATGTTGATCGCCCATTACGATTTTTAGAAAAAAAGGAGCCTGCCGGATGAAATGTCAAAATATTGCCCCTGATGTGAAACTCGGTCAGAATGTCAAAATATTCGACTTTGTGAACCTTTACGGGTGCGCAATCGGCGACAACACGAAGATCGGCACATTCGTCGAGATACAAAAGGGCGCAACTATCGGCTCCAACTGCAAAGTGTCGAGCCACACGTTCATCTGTGAAGGCGTTACGATTCAGGACGACGTCTTTGTCGGGCACAATGTGACCTTCATCAACGACAAGCACCCTCGCGCCACAAATGAAGGGGGCGGTTTGCAGAATGAGACGGATTGGGTTTGCGTGCCCACGCTCGTCAAGCGCGGCGCATCCATCGGCTCAAGCGCGACCATACTTTGCGGAGTCACAATAGGCGAGCGCGCCATCGTGGGCGCGGGCGCCGTTGTCACCAAGGATGTGCCGCCGGATGCAATCGTTGCCGGGGTGCCGGCAAAACTTATCAAATCCCTGATCAGTGAGGATCAATAACATGGCAGATGCAGCGGATTCCTTGAAAAACATCCCATTTCTCGACCTGAAAACTTCTCATCAGGAGTTGTGGCCGGAAATCGCGCCTTTTTACGAACAAGCGTTTATGAATGCCGCGTTTATCGGCGGTGAACATGTCAATGCATTTGAAAAGGAATTTGCCGCCTTCTGCAACGCAAATCATTGCGCCACAGTCAACAGCGGCACCGATGCCCTCCATCTCGCGTTCCGGGCATTGGGCATCGGAGCCGGCGATGAGGTCATCACCACTCCCCACACCTTCATCGCCACCACCGAGGCCATATCACTGGCTGGAGCCACGCCGGTATTCACCGACATTAATCCAAAAACCTACACAATCGATCCGAACCTTGCCGAAAAAGCCGTCACTCCTCGCACAAAAGCCATCGTCCCTGTTCATCTTTATGGCCAGTGCGCCGATATGGATGCTCTTATGGCGCTGGCGAAACGCCACAATCTGGTTCTTGTTGAGGATGCGGCGCAGGCACACGGCGCGACTTTTCACGGGCGCAAAGCGGGCACAATGGGACATGCCGCCGCCTTCAGCTTTTATCCGGGGAAAAATCTCGGCGCCTGCGGCGAGGCCGGCGCCGTCGTCTCGGACGACGAGCAGGTGATTCAGAGGGTGCGCCAACTGCGCGATCATGGGCAGGCGCAAAAATATTACCACGACGTTGAGGGGGTAAACGCGCGCATGGACGCCCTGCAGGCGATCGTTTTGCGCGCAAAGCTCAAGCGCCTTGGAACATGGAACGATGCGCGCGCGCGCGCCGCCAAGTATTATGACGAGCGGTTGGGCGAGTGCGGGCAGGTGACCATTCCTTATCGCGATCCCGATAATTTCCATATCTATCACTTATATGTCGTGCTTGTTGAAAACCGTGACAGCGTGCAGGAATACCTTACCCGGCATGGAGTTGGAACCGGATTGCACTATCCGCTCCCCCTCCACCTGCAGAAAGCCTACGCGCGCATGGGGCATCAAAAAGGCGATTTCCCTGTGACGGAGCATGTGGCTGAACGCCTTCTGTCGCTGCCCATGTTCCCCGGCATCACACGCGAGCAACAGGATTATGTGTGTGACCGCCTGATCGAAGCGGTCGATCAGCAAATGAAATGATGGGAAATTCCGCTGCCGCACCGATGGATCGATCCGACCCATCGCCCCTGCCCCGTCCCGCGCGAATCTTGATTTCAACCTATGCATATAATGAAAACATCAAAATTGAAGCTGTCATCAAGCGCATATACAAGGCTGACCTTGCCGGCCACGGCGGGCAATTGCACGGAAACCATATTGAGGTTGTTGTGGTTGATGACGGGTCAAGCGACGATTTTCCCTCATCACTCCAGGAAGAATATGGTTTCACTCTTCTCACCAATGACATCAACAAAGGCATTGGTTACTCGATCCGGCGCGTCATCAGGCATGGAATGAACAACGGGAGCGATATCTTGGTGATCATGGCGGGCAACAACAAGGACAATCCCGCCGAAATCCCGCGCCTTGTTCAACCCGTGCTCGAAGGAGAAGCGGACTTTGTCCAAGGATCGCGATACCTTCCGGGCGGCAGGTATGGCGCCATGCCAATCTACAGGCGCATTGCCACCCAGTATGTTCATCCGATGGTCACCGCGCTCGTTACGGGCAAGCGGCTCCGCGACACCACAAACGGCTTTCGTGCCATGCGTCTGAGTGTTTTCAACGATCCGATATGGAACCTTGACCAGGAATGGCTCGATCATTACGGGATGGAGTACTACCTCCTTTATTACTTTCTGTGCTTTTACCGGTATATCGAAGTCCCCGTGACAAAGATTTATCCGCCGAAAAAACTGGGTTATACGAAAATCGCCCCGTTGCGCGGATGGTGGGATATCCTGAGACCTCTGCTCTACTTAGGCCTCGGCATACGAAAGTGAATGGCGATTTCGATCATCGGACGACATCTGTAACCGGCAGATTCACAATTCATGGAACTTAAAACCTATCTCTCACGAACCTTTGAGCTGTTGCGCAGGGAATGGCCCCTTGCCCTGCTGATTGCGGCCAGCCTTATCCTTCAGACGCTTTTCTATTCGGCGTCGGTTCCGAATGTCTTCCCAGATTCATCCAGCTACCAGCTCTTGGCGGAAGCCATCATGAAGGGAGACTGGGGGCATGTTGGTTTTGTGTTCCGCACCCCGGGTTATCCTGTATTCCTTGCCATCATCAACTGGTGTTTTGGCCTGAAGAACTGGAACGCGGTCATGACCATTCAGTTTCTATGCGGATCACTGATTCCAATATTGCTCTATGCGATTTATTATACCATTACTTCCAGCCGGTTGCTTGCGGCTGTTGGTGCTTGCGGGTTTCTGCTGGACCGATACAGTCTGGGTCTGCAAACCGTTCCTCTTTCCGAATTCATGGGTGGATTCACCGTGATACTTGCCTTGGCCGGCTACCTGTGGTTTGTCCGCAAGAAGGCTTGGTGGTCAGCCATTGTCGTTGGCCTTCTCTTTTTCATCAACCTGATCATTCGCCCATCATTTCAAATGCTTTTCGTCTGTGCGGCTGTTGGCGGACTGGGTATTGAACTCCTCTATTATGAAGGACGCCTCCGATGGCGTCGCGCCTTGATTTGGTATGGGATATTCGTTCTTACAACCCCGGCGGGCATTTGGGGATGGTCGCTCGTGATCTACCGAAACACCGGCGTCTTTGGGCTGTCACACCAGCTGGGCGCCTCCATGACCAACCAGACTGGCACGATGATGGAACTGGCGCCGGATGAGTATGCCAGTATTCGCGACATGTACGTCAAGGAGCGTGATCTGAACAAGGGCGATCACATCAACCTTTTCGATCACATCGGGTGGAAAATAGCGGATGCGAACAAAATCACGATGTGGCAACTCTCGCTCAAGTTCAATGAGATCAACAAATATCTCACCACTCATTATCCCGGACGCTACCTCGGGCAGGTTCGATACGCATGGCATCGCCTATGGACGGATGACTCAAGATATCAGACCGACATCACTGATCCCGACGGATCCGGCACGGGGAAATTTGAGCCAACCCCCCTTTTCCGCTATATCGCCACAAGCCCCATGTTGAAAAATGTCTATGCGCCGATTGACAGCCATCTATGGGATAATGTCGCGCTATTGGCATGGATGCCTTGGATTATCATGCTCCTGACCGTCGCGGCCATATTCATCGTCAGGCGCAACTGCCGGGCCGTGCTGGGCATTGCCATGGTCGTTGGCACGGCCATGTACCACATGTTGTTGCATGCCATGGTTCAGTTCACCGAATTCGGGCGTTACAAGATGCCCATCCAAGCTTTGTGGTTTTCATATGTCATCATGGCCATAAGCCTCATCTGCAACCAAATATGGATTATCCTCCGCCGCAGATTTGGCGAAACAACCATTAGGCAAACAAGGCAAAACAAGCAAGATTTCCAGCGCGTAAAATCAAGATCCACACAGAACGCAAAGCGTTCAAAAACGAGCAAGATGCGCTGATCATCGAATAAATTTACCAGCAGAATATCACAAAAATCATCAAACATGGAACACGCAAAATGAAAATAGCCTTTGCCAACGACCATGCCGGTTTTGGTGCGCGCGAGCATCTTGTTTCCCGAATCCGGGTGCTTGGCCATGAGGTTGTGGATTTTGGCTCGAATTCTGACAAGCCTGTCGCATATGCCGTTTATGCAAAGCCAGCGATCAAAGCTCTGCTTGCCGGGCAAGTTGACCGGGCTGTTCTTGTGTGCGGTAGCGGTGTTGGCATGAGCGTTGCGGCCAACCGTTATCCGGGCGTGCGTTGCGCGCTCGTGACCGATTTGTTCGCGGCCCGAGTCAGCCGCACGCACAATGACTCCAACTGTCTTGCTCTGCGCGCCCGCGAGCAATCAGAATCATTGAACGATGAAATCCTTGAAATATGGTTCAACACGCCGTTTGAAGGCGGGCGACACATCGAACGCATTGAAAAGATCGAAACCGAAGCAGCGGGAAATTGCGGGTGCGGCGCCGCAACTCCCGGCGCTCAATAATAAAGAAAGGCATCACAGTGACTCAATCCATTCAGGCTCCTTCGTGCCTGGCCGATACTGATCCGGAAATCTTCGCGGCAATCCAGTCGGAATATGCGCGCCAGACGGGCACGCTTGAAATGATCGCAAGCGAAAACTTTGTCAGCGACGCCGTTCTTGCGGCACAGGGCAGTGTGCTGACAAACAAATACGCCGAGGGATTGCCCGGACGCCGATATTATGGCGGTTGCATCAATGTCGATATTGCCGAGACACTTGCCATCGAACGCGCAAAAAAACTATTCGGCGCCGATCACGCCAACGTCCAACCCCACTCCGGCGCGCAGGCCAACATGGCCGTTTACTTCTCCCAACTTAAACACGGCGACACCGTGCTGGGCATGGAACTGGCCCACGGCGGCCACCTGACTCACGGCTCAAAGGTCAACTTCAGCGGCATCTTCTACAATGTGGTTTCCTATGGCGTGCGGCGCGACACGGAACACATCGATTATGATCAGCTTGCTGAAAGAGCGCGGGAACACAAACCAAAGATGATCATCGCGGGAGCCAGCGCCTATCCGCGGCAGATCGATTTCGCCAAATTTGCGGAAATCGCGGCGGAGATTGGCGCTGTCTTCATGGCCGATGTGGCACATTACGCCGGGCTGATCGCCGCCTGTCTTTATGATTCTCCCGTCCCGTTCGCTGATTTCGTGACCACAACGACCCACAAGACCCTGCGCGGACCGCGGGCAGGCATGACGCTTTGCAAGGCGCAGCACGCAAAGAGCATCGACAAGTGGGTGTTTCCCGGCATTCAGGGCGGCCCGCTCATGCATGTTATCGCGGCCAAGGCGGTCTGCCTTGGCGAGGCGCTTCGGCCCGAATTCAAGACCTATTCCGCGCGGGTGATCGCCAATGCGAAAACACTTGGCGACAAGCTTGTTTCAGAAGGGATGCGCCTTGTCAGCGGCGGAACCGACTGTCACCTGCTTCTTGTCGATCTGACACTGATGGGCATCTCCGGCAAACAAGCCGAGACGGCGCTGGAAGAGGCGGGCATCACCTGCAATAAAAACATGATCCCGTTCGATCAGCGCAAACCCGCCGAGGCCAGCGGCATACGCCTTGGCAGTCCGGCCCTCACAACACGCGGAATGCGCGAGGATGAAATGCGCGTCATCGGCGCATGGATCGCCCGCGTGCTGAAAAACATCGGCAATGAGGCTGTCCGCAATCGCGTCCGAGCTGAAGTTTCCGAGCTCACGGCCCAATACCCTCTGCACAAGAAAATGTAGATAACCCCAGCGCATGGTGCGTCACTGAGGTTGATATGAAAGCCTGCCCAAGCTGTGATTTCAGAAATATGGATCAGGCAGAGCGATGCCTCAAGTGCGGCGCCATTCTGTCGGGCGATGCATCCTTATATACATCAGCCATGCGAAAGGCCGATGAAAAACGGCAGTGGCATGCATGGCTTATCATCCGGGGCGGATGTGAGCGCGCGTGGCTCCGCATGCCATTGCGCCGTTTCTGGAATCTCCCCGAAGATGTCCGTTACCGTCATCCTTTCATTGCGGGCCTGTTGAGCATTCTGCCCGGTCTTGGCCAGATGTACAACCATCAATGGCCAAAAGCGGGCCTGCTGGCCGCGGTGTGGTGGGGATGGGCTTTCGTGTGCCTGGAGACATTCACCGAGTGGCACTCAAATATCCTGCTGCTCGCGCTGCTTGTGATGTGGTTGTTCATCTGGAACGACGCCATCATCACCGCGATACGCATCAATGGCCAGCAGTGGACTTTCCGCAACAGCGTCGCGCTGTTCTTTGCGCTGGTATTCGTATCGGGCGTCATATTCACCGCGGCGCAGATTCTTCTGCCTTTCATTCTGCTTGTCATCTTGCTCATGTGGAGCCGCCTTTCATCTGACACACGGGATTTCAATCCCCGCCGATGGCCAGCGCGCGTCTGGGTCAACGCGGGCGCCGCGATTCTCATGCTCGTTCTGGTTTATATCGGGGCAAGGCACTTTCAGGCACAGAATTTCTTCACCCTTGTGCGCATCATGAAAAAGACTCACGAACCAGCGATCCATCGCGGGGATCTTGTCGTTGTTGACAATACACAGTATTTCATCTATGAACCGCGCTTCGGCGATGTTGCGCACTTTGATCCTCCGGGATTTATGATCGAGGCGCAAAAGGAGTTTTCGGCCGATTATTATGCCATCGACATACAGGACTACTTTCAGAGGATCATCGGGGAACCAGGCGACACGATCGTGAAACGTGACGGACGGTTATACCGTAACGGCAATCCTCTGACCCCCGAATTCGAGCCGTTCGCGCCCAAGGACATGCTCGATGGAAAGTATGAAGTTCCGCCCGATTGCTATTTCCTGCCCGTCACCAAAGTTCCGTACGATTTTCTGGCTTCGCTGATTGGCGGTGATGCGTCCCAGTTCAGTATCGCCACCAGCACCCTGAAGGGTTGGCGTGAGGCCGCCATGGTCCCGCGGTCAGCCATTTTCGGAAGAGTGTCATGCATCCTCAATCCTCCGCAACACCGCCAGTGGATGCATTGAACCACAAGAGGGCAACCGCTGTGACAACAATCGCCGGAGATTGGGTGATGCGCTGGTTGATTTTCAGGATTGTTGCGTGTCCCTGTACTGGCCCCGCGTTGATCATGCCACATCCTGCCTCGAAAACACACACTCACCATTGATCCATGTCGATATGGGTTGCAGATCAAGCAAATCCCGGCAAGCAATGGCCGTGGGATCGGCATCGAGGACAACAAAATCGGCAAACCTTCCGGGTGAGAGAGAGCCGGCGCAGTCCGCCTGCCCCGCCGCAATCGCGGCGCCCCGTGTATAAGCAGAAAGAGCTTCCATCACACTGATGCGCTCTTCGGGATGCCAGCCCATGTCGGGTTCCCCTTGAAGGTTCATCCGGGTTGCCGCCGCATAAACACCCCGGAAAGGATTGATGGATTCGACAGGACCATCGGAGCCAAACGCTAAGACGCATCCCGCATCAGCAATGGTTTTGAACGCATAGGCATGACAGTTGCGTTTGCCCCAGTATTGATCGGCAGGCCCCATGTCCGCGCAAAGATGGATCGGTTGCATGGAAGCAATCGGGCGCAGACGGCGCATAAGCTCCAAATCATCCGGAGAAAAAAGCTGAAGATGCTCTATTCGGTTCTGTTTCATGGCGGTCATTGTTGACGGCGAGGAATCTCCATCAGTCACTGCCTTGTCGAGCGCCCTCAACACATTACCCACGGCCCTGTCGCCTATCGCGTGAATGGCGGCGGGAAGCCCCAGCCTGTTCGATTGGCCTATGCGCGAAACGAGTTCCTCCTCGTTGCTCACGCAAATGCCGGTGTTGGATGGTTCGCCCTCAAGAGCTTCGTACATCAGCGCCGTCCTGCCGCCCAGCGAGCCGTCCGCGAACATTTTGACGGCGCAGATTCTCAGCCATTCATCGCCAAATCCGGCGGACACCTTCAGCTCAGCAAGCGCGTCAAGCGCGTCGCACGGCGGTATGAAATTGATGCGAAGGCGCAATCTGCCTTCCACTCTCATGCGCTGAAGAAACGCGAATGTGTCGATATCCTCGGGAGTGTGCATTGAGGCAAGACCAAGCATGTGGGCCTTGTGCTGGCCGCGTTCAAATGCGTCGAGCATTGTCCGCGGGGATGGCGCGCTGATATGTTTTTCCACAAGCCAGATCGCGTTCTCCTTGAGTATGCCGGTCAACCACATCCGTCGCTTCCGCCGCACTCTCACGATTTGACCGCCGGGCGGATCTGCCGTCGAATCATCGATGCCCGCCGCTGACAGCGCCGCCGAGTTGACCCACGCAAGATGGCCGCATTTCGAGCTTAAAAACACCGGATTATTGGGAAACATCCTGTCGAGACTGTCGAGCGAAGGCAGACGCCCATCCGGCCAGGTATTGTGACTCCATCCCACTCCGAGAATCCACTCTCCCTGGGCATGATGCGCCGCGAATATTTCAAGCAGGGCGATGGCATTTTCTTCCGTTGCCGCGTTTCCCAGGCCGGCGCGCGTTTGACTGACAGCCCACCACATGAAATGAATGTGCGCGTCTGAAAGCCCTGGAATGACAGTGGCGCCTTTCAAATCAATGAAATCGATATCGTCCGCATACTGCCGCCGCGCGTGCCCGAAACCGCTCACTCGGCTGTCAAGGCCAAGAGGCATGGAGCCGCAACAGCATGCCCATATGCGCCCATCCGCGATCAGCATGTGGGGCGCGCGCGGCGCGGTTCCATCCATCATCAGTATGTTCGCATTGAAAAAATACTTGATGCGTTTTACCGGATCCACTTTCTGCCTGCCATTTCATCAATCACGCTGTTTTTTTCATCTCTTCAATATAATCGCATGCGATCCATCCGCCGCACACTGTGAATAGCGCCACAACCAGAAGGAACACCCACCCCTGCCATTGCCATGCCCGCGGTCCCATTCCCGGTAATGGCCGCAATGCTGCCGCAGCCGTCTGTGAAGCCGGCTCCCGAACAGCCATGCGCCAGATCTCGCCGGGCATGAGCATGCGGGTGTCAGATCGCGCGGGTTGTTTGCCAACAATCCGCAATGTCGCCTGACAGGGCGCGGCTGATTCATTGGCGATCGAAACGCTGCTCCACTTTGAGATCGCCTGAACAACAAATTCAGCATCCTTCACATTGACCAGCCGCGCTCCATCCATTCGCAACAGCAAAGGCCCGAAATAGACCGCCGTTCTTGTCGTCAATTCCAGCCTTGGATGGTTGCTGACAATTTTCAGAAAAACCTTGTCCTTGTCCGGCCAGCGCGCCACCTCATAGAACTTCGGGGCATCGGCTCCCAGCAGATTCTCCAACGGCTTCTGCTCTTTCACTGCGATAAAGACAGCCTCGGACAATCCAAGCGCGCGCCGCATCTGTTGCAGTGTAATCCGCGGCCGCATCGTGTTCAGGTAAAACTGGATCGCATAGGGCGCATGCCCGAAATGCATGAGCGGAAATTCAGCGCCTCCTTCGCGCAACATGGTGTCGGCAATCCGGCGCATTCCATCGGTCTGCACAATGCGCAAGTCCGTCTTTTTCATGTGGATGTAGAGAAAACCGCCTGCCGCAAGCAAAACAAGACTTGCGGCTGTGACGATTGTCCAAAAACGCACAGGCCGCACCGCCGCAAGCAGGCGCGCCAGTTCCCGACCGCACAAGAGCGCCGCGGCAGGCAGAAGAGGAAAGAGGTGATCAGGACGGTGATGTGAGCCGATTCCGAAAACGACAAGACCAAAGATAAAATACGCCGCGAGGCAGCGCTCAAACCGGCGTTCGTCTTCGTCCACGGCGGGATGCGCCCATATCCGCCAGAGTCCAAGGCATGTCAGCGGACTCCAGGGGAAAAACCGCGATAGAAAATACAGGAACGGTATATAAAACCGCGTCCCAGGAATCGTGTTCTGCGTCCCGCTGACCGCCAATCCCATGAGTTCTTTGCCAATCATCTTCCAGTAAACTGGCGCCCCGCCATAATGGATGGCGAGGGCAAACCAGCCTGCCGTCAGAACAAGAAACAACAGGATGCCCAGCCAATGGGAGCCACGAAGCGGCGCTTTTCGTCCGGTGAGATACTCCCACGGCACGGCAAGCAATCCGCCCGCCGCCAGCAACACACCAAGAGGGCCTTTGGTCAAAGTGGCCGCGGCCGAGGCCAGCCAAAACCATGTCCATCCCTTGCCCTTAGTCCATGCCCTGTAAGCCAGCAACGCCGCTCCAAACACGGTCAGTGCGAAAAGCGTGTCGGTGCGCGCCAGCGCCACCAGTTTGATGCCCGGCAACGACAAGAGAAATGCCAGGGTTCCGAGAAATCCGGCGCCGAATCCCAAATGCCGCCCTCCCTCCGCAAGCATCAGCCACGCGAGCGCCAGCGCCGCCAAGGCACAGGGAAGAAAAAGCGTGAATGGACTGATGCGCCCGAACGGGATCGTGGCAATCGCCACCAGCCATGTGAACAGCGGGGGCTTCGAGGTGATGTCGCCTGTTTCATCTTGTTGGACGATCCAGTTGCCATTGCGCACCGCGTCCAGCGCGTAAGAGGCGGGGCGCTCCTGGTCGTTGTCCATGATGTCGAACGGTCCGGCCAGCCTGATGCCGAAAAGGATGACCCACACGATCCCGATATAAACCACCAGAATCCATCCGGGGGTTGCGGAAAATGCGAACGTTCTGTTGTTCAATTCCATGGAAAGAATTTAAATGCGCTTGAGCAAAACGCCTGCAAGGTCATTCGTTTGCGACACTGATTTTCTGGCAATCTAAAATCGCATA
>JAPLSQ010000058.1 GCA_026398535.1 Candidatus Sumerlaeota bacterium | reverse complement strand
CAAAACCGCCTTGCCGCCAACCCACAATGTAAAGCATGTTCACCACAGAGGATGGATGAAAAATGAAAATGCCAGGCGGATCGGACACCCGGCAAAGACTGGACGATTTAGGGTTCCTTCATACACTTGCTGAATTCCGATTTTGAATGGTTTGCAAGACAAGCAGAAAGGTGGAGGCGGCGGGAGTCGAACCCGCGTCCGAAGTGCCTGTCGAAGCCGCGTCTACAAGCTTAGCCGGGCCATTTGAGACGCCGCGCGCCGGTTTGATCCGGCGATTGACATCGCGTCTCGCCTACTATCAGAACGCCGCTCGGCGGGCGCGCTGCTTCGGCAAGCCCTGTGATTTAACCAATGTGCGCGGGCCGCGCGCAAAGGCGAGCCCGAATTATCGACGCCCGATTCGCGGGGCTCGGGCCGGCCCCGCGACGGACGCGTTGCCTGACTAATCAGGCAGCGAGTGCGAGATTATTGTCTGCGGTTAATTTGCAGTGCACGCGGATTAACGAGGTGGCGTGCGCCTCGGCTTGCTGCTACTCCCACAGCGAACCCCGTCGAAACCGTTACGCCCCCGACCGGGTCCTGTGTGACTGCATTCACTATACAGGCTTGACGGATAAAATGTTTATCGGCAGACAAAAATATGAGTTAAACCGCCCGCCGCCGCGGGTTGCTCGCGCTCAGTAAAGGGGCCAGTCGCCGCAAGCCGCGCGCAGAACCTTCGACAGCTCCGGAACGGTCCAGATGCCGCGGCCAAGCGTGCCAGCCGTCAGCGTGTCGGCGGCGGCGTTGTATTCAAGGTCAAAAACATATACCACCGGCAGGTTTGTGCCAAGCGGATTCCATGTGCCGTGGGACGAGACGGAACACAGATAAACTCCCGTCTGGGTTCCCGCGCAGATTTTACCTTCCCCAAGCGGAATGAACTCGATGCGCCGGATGTTCCCGGCGCCTGCCAGGTTGCCCGTAATGTCTGTCCAATCCTTCCCTGTGTTCGCGCTGTAATAAACCCGTTTTGCGGTGACGGCATAAGCCTTGTGCCAGTCGCCGCGGTTCATGACAACATCGAGAAGCGCATCGCCCTGCGTCTCGATGGTGTGTGTGGTGAACGCGCCCGCTGCCGAGGTTCGCACATACACGCTGAATCCCCCGGCGGCATAAATCACATCGGGATTGGCCGCGCCCTCGCTGTAGCCGCCGTAGTCGAGCCCGATGCCGCTCAGGCCGTCCCCCGCTCGAATCCCGGGACCGGCTTCCGCCAGCGAGTCGCCCTGATCAGGCGATTCATAGACGCTGTTTCTTGCGCCAATCACAATCCGCACGGGGTTGATGCGGTTCAATTTCAGCGGCGTGTAGAATTGCGTAATGATGCCCGATCCTGTCGTGACATCCAGACCGCACATGCTGGATGTGACCAAATCGCCCGCGGCGTTACAGGTGCGCCGCCGCAGACCACCGAGATATTGAGAGCTGAAATAGCGGATGGATTGTGACGGGGACAGCGAACGGTCATCAACCGCCACATCGCCGCCATCGCCTTGGACCACGTCGTTCCACGAGCCGCCGGAAAGCTGCTCGGCGGCGCCAACGTCCTGTGTGCCCGCCATGATTCTGTTGGAAATGGCATCATAGGCGGCGTCGTGCGCCTCGGTGACCTGCAGGTTGCCGCACAGGGAAAACCAGTCGCCGTTGTTGTCGCGCGGGCTGGTTCTAAACGAAATGCCGCCGTCGCCGGCTTCGATAAGAGCGCCGCCGGCCGCCATCGCCATGTCGCGCGAATCGGCGTGGGGCGCGCTGCTGCTCACCGTCCCGCCGCCCGCCGCGCCCAGCAGCCGCGAGTGCGTCATGTGCTGCCACTGGCTGCCCGAGGTCTGCGAAGCATCGCCGCGGAACAGGCGGCCGGTGTAATTCAGCGCGCCAATGGAGTTGGGAAACCGCGCGTATGGGTCCGCCGGACCGGGCTGCCTGTCGCCGCCGATATACACAATGTTGGCGTTTTGCGGATCGGCCAGCAGAGAGAAATGAATGTAACCCTGGCCGCCAACATGAATGCCATAAAATGCTCCGCCTTCGATTGTGCCGGGCAACTCCATCTGCTGCCAGCTTGCGCCGCCGTTTCCCGACCGGAACACGCCCGCAAGACATCCCTTGTTCACAATCCCGGCAAACAGATTGTTGCTCGTTCCAACGGTGATTCTTATGCGGTCCGTCGGTGTGGGGGAACTGTCGTTGATCATCGAATTCATATCGTCATCGCTGACACGGACCCATGTTGCGCCGGTGTCCCCGGATTTATATACGCCGTTGTTTTCGCCCGCGTCGCAGATGGCCGTATACAGCACGGCGTTGTTGTTGGGATCGCCCTGCAGATCGAAGGCGCGGCCGCCATACAAACCGTTGGGCGCCGTCGTGGAACTGTCGCCCGAAATGTGTTCAAATGACGCGCCTGTGTCCGTGCTGCGCCAGATGCCAATGTTGCCATAGGTGAAATCGTCGGCCATGTCCACCGAGACAATGATCGCCGAACCGCGCGCCGCAACGCCGGATATGTTGGCTCCGGTCAGCGTGCCGCCGCCGTCGAGCAGGTTCCAGTTCGCGCCGCCGTCGGTTGTCCGCAGAATGCCCAGACGCCGCCCGCCCATCCTGGCCAGCGCGCTGTTGCGCCCGATGCCCGCAACGATTGTGTTGCGAAATGCGTCGGCGGGATCGTACTTGATCGATGACATCGACAGCGAACCCATTTTGCTTGTGAGCGGCGTCCAAAAAGGGCTTCTGGCCGCCGCGTTTGCGGTTTTCCACACACCGCCGTTCGTTGAGGCCGCGTAGACAATGTTGGCGTCGCCCGGATCGGTGATGAGGCCGGTCACTGAACCCGCAACCTGGTTGTTGGGCTGGAAATTTTCCGTCTGACCGTTGGAAATGGGTCCCGGCCCTTGCGCTATCCAGATGTCGCCGCCGATGGGAGCGCCTGCCATGACGCCGGCGGGCGCGACCGGCCGCGACCGGTGCAGACCCGCGAAAGCCGGGGGAACGGAATTTTCTTGAGCCGCGCAAACCGGGGGAGGCGGCGGCTGCGGCAGCTGATCCCGGCGCGCATCCGCGGCGGCGGATGCCGCACCTGGAATAATCATCGCGACAGCCAGCATGCGGCCGATCACGGAGATTGATTGTGAATGATGATCGCGCAAAAATCGTCGTGTCATGATCGTTCCTCGTAACAAAATGGAAATTATTACAACTGTTCTGTTGTTTGCATAATCTGAGAAAAACCGTCATGCAAGTGCGATATATGTCTTTAGCCCGGTCAATGCGAACAGCAAATTCTGGTCCATCTGTTTAATCGTCCCAGGGAGTGTCATGCCGATGATTTATCGTTGGTTGTTTGCCTGCATATGCGTCTGGTCTTTGATCGCGGGTTCGGTCCGGAACGGGGCCGGAGAGCCAATTCCAGCCGGACAGGCCGAAACCGCCTTTAAGCTCTCCAGGAAAAATAATGAGGCCGGCAAGCCTTGTTTCCTGCTCGATGGGAAGCCTTTCTTTCCGATCGCGAACTGGATTGGCTTTGCCGCAGCCGTCGAAGATTTGCGGCGTTTCAAAAACGATGGCTTTAACATGATCGTCTTGAGCGTTGACGCGGGCCAGACAACCACCCCGCATTTTCACGACTTGATGCTGGCATGCCGCGAGTTGCGCCTGCCGGTGGTGCTGGATTACGCCCCGGGGGAATTCTTCGGATGGGTTCAACGCAATCCTGAGCTTTGCATGAAACTGCCCGATGGGACCGCGGTCGGCTACCCTGACTTCGCCAACCCGGCTACTCGCTCGGCATACCGGCAGCGCCTGGAGACGGTCATCACCAGCATCAAAAATTATTCGCGCAATCCGATTGTCGCGTTCTCGCCGATTGATGCCTACGACTCCTGTCACATTCCGGACGGAGAGGTCCATTACGCTTTCACGGTGCCGCCGCATCCGCCCGGGACGCAGACGCTGCCGTTCGGCGCCAGCGCGCTGACACAGTATCGCCGCTATCTTCAGAGCCGATTGGGGCTCAGCCCCGCCGATGTGGGTTTTGAACGATGGGAGGATGTGGTGTTGCCGCGAGGCCAGACGCAGGCGCGCAACGAGTTGCATTGGCGAACCTGGATTCTCTACCGGCGCTATTACATGACAGACTTTCTTCAGGAGATCGCAGATCTCGTGCGACAACAGACTGGCCTGCCGGTGGCGATGACCCTGGATGTGAATTTCTCCATGGACGAGAACTGGGGCACTCCACCCTTTGAATTTGCCAAACCGGCTGACTTCCTGATACTCTACTATTATCAGTTGGGCTTGGAGCCGCGCCCGCGCATCCAGCAACTCGTTGAATGGGTGTACAGCCATTGCGCGCTGCAAGGCAAGCCGATGATCGGCCTCCTGGAAGTGACCTCGGCCTTGACTCCAGCCACCACGGCCGGGGATTACCTGCGCGGCAGCCTGCCTTACGTCAGCGGCTTTGCGATGATGGATGCGGTGGCCGGCTACCAGAAGGTCGTCTCGCGCTATGCGGACTTTGTGCGCTCAGTCGCGGGCATGAAGGGCGGATTGCTGACAGCCGGCCCGCCAAAGGCCAGCCTGGCCATCCTGCTGGGGACGCGCGATATCTATGTCAACGAAAGACTGTCCCCCGTCTTGCAACAACTGGGCATCGAGTACGATATCCTTTATGACGCGGATCTCCTGCAACACCCGGAACTTCTGAAAAAATACAAGGTTCTCTATCTGCCCGGCGGACAGCCGCAACTGGCGCGCGATGACAGGGTCTCTGCTCTGCTGGCCAAAGCCGAATGCGTCATCGATGAAAATGCCGGTGACAGCATGCTTCATCATCTGGAGACGCTGGGACGCAATTTGAATTTGACGCGGGAACGGATCGATCCGCTGAAACGCCTCGGCGAACGGCTGGACGGGACGCCGCCGGCGGTCATGGAACCGGCGGTCTTTCAAAAAGCCGATTCCCAAGCCCTGGACGGCTGCTGGCAGGTGTCCGCGGGGCGCGCGTTCGCGGAAGACGGCGGAATTCATATCGCCAAGACAGACGCGAACGCCAGCGGAGTGATGCTGAAGCGAAGCCTGACCGGATCGTTTGTTGTTGAATGGGATATGACGGCCATAAAAGGATCGCCGCGCGTGACGCTGTTGAACGATGACCGCGGGGCGGGCGCAGGGGAAATCTCGGCCGGGCAGGAAGACACGGGGGAGATCGGCGTCTATATAAACGGCTCTTGGCAGCGGCTGGGGCGCGCGACCGCCGGCAAACCCGTCCATTACCGGCTCGCCGTCTGGCCCGCCGACGGGAAAGACCTCATCGGGATTTCCGCAAACGCCCTCCAGGCCGTTTTCCTGACGGACCGGCGCGACAAGCGTTTTCTCTATCTGCTTTGGGCCTGGCCCGCGGCAGAGGCGCAAATTAAAAACCTTCGGCTGTCACCGGTTCAGCCCGCTCGCGCCGCACCGCCGCCTCGTGCTTCTCCGTGATCTCCGTGTTCGTCCGTGTTTGTCCGTGCTTGTCCGTGTTCTCCATTTTCTTCGTGATCGGCGGGGATCAGCCCGATCCGGTACACAAAAGCGTGCTCACCGGGAAGTTTCTCCGGGTTCTCTATCATCAATCCATCCTCGTCGATGCGCCAGCGCAACGGCTGCTCGCAACCGAGACAATGGATCGCCCGAATCTCCGATGAATCGACCGGCTGCATCGTGCGGGCAGCCTCCTTCGTCGGCAACCGGAAACTGCGGATCAGGGTTTGGTCGCCGGGCCGGCCCATGCAGATCGCGTAGACGTTGTCGCCCTTGGTCGTGAAACGGATATCGTGCGCTGTCAGCCGCGGCTCGTTGTCCTCGTTGAAATGCCCGCCCCCTTCCTGGCGCGTCGGGCCTTCGCCGCTGGTGATCCACGGCGTCGTGTCATGGATCGCCTCGCCGTTGCGTTCGAGCCATCGCCCCAGCCCCAGCAACGCTTCGCGCGCCGCCCCGGGAATCGTGCCGTCGGCGCGCGGGCCGGCGTTCAGCAACAGGCAGCCGTTCTTGCTCGCGATGTCGGCGGTGGTATGCACCAGCCGTTCGACCGACTTGTAACCGATGTTGCGCACATGCGACCATGCGCCCCCCGGCCCCGCGTCGATCGACGTGTCGGTCAGCCAGAGGTGCTGGGTCATCTCGTTCATCCTGCCCACTTCAAGGTCGAGCACGCCCGCGTGCGGCGGCAGGTTGAACCATCCCTTCGGCATCTCCTTGGCGGTCGCCACGACCTCGCGCCCCCAGGTCTCCGCGCGGTTATAATAGTCGGCGATGGCGCGGCGGCGCCACCGGTCGCGCATCAGCCCCAGGTCAAAGTCAAACCAGATGATGTCCGGCTGGCAGTCGTCCCACACCTCGCGCAGCTTGGCCAGCCATAGCTCATGGAAGGCGGTGTCGGGGGGGGCGTCCGGCGCGTGCGGGCGCGTGTAGAGGTCCGCGCTCTCCGGCGTCATGCAGTCGTATCGCGGGTCTGACGTGGGAAAGAAGATCCAGTTCGCGCCGTGATGAAATGTCGTCAGAAATTTCATGCCTGCGGCGCGAATGGTCTTTTCAAGTTCCCCGACGATATTGCGTTTCGGCCCCATCCGCGCTGAATTCCAGCGGTTCACGCGGCTGTCCCACATCGAAAAACCGTCATGATGCTCGGCCACGGGTCCCGCGAACCGGGCCCCGGCGCGACGGAAAAGATCCGCCCATTCCTCCGGATCGAATTTCGCGCCGGTGAACATCGGAATGAAATCCTTGTAGCCGAATTTCGAGGGGTGGCCGTAGGTCTTCACATGATGCCGATGCTCCGGCGTCCCGTCGATATACATCTGGTGCGGATACCACGTGCCATTCCCCCCGTAAGAGGGGACGCAATAGGGGCCCCAGTGGGTATAAATCCCCAGCTTTGCCCCGCGAAACCAGGACGGAACAGGATGTTCAGCCAGCGACGTCCACTGCGGCTGATAAGCGGCCATTTAATGTGCTCCTTTCATATCCGTGACGATCCTTGAGATGTGACTGGCGGCGCGGAGGAGCGCCTCACCTGGCCGGGTCCGCCAACCGAACCTTGAAAACCAGGGCATGTTGCCCAAGGGACGTGCCGGGGATTCGGATTCCAAGATGTTCAGGCGCCTGACTCCATTCAAGCTTGCCCGCATGACCCAGCATGGCGACCGACGCGACCGGCCGCGCCTCCTGCCTGCTTCCCAGCGCCTTGACGAGCAGGCGATCCTTGGACTTCTCCAGCGCGATCACGTAAAGCAGCCCGCCCTTCAGCGTGAAGCGCAGCGCGCCTTCCTCGGCGATGCGCCACGGCCGCGTCGCGTAGATTGCCTCGCCATTGACGTCCATCCATTGCCCGATGCTCTCCAGGATCGCCTCGGTTTCTGCGTCCAGCGTCCCGTCGGCGCGCGGCGGCACGTTCAACAGCAGGTTGCCGTTTTTACTCACAATGTCCGCGAGCTGGTCGACGATCTGCTCGGCCGTCTTGTATTTCGCGCCCCGCTTGTAGGCCCACGGCCCGATTGAATCGTCGGTCTGCCATGGCTGCTCGCGGATCTCGCCCGACGTGGTTCGTTCCAGGTCAAGCGTCGCGGCGCGCTCGTCATACAATCCATCGCTCCCCTGTTTGATTGTCATGACGCCCTCCAGCCGGCCGTCGTGCCACTGGATGCTGCGGTTATAGTAGTAGGCGATGACCTCCATGCCGGTTCTTGCGTGGTCAACACCGTTGAACGGAATCGCACCGTCAAAATAGAGCAGGTCGGGCCGATACTTGTCGATCAGGTCCATCGTGCGCACCGCCCATTCAAAACGCCACCGCGCCGTCGGATTGATCGGATAAAAACCGCGTTCGCCGTTGGGCTGATGGTACAAGTCCCAGTTCGCCGGGTCATTGCCATCGTACGGCGCACCGGCATCGGGCCCCTTGGTGTCCGCGCCCTTGTTGACGCCCCACCACGAGTAGCTCCACGCCAAATGGGTTGTCACGCCAAACCGCAAGCCATGACGAAGCACGGCTTCGCGCCACATGCCGGTGATGTCCTTCTTCGGCCCCATCTTGACCGAATTCCAGCGGTGATACTGCGAATCCCATAGGTCGAAATTGTCGTGATGCACGGCCACGGGCGTGACATAGCGAGCCCCCGCGCGCTTGAACAACCGCACAAGGCGGTCCGGGTCGAAACGCTCCCCTTTCCACAAGGGAATCAGGTCCTTGTAACCGAACTTCGACGCAGGGCCGTGCGTCTTGCGCATCCAATCGTGTTCTTCATAACCCTCGTTGTACATGAGCCGCGGAAACCAGGCCTCGCGTTCCGCCACAGAATACACGCCCCAGTGCAGGTAAATCCCGAATTTCGCGTCGCGAAACCATTCGGGACAGGCATACTGACGCAACGATTCGGTCGTCGGTTCGAACCGGTCGACCGGATAACCCGCCGTCGTGTCGTACGGATCGTTGTAGGGCGGCTTGGCCTCCCGGCTCATCGTGACGCCCGGCGGCAACGGGCGGCCGGGGACCAGATCATAGGCGCCCTTCGCGCGGACGCGCGCCCGCACGATCAGGTCATCATAAAAAGCCGTGCCCGTCGCTTTGTCCTCCCACATGCCGAACGTCAGGCGGATGGTCAGCTCGCGCGCCGGACCACTGTGGGTAAAAACCTTGAACTCGTGCCATTGGCCGTCGTTGGGCCGAAGCGTCGGGCTGACGTAGGGCAAAAGACCGGACTGATCCGAGTGCGCCCGCAAACCCGTCACGCCGCGCCCGGTCAGATTCTCGGTGAAAATCCAAAAACTGATTTCATACACCGTGTCTGGTTCCACGGCGACCGTCTGCCACACCTCCGCGCTGGCATCTTTTCCATCTATCCGCAAACATTGGCTGCCTGTATGCGCGCGCTTCGATGTCAGCGAGATTGTGGCCTCCCCCGACCAGACCTTGGTCTGATAGGAACCCAGATCCGATGCCTCAAAGGAAGCGTCGCGAATCAGATTCTCCTGGCCTTGCGTGTGTTCCATGCCGCTCATTCCTTTCAGGTTCGTGACAAGCATCAACAAAATTGCCAAGCCCGCGCGCGCTCCCGCTCTTGCCGCCAGCCGCTTGAGCATCGGTCTCCCTTCTTTTTTTCTCCATCTGATCATATTGTTAAGACCGTATTATTTGTGGCCGTTTAATAATATCAAGAAACTAAACACTGCAAGTTCATGATGTTATGCAACAAATTGTTGCAGGCATCCGGCGATCCCCTTGCGTTTGAGGGCCGGCGTCAGGACGGAGCCGTTCACCGTAACGCCGGTGGCAGACTTGAAAACGCTCTTTAAACACGACCGGCACGCGGGAATTGCGCCTTTTGCGGTTGTTACAGTTCCTTTTTTATCGCCTGCTTCAACTCGTCGAACTGCTTTTCAAGGCCGGTCATGCATGCCTTGGCTGCCTCCAAGCCGCCGGCTTTTGCGGCTTTCTCCATCTCGAATGCCGCTTCCAGCAGGCGTTCTCCTCCCATGTTGGCCGCCGCGCCCTTGATGGCGTGGGCCTGGCACTCGGCGCCCGCGGCGTCCCCGGCATCCAGACAGCCCCGCAACACATCGATCCGCCGAGGGATGTCTTCCAGGAACCTTTCCGCCACTATTCGGGCCATGGCCTCGTCACCCATCAGCCGGGCCATCATGTCCGCCCTGTCAAAGATCGATGATGGGTCTGGAGTGATGAATGATGAAGCATCTCCGTCAGCGGCAGCCTCTTTTCCGCCGTCAGCCTTCTCCTCCGGCAGCCATTTGTTCAGCGCTTCCGCCAGCGCGCGGGGCGACACCGGCTTGGTGATGTAGTCGTTCATGCCCGCCTTCAGGCAGCGCTCACGGTCGCCTTGCATGGCGTGGGCGGTCATGGCGATGATGGGAATCTGGTGATTTGGGATTGCGGATGCGGGATTGCGGATGTGTTGCGTGGCCTCGAATCCGTCCATCACGGGCATCTGCACGTCCATCAGCACCAAGTCATAGGGAAGGGTTTGGAGCGCCTTGACGGCGTCCGCGCCGTTGGCCGCGGCGTCCGCGCGCAACCCCATTTTCCTCAGGATGCCCAGTGCCACCAACTGATTGGTGATGTTGTCTTCCACCAGCAGGATGCGCGCCCCGTCCCGGCGCGGCTTGCGGATCGTGTGGCGCATGAGGCCGGGGTGCGGCGGCTGGGCAGCGGCCGTATCGGCCAGCACGGCGGACAGACAGTTGAAGAGTTCCGACTGCCGCGCCGGCTTGGTCAGACAGGCGGCAACGCCGATCGCCTCCCTTTGCATGGCGTCGAACCGTTGGCCCAACGAGGTCATCAGCACCACGCGGGTATCCTTCAGTGTTTCGTCGGCCTTGATGGCCCGGGCCAGCGCCGCTCCGTCCATGCCCGGCATCTGCATGTCGAGTATGGCGGCCCGGAAGGGATCGCCAGCGTCCCGGGCGCGATGGAGCGCCCGCAGGGCCGCGGGGCCGTCCGGGGCCTCTTCCGCCCGCGCTCCCCAGGCCGCAAACAGGACCATCAACACCTCGCGGTTGGCGGCGTTGTCGTCCGCCGCCAGGATATGCGCCCCGCGAATGTCCCCGGCCGGGGGGCTTTCCGTCCGCGCACCCTCGAATTGTTTGCCCAGGCGCGCCGTGAACCAAAACTCCGAGCCAAGCCCTTCTTCACTGATGACCCCGATCCCGCCACCCATCCGCTCCGCGAGTTCCTTCGAAATGGCAAGCCCCAGACCGGTGCCGCCGTACTGGCGCGTGGTCGAGGCGTCCGCCTGGGTGAACTTCTGAAACAGCATATCCCGCTTGCCCGACGGAATGCCGATGCCGGTGTCCTTGATGGAGAAGCGGAGCACCGCCTCGGCGCCGGTTTCCGACACCAGGCTCGCCCGCACGACGATCTCGCCCTTGTGGGTGAACTTCACGGCGTTGCCCGCCAGATTGATGAGTATCTGGCGCAGACGACCGGGATCGCCGCGGAGATGGACCGGGACATCCGGCGCGGCAGCGCAGATGAACTCGAGCCCCTTGTCGTGCGCGCGCAGGGCCAGCAGGGCGGCGAAGTCCTCCAGAAGAACGCAAAGGTCAAAGTCCAGCGTCTCAATCTCGAGTTTGCCCGCCTCGATCTTGGAAAGGTCCAGGATGTCGTTCAGTAGCGCCAGCAGCGACTCGCCGCTGTTGCGAATCGTCTCGATATAACTCCGCTGCTCATCGTTCAGTTCCGTGTCAAGCAACAGACAGGTCATGCCGATGACGCCGTTCATGGGCGTGCGGATCTCGTGGCTTACGTTGGCCAGGAACTCGCTCTTGACGGCACTGGCCGTCTCGGCCCGCCCCGCCATGTCGTTGGCCCGCGCCGTCGCAAATTCGAGCTGGCTGTTGGTCTCCCGGAGTTCCGCCTCGGCCTGCTTTTGGGCGGTGATGTCCCAGTTCGTGCCAATCATGCGCAGGGGTTGACCGGACGCGTCGCGCTGCACGAGGGCGAGGGCGCGGATGTTGCGGATGGTTCCGTCCAGCCAGACCACGCGGAACTCGGTGTCGAAATCCTTTTCGCCCAGCAACGCAAACCGGATTTCTTCGTCGCCACGCTGCCGGTCTTCCGGGTGGACACCCGCCTGCCATGCCTCGTAGGCGCCGCCGAACTGATCCTGCGTGATTCCGTAAAGACGGAACATCTGGTCGTCCCAGGCCAGCCTGTTGTTGACAACGTCATAGTCCCAGATGCCCACGCCGCCCGCACGCGCCGCCAGCATCAGGCGGTCAGTGACCTGTTTCAATTGCTCTTCAATCCGCTTGCGCTCGGTAATGTCATAGATAATTGAGTGCAGAACGGCGCGCCCGCCAAACTGAATGCCGCTTGCCGACACTTCCACATCCCGCGCCGAACCATCCGCCAGACGGTGTTGGAATTGAAACCGCTTGCCATGTTCCTTCGGCACCGATATTATGGCCTGCCGGACTTCGGAAGCGGGCAGGGTGTTGATGTCGGTGACGCGCATGGCCAGCAGCCGCTCCCGCGGATAACCGTAGAAATCAAGCGCAGCGGCATTGGCGTCAATGATCGCCCCATCATTGGGATCAATCAGCAGCATCACCACCGAATTGTTGGCAAATTGATTGCGGTATGATTGCTCGCTCTCCCGCAGTTCCTCCTGCTGGGCGCGGATGCCCGCGTCCGTGCGGCGCAGCAGAATATGGATGAAGCCCAGAAGCAGCGCCAGCAAGACCGCGCCCGCTGTTCCGCCCAGGACTATAAGACGCGCAAAGGCCGCCTTTTCGGCGGTGATGTCGCGCATGATCAGCAGATCGCCGATCTCCGCCCCCGAAACGTCTTGCAGGGGCGTCGCGGATATCCGCCAGTCCTTCCCATCGAAGGCGATCTCCCGCCCGCCGCGGCGAATTTCGTGGTGCGCCTCTTCTCCCTCCGCATACCTGGCCCAGCGGGCAAAGGCGGCGGGCAGGCGGCCCTGGGAGGCGTAGATCACCACGCTATGGGGCAAACGGTCCCAGTCAGCCTCCCGTCCAAGCAGGCGCATGCCCTCTTCCCAGCTCTGCCGGTTCAGACGCTCCTTGCGGATAACCACGGCCAGTTCACAATCGGCCAGGCCGCGCAACGCCCGCAACACGTCCTCAATCTCCTTGCCCAATTCCACGTAGCCGGCGAGTGTGCCGCCTTCGAAGACCGGCTGAACCACCCGCAGGGTGAAGGCGCCCGACGGCGCCAGCTCGATGCCGGAGGCGGTTTTTCCGGTCCGTTCGGCCTCGAGAGCCGTGAAGCGCTTGATAAGATCGCCGCGGTTCTCCGGATCGTGGACGCGCAGGAGACAGACGCGGTTCTTGTCGAAAAAGGTGAAGTGCGTAAGGTGGTTCTCGCGGCACATCGTCTCGAACACGGGACGCCAGGCGGCCAGCAGATAGCCGGCGTCGCCATCGCGCAAGGCCTTTTGCGCGGCGGCATCGGCGGCAATGGGCTGAACGGCCATGGCCAGGCCCAGGGCCTGCTGGTCCAAAGCATTGCGCAAGTCACGGCGCACATCGGACACAAGACTCGCCACATTTTCGGCGATTCGCTGCTGGTACTGCAACCACAGGAGCGCCCCCGCGCCGGCCAGCAGAAGAATCAGCATGGCCGTTAGCAGCGGCAACAGACGCCGCAGGACAGGCTTGGGCGCGGCGTCAACACGGCGGGCGCCGGCAAAGGCCGCCGCCGCGGCGATGAGCAGCACCAGCATCAACCCCACGGGAAGAGCCGCCTTGGCGGCAACGTCCCATTTCCAGGCGCCGGCGTCAATGTCCATGCCCAGCACCGCGGACACAGCGCCGGTTTGCGGGTCGATCAGCGGGACTGCGGTCGAGACCCACACACCCCAGCGGTCGGTGACCGGGCCCTCGACAATCTCGGTCTTGTCGTCGAACATGCGCCGAAATCCGGTCGTGGCCTCATCATACACCTGTCCGGGCGGGGAGTAGTCCTTGGAGCCGGCCTGCTCGCTGTCAACGAAGAAGAACACCGCGCCGTCGGCCTTGCGGCCCATAAGGTAGACGAAACGGCATTGCGGGTTGGCTGAACGGATGGCGGCGAACTGTTCCTTGAGTTGCCAGTAGGCGGGGATGTCCAAGTCCGCCTGAGTGCCCGAGAGCGCCCGGATCCGCCCGATGTCCGCCACCTGCGCCACCATCCGCGTCTGCTGAAGCAGGTCGGCGCGCATCCCCCCGTCGGTCCGCGCCGCCATCCACCAGGCAAACAGCGCCCCTGCAACAAAAATGCATGACAGCCGCGCCGCAAGTGACCAAATGCCGCCGCGAAAAAGCATCATGCTGTCGCACACACCATTGTTTCAATATCCTTCGGATACCGGTTTGGATTGAAAAGTTGAGGGGCTTGTTTTGCTCCAAAATCGCGGACATCCTTGCCCTGTCCAGTCCGTCCGTGTGTGTCCTTCCACCGCGCCTTCATACCGGCCGCGCCATCTCGACGCGCAGCATCCCGGTCGCGGCGCCTTTCTTGACAAAGCGGACATCGCCCCCGAACAACGCGATGATCCTGTGCGCGACCACCGGAGCCAAACCAAGGGATTCAGCAAACGATGCTGACCGCGCCGGGGAGGAAATTTCAAAAAATTGGGCCGCCTGATCATCCGCAAGACGCAAGTTGTCCAAACTAAAATTGAGGACAACCTGTTTCTCCGTTACGGTTGCCGACAGCGCCGCCAGGTTTGTGGCCGAGGCAAAACATGACGCCACTTGGATCAGCGTCTCGAAAGCCCGTATCAGCAGGACGCGATCACCCAGCGCGCAAACCGCCTCAAAGCCCGGGGGAAAATCGGTCAGGACAGTGATGCCGGCCGCCGCCTGTTTGGCCTCCACAAAAACTTCGAGGACCGGAATGGGGGACGGTTGTTCCTGCTTGTGAGGCGTGTCAAGACTGTTCAGGGTGTTGGCGTCGTCGAGCAGGCGCTCTATCCGGCGTCGGCTTTGCTGATAGAAGCTCCGCAGTTCGCGGCATTCCCCGGTATCCGGCGCCAAGTCGAAGACAAACTCGCTGATGCTGAGAACGCCGTTGAGCGGCGTGCGCATCTCATGCGAAATCATGGTCAGAAAATCGCTCTTGACCCGGTCGAGACGGCTCAGTTGCGCGAAGGCTTGTTCCAGTTCACCGGTGCGCTGGGCCACCAGGCTCTCAAGGTTCAGGTTTTGCCCCTCAAGCTCCTGCTGGAGCGCCCGCAGTTTCAGGTGGGTTTTCACCCTCGCTGCCATTTCGTCCGCCTGAAAAGGTTTTGTGATGTAATCCGCGCCGCCCGCCGCAAACGCCCTCAGCTTGTTCTCGATGTTGTTCAGGGCGGTAATGAAGAGCACCGGGATGTCCCTCAGTGTCTCGTCGGCCTTGAGGCGCCCGCACACCTCAAAGCCGTTCAGCCCCGGCATGACGATGTCGAGCAGGATGAGGTCGGGAGGATTGTCGGCGGCAGCGTTCAGCGCCAGATCGCCGCGGGGGAAAGCCGCAACGCGGTAACCCTGGTTCCGCAACATGGTATCCAGCAACGCCAGGTTGGCCGGGGTGTCGTCCACAACCATAATCGTTGCTCTTGCCGGCCGTTGATCCGTTTCATTCATCGTCATTTCCCAGCGCCTTTCCGAGATTGTCATAATCGTAACGGTCTGCCATTGCCCGCAGTATCCGGGTGGCCGCGGGATCGGTATTCTCCGCCTGGAAGGTCAGCTCCGACAGACCCCACATATCGCCCCTTTTCAGGGCTTGGCGCATCTTGACAACCAGTTCCGCCGGTAACGCGGCCAGGGCTTCCGGCGTCAGGAAGGCCGCCTCTTCGGCGCGCGTCTCGCCCGCCTCTTCCGCATAATCGTAACGCAGGTTCAGCAAGCGCTTCAGCTCATCGAACAAACGCTCCTTCTGGAACGGTTTGTGGATAAATGCGTCCGAGCCGACCTTCTTCGCCCTCTCCTCGTCGCTGCTCATTACGGAGGCCGAGATGGTTATGACGGGTATGGCGCGGCCCGCCTCTGTGTCCTTCATCCGCCGCATCGTCTCGCAACCGTCCATGTCCGGCATCCGCATATCCATTAACACCACGTGCGGCAGCCATTTTTCGATGACTTGCAGCGCCTCCCGGCCATTGACGGCCTCCTGAACCTCAAAGCCCGCCGGTTTGAGCAGCGCGGCCAGTATGATGCGAACATCCGGGTTGTCGTCAACGACGAGCACCCGCACGGGTCCCGCGCCCGCCTGAAGGCGCGCCGAGCGCCTGCGAGAGGCCTCATTCCCAGCCGCAACCGCTTCAGCGGACTGCACCACCGCGTCGAATCGGAAACAACTGCCCCGGCCCAATTCGCTCGTCATGGATATGTCGCCGCCCATAAGACGCGCGAATTTCCGGCTGATGGCCAACCCCAGCCCAGCCCCGCTCCGCTTGTCGCCCGGACCTGCCTGCGAAAAACTCCGGAAAAGAAGGCCCTGCTCCTCCGGGGCGATCCCCGGGCCGCTGTCCTCTATCTCCGCCACAAGACGCGCGGCCCCCGGCTGGCCTTCGACCGTGCCGGCCCAAACCCGCATCGTGACTCCGCCACGCTCTGTGAACTTGACCGCGTTGCCCAGCAGGTTGATGAGGACCTGCCGCAACTTGACCGCGTCGCCGGTCACATAGCGCGGAACGCTGTCCGCCCAGTCCATGAGCCAGCGGAGACCTTTCGCTTCGGCCTGCGAGCGAAAGACCCTTTCCGCGTCAGCCAGAAGGTCGCGCAGATTAAAGACGGCGGATGAAAGGGCGACCTGTCCTGCTTCGATCTTGGACATCTCCAGCACGTCATTGATGATGTTCAGCATGTGTTCACCGTTGCGGTTGATGATTTCCATGTAGTTGTGCTGCAGGGGTGTCAGCAAGGGGTCTGCCCGGAGAATCTCGGCAAATCCGATGATGGCATTCATCGGCGTGCGAATTTCGTGGGACATGCTGGCGAGAAACAAACTTTTTGCGTGATTGGCGGATTCGGCGGCCATCATGGCAGATTCGAGCTGGCTGTTGGTCTCCCGGAGTTCCGCCTCGGCCTGCTTTTCGGCAGTGATGTCCCAGTTCGTGCCAATCATGCGCAGGGGTTGGCCGGACGCGTCGCGCTGCACGAGGGCGAGGGCGCGGATGTTGCGGATGCTTCCGTCCAGCCAGACCACGCGGAACTCGGTGTCGAAATCGTTTTCGCCCAGCAACGCAAACCGGATTTCTTCGTCGCCCCGCTGCCGGTCTTCCGGGTGGACACCCGCCTGCCATGCCTCGTAGGCGCCGCCGAACTGATCCTGCGTGATTCCGTAAAGACGGAACATCTGGTCGTCCCAGGCCAGCCTGTTGTTGACAATGTCATAATCCCAGATGCCCACGTTGCCCGCGCGCGCCGCCAGCATCAGGCGGTCAGTGGCCTGTTTCAATTGCTCTTCAACCCGCTTGCGCTCGGTAATGTCGATCATCACGCTCAGGAAGTATTGCTGCCCCTGGCCGCTGATCACCTCGCTCGAGAAGAGGCCGTCGAGGATCGCCCCGTCCGCGCACCGCACCTGCAGTTCCAAATTAGTGATGTTTTCCTTCTCGCGCAGCGTCTCCGTCACCGCGGCCTGTTTCTCCGTATTCGCGAACAAGCCGATTTCCGCGGCGGTTTTGCCGATGACGTCGCCCCTTGAATACCCGAGCGTCTTCAGAAAGGCGTCGTTCACATCGATGAACCGCCGATCCGGAGGGGTGGAGAGCGTCATCAGGGCGGGATTGCTGTGGAACAGGCGCTCGAAGCGCTGTTGTGCCTCCCGCTCCACGCTCAGGTCCTTGGAAATGGAGAAGATGCAATCCGCGCCGCTCCACCGGCTAAGCCAGATGCGCGACTCGACAGGGAGGTGCGCGCCGCTCTTGGCGGCCAGCGGCAACGGGCAGTACTCCCGTTCGCCCCGTAACATCGCGGCGAAAATCTCCACGGCTTCCCCGCGCTTGTCCGCCGGATGCATGTCCAGCACGTGCATCGTGGCGAGTTCTTCGGCGCTGTAGCCCAGCTTGCGTTCGACGGCCTTGTTGGTATGGAAAATCCGGCCCTCGGGCGTGGCCACAACGATCAGGTCGGTCATGGCCTCGAAAAATGCGCGGAAGTTGGTTTCGCTCGCCAGCAGCGCCTGTTGCTCCCGTCTGCTTGCCTCGCTTTCCCGTAGCTCCTCCTCCGCCCGCTTGCGTTCGGTAATGTCCTGGCCTTGGGCGATGGTGGCCAGCGGGGTCTGACCGTCCGGCGCTAACAGCGTGGCCGAATTCCACAGCACGATACGCTCGGACCCGTCCTGACGCTGGATTTTGATCTCGACGACTTCCCACCGCTGGCCGCTCAAGGTCTGGCGAATCAGCGCCATCGAGTGCTCGCGGAGAGCGGGCGGAAAGAGGAACTCCAGCGATTGCCCAAGCACCTCCGCCTCAGTGCGCCCGCTCAGGAACTCAAAGGCGTGGTTAAAGCGCGTGATGCGGAATTGCGGATCCCAAACGATGATAGGCGCATTGGCATAATTGATCAGATTTTCAAGATAGGCGTTGGTTTCCCGCAGTTCCTCCTCCACCCGATTGCGCCCCTTGCTGTCTCGGGCTTCCCCGGTCCGGAGAATTTCCTCGGCGTGCCGGCGGACACCCCGCGCGGATTTCACGCCGCGGGCAACAGTTTTTTTATGTTTGTCATTTTCGGCCTTCATGGGGCGCCTCCCGCATTTGCTTTTCCGCGGCTTCGATGGCAAGGTGGATGGAAGGGAAGAGGGAGGCGGCGCCGAGAAACCCGGCCAGACCGCTGCGTTCAAGCATGCCGAGGAACCGCCCCTGGCACCGGGCAATGCTGAGCGAAATGCCTTGTTGAGCCAATTCTTTATTGAGTTCGTAGAGCATCTTGGCGGCCGTCGTGTCAAGGAGCGGCGACGCCTCGGCATCGAATATCAGATGCCTGGGGGCGGGCGATATGCCGCCGAGGATGTCGCGTACGCGGCCCTTGAAGTGATCACAGTTGAAGAACAGGAGAGGGGCGTCGAACCGGTACACAACGATGCCCTGCCCGGACGCGCAGGAAACCGGAAAGCCCTTGACCTCGATCAGGCCGCTGACATTGGGCATGCGCGCAAGGATGTTTTCGTGGGGGCGGCTCATGTTGCGCAGAATGTTGAGCATCGAAAACGAAATGGCGATGACGATCGCTGGGAAGACGCCAACCGTGATGACCGACAGGGAGGTGATGATCGACAGCCAAAACTCGACGGGACTGATGCGGCTGATGCGGCGCAGGGTGCCAAGATCAACAAGCCCGACCGCGCCGACCACAAGAACGCCCGCCAGCGCCGTTTCGGGAACATACGCCATCGGACCGGTGAGAAAGAAAAGCACGACAGCCATGGACGCCGCCGCGACCACGCCAACAAGCTGCGTCTTGCCGCCCATCATGTCGTTGATCGCGGTGCGAGAGTCGGCGCCGGTGACCATGAATCCGCTGGACAGACCCGAGGTGATGTTGGCGAAACCAAACGCGATAAACTCCTGGTTGGCGTCGAGGTCGTAATGATTCTTTGCCGCGAAACCCCGCGCAGTGAGCATTCCGCTGCAAAAGCTGACGATGACAACGCCAAGGGCGCCCATGGCAAGATGGGTGAACTGCGGATGCGTGAGTTTGGGAATATGCAATGACGGCAGACCGGGCGGAACAGGGCCGAGCAGTGACACGCCGTGCTGGCCCAGACCGCAGGCCCAGGCGAGGACGCCAGCCGCCACCACCCCAACCAGCGGCGCCGGGATGCGCCGAGCGTAACGCTTCATCGCAAACATCAGCACGATGATCGCCACGCCCAAGCCAATCGTGAGCGGCTGGACATTCTTCAGCTTGTCCAGCGCGTCACGAACCTGCTCAAAGAACTCATGCCCCTCGATGCTCACGCCAAGCAGCCTGCCAAGCTGACTGCCGATGATCGACAGCGCGATGCCGTTCAGATAACCAACTAGAACCGGATAGGAGAGAAAATCGGCCACGAATCCCAGCCGCGCGATGCCGCCAACAAGACACAGAACGCCGGCGATGATGGTGAGCACGATGGAAAATCCGATGTATTGCTGATCGGTTTGCGCGGCGAGCGGATGCAGGACAGCCGCAATCATGGCGCAGGTTGCCGAATCGGGATTGACCATGAGCTGGCGCGATGAACCGAAAATGGCATACGCCACCAGCGGCAGAATGCTGGCGTAAAGCCCGACCACGGGCTTGAAACCCGCAAGCTGCGCGTAGGCGATGGACACCGGGATGGCGATCGCCGCCACGGACACGCCAGCCGCGATGTCGCGCATAAGCCATTCGCGACGGTAGGAGCGAATGTCGGTCAGACAAGGCAGATACTTCGACAGGAAGTTCATCATAGTGCCTATCACACGAATCTTGTTAACGCCGGAGGTCAAGCAGATTGCAAAATTTGTTTTCTTCCTTGGCGTTCTTTGCGTCTTTGCGCGATAATTCATAATCCAACCAAAACATTCTCTCGCCAAGCCGCCAAGCCCGCCAAGAATCATCTGCTCTCGTCGAGGCCGTTGACCATCCGGCTGATGCCATCTTTTATCAAGGCTTCGCCGAAGTTTAACAGGAATCCCAGCTTCGTGTCTGTAAGCTTCAGGTATGTGAGCAGTTGCTTCTTGTGTGCTGGGGTGATTTTTTCGACAGACTTCAATTCCAGGATCACCTTGTCCTCGACGATGATGTCGGCCCGGAATCCCACATCAAACGTGATTCCCCGGCAAGTGATGGAAACAGGTAATTGGCGTTCGGCCTTCAGTCCGCGGTCTGACAATTCTTGTGCCAGCACGACTTCGTATACAGTCTCCAGAAGACCCGGTCCAAGCTCACGATGAACAGCGAGTGCGGCGTCCACCACGATTCTGCCAATTTCGTTCTCTGTCATGCTTGGCGTCCTTTGTGTCCGTGTAACGTGCCATGGAAAACATATTGTTTTTCTCTCGCCTTGCTTTTTTGTCTTCCTTGGCGTTCTTTGCGTCTTTGCGTGATAATTTTTATAAAACGAACACGCGAAATCCGGGATCGCGCACATCCATTACCAGCGGTCAGCGTTTCACGAACGTGCTTCCCTGCTCAAGAACCGAACCGTCAAGCATGGGGGTGCGAATCCGCGCGGCATGCGGTCCGGATTTCAATTCGCCGGTGTCGCCGCGCCAGATGTGCTGGCTGCGCCTCACGTCCATCCACGAGGCTCGCCGCGCATAGGGGGTGTCGTAAATGGAGCGAACCCAGGGGTCTTTCATACGGACGCGTTCCATGAGCTTCCACGCCCCGTTGTCGACGCTCATTTCCACCGCCGCCGCCGCGGGCGCAAAGAAAATGTTGGCCAGGATCGATTGCGAGGTCAATGCCGAGTCGTTCATGTCGGGCGTGTAGATCCGCGCCTGGAAATGATCGCTGAAATTGGACGGTTTGAAGCGCGCCTTGTAGGAGACGCCGTCAAAATCCCATATCGTGTAGCCGTTGGGCGTGCCGTCGCTCTGGTCGGCGTAAGGCACGCCGCGGTAATCGTCGGGGCCGCCCCACCAGCCGCCGCAGACCGTTGGCACAACATAGTGGTGGAACACGGCCTTGCCCGTCCAGCCCTCCTTTTCGGTCATCTGCCATGCGCTGTTCGTGTGCCAGTGTCCTGCGATGGCCAGGATGGGCGCCTGGCGGTCCTTGAGCAATGACTTCAATTCGTCAAATCCGTGCTGCTTTTCGTCATCGGCCTCCTTGCCCATGGGGATGTGCATCATCAGGCACACCATGCGGTCGGCGGGCGTCTTTTCAAGGTCGGCTTTCAGCCAGCGCAACTGCTTGTCGTTGAGTCCGCTGTCATAGCCGGAACCCTTGCCCAGGAAGTAGACGGTGTTGAGCGCCACGAAATGCGTCTTGCCGCGGTCGAACGAGTACCAGTCGGGACCGTAGACGCGTTTGAAGTCGGCCGGGCTCTCATCGGGGTTTTCGGCCTCGTAATTGCGGTCGTGGTTGCCGATGACTCCGAAAACGGGAATCCCGAGCGCGGCGGTGGCGGCGGCCATGTCGTCCAGCAGACCGGGGGCGTCGCCCGTGATGTCGCCCAGCGTAATGACAAAATCGGCTTTCTGCCCCATCAGTTCGTTGATTGCGTCGGCGCGGTAATAGGACAGGACGTCGGCCGAATAGACCTGCGGATCGGAGAAAACAATCATGCGCGCCTTGTCGCCGGCGCCCGGACGTTTCTGCAACGGAAAATCGAGCGTCGCAGGCGGCGGCACGGTGGCTTTGAACAGGCCGCGGTCGGCCGCGTGGATGTTGCGGAAGAACTGGGGCACGCCATATTCGGGATGCCGCGGAGCCTCATAATCCGATGGCATGGTCACAAAAACCGTCACGTGCGCGGCATCAGGAAGCTCGTAGCGCCCCTCAGCGTCCGTGAGAACAACATGCTCCTGGTCTGAAACCGCCGCGCCGGCGATGCCTTTTTCGCCGGCATCGCGCTGACCGTTGCCATTGGCATCGTCAAAAACCGAGCCCTGAATGGCCGCCATGGCCGTGGCGCTTGCCAAGCTGATGCAGACAAGCGATATGATGCGTAACATGCGTGTCATGATCAAATTTCCTTTAAGTCTTTTGTTGTCCGTGTTGTCCGCGTTTTAGACTATGTCTTTCCCCTCGGTTGTGAAAACCGCTTTTCCGTGCTTGATTCCCTTGAGCGAGATGAGTTCCTCGGCAAGTTTCCGCACCCGGGCGCTCGGGCCTCGGACGATGACCACCTCAAGGCAGTTGTCGTTGTCAAGATGCACGTGCGTGGAGGAAACGACGAGATTGCAGTGGTGATGCTGAGTGTGCGCGACCTGGTTGGCGATGCCGCCCGCGTGATGGGAATAGACAAGCGTTATTGTGGCGGCAACCTTTGCCGCCGGCCTTGCCGACCATTGCTCCTCCACCAGCGCGCCCCGGATAAGGCCGCGGATGGCCTCCGAGCGGTTCGCGTATCCGCGCTTGTCGATCAGCTCGTCGAATTGCTCCAGCAGGCGGCCGTCCATTGAAACAGTATATCGGGCTGCTTCACCCATCTGATGCCTCCTAAATCTGTATAGGACAGCCGATGCCTCTAATTCACACAAACGGGCTGGAGCGTGTGAATAGAATTTGATGGCGGCATAATTCACACTAAATTATAATTCGTGTGAACACAGGAGGGTTTCTGAGAAGTGTTCTTTGTCCGTGGTTGTCTGTGCTTGTCCGTGTTCTCCGGGTTGTCCGTGCTTGTCCGTGTTCTCCTGCTGGCGCTCGCGCTTGCAGCCGTCGCGCCGCTGTCACATGCTGAGCATATCTGGGATCTCGAAGCCGTTGATTCAAACGGCGCGGGAACGCACCCGAAAGTCGGCGCGCCGCCAGGCGCCGATCCGGCAAACTCGCCCAACAGGGTCGTGATTTCGGGTATCGCGCTGAACAGCCCGGCTGAACTTGTCGACACGTCCATGCAGTGGCAGGCGTATGTTCAGGGAGAATCGCCCGGCAACGGCGGCATCGCAGCGTGGGCGGGCATCTTCTATAACCCCGCGTGGCCCCGGTTTCCATCGGACATCCTGCCGGGCGACCGCATCCAGATCGATGGCTTCATCGAAGACCACAACGGCAAGGTGAACATCACCGAGCGTCACTCGGCGGCGCCAGGCATGCAGTTCACCGTCACGAAGCTGGCCTCAGGCGCGGGAATGCCGGCCCCGGAAACGATCCCCTGTGTCGCCGCCTGCAACTTCTTCGACCAGACGCGCGCCACAGGGGGCGAGAAATACCAGGCCCGGTGGTGCAAACTCTCAAATGCCCGCATCGTCTCGGGCGAATGGGGCGCGGGTAATTCGATCGTGATCACCGATGACAATGTTGCCACCATGACGCTGCTGTTGTCCAGCCAGGGTGATTTCAACTCGCATTCAGCGCCCGCGGAAACCTTCAGCGTGACAGGCATCTTCGATCAGGAGGACACGGAGTTTCCCTGCACGAGCGCATACCGTCTTTGGGTCAGGAAGTACTCGGACATAAACCTTGCCCCCGCCTCCGCCAGAGATTGGGAGTGTTACGAATAATGCTCAAGGCGGACGGAAAGCGGGCGTCCGGTTTCACACTCGTGGAACTGCTGATCGTCGCGGCGATCATCGCGATCCTTGCGGCCATCGCGACGCCCAACTTTCTGCTGGCGCAGACCAGATCCAAAGTCGCCCGCGCCAAAGCCGACTTGCGCGCGATTGCCAGCGGTGTCGAGATGTACCGGTCGGACCAGAACCGTTATCCGCCCGCGCGCACCTACTGCGCGGGCATGCAGGCGAACCAGGATGAGCACAACATTCTGCCGCCGGAACTGACCTCGCCGGTTCCCTACCTGAGCAACCGGTATTGCGACGTGTTTAACGGGGGGGGGCGGGAAGGGCGGCGTTACAAATACATCGCCCCCGGTTTTGGCTGGTCCAACGAGGTCCAGACGATTCTGGCTTTGTGGATTCCGAGGGATTTCCCGCTCGACGGCGGCCCGTCAACGGACATTCCCTACTTCGATGAGCAGTCAGCCCCGGCGAAATGGGCTCTGTGGAGCGTCGGGCCGATCGGCCCCATGAGCTTCTGGGACTCTGACGCTTCGCATCTTCCCGTACCGCCGCGCACATGGTATGATCCGACCAATGGAACCATGAGCGCCGGGGTGGTGACGCGCCTGAGCAACGGCATGATGTCGCCGTAGTGCTTGTCCGTGCTCTCCGGGTTCTCCGTGCTTCTTCGTGCTTGTCCGTGGTTGTCCGTGTTCTCCGTGCTTTTGATGGCGTGCAGCGAGTACATCTCCGGTATGTCGGTCAGCCCTATCCATGTGAGGCCGGCTCCGGCTATAAGTTGCCGCATTGCCTGCGCGCCCGGCAGCATGTGTTGGGCCACCTCGGGCGCCGCATCGCGGTGGAACTGATTGATGCGGTCGCTTCCTTCAAAATGGCTGATCCACAGATGCCCGCCCGGCTTGAGCACGCGGGCAATCTGTGCCAGCGCCCGGGGATGGTGGCTGAAATGCGGGAAGACGTTCAGGCAGACGACGTGGTCGAACGATTTGTCTGGCTCGTGCAGCGTGTTGATGGATTCGACAACAAATTCCGCTTGGGGCGGCAACCCGTGCTGTTTCGCGCGGCGGATCATCTCGGGTGAGAGGTCGCACGCATGGACCCTGCCCTCAGACCCCGCGATGGAAGCCAGCCGGGCTGTCAGGCGTCCGCTGCCACACCCCGGCTCCAACACATGCTGGCCAGCCCTGATGTCCCACAATCTCAGGAAACTTGCCAGCTTCCTCTGCTCCTCAGGCGTAAAATCCGCCATGTCACCATTCAAGGCGCACTTGTCAAAGAACGCGCCGAGGGCCTCATCGGATTGGTGCGGGTATTTCATCCGTGTCCTTGGTTGTCCGCCTGATGGCGTACTCGCTGACCGGTCTTCGTTCGTCCGTGCTTGTCCGTGCTTGTCCGTGTTCTCCGTGGTTGTCCGGCCGCCAATGCGACGGCGTAGAGCAATGCGCTCACAATAACGATGCAGGCGCCGGTGGGCAGGTTCAGGGGATAGGACAGCCAGAAACCGCCAACAGCGCCGAGCGCGCCGGCCGAGGCGGCCAGAAACCGCACCGCGCGCATGCCGCGCCCAATTTCGAACGCGGCCGCGGCAGGATTCGTGAGCAGGCTGTACATGAGCAGTCCGCCCACAATCTGAAGGTTCACCGTGATGATCACCGCGGCAAGCACCAGGAACAGGACAAGCACGAGCCGGTCGTTGACGCCGCAGGCGCGTGCGATGTTGCGGCTGAACAGCATGGCGTCCATCTCCTTGCCCAGCATCGTCACGAACAGAACGAGCGCAGCCATCATCGCCAGCATGATCCAGACATCCGCCGGCCGCACAAAAAGCAGGCTGCCCCACATCAGGCCAAGCAGCGGCGTCATATCGCCCTTGTTCAGACCGATGCCAAGAAACGCGAGCCCCATCGTGAGCGAAAGCAGGATGCTTGTCACCGTGTTGAGATCGGCGCGTAAATGCGTCGTGACAAGCCATGCCATGACCGCCGCGGCCAGCAACGCGAACAGGAGCGCCAGCGGGCCGACAGGCAACCCCAGCAGACATGCCAGAACGGCCCCGGCCATCGCGGCATGCGCCATCGCGATGCCAAGGAAGGGCATCCGGAATCCGACGACATAGACACCGAGCAACCCGGTGGAAGAACCGGCAAGGACGGCCGCCGCCTGCCAGAGAAACATCATGGCGCGAACCCTCCGGCGCTGTGACAGTGACGACGGCCGTTGCGCTCGATGACTTCAATGCGGCAGCCATACAGAGCCGACAGGACCGGCGCAGTGAGTGCGGCGTCCGGGGCGTCGTCAAATACGACCCGGCCGCGCGACAAAAGCACCACGCGGTTGCAACAGGGGGGAATATGTCCCGTGTGGTGGGTCGTCATGACGACAGGGATATCGGCGCTCCCAAACAGAGAATCGACCAAACTGATCATCCGTTCCTGCCAGTCGATGTCCAAGCCGGTGGCCGGTTCGTCGAGCAGCAGCATCCGGGGGTGTTGTGCCAGCGCGCGCGCGATCTGCGTCTTCTGCTGTTCGCCGCCTGAAAGAGTGTGATATACCCGCCCGGCAAGGGGGGCAAGGTCAAGACAGTCAATGGCTTCGTCAACGCGGCGCCAGTCCTGGGTGTCAAGCGCCCGCAGGATGCCGCAGGGTCCGGCGCGGCCGATCGCGACCACCTCGCGCGTGGTGAGGGGAATCTGCGGATTGTACTCACTGCGCTGAAGCACGGTCCCAATGCGCGCACGCAGGCGGGCGCGGACTCGCTCCCCGGTTTCCCAGACGGACGTTCCGAGCAGCCTGACTGTTCCGGCGGTTGGCCGCGCCGTGCCGTTCATCATGGAAAGCATTGTGCTCTTGCCGGCGCCATTGGGTCCAAGCACGCATACAAATTCGCCACGCTGAAGCGTGAGCGACACATCACAAAGAATGGTCGTTGGGCCCGCGCGCAGGCTGACGACATCGAGCACGGCGGTTGTCTCTGTGGTGAATATCATGGTTCTCCGTGCCTGTCCGTGTTTGTCCGTGTTTGTCCGCCTGATGGCGTACTCGCTGACCGGTTTCCGTGCCTGATGGCGCCCGCGGCCGAGATCAGCGCCTGAATGTTCATGTTTACCAGGGCGTCGAAGCTGTTCTGGGAACTCGTCATGTCCGGGAAGTTGCTGAACACGACCACTTGGGCGCCGAGATGATAGGCAAGCGCCTCGCCCATCTGCCGGCCCTCCTGCAGGTTCGTGATGACGAAACGCACCCTGGCATCACGCCCTTTCTCTACAAGCGCCCGCAGTTGCGCGGGCGACGCGGCCTCCCCGCCGGAATAGGCGCTCACCGTGTCCAATCCGAGCCATCGGCAGAAAGCGGCTTGGCGCCCCGACACAACAACGCGCACGCCCGGTAACCGCGCATCCGCAATCGTGGCATGCGCCTGCGCGGACAGGCTCGAGAGCCGCGCGCGTGTGGCTGTCAGCGCGGCATCGAAAACCGCACGCCTGCCGGGTTCCAGTCTTGCCAGTTCATCATGAATTGACTCGCAAGATTCAAGGTAGCGATCCGGGATGCACAGCCCATCGGGGGCAGGAATGGATATGATTGCGGGACCCTCGGTGCGCAGACCTTGTATCCTGGCGTCGAGAGATTTCTGAAAATCGAACCGGAACAGCGCCTGGCATTTCATAAGCACAGCCGCGTCGCCCGGTTTTATGTCAAAATGGCCCGGACACGAGCCCGGCGGACAAAGACGCGCCACATCCGCGTCAGGCGGGGGGGGGCCGGCGATATCGCGCAGACAGCATTCCAGCCACGAGTTGGTCACCGCAAACCTGACACCCGATATGTCCGTGGTTGTCCGTGGTTCAGGGGGGGGTCCGTGGTTCTCCGTTCCGAGACAGACCACGACAACCGCCATGAGCGCAAGCGCTTGCAGCCTTGATTTTCCGGCGGCAAACTCCCGTATGACGAATTGTATATTCGTGTGACGATCCTCTCGGAAGACGAATAGGGAGAGGATTGCGCGAAATTCAGCCGGAGCGATATCCGGCAGCCTGAATTTCGCGGCCTGAATTTCGCGGTCTTAGTCGGCGCCTTTGCTTCTCACGGCAGGATTGTGGGTGTTATTCGTTCTTTGTCCGTGCTTGTCCGTGCTTGTTCGTGGTTGTCCGTGTTCTCCCCTGGCTCCAACCTTCGCCGCAGGGCTTCCAGCTCGTTGCGCACTTCCCAAGGCATGCAAGGACCGAGCGTGTCGAAAAACTCGCCAACACTGTTGGCTTCCTGCTTCCAGTCTTCCCCAGTGACCTCGAGCAGTTTTGCCATGGCGGCCTTCGAAAGTATGAGGCCGGTCATGTCGAAAGCGTCGGGTGTGGGAAGATAGCCGATGGGCGAGAGCACGGCGTCGCCTTCGCCGCGTGTGCGTTGGAGCACCCATTCGAGGACGCGCAGGTTCTCGCCGTAGCCGGGCCACAGAAATTTGCCGTCGGCGTCTTTGCGGAACCAGTTCACATGGAATATCTTCGGGGGATGTTTGACGGTGCGCCCCATTTTTATCCAGTGCTTGAAATATTCCGCGATGTTATAGCCGCAGAATGGGAGCATGGCGAAGGGGTCGCGGCGCACCTCGCCCTGCGTGCCGTACTGCGCGGCGGTTCGTTCGCTTGCCATGCTGGCGCCGATGAACACGCCGTGGTTCCATGACAGCGCCTCGTACACCAGCGGGGCCAGGCGCTCGCGGCGGCCGCCGAAGATGATCGCCGAAATGGGCACGCCGTGGTGGTGCTCCACGCGGTGCGAAGCCGAGGGGCATTGGCGCAACGGCGCGGTGAAACGGCTGTTGGCGTGCGCCCCGGCAATCACGCCGCCTTTGGCGTCTTTTTTGCCGGTATGCCATGGATTGCCCAGCCAGTCGAGGGCGCCGGCGGGCGGATCGCCGTCGCCTTCCTCCCACCAGATCGTGCCGTCATTGCCAAGCACGACATTGGTGAAGATGGTGTTTTTTTGCAGGGTTGCCATGGCGTTGGGATTGGTGCGCGAATTGGTGCCGGGGCATACGCCGAAGAATCCCGCCTCGGGATTGATGGCCCACAAGCGCCCGTCGGTGTCGGGGCGGATCCATGCGATGTCGTCGCCAACGGTCCAGATGCGGTAGCCTTTGCTTTTCAGCCCTTCCGGGGGGACGAGCATGGCCAGGTTTGTTTTGCCGCAGGCGCTGGGGAAGGCGGCGGCAATGTAATCCACATAGCCGGTTGGCTCCTCGATGCCGAGAATGAGCATGTGCTCGGCGAGCCACCCCTCCTGCCATGCCATCCAGCTTGCCAGGCGCAGCGCGAGGCACTTCTTGCCGAGCAGCACGTTGCCGCCATAACCCGAGTTCACGGACCAGATGGTGTTGTCTTCGGGGAAATGGAGGATGCGGCGCTTGTCGGGGTCGAGGCCCGCCTTGCTGTGCAGGCACCGGGTGAAATCGGCGCTTGAGCCAAGCGCGTCGAGCACCTCGCGGCCAACGCGAGTCATGATCATCATGTTAAGCGCCACGTAGATGCTGTCGGTGAGTTCAATCCCGATTTTGCTGAAGGGCGAGCCGATGGGGCCCATGGAAAAGGGGATGACATACATCGTGCGGCCGCGCATGGAGCCGTGTAAAAAGCTTGCAGCCTCAAGATAGGCCTCTTCGGGATCTTTCCAGTTGTTGGTGGCGCCGGCGTTTTTCTCGTTGCGGCAGCAGATGAATGTTTTGTCCTCTGTGCGCGCCACATCGAGGGGATGGGTGCGGTGGTAGTAGCAATTTGGGTACTTGACGGGATCAAGCGGAATGATCTCGCCCGTTCGCGCGGCCTCATCGCGCAACATGTCGCGCTGATCGTCGCATCCTTCGATCCACTCGATTCTGTCCGGCTGGCACATGGCCGCCATCTCGTCGATCCAGTTTTTCACGATCCTGTTGCTGGTCAGGGTGTCGCCGCAGATTGTCATGCTCATGGTTCTCCGTGTTTGTCCGTGTTTGTCCGTGTTCGTTGTCGGGCGACGCGGCGCCGTTGATGAACCTGATACAGCGCAAGCCCGTGTAAATTGGCGGGAGGCGCGCTTATTTTCGGGGGGGGGGGGGCGGAGCATCGGATCGCGGGCATCTCTCCCGCATCTAAATAATCAGGGGGGGGCTTGTTGATCGCGCGGAATGACGATATTGTCATAATTTCCAATAGATGTTTTTTTTGTTGCACCAAAGCACAACGACCCACAGGCAGGTTGTCCAGATCAGCCCCCACAGCACGCCGTTCCAGCCGGCGTGCGAGGTGAAGAAGGGGTACAGTCCCAGCGCCTGGAAGAAGATGCGCACAACGGGCTGCATGAAATACGCCAGCAGCGCGTTCGCGCCGAACACGGTGAACGGCCACGCCCACAGTTTCAGGCCCGCCGCGTCAATGAGCAGGTAAAACACGAGGTAGCACAGCGCGCCCAACCCCGATGTGAACACGGAATAGGCGGGCGAGACATAGTCCTTGTTCATCGGCGCCTGATAGATATGAAGCAGCCAGCCAGCGGCGGTGAGGATGACGCCGACAACAAGGCACTGGCGGATGATGGCGCGCGGTTCACGGCCGGCGACGGCGTCGCCGATGAGCGTGCCCGCGATGGCGATGATTCCCCATGAGATCGACGCCCAGGGCGTGCAATGCACGGTGAGGGGGCGAAGCGGGTCGCCGTGAAGGTTGGCGATCGTGAAGAACGGGCGCGTCTTGTCGCCCAGCTCCAGCCACCAAGGAACATGCCACGACATCCATGCGTGAAATGCCGCAATGACAGCAATCGCTGTCCAGCGCCCCCAGACGGGCAGGAACATCGCCACCGCGCCCATGAAATAAGCCGCGCCGATGGCCTGCAAAATGCCCCACCACCACGAAAGCTTGAGGATGAGCGAAATGTAAAGGACGCCGGCGAGGATGAGGCTGAGAGTGCGGAAACCCACATGACGCCACCATTCGGCGCCGCGCTTGCGCTTGCTGAGCGGGATGCACACGCCGACAATGAACACGAAAAACGGCGCCACAAGATCGCAGAATGTGCATCCGTTGCCGGTTCCCTGCATGGTGAAGCTGTCCGGCCTGATGGCGTACTCGCTGACCGGTTCGCCCATGACGCCGGATCGCGGCGGGGCCGGAGCGAGCGACCGAGCGATCACCTCCTCGCCGGGCCGGAGCGGCTTGGCGGCGCGGATGCGCGCCCCGCTCACCACGGCCAGCGTCGTGTCCTTGTCGCCAAGCACCGCCACCGTGCAGCTTGAGTTTGTGTCGCAGGCCAGAAGCTTGCCGGCATAATAAATAAGGGGGGGGTCCGATGTTTTGAGCCCCTGCCAGAAGGCCCATTCACGCGGTAGGGGGGGGGCGGCGTCCTCGCTGGCGTGTTTGAAGGTCGACACCGGCGCGCTGCCAAAATGCGGAAAGGTCAGCGGCAGGTTGCGGTATCCGGCAACCATGATCACGAAAATCATGGCAAAGATCGTGAAGCCGCGAAAAGCGTCGACGGACTCGACGCGCTTCTTCAGCGGCGGAAGTTGTGCGGGTGTCATTGGCTGGCTCATGGTTCTCTGTGTTTGTCCGTGTTTGTCCGTGTTTGTCCGTGTTCTCCGTGTTCTCCGTGTTCTCCGTGTTCGTCGCCGGGCGCGGCCTGGCCGAGCAGCCGCGCGTGGATGCGCTGGATGCCGTGGCGTTGCATTTCGCTGACGGTGAGTTCGATGCCCTCGGCGCTCAGCCGGTCGCCGGTCACGGGCATGCGGCCAAGTTCCGCGAGGATGTAGCCGCCGATGGTGTCGGCATCTTCAGCGCGCAGGTCGCATCCCAGAGCGTCGTTGACTTCGGTGAGCGGCGCGAAGCCGTCGATGGCGAATTCCGTGTCGTTGATCCGGCGGATAAGCGGTGTCTCCTGGTCGAACTCGTCCTGCACCTCCCCCACGATTTCCTCGATGACATTTTCAAAGGTGACAAGCCCGGATGTTCCTCCGTATTCATCCACGACCATGGCCAGGTGCACGTGCTTCTGCTGGAGTTCGCGCAGAAGGTTGTCGATGCGCATCGTTTCGGGCACGTAGGGGACTTCGCGGGCGATCTTTCGCAGGAATTCGGCGCCGGTCGCAGGCTGGTTGAGCGCCACGTCGCCGCCAGAGATCATGGGGTTGAGGTCGTCGGGCGCGGCGCCGCCAGTGTCTTCGCCGCCTTCGGCGCTCAGGGGGGGGTGCGGGGCTTCCATCTCCTTGAGCTGCCAGAAAAGGTCCTTCATGTGGATGAGTCCCACGGCATGGTCGAGATCGCCGTCGATGAGCGGGTAGCGGCTGTGGGCGGTCAGCGCCGCGATGCGCATATTGTCGGCGAGAGTTTTCTGGAGGTTGAAGGCGGCCACCTGGGTGCGCGGCACCATGATCTGGCGGACGATGCGCTGGGAAAGATCGAACACGTTTTCCAGCAGGACGCGCTTTTCCGTGGTCAGGACGCCTGAGCGGGTGGAGGCCGAGAAGAGCATGCGCAGTTCCTCCTCCGTATGGCCCATGTCATGCTCTGTTGCCGGTTGAATGCCAACAAGCCGCAGCATCAGCAGCGAGGCATTGTTGAGCACGGTGATGATCGGATACAGGAGGTAATAAAACCACTTCAGGGGATAGGCGATCCACATTGTCGTGATTTCAGGAAATTGGATGGCCAGCGCCTTGGGCGCCTGTTCGCCAAGGACAACATGCAGGAAAACGATAAGCCCCGTGCCGAAAAGGAACGACACAACGTGCAGCAAGGTTGGGTTGGTGATGTTGAGCGCTTTGAAAGCAGGACCGATGATGCTCACGCGCAGGGTTGATTCACCCACCCAGCCGAGCAGGATCGATGCGATCGTTATGCCGAGTTGCGTGGCGCTCAGGTAGGCGTTGAGGTGCCCAAGCATGTGCTCGGCGATTATTGCGATGTGCGATCCGCGCCGGGCAAGCGCTTTGACTCTCGTCGCACGCACGCGAACGATGGCAAACTCGGCTGCCACAAAGAAACCGTTGAGCGCCACAAGCAGAACAATGGCCGTTAAACGCAAGACCGTTGCCGAGGCCGAAATGGTTTCCTGCGCTGTTGATGGTTCCATCGTGTTTGTCCGTGTTCTCCGTGTTCTCCGTGTTCAGGGGAGCCTGATCACCGACACGCCCGGAGGGATGTTGATGCGGTTGCGCGACTGGATTTCCAGGAATGTCTGCAGCAGTTTCCATTCTTCGGCCGTGAATCGCGGTCTCCAGTACAATTCGTTCTGAGGCGCGATCTCCGTTTCATTGACGAGGATCCATCGCACGCCCGCGAGCCTGAGGGCGCCCTCAAGCGCCGCCGGGCTGGAGATGCTGTTGGCGCGCATGATGTGGAGCACGGCGGGCGTGTCGAACCAGTCGCTCCAGATCGCGTTGAACTGCGCCCCGTAGATGCGATGCTCGCCAATCAGCAGCACCCTTTCATCCGGTTTGACACGCTCGTTGAGATAAAGATAGGCTTGGCGGAAGTTCAGTCCGCGCACAAGATACTCGTCGCGCGACATCGAACCGTTGAAGTAGGACATGGAGGGCGGCACGGCGCGCAGGTATTCCCACTGGAGCGCCCATAACATGCCGTGGGCGGCGCACAGCAATGCCACGGCCAGCGCCAGAGCCAGAGCGCCGCGCGACAGGATGCGGCACTCATGAAAAAACACGGCGGCCAGCGGCAGCGCCATCACAAAAAACGGCGCCAGCATGCGGTTGCTCTGATAACTCACAAACCATGAGGCATAGTAGAGCGCGGCGGCGGCGGCAGTGTAATAGAGCGCCCCGGCGCGTTTTTCACGGGGGGGGTACCGCAGAATGAGCATGACAACGGCGGCGGCGGCGGCAATGAGCGCGCCCGCCAGCGCCCCGCCTGGATATTGCCCTTCATAACGCGTCCACTCAAAGGTTGCCTTGACCGGCGATCTGAAAAACGCCGTCAGCGCGGGCGTCTCACCTTTTTCGCGCATCTTGCTTTCATAGAGCCTGGCATTGGCCCCTGACCAGTCGCCGCCGCCGAAAAGCTGGTTGGCAAAAGGATAAACGGGATTGCCGGTCAAAACGACATTCTTTATGAACCATGGAGACCCGACAAGGACGGCAACAAAAACGAACACGGCGAAGCGGCGCGCGCGAGCCATTAGCGGCGGCGCGCCGCCAGCGCGCCAGGCGTCGGGGGGGGGGCGGACAACGAAAAGCTCAATCAGGGCAAGCGCCATGAGAACACCGAAAAAAATAAGCGCCGTGTATTTCGAGCCAAGCGCCCCGCCCATCATCACACCGGTGAACACATAAGCCGCCAGTGACCCGCTCCGCAATGCCAGAAGCATGGAGTAAAGCGACGCAAAGACGAAAAACACGAACATCTGGTCCACAAACGGCCATGACGCCACAATGAACACCGCGGGAACCCCGGCATACATGGTTGCGACAACAAGCCGGATGAAAGGGGCGGAGCGCGGAGGCGGCGAACCATAAAGCGGCTCGACGAAACGGCGCACGAAGCCGCACAGTCCCGCGGTAACAAGCGCCAGCATGGCGAAGTGCATCATCTGCGACGCTTCTGGCCCATCCCATGCCAGAGCAATCATATAATGCATGTTGGGCAAAAAAGGGAAATTGCTGAAGGCGTTAAGCGGCAACAAAGTGATGCGCCCCGTTTTGAGCCACTCCTGGGGCGCCGCAAGATGATAACGCATCGCGTCGGACTGAATGGGCGGGGTCATGGCGTAAAGAAATCCGGCGGCCATAAATGCGCACAGGAAAAAAAGGAGTATCCGCGTGGCAACCCGCCAGTTGTCCGGCCGGGGGGGGGGCGGAGCGCGCCATGATGCCTGCCATGCTCCGTGTTCTCCGTGTTTGTCTGTGTTTGTCCGTGCTTGTCCGTGTTCTCCGTGTTCTCCGTGGTTGTCCGTGTGGGGTGGCGGACGCCGCCGCAGGATGCCGGCGATCTGGCGTCTGCAGAGCCAAAGCCCCGCAAGCAGCGCAAGCAGAATGATGAGCGCGGCGGAGTCGGGTGTGGCATAACCAGCCAGACCGGCAAACAGCACGGCAAGCCCGGTGATGATGTATCCGGCGCCGAAACCGAAGAGCAGGCGTTCCTCCCACAGAAGCCCTGCCGGGAAAATGCCGCGCGACACACCAATGCCCAGCGAACTGAGCGCGCACAACCACAGCGCAAAAATGCCGAGAGCGCGCCAGGGCATGTTGTTGTTGGACATGAGCCCCCCCTGACTGAACATAAAAACCGAATCGCTGACCGAGCGCAGGGGTTCGAGCGCAGCTTGTGTGCGGTTGATGTTTGACGGCGCGAGAATGGGTGTCTGCGCCCATGCAAGCACGAACAGCACCGCAACCGCATAAATGACAAGCGCCGTTATTGTCGCGGCGCGCGCGGGTTTGGGATTCATCTCATGATCTTCGGCCATGACGATTCGCAGGCGGTTTTGGCAATACCGTGATCGTTACGCTCCATGTTTGTTCAGGCGGAGTGTTCTTCTCCCACGAACGCACATAATCAAGCTTCAGCACGGTTTGACCGGGCTTGACTGGCTCGAAGGTGAACACATCGTGGCCGCCCGCGCCCATCATCTGTGTGTCGGGCGTCTCATAGGCCGGTTCGCCCGCGGCTTTGAGCACCTTGTCATCGCACGCGCTGACCTTCCAGCCATAACCTGTCGTGCGGTTGGATTTCAGCCGAACCTTGATCGTCTTGCCCATGGGCGTCACGATGGTCTGGCCTTTGCTGGCTTCGTTGAGTTCCTGCACGGCGGATTTTTTGACCATGGCAACCGTCTTCGTCTCGGATTTGGTGTCGTCGCCCGTCGCACTGCCGCATGACGACGCCAACGCCCACACCGCGGCGCCGGCGATTGATAAAACAATAAAGTGTTTGGCGTTCATTGCGATCTCCTGTATTGATAAGTTGGTTGTCACGATATAATACCTTCCAAGCAGGGTGTCTATGACATTATGCATCAAGCGTCGGATTGTGGCGCGGGCTTCCAGCCTGTCGACGGGGGGGGCGGCCGCGGATGCCCTTTTAGCAGAATATGCGCCGTTGTACTCATATAAAGCAGTTCATGCGCCATTATAAAATATTAATTTGTCTCTTTTGCGCGGTTGCCGCGCCGGGGGGGGGCTTGTGGCCACAGCAATATCCCGCCGCCGCCACGCCCACGCCAAAGCCGCGTTTCCAATGGTTCAGGCGCGCGCCTGCGGGGGGGGGCGCGAAACCCGCCGCGGCCCGGTCATCAAACGAGAATCAATCCGCCAAAAGCACATCCGCAGTTGCAGGCGTCCGACCCGCCAAAACAGTTGCCAGCAAATCCGCCACCCAAAACAAAACGACAGCCAAAAGCCAGACCGCCGTCAAATCATCCAGGATGAAAGCCGGCGCTGGCGTGACGACCGGCCCGCGACCGATCTCAAACTGGCCCACCGGGAAAAAACTGCTCGCGCTGACCTATGACGACGGCCCCAATTCCGCCATCACACCAAAACTTGTCCGTCTGCTCCGCCAGAAAAACGCGCACGCCACGTTTTTCCTGCTGGGCGAATCGATCCGCGCATATCCCTCCGCGGCCGGGGAGCTTGCACGCGCCGGCAGCGGATTCGAACTCGGCAATCACGGCGTCACACACAAACAGTTTACAAAGCTGGGTGAAGACGGCATCCGCCGCGAGATGGACGGCTGCAACGATCTGATCACATCCATATCAAGCGAGCGGACGAGGGTCATCCGGCCGCCTTATGGATCATGGAACACGCGCGTGCGCGACATCTGCGAGACCATGGGCCTCAAGATCATCCTGTGGGATGTCGACACCAACGATTGGCGCAGACGCACAACGGATCAGATCGTCAACACCGTTCTTAAGGAAGCGCGCGACGGCTCAATCATCCTGATGCACGACCGCTTCCAGACATCGCTCGAAGCCACCGGCCGGATCATCGACGTTCTCGGAGGCCAGGGATATCGTTTCGTCACTGTCTCGGAACTCATCGCCGCGGGTAATTAACCCCATCGTGTTTGTCCGTGTTTGTCCGTGCTTGTCCGTGTTCTCCATGTCAATGAATCTGTTTTAACTGGCTTTTTCTTGTGCAATGCCCGTTATTTAAAACACATCGATAGTAAAACGGAGCATATTTCATGGATTTGAAACAACACATCCGCGATGTGCCGGATTTTCCGATAAAGGGCGTGCTTTTCAAGGACATCACGACACTGCTGAACAATCCCGCGGCTTTCCGCCACACAGTCGACAAGCTGGCTGAGCGCTATCGGGGCATGCACATCACGAAGATCGTGGGCGTTGAGGCGCGCGGATTCATATTTGCCGGCGCTTTGGCGTATGTGCTGGGGTGCGGCGTGATCCCTGTGCGCAAGAAAGGAAAGCTGCCGCACAAGACGCGCAGCATGTCCTACGAGCTTGAGTATGGCACGGCCACCATCGAAATCCATGAGGATTCCATTCATCCGGGCGAGCAGATACTCGTGCTCGACGATGTGATCGCAACGGGCGGCACTCTCGCGGCGGCGTGCGAGCTTGTGGAAAAACTGGGCGGCGAGGTTGTCGAGGTTGCCGTGGTCATCGAGCTGACCGTGTTCCCGGGCCGCAAGAAACTGTCCGGACGGTCTTTTCATGCGCTGATCGAGTTCTGAGGCCGCGCGGCACGGAATCGATGTCAGCGTCCGCGGAGCGCGCGGCGCAACAATACCGCGCCCAATCCGAGGAAGACAATGTTGGGCAGAAAAATGGCGTAAGGGGTGAGAGGGTTGCCTGTCTTGCCAAACGCCATGCCGGCGTTCATCATGCCATAATATAAAAGAATCACAATGAAGGAAATGCCCCATGCCAGCGAAGTGCGCCTTGGCCGGATGCGGTCGGCGAGTCCGACGGCAAGAACCGCAAACGCCACGCATGCCATGGGCAGGGCGAAACGCATATAATATTCGATGGCAAAACTGTAGTCGGGGCCGCGCGTCTCGTTGAATTCCTCGCGCGCCTGCCGCACTGTCATCCACTTCATGGGCACGCGTCCGGGCGGCGGATTGAGGATGCGGTCGCGAAGCTCCTGCATCGTCATCTCTCGCGCCGCCCTCGTGAATCCGCCCGCCGCGGTGCGCGAGAACAGCGGCTGGACGCCTTTTCGCAAATGATCGAAACGGACAAAAGTCCGCTGTTGCGAGTTTCCGGCCACCTGCATCGTCCCTGATGTTAAAAAAATCGACACCATGCGCTCGGAGAGTTCGGCTTCGATGCGTCCGCGGGAGGAAAAGATGATCGAGCGCGTCCCGGCATTGCTGCCAGGGTCTCCGGGCATCCTGTGGGCGTCATCTTCGACGCCCGCCGTGGTGTTTGCGTCACTGTTCGAAGCGATCACGACTTCGCGCATGTCGCCCGTTTCGGCGTCGCGATGCGCAAAAATGATCCAACTGTCGTTGTCTTTGCCGTTTCCCACGAGCTCGTAGGCGGTTTCGGGGGCGAGGGCTGACAGCACGCGAAACTGGATTTGCGTGGCAAGATCGCTGCTGCGCAGGTTGAGCGCCGGGATCAGCCTTTGAGCCGCCCAGACCAGCAGGAGAAAAAAGGCGGCGGACAGGAGCATGAGCGGGCGGATGACGCGCCACAGGCTGACGCCACAGGCGCGGATGGCAAGAATTTCGCCGTTGGCCGCCAGTTTGCCCGCGCCCAGCAATATGGCCGCCAGCAGGGACATCGGGATTGTCAGGAACAGCGTGCCGGGCAGAGCCGCGGCAAACATCTCGAGCGCGGGGCCGGCGAGAAAGAACCCGTTGCGCAAAACGATGTCGAACAGCCGCACCATCAGCCGCGCCACGCACACAAAGGTCGAAACGGCAAGCGCGGGAAAAAACGGCCGCATGCAGGCGGTCAACATATATGACTGAAGGATGCTCATGCGGTTGGCGGCGTCATGTATGGTTAATTATGGGACATTGTGCAAACGGGTTATCGATACGCGATCCTTGGGGCGGGCGCGGCCCGTTTCGGCGGAGTTCAACGCGCCGGGGCTGGTTCCACCCGCACTTTGAGTTTGTTTCCGAGGGATTTCAAAAGCTCCGCGAGCGCCGCGGCTTCCTGGTCCCCGCTGGCGGCGTCCTTTCCGATGGAGGGATATTCAGTCATCAGGACGCCGTAGAATGCGTTCTGCGCCTTCCAGAAATTGACATTGAGCGGCGGTTCGAGCGCCAGTCCCGCCAGCGCGTCAAACTGTCGCATGAGCCGCTCATCGCGCGGTGAGGCGCAGGCGCGCTCCGCGGCGGTTCCGATGGCGCCGGTCAGCGTGTAGCTGAGGCCCGCGGCGTCGAGCTTGATGCCCCATTTTCTCGCGTTGCTCATGGTGTGAAGCGCATGGGCGATGTCCATGTCCGGCGTGGAAAATGCCTTGAACAGGGTGGTGTTCATCACGAATTCGGCGGTTGTGTTGAAAACGCTTGGCATGGGCATGCGCATTTCGTTAAGGAATGCCATGAGGGGCTCATAAAACCGGTAGACGCGGCGGAAGCCCGCCTCGGCTTCTTCAATGGTGGTTTTAAGAATGATATTGATGATTTTCTGTTGCTCGTCGCCGAGGATGGATTTTGGCGTGTAGTCTTTTCCTCCCAGCGCGCCGTGCAAAATGGCGGTCGTGGCGTCGAAATCCGATTTCGCGAAAGCCTCCCGCGCATTTGCCGCGAGAGCCTTGTAGTCCTCCGCGCTCATGGCAAGCTTCACACGCGCCTTGAGATCGTGTTCGTCAAGATAGAACGCGCTGTAGCAGGCGTCGGATGATTCGCGGGTGACGCTCGAGGCGACGCGCGCCCTGCCGAGCATCAGGCGCGCAGCGCCGTTTGTTTGCGTGTGCCCCTCTTCATGGCGGATCGTGAAGGCGTACAGACGCGCCGTTTCGGGATATTTCTCAAACAGCGAACTGAGAGCGTAATGCGCCGTGGCGTCGGCGAGGGTGACAACGGATGGCTTGACCATTTTCGTGTAGATGGCGGCGCCATCGGAGTATTCGGGGATGTTGCTGCGCGCCGCCTGCGCCATGGCAAGAAACTGGTTTTCAAGCGGCATTTGAAACAGCTCCTCGCCGAGCTGGAGGGCGCGCGCGGCGTAGCGCATGATCTGCACGGTCTCGAGCCCGGAGAGTTCGTCGAAAAACCACCCGCAGCTTGTGTACATGAGCATGGCGTTGCGCTGCATCTCGAGGAGTTTGAGCGCGGTGATTTTTTCGGTTTCTTTAAGTTCGCGTCTGGCGTGGGCGGCAAGGAAACGCTCCGTGTTGTCGTTCGAGCGGTTGAGGATGACGCTGATGTAGTCGTTGCGCGCGGCCCACGGATCGGTCAGCAGCTCGCGTCCGCGGTATTCATAGAGCACGGAAAGCGTGTCGCGCATCCAGTCGAACGCGGCGCGCAGCGGCGCGCGCCATCGCTGGTTCCAGCCGGGATGTCCGCCGGAGTTGCATCCGCAATCGCTGCGCCATCGTTCGAGGCCGTGGGCGCAGCTCCAGGCGGTGTTCTCCAGGATCTCGGCAATGTGGGTCGGGGGATGTTTTTCCAGGAACTCGCCGTAGATGGTCAGGCGTGCCGCGTCGTCCAGGCCGATGTGTTCGAGCGCGAAGGTGAGCGCCATTTCGCCGAACTGGTGGTGGTGGCCGTAGGACTCGCCGTCGGTGGCGATGTGGACGAGCTGCGGCCATGTGCGCTTGTCGGAAAATCCCGACACCAGGCGCGCGGCGAAACGCGCGCCGTCGTCAAGAAGCCCATCGAACGCCACGGCGTGCGAAATGGGACCATCGTAGAAAAACAGCGCGATGGAGCGCCCCGACGGCAGGCGGCATTCATAGGCCATCGATGGGTCGACGCGCCCGCCGGACACGTCAGTCCACTGGGAGCAGCGGATGGGGCGCACGCGCGCGGCTTGGAGCGGCGACAGGATGGTGAAGCGGATGCCATGGGCGGCCAGCACGTCAAGGCAGTCAGGATTCACGGCTGTTTCCGGCAGCCACATTCCCCCGGGTTTGCGCCCGAAACGGTGCTCGAAGTCCCGCAGTCCCCAGATCACCTGGGTTTCACGGTCGCGATGATTGGCCAGCGGCATGATCATGTGGTTGTAGCATTGCGCCATGGCGGGGCCGTGCCCTGAAAAGTTGGCGTGTCCGGCCCGGTCGGCTTCCGCGATCGCCGCGTGAATGTCGGGGCGCGCGTGCTCCATCCATGACAGCAGCGTGGGGCCAAAGTTGAAGCTGATCTTCGAGTAATTGTTGACGATGCGCTCGATGAATCCCTGACCGCCGATGACGCGCGACGCGGCGTTGGGCGCGTAGCACTCCGCCGTGATCCGCTCGTTCCAGTCGTGGTAGGGATAGGCGGAGTCCTGCATTTCCAGTGATTCGAGCCACGGATTTTCACGCGGCGGCTGGTAGAAATGTCCGTGGATGCAGATGTATCGGTTCATTGTTCACCTAATGCCGGCATCACCCGGAACGCGATTCCCGTGCCGTTGCCGGAGAAGATGTGTTTGACCACGCCGCCGCCTCGTTCTTCGTCCGTGTTCTCTGTGGTGAATATCATTGTTCTTCGTCCTTGGTTGTCCGTGGTTGTCCGTGTTCTCGGTGATGTTCAGGCCGAATCGTTGTTTGGCATTACTTGGTATCAGTTGTTGGCAGTCAATACAGGAAGGTGATTGTGTTTGCCCCAGGCCGGCGCAGCTTGAGCCACTGCACGCCGTTGTCGTAGCGCGAATCGGTGAGGGGAACCGGGCCGCCATTGATCTGGATGAGCGCGGGCTGATTGGGCACGGCGATCTCGACAGCGTCGGGCGGGTATTTGTTGTCGAATTGCAGTTCAACTTTTCTGTTGCGTTTGCGGTCGCGCGAAATTTCGCCGCCGTTGAAAGCGCAGCGCCCCCAGTCACGCACATAAACATCGTTGCGCGAGTTGAGCGCCTCGGCGATGACCGGCGGCGCCAGCCACCAAAGATAATCATTTGTCCGGGCGCGGTTGAGCAGCCCGGCCAGCTCCTCAAAACTGTTCATTTCCATGCGCGCGCGCAGATAGATGTGAGGCAGGGTGATGTAACCGGAGTTGCCGCGGTAGAGCGTGCGGCGGTTGTATTTGTGCGAGCCGTCCATCCAGTCCGGGTATGCCTGCTCGAACGTTTTTTCGTATTCCCGCAGGAGGTCGGGCGCATATTTAAGATAAAGATCGAAATTCTCCGGCTGGAGGCCGTTGCCGGATATGTTTGATGTCACGTTCCACGGGTAGGCGTTGAGTTCGCCGACAAGGAACCCGGATCCCTCGTGGAATCCGAGGACGAGCGAGTTTGGCTCCTTGAAACTGTTTTGTTGGGCAAAATCGTTATAGGCGAAACGGTTGAGCAGAAACAATGCGGCGCGCGCGGCGGCATAGAGTCCGTGGTGATAATCCTCGGTGCGCCCTGCGCCGCGGGCGAGTTTGGCGTAGCTGAGGACCCCCGCGTATGCGGCCGACGCGCAGTCGCCGGCGCCAGTGCCGTGGCCATGGATGCCGTTGGCCGCGCGCATCCATTCCCAGTCGTCAGTAACGGCAAACCACGAAAACATGCGCTCGACGGCGTCCCAGTTCTTTGCGATAAGTTCCCAGTCGCCTCTGTACTTTACGCTTGTGTGCAGACCATAGAGGCTCAGCCCGTTGCCCCAGTCCTGGTCAAAGCGCCCGAAATACGGGCCTTCAATGAAATATGTCCACCAGAAACTGAGACCGGAGAACGGCTCGGCGGCCTCATACCATTGTGAATCGCGCAGTCCGCCGGGCACGATGACCGCCGTATTGTCGAGCAGGCGTTTGCGGTTGGCCTCGCTGAGATAGCTGAATGCCTGGAAGCCCTGGGCGCGCCCCTTGTAAAAGACATTCACGCCGTTGAGGGTCGTTGTCGTGGCGAGTTCGCCGAAGTGGCTGTTGAGCATGGCGCGCAACGGTTCGCTGGCCGTGACAGCGATCAGGCCGCGCTCCTCCTGCGGCGGGAGGGGCAGATCATAGCTGGCGAGTATGAGTCCGCCCGTGGTGGCGCCCGCCGCCGCGGTCCGCGCCACGCTCAGCACCGGGCCGGAGAACGACAGCATGCCCGTGACTGTTGTTTCGGGCATGACGGCGGGATACCTGAAGGCGGACGCCGCGAAACCGATTTGCGGCGGCAGAATGACCATCGGCGGGCCCACCGGGATCCCCGGCGGCGGAGCGTAACGCATGACCTGGAAGATGCGGACGATGTTCGCGCCTGGATTAACTTGGAAATACTCGTCTGTGGCGGACGGCTCGTTCAGCCCCATGCGCAACCATGCGCGCACCGTGCCGGCCGGGTCCGCGCCGGGCGCCATGACGGCAGCCAGACCGAAAACAGAGGCTGGCTTGGCGGAAAAGTCATACCGGTTCAGCCCCCCGGGGAAGAAAATGTGGATTTTCGAGCGCGGTTTGGCCTCGGGATTGCGCGAGAAAGTGATGTCGATCGAATTTTCGGCTTGAATGGCATTGGCGGCGCATCCTGTGGCGGCAATGATGACGGGCGCCGACTGCGCTTGGGCTTCATAGAACGCGTAGGCGGTGAAAGGCGCCAAGGGCGCCGAGCCGAGAGCACGCGAGATTTCCTCGGCGGACATCTGGTGGAAGGCGCCGCCGCGGACCGCCGCACCCGGAAATTTGACCCGCAACGCCAGCGCCTTGCCAGCTTCGATGGTGATGATGGCCCCCGGATAAAACAGGTGGGACAACATGGTATAAATGACGGGCTGCCCGCTGCACAACGCTTCCATGCGGGCGAGTTTGTGCCAGCCGTCAATGCCCGGTTCGCTCCCGTCCGCCGCGATGGAGAGATTTGCCGCGGAGTCGATCAAAACATCGATCTGCGGCGCGGCGCGCTGAACAATGCGCGCGGGACTGACTTCCGTCACCATTGGCAAACCGTCGTGGAAAAACATGCCGAAACGGCCGAAGGAGGGGCGTTTTCGCATGAGCGGTTCTGATGATTCCGCGAGGCGGGCGCCGTCAAGCGCGGCAATGGCGGCGCGCGCTTCGGCTTCAGGGATGGCCGTGACGCCCCGGACGGGCTTGGGCGCGGCGTAAGCGGGCGAACGCGGCGGGACGCTGGCGAAGCCGAATGTCAGCGGCTCACGACGAATGCCAAATCCGCCCGCACCCGACACGGCGCTCAGGCGCAGCGCCAACACATTGCGGCCGGACTTGAGCAGTTTCGGTTCGATGTAATAGACGCGCGGGATGCCGTTGTCTGTGATGCCCGTTCCGCGTGTTTCGCCGATTTTCGCGCCGTTGAAGAAAGTCTCGTCGTTGCCGTTGATGTCGCCAATGGTGACCATGCCGCCGCGGCCGGCCGGATCGGGCAGGTCGATAAGGGCGAAGAGCGTGGCCGCGGCCTTTGGCTCGGTCTGGATGGTCACCGTGGGAGTTGTCGGAGTGGACTCGCGCTGGATGCGCGCGGCGTCGGCGGAGGGATCGAGCGCGGCCGACACGAACCATGACGCGCGCGCAAGATTAATCCCGCCGCGGCTGAACGCGCGCGGCGCGGAAGCCGGCGTGTCAACGGCAACGGGTGTTTTCTGTGTGTCTGCGGCGGACGCCGGCAATGCGCCGCAGGCCATGGTCAAAAACACCCAGCACGGAAATCGCATATCCTGAAACATTCGGAGTCCTAATTGCGCGAATCAACCGCGTAAATGCAACCTGTAACAGCATGGCCCTCCGCCGCCTCTTTCTTCGTCCGTGGTTGCCCGTGGTTGCCCGTGGTTGTCTGTGGTTGTCTGTGGTTGTCTGTGGTTGTCTGTGGTTGTCTGTGGTTGTCTATGGTTGTCCGTGGTTGTTCGTGGTCGTCCGTGTTCTTCACAATTTTTATTGCGTCATGGGGGTAATGGACGGATTGAAGATAGTGTCATGTGGCGTATTCCGCTCTGCGATCTGAATTACGACGAGAACGAGGAGCGCGCCGTCATTGAGGTTCTGCGGTCGAAGTGGCTGACGATGGGCCCGAGGACCGAGGAGTTCGAGGCGCGCGCGTCGGAGTATCTGGGCGTGAAACACGCCGTGGCGATGTGCAATTGCACGTGCGCGCTGGAGACGGCTTACGCGATCGCCAAGCGGCGGCGGGGGTGGAGCGCGGGCGCGTCGCCGGTGCGCCGCGGCGCGCCGCTCATCGCCGTTCCCGACCTCACGTTTGCCGCCACGGTGAACGCCGCTCTCGCGGTGGGCGCCCGCCCGGCGCTCACAGACATCGATGAGCTCGACTCGCCTCTGATCAGTCCCGGCCGCGCGGCCGAAATACTGGCGCGCGAGCGAGGCGACAAACTCGCCGTGGTCATCGTGCATTACGCGGGGTTCGACTGCCATTCCGACGAATTCGCCCGCCTTGCCGCCGAGCATGACGTCATGCTCATCGAAGACGCGGCGCACGGCATGGGCGCATGGGCGCGATCGGGAAGACGGCTCGGCGCCACGGGCCAGATCGGATGTTTTTCCTTCTTCTCAAACAAAAATCTTGCCACGGGCGAAGGGGGAATGCTCGTCACGAGCGACGACGACATCGCCACGGAAGCGCGGCTCATCCGCTCGCACGGCATGACATCGCTTACATATGACCGCTATCGCCGCCGTTCGACCGGTTACGATATCACCGCGCCAGGGCACAATTACCGTTGTTCGGAGATCACCGCGGCGCTGGGCATCGAACAACTCCGCAAACTCGACCGTGCCAACGCCGCGCGCCGGCGGCTTTACAAAATTTACAGACACTACCTCGAGGGCGCGCCGGGCGTCATCCTGCCGTTCAGCCGCAGCGACGAGACGATCGACATGGGCGCATGCCACATTCTGCCGATTGTCTGCCGCGGCGGGACGATGCGCGATGCGGTGCGCAAAGCGCTTGGCGTCGCCAATATTCAAACTTCCCATCACTATCCGCCTGTTCACACGTTCTCGTGGTATCGCCGATTCCTTGGCGAGATGCTGGGCGATCTGACCATTCCGGAAGGCAGCGCGCTCGGCGACGATTTTCCGCCGCCGGAAAGCCTGCGGGCGCCAAGCCTGCGCTGGCCGGTTTCGCTGCATTATGCCGCGCGAGAGATCACCCTGCCGCTCTATCCGGCGCTCCGGCAGGCCGATGTCGAGGAGATATGTTCCATCGTGCGGCGCGTTGCCGAAAATTGAACAGGACCGGCATAAGCGGGACCTGTGATGTGTTGGTGCGGGTATTTCATCCGTGTCCTTGGTTGTCCGTGGTTGTCCGTGTTTGTCCGTGTTTGTCCTGGGAGCGCGGGCGTCCCGCCCGCCCAACGCCCCGTGGGGAATTTTGACATGATGCTCTCGGTCATCATTCCGGTTTATAACGAGGTTTCGACGCTGGGCACCGTGCTCGGCGCGGTGCGCCGCGTACCCGTCGAAAAGGAAATCATCGTAGTGGACGGCTATTCGACGGACGGCACGCGCGACATTCTGCTGCGCGAGGAGGAGCGCGGGGGCCTGCGTGTCATTTACCAGACGGCCCGCAACGGCCGCGGCGGGGCGCTGCGCGCAGGGCTGGCCGTGGCGCGCGGCGATGTGGTGGTGTTTCAGGACGCAGATTTGGAACTCGACCCCGCATGCCTGCCGCAACTGCTTGAACCCATCGCGCGCGGTGAGACGGAGGTCGTTTTTGGTTCGCGATTTCTGCGCGGACGCCCGCGCATGACTTTTCCGCAATACTGGGGCAACCGGGCGGTTAACATGACGATGAACCTGTTGTGGGGCACGCGCCTCACCGATGTGGAAACCTGCTACCAGATGTTCCGCCGCCGCGCCATTGATGGAATCGCCTTCGACCGCAACGACATGTCATTCACCATCGAGCTGGCGCTTAAGCTGGCCCGCGCCGGCCGCCGTATCATCGAGGCCCCAATCGACTACGCCCCGCGCGGGCGCGGCGAAGGAAAAAAGTTGTACTGGTTCGACGGTATTGTTTCCCTGTGGGTACTCATCAAATACAAGTTTCGAAAGTGAAGGAGAACAACGATGGGCAAGCGTGTGGCTGTTCTGCTGTCAGGATGCGGCGTGATGGACGGTTCGGAGATTCAGGAGTCGGTCTTCACGCTGCTGGCGCTGGACAACGCGGGCGCGCAGGCGGTGTGCTTCGCGCCAAGCGGCGACCAGGCCGAGGTGTTTGACCACGCCGCCGGCAAGGCAACCGGCGAGCGGCGCGCCATGATCGCCGAGGCGGCGCGAATCGCGCGCGGCAACATCGCGGATGTTGCCCAGGCGCGCGCGGCTGATTTCGACGCTCTGATCATTCCCGGCGGTCTCGGATCAACAAAAAATCTTTGCACCCACGCCGTCGATGGTCTGCAGGCAAGGGTTCACCCTGATGTGGCGCGCGTGGTGCGCGAGTTTGCCGCCGCGGGCAAGCCCGTGGGCGCCATGTGCCTTGCGCCCGTGACTGTGGCGGCTGTTTTCAAGGATGACAGCGTTGTCAAACCCCAGCTCACGATCGGCAACGACAAGGCCACCGCGGCCGGCATCGCCGGTTTCGGCGCCGTGCACCACGACTGCGCCGTGCGCGACATCATCATTGACCACAGACACAGGATCGTGACCACGCCGGCCTACATGCTGGGCCAGGGACCGGCGGAAGTGTTCGTTGGCGTGGAAAAACTTGTCAAGGCCGTCCTCGATTTTTGCGCAGGGTGACCGCGCCGCATGGACACGCGGCGCATACCCTTCCCCGAATTGCAGGGGGGGGTCAGAACATGAGGTTCCACGCGTCGCGCGCGTATTTGGAATCAACGAGTCCGCGCATGCGCTCGAGCGGCGGCGCGCACGGCGTCTTGGGGGGGGGGGCCGAGGCGTCCCACTCGGCGGTGATAAGTTCTTTCAGGCGGACGGGCGGCGCGCTGATGTTGCGCATGAATCGGGCGTGGGGGCGCGCCGCGCGATACTCCGGCTGGCGCGCCGGCTCGCGCAGATAGAGCGCCACAAGCGCAGGATCGAAATCATGCGGGAGCGTGGCGTGAAACAGGATAAAGCGGCGTTTGCGCTTCTGGGCGCTGCCCGATATTTTCATTCCATCCACCGCCAGGTCGCTGATGCCCTCACGGCGCAAGCCGGGGCATACGGATTCCAGCGCGCGCGCAAGACGCCCGAGAACATGCGTGTTCGTTTCAGCGATTGACGACAGCTCGCGGCGCGCGCGCGCGTCAAGAATGAGCGCGCAGTTCAGGCATCCCGGCCCCTGCAGGACGGTTCCGCCCCCGCTGCACCGGCGCAGCACGGCAATGCCGTCCGCGGCACAGCGCTCAAGGTTTGCGTCGGCGCTGGCATGGCAACCCGCGCCCATCACAACGAAGAAGACGCCGCTCTCCCAGAACCGCAACGTTTCACCGCCCTGCCCCGCTTCCGTCTCCTCCAGCAACGCCTCCTCCAGCGCGAGATTCTCCGCTGGAGCCGGAAGTGTCAGGTCAAGCAATCGCAAGAGTCTTGTTCCTGTTTATTGGTTGTCCACGGTTGTCCGCGGATGATGGCGCGCGCTACTCGAACAGGTTCTTGCGCCGTTTTAGGAATGCGGGGATGTCGGGATCGTCCTCGCGCAGTTCGCCCGCGGCGGATTTCTCCTCGAGTTTGTCAGCCGTGTTCTCCGTGTTTGTCCGTGTTTGTCCGTGTTCGTCCGCCTGATGGCGTACTCGCTGACCGGTTTCCGTGGCCGCGGCGAACGCTGAACTCGAGCGCAACGGGTTGTCGGGTCGTTTGAAATCGAACGAATTGACGTGCTCGTCGGATTTTGGCGCGGCGGCCGCGACATTGTGCGCGGCATCCGATGCGGCGGCAACGGCGCTTTCCTTCTTTGCCGCAACCGCCTCCGCCGTTTTCGCGGCGGCCGATGAACGGCGCTCCGTGGCCGGCGTGAACATCGACTCGATTCTTTCCTTGCTCGGCCCCGGGCCGATACCCATGCGCGAGTCGTCGGGGATGGGCGCGCCGGTGCGCAGATGCTTGTCCTCCAAGCCTGTGGCGATGATTGTGACGCGGATTTCGTCCTTGAGCTTTTCGTCAACCACCGCGCCAAAAATGATATTCGCGTCGGGCGAGGCGGCCTCGTATACCATGGTCGTCGCCTCGTTGATCTCGTTGAGGGTCATGTCCTCGCCCCCTGTCACGCAGATCAGCACGCCGCGCGCTCCGTCGATGACAATTTTGTCCAGCAACGGGCTGGCGCATGCCTTTTTCACGGCCTCGGTGGCGCGGTTCTCGCCCTTGCCCACGCCCACGCCCATCACGGCGCCGCCGGTTTCGTTCATGATCGTGCGGACGTCGGCAAAATCCACGTTGATCAGACCGGGAACACTGATCAGGTCGTTGATGCTCTGCACACCCATCGTCAGCACGTTGTTGGCCACACTGAAAGCTTCCTTGAGCGGGGTCTTTGGGCCGACGACCTCGATGAGACGGTCATTGGAAACGATGATGCAGGTGTCGACAAACTGGCGCAGACGGTCGAGCCCCTGGTTGGCCTTGTTCATGCGTTGGGGGCCCTCGAACCGGAAGGGGCGCGTGACGACGGCCACGGTCAGAATGCCCATGTCCCTGGCAATTTCGGCGATGACGGGCGCCGCGCCCGTGCCTGTGCCTCCGCCCAGACCCGCCGTGATGAAAATCATGTCCGCGCCTTTAAGATTCTCCTGGATGACATCCTTGGCTTCGACCGCGGCCTGTTCGCCAATGGCCGGATCGGCGCCCGAACCGCGCCCGTGCGTGATGTTCTGGCCGATCTGAATCTTCGTCTGAGCCTTGCTGCGCGACAGCGCCAGCGCGTCCGTGTTGATCACAAAAAAATCCACACCCTTCAGCCCCGATTCCACCATGCTGTCAACGGCGTTCGTGCCGCCGCCGCCGACACCCACAACCTTTATCTTGGCGCCCGGTGTGAAATCGGGTTCAAACTGGATCGAGTCCTGCATTGTGTGTCTCCTAAAATAATACGCGCGGTCCGAAGTCGTGAAGGAGGAATTATTGCCTTGGCAGATTACACCATACGCGCCTTTTTATTGGTTATGCCCCGGTTGGTTGTCCGTGGTTGTCCTGGGAGCGCGGGCGTCCCGCCCGCCCAGCGCCTCGCGGATGAAATCCGGGCGGTTTGTCGTGATGCTGTCCACGCCAAGCCGCATGAGCCGTTGCGCCTCGGCGGCGTCATCAACCGTCCAGGCGTGAAGCCCCAATCCGGCGGCCTTCACCGCCGCAGCGAATTCCGGCGTCAGTCCCTCGTAATGCACATCCAGTCCGTCCAGTCCCCTTGATTTCGCTGTGACCGCCCATGCGGGGTCGTGCGGCTGGGGAATTTTTTTGCCGTTCCCGGAGCGCATCACCGTGCCGCGCAGCCAGTATGCGGGGAGGGCGGGCATCATGGCCTTGGCTTCCACAATCGTGCCGAGTTCAAACCCGATCAGCGTGATCAGGGGGGGGTGCGGCGTCTTGCCGCTCGCGGCAATCACATCGCGCAACGCCGGCAACGCCTCGCGGCCGCATTTGATCTCCACGAAGAGCCTCTTCCCGACGGGAAGACCGGCGATGATCTCCTCAAGGAACGGGATTTGCGTTCCGGCGTACTTCGCGTCCTTCCATCTCCCGGCATCAAGCTGGCGAAGCCGCGCCGACTCGGTATCCTTGACCTTCAGCGCGGCGCCCGCCGTCCTGGAAGTGTCGCCATCGTGAATCACCATGATCCGCCCGTCGCGGCTCATATAAATGTCGCACTCCCCCGCGTCGGCGTTCTGTTTCCACGCGAGCGCGTAAGCCGGCAGAGTGTTCTCGGGCGCGCTGTGGGAGGAACCTCTGTGGGCGACGATCAATGGCGGCGTCGCGGATGCGGGGGGGGACGAAGCCGCGCAACCAGCCGCGATTTGCGCAATTATCATGATGCCTGCCATTCTCCGCCTGATGGCGTACTCGCTGACCGGTTTCCGTGTTTGTCCGTATTTGTCCATGTTTGTCCGTGTTCTCCGGCATGCGGGTCCGGGCCGCCTGCGCCACAACTTTCATTCTTTTTCATTGAATAGTTCATGCGTCACCTGTGATGCCACGTCCGGGTCGTAGCCTTTTCTGAGAAGATGGGCATAAAGCTTTGCGCGCGCCTTGTTGGGCGGCTCTTTTTGCAGGCTGGCGGCCTTTTTTACCGCGGCTGCGCGCGCGTGCTCCTTCTGCGTCTCTGGCGTCGCCGATGGCGCGACTGTTTGCGCCGCGATGCCGGGGTTGACGCCGCGCATCATCAATTCGTGCCGGATGGCGCGCGGACCCTTGTGCGTTGCGCGCTGCTGCGTGCGCGTGTACGCCGCAGCAAAACGCGCATCGTCGATCAGCCCCAGTTCGCGCGCGCCCGCCATGGCCGACTCGACAGCGTCCGGACTGAAGCCCGCCCGCAGAAGATAATCCGAAGCCTCGCGCCCGCTCTTGCGGCGCAATGACATATAACGCACGAGCCGACGGCGCGCCGTGAGACTCTCCTGCGCGTTCCGCAACTCGTCCATTGCCTGCTGCGAAATGTCTTCGCCCGCCGCAAGTTGAAATTTGACGGCCAGTTCCGGATCCAAATCCAATACCTGTCCGTCATTGAAAACAACTTCAACGACAGATGCCGGCTTTCGCTTTCTGTATGTGAGCGACAGAATCAGCATGTTCTCCGTGTTCTCCGTGTTCTCCGTGTTCTCCGTGTTCTCCGTATGGTTCTTTCGGGGGGGGGCTGGCAGGGAATTACAGCGTTGTTTCGGTCTCCAGCCGCAGGATGTCGTCCACGGTTTCGCGGCGGGAGATGAGCGCGGCCGCGCCATCCTCGCCGATCCAAACCTGCGGGGCGCGGCCGACGGAGTTGTAATTTGAGCTCATGGCGTAACCATAGGCGCCGGCGTCGTGGATGACGAGCAGATCGCCCTTGGCGGGAAGCGGCAGATCGCGGGGCGCGATAAAATCGGAAGCGTCGCGTGTGAACACATCGCCGGATTCGCACAGCGGTCCGGCCACAACCACGGGGCGCGCGCCAGGGGGGGGGCCGGATTTGCTGGGGCCGTACGTGGAAATCCTGTGGTAGGAGCCGTACATCGCCGGGCGCAGGAGATCGACAAACCCCGCATCCACCATGATAAATGTCTGCCCCCCGCCTTTCTCGCCTGATGGCGTACTCGCTGACCGGGGTTCGGTTTTCTTTATGTCGGTCACGCGGGCGACAAGTTTCGCGCAGGGAGCGACGAAGTAACGTCCCGGTTCGATTTCGACGCGCACCTCGCGCCGCGTTGTCTCGCGAAGACGCTTCACAACCTCGTGGAACAGCGGACCGAGCGGGGCGATTTCGTCGTTGAGGGCTTTTTCGGGGTTTTCCTCATGGTAGGAATGGGGAATGCCTCCGCCGAAACTGAAGGCTTCGAGTTCGGGAAAGATGGGTGCGGTTCGCGCAAACTCGTTTGCCAGGCGCCGCAGATTTGCCAGAAGCTCCTCCATTTGCGGGCCGCTGCCGATGTGGGCGTGCAACATGACGACCTTCATCGCGTGGAGCGCCGCCTGGCGCGCGATTTCTTCCGCCTGACTGAACCAGATGCCGTGCTTGGAACTCGGACCGCCCGTGTCGCAGGCGTTCACATGACCGTGGCCGAAACCGGGATTGATGCGTATTGCGATGTTGCCCTTGTAGCCAGCGCGCGCCAGTTCGTCCAGCATTCCGGGCGAACCGATGTTCGGCAGGATGCCGTATTGCATGATCGCGTCGAGGGCGTTGTCGCGAAAAACATCAGCCGTGAGGACGACAACCGGTGGCGATTGTCCCGGCGCGGCGCCCGCGCGGATGGCACGGACGACCTCGTTGCCCGACACGGCGTCGATCCAGATGCCGTTGGCGAGCATCTCGCGCACGACGCGCGTGGCGGAACAGGCTTTCATCGCGTAACGCGCCATCACGCCGCCCTCGGCGGCCACGCGCTTGACCGCGCCGATGCGCCGCTTCAGCGTCCCTGCGTCATATAGCCAGAATGGGGTGCCAACTTTCGCGGCAATGCTGTCAAGGCCGTTAAAATCCAAGGGGGAGGTATGCCAATCCCAATCTCTTCTATTATGTTCCATCGTGTTTCTCCGTGTTTGTCAGGGGGGGGCGTGTTTGTCAGGGGGGGGCGTGTTCTCCATGTCAGATGACGGTTCCGGCAGGAATGACGGCGCCTTTGGGGATGATGACAATGCCGTCGCGCACGGAATACAAGCGGGTGTCGGCGTGTTCGATTCCGCTGTGGTTGACGATCTGCGCGCCATCGCCGATGCGGGCGTTTTTGTCGATGATGGCGTTTCGGATGACCACGCCGTGCCCGATGCCCATGGGCGGCTGGCCGGGTTCGGCGGGGCGCTCGCGCTCGTAGTAATCGGCGCCCATGACGATGGCGTTTTCCATCCGCGCGCCGTCGCGGATGATGGAACGTATTCCGATGACGCAATTGTTCAGGCTGGCGCGGCGGATCATGCAACCGTCGGCAATCATTGCGCAAAACACGTCCGATTCGTCAATCTGCGCGCAGGGCAGCAGGCGCGGCCGCGTAAAGATGGGAAATTGGGGATCGTAGAAATCGAATTCCGGCTTGGCGTTGAGCAGGTTCAGATTTGCCCAGAAAAAGCTGCGTATGGTTCCGATGTCCTCCCAGTAACCGCCATAAAGGTGGGCGAACACGCGGCGGCTGGCGATAGAGCGCGGGATAAGCTCTTTTCCGAAATCGTCGCTGGTGTTGTCGGCCAGAGTGTCGAGCAGCGCGTCGCGGTTGAACAGGTACATGCCCATTGAGGCGAGGAAGGAATTGATGCCGCTTCCTCCGGGGGGGGGGGCGTTTCCGTGACGGGCGAGCATGTCGGGGGCGAGGCGCAGCGGCGGCAGGTTTTCCGGCGGCGGTTTTTCGTGGAAATTGACGATGCGGCGGGAGGAGTCGATGCCCACGATGCCGAACGACGGGGCAATTTCCTCGCTGATGAACTTGCAACAGACGGTGATGTCGGCGCGGTCAGCCGTATGCTGGGCGATGACATCGTGATAGTTCATGCGATAGAGCGCGTCGCCCGAGATCACCAAAATAAGCTCGCCGCGGGTGTCGAGAACATGAGTCAGATTGCGCCTGACGGCGTCGGCGGTTCCCTGGAACCATGTGTCGTTTTCGTGCGTTTGCTCGGCGGCGAGAACCTCGACGAATCCTTCGGTGAACTTGTCGAACTGGTAGGTCTGGGCGATGTGGCGGTTGAGCGACGCGGAGAGGAACTGCGTCAGGACGAAAATGCGGCGGATGCCCGAATTGATGCAGTTCGATATGGCGACATCGACAAGGCGATACTTGCCCGCAATCGGGACGGCGGGTTTTGAGCGGCAGTGCGTAAGGGGGTAAAGCCGTGTTCCCCGTCCGCCGCCAAGAACAATGGCGGTCACATCATATCGTGATTCCGTGCCGATGGTCACAGTCCGTTCTCGCCAAGCAAATCCATATACATTTGTTCGACGCGGCGCACCATGATATCAAGGCTGAAATCGAGGGCGCGGATGCGCGCGGCGGCGCCGCGCGCGGCGCGATGGTCGTCCTCAGTGACAAGGCGTTTGACGAAGCGCGTGAACTGCGAGGCGTTGACGCCTTGGAACGCCGGACCAGCGAATGAATCTCCGCCCGGGGAACCGGTCGGCTGAGTGGGGGGGGGGTCGAGCAGATAACCGTTGATTCCCCGGTCGATCACCTCGCTGTTGCCGCCCACATTGCTGGCGACGACGGGCAGTCCGCACGCCATCGACTCGATGACCGCGTTTGAAAATCCCTCCTTGGTGGAGGGCAGCACGGCGACGTCGCACGCGGAAAGAAGTTCGGGCATGTCGGCGCGGTTGCCGAGAAACGATACATTGCGGCTGACGCCGCATTGCTCCGCCAGATTGCGCAGCATCTGCTCATCGCCGCCGGAGCCGGCGAAAAGGAAATGCGTTCGGGGCGCGGCCTGGAGAATGTCTCGCGCGCATCCGATGACGAGCGCCTGGTTTTTCTGGCGCGTGAGGCGCGCCGGCATGATGACAAGACGCGCCGCCACGGGCAAGCCCATGCGCTCGCGCAGGGCGTGGCGCTCGGCAGCCGCCACGGGGTGGAATTCACGGATGTCCACGCCATTGTAAATGGTGCGTGTTTTTTCGGCTGGCAGGGCCAGGCGTTCGATCAGCTCGCGGCGCACGGCTTCGGAGACAGCCACATTGAGGTCTCGGCGTGGGGCAAGCAGACGGTCCATGCGCAACTGCCAGGGCGTGTCCCATGTGTCCATGTTGTGATATTGCGCGGCGACCACGATGCGTTTGTCGAACATTTTCATGACCGTGGCCGGTGTGTTTGCGCGGTACATGTGGGCATGGATGAGGCTGATGTTGAGGCCGCGCGCGAGGTTGCGCAGGCGCATGAGCGCCAGCGGGTCCCAGCGCCTGCCGAAACGCACAACGTGAACCGGGATGCCCGCGGTTTCAAGCTGTTCGGCCAGCGGTCCGCGCTCGCGCAGGCAACAGACGTGCAACTCAAAAAGGTCGCTGTTGAGACGCGGCAGGACGGCGAGAATCTTGCGTTCGATGCCGCCGGCGGGCAGCCACGTGATCAGCCGCAGGATACGGTGACGGCTCATGGTCATATCAATGCTTTGCCAGGAGTCAGTTTCGTTCGGCCGGCGGCGGCGCGGGGGTCGCGCCAATCAGCGACTGAAACCAGGGCTTCAATCCCGTGAATTCGGCGGACAGCGTCGCGTCGGAGCCGCGCGTTCTGGCATCAGTCCGGGCGGTGATTTTCTGAGGTTCGAGAGCGCGCGCGAATTGCGCCCCGACAGTCTTGAGGATGTCGGCGACGGCGCGGGCGGCAGCCGGCTGGCGGCAATAGAAGATGATGTCGAGTTTTGCCTTGTCAGCGGAGGTCAGCGCCGCGCTGACGCGCATCGCGGCGACGGTTGACAAGTTGAGTTTTTGCGCGGCCAGAAGCGCGATGACTTGATCAGTCAGGCCGTTCTGACCGGTGGCGCGCTCAAACCGGCGCAGCAGCGCCTCGAGACGGTTTTCACTGTTGAGCAGAATGATCGTGAGGTCTTCGGTGCGCTGCGCCATGCCGGCGTCGAGATCGCCAAGGTACAGATCGAGCGCATCGGGGGTGTCACCGCGCTGTTGTTTCAAATCGCGGTTGATGGCCTGACGCAGGACGGACATGTCGGCCGATGCAATAAGGCTCTGGCGTGACACCGCGATGCCGCCGCCTTTGTCGTCCCTCAAGCCGGGGCTGGCAAAGACAAGAAACGGACCGGTCTTCTCGGCGGGGGATTGCCCGCTCGCGCGCAACAGCATTTCGGAAATGACAGAGGCAATATAGTTGCGCATCTGCACGACGGTAAAAAACTTCTCCTCGCCCGATGCGGCGTCGTGCTGGAAAAACAGAAGAATTTCGGGATGGATGAAATTCCCCGCGAAATGCCGCAGAAGTCCAGTGCCGGCCGCCATGGCGGCGCTGCCGCTTGTGGGCAGGGTCTGCTTCTGCTGCTCCTCGAGACGGCGGATGGCCATGTTCAGGAGAGCCGCCGCGCCCTCGTTGTCCGTGTTAAGCCGGACGACGCCAAAACCGTCGGCGGAGACATCCATCCAGCGGCCGCGTGATTCGGGCGGGAACGGCCTCAGCAGAAAATAGAACAGCGCGGCGGATGCGAAGATGAGCCCCGCGAAAATAAACAGACACCCGCATGCGCAACCCCAGCGGCGTCGCTTGCGCGTGGCTTCTTGTGGATAAACCATTGTTTCCATATGACAAGTTGAAGTCTGACGCGGCGGCGGGGGATGTAAAGATTTATTAATGAACGGCGATCAAGGCTGGCTGTATCGTGACGCCGCACAGCAACGGGGCGTGGCCGTCCCGGGCATGGGCCGCCAGGCTGATTCAGAAGGTGAAATACAGCGTCCACACCACCACCACCACGATGCAGAGCGGAAAAATCATGCGCCCCCACCAGCGCATTTTTAACGCCTTTGCCTCATGGCCATGCTTCACCATCGACGCCACGGTCACCACATACACCAGCACCGCGAACACGAGAAACATTGATGACAGGATGAACGCGTCCATGCGTGTGAAATACGACACCCTTGGCAGCAACCCCCCGATGGTGAACCGGTAAGCCACAAGCGTGAGCATGGAAGTCATCGGCACGGAGATGTTCACGCCGACATTGTCGGGCGCAAGCCAGAAGGTGATCCATGATATGAACACGATCAGCAGAAGGGGGATCAGCACCTTGAGAATGTAGTAACCCTGGCGTCGGTCAACGTTTATATTGACTATCATGATGGGCATGCTGGCGCTGCCGTCAAAGAACTTGCGCGAGCCCACCGTGTAATGAAAATTCGTGATATCCCAGTCGGGGAGCGAAAATGCGCGGCTGATCGCCGTCCGTGAGACTCCATCCACCGTGAGAGGTAAAATCTGCACATTACGAGTAAGAAGCCCTGAAGCGATAAAAGTGATGGATAGAACCTGCTGGTCGAACGGAAACGACCGCAATTCCAGCGGCTGGGAGAAATTGCCAAACACCCGCTGGCGCAAAATCACAAGGCCGTCGCTCATGATCTGAAGATGCTCGGGCAGCGTGCGGACCACCGAGAGCTGGTTCAGTACCTGAAGTTGCGGGTGCCATATGCTGTCCATTGGTTTGAACAACGGCTTGCCCTCATGCGCCAGTTGCGGATCATACCAGTGCGCTTCGACATAAATGTCGGCGGTGAACATTTGCTCGGCGCAGTCGATCTGCATAATGTCGAGGACGAAAATCCCCAGGGCGACTGTGGTCGGCTCTTCGCCTTGTCCCTTATACGCGGAATGGAGTGTGCCGGTTGTTCCCTGCGCCAGCGCCGCAATAAAGATCACTCCCGCGGTCAGGCAAATGGCGGTCGCGTTAGCTGATGATTTGGCGTATTTATTCATGATCCATGATTTCCGTAGAACACATCAATGTCATGGCGATGATGTCAATAAAAGACCCTGCATGGGGCGATTTTAATACGACGCCGGAGATGCGCGCGCCATCGGTCAGGATGCCTCGGGCGTTTCCCACGCTTTGGCGCGTTCGACGGCGCGGCGCCAGCGCGCGCGAAGGCGGGCGGCGGTTTCCGGCGGCATGGCCGGTCGGAATGCGCGCTCCAAAGCCCACAACCCCGCGATCTCGTCGCGGGACTTCCAGACGCCCGCCGCCAATCCGGCCAGGAAAGCCGCGCCAAGGGCGGTGGTTTCAACAATGCGCGGGCGCAGAATCGGCACGCCAAGGATGTCCGACTGGAACTGCATGAGCAGTTCGTTGACTGCGGCGCCGCCGTCCGCGCGCAATTCGGTGATGGGCATGCCCGGCTCCGCGCGCATCGCGTCGAGCACGTCGGCCGTCTGGTAGGCGATGGCTTCCAGCGCGGCGCGGGCGATGTGCCCGGCGTTCGTTCCGCGGGTGATGCCCGCGATGACGCCTCGCGCGTAAGCGTCCCAATGCGGCGCGCCAAGGCCCGCAAACGCCGGCACAAAATAGACGCCGCCGTTGTCCTTCACGCTTCGCGCAAGCCCCTCGATCTCGCGGGCCGACTTGATGAGCCCCAGCCCGTCACGCAGCCATTGCACGACCGCGCCCGCGATGAACACGCTGCCCTCAAGCGCGTATTCCGTGCGCCCGCCGATTTTCCACGCCACGGTTGTCAGCAGGTTCGCAAGAGAGAAATGCGCCGCCGCGCCGGTGTTCATTAGCATGAAACACCCCGTGCCATAGGTGTTTTTCACCATGCCGGGCGACAGGCATGCCTGACCGAAGAGCGCGGCCTGCTGGTCGCCCGCGATGCCGCAGACCGGTATCGCGGCGCCGAAGATCCCGGGGGCGGTCTCGCCGAACACTCCGCTTGATTCGCCCACCCGCGGCAAAATGTCCGCCGGAATACCGAACAAATCGAGCAAATCGGCGTCCCATTCGCCCGAGTTGATGTTGTAAATGAGCGTGCGCGAGGCGTTCGACGCATCCGTGGCGTGCGCCCGCCCGCCCGTGAGATTCCACAACAGCCATGAGTCCACCGTTCCGAATGCCAGACGCCCCGCCGCGGCCTTTGCGCGCGCCCCCGCGACGTTGTCCAGTATCCACCGGATTTTTGTCGCGGAGAAATAGGCGTCGATTACGAGGCCGGTTCTGCTCTGAATCATCTCCTGGCAGCCGTCCGCGCGCAGCCGGTCGCACGCGGGCGCGGTGCGCCGGTCCTGCCAGACAATCGCGTTGCAGACGGGCGCGCCCGTGTCCCTGTCCCACATGACGGCGGTTTCGCGCTGGTTGGTGATGCCGATGGCCGCCACGTCGCGCGGCGCGGCGTCCGCCCGCTCAAGCGCCTCGCGGGCCGCCGCAAGCTGCGTTGACCAGATCTCCATGGGATCGTGTTCAACCCAGCCGGGACGGGGATAAATCTGTGAAAACTCCCGCTGCGCCATGGCGGCAACTGCCGCCCGCGCGTCAAACAGGACGGCGCGCGAACTCGTCGTGCCCTGGTCAAGAGCCAGAATGTATTTCACTGCTCGATGCGCCTTCCGGACGAGTCATATGGTTTGAAGCGGGACATGTCGCGGCATGGGGGTTATGTCCGCGCTCATGCGCCGCGCCTGTGCCGTGTTGAGCGGCGGGCGCCGCCGCGGGATCGGCCGGAAGGCCTGGCGGACTCGCCCTTGTCCGCCCCGGGCATCGGCGGCGGCGCGTGCATCTCCTGCTGATAGAAATCATCCAGCAGCATGGCGATGAGCGCAAGCTCGTCGTCGCTTTCGCCGAGACTGCGTGCAAGCGGCATGAGCCGCCGCATCCGCTCGACCTGCAGGCGGTCGCGCGCGCGCAACTTTGCCTCCAGCAAGGCGGTCGCGCGCTCCGACACCACCCGCTGCACGTCTTCGCCGGTTGGTGTGGGCCGGCACACGATATCGATGCGCAAATTGTTCATGGCGCGCGTCATCTCGGCCATCTCCGCCAGCGAAACAAGCGAGACCGCCGTGCCGCCCCCGCCGGCGCGTCCCGTGCGTCCCGCCCGGTGGATATAGGATTCCGGGTCTTCCGGGAAATCGTAGAGGAAAACATGTGTCAGCGTGGGGATGTCGATGCCGCGCCCGGCAAGATCCGTCGCCACGAGGAACCGCACCTTGCCGTTGCGCAGACGGTCCAGCACCTTCTCGCGCGAGACCTGTGATAGGTCCGCCGTCATCTGGTCCGCGTCGTAGCCGAAGCGCTGCAACACCGTGGCCACGTAGTTCACTTTGTCTTTCGTGTTGCAGAAGATGAGCGCGGAGGCCGGGTTTTCGATCTCGATGATACGCATCAGACAGCGGTCTTTGTCCATCGACGGCGTCTCGTAGTACACATGCTCGACGTCCGTGACGTGCAACGTCCCGCCGCTGAGGTTAAGGAACTCGGGCTTGTGAAGGAACTCCGCCGCGAGGCCGCGCACGAATGCCGGGTATGTGGCCGAGAACATGTAGCCGTTGCGGCGGCCGGCAGGCAGATGACGCCGGATCTCAAGCATGTCGGGGTAGAAGCCCATGGAAAGCATCCGGTCGGCCTCGTCGAACACAAGGATGCTCAGATGGTCCAGTGTGAGCGTTCGCTTGAGCAGGTGGTCGAGCACGCGGCCCGGGGTGCCGACCGTGAGGTGTGCTCCCTGGTGGAAGGCTTCGATCTGCGGGCCGTAGGCCACGCCGCCGTACACAGCGGCAACGTTCACGCCCGAACCCTCGGCCAGCATCGCCGCCTCGCGCGCCACCTGCAGGGCAAGCTCGCGCGTCGGCGTCAGCACCAGCGCCTGGCACGCGGCCCGCTGCCGGTCCATGCGCCGCAGGATCGGCAGCACGAATGCGCCCGTCTTGCCGCTGCCCGTGCGGGCCTGCACCATCAAGTCGCGCCCGGCCAGGATGTAGGGGATCGCCCGCGCCTGGACGGGCATCAGGGTTGTCCATCCGGCGCGCTGTGCCGCCCGTTGCATCATCTCCGGCAACTCCTCCAAAGAGGTTTCCGGGAGGGTGTTTTCCGGCTCCGCCGAGTCTTGCCGCCCGGTCCCGGCGGCGGCATGCGTCAAGTTTACGATGTATGGCGAACCATTTGCCGGCATGGAAGAGTCCGCCGGACTGTCGCGTTTGTTTTTGTCGATCACAGAACGTGTTGTGCCCGTTGTTGCGGGCATGATCAAGCAGAAAAACACGATGCGCGCCCGTTATTGATGAGCGCATCTTGATTGGGTCATGGTTTTTGCTTGTGGCGTGTTGTGCGGATTGATATGCATGCCGCATGTACGGCCGACATTTTTTGCGCAAGGAGTTGCACCCCGATGACGATCCGCAATGCCCGCACAGGAGAAAAAATACGGTTGCGCGTTCTTGTGATTGATGTGGGGGGGACCAATGTCAAGATTCTCGCTTCCGGATTCAATGAGGTCAGGCGGTTTTCTTCGGGGCCGGAACTCACGCCGCCCCAGTTGATCAAAGGCGTGCGCAATATGACCGCCGGCCTGAAATATGACGTTGTCACCATCGGGTGCCCCGCTCCCGTGGTTCACAACAAACTTGTGCTGGAGCCGGTGAACCTTGGCGGCGGGTGGCTCGATTACGATTTTAACAATGCGTTTGGCCGCCCCGTCAAGCTTGTCAACGACGCCGCCATGCAGGCCATCGGCAGCTACCAGGGCGGCAGGATGCTGTTCCTGGGGCTGGGCACGGGCCTGGGCACGGCGGCCATTTTCGACAACGTTGTCATTCCGATGGAAGCCGGGCATTTGCCCTACCGCCGATCAACCTTCGAAGACCATATCGGCATCCGGGGACTCAAACATTTCGGCAAGAAACGCTGGCGTGAGCTTGTCGCGGATGTTGTCGCGCGCCTCATGGCGGCGCTGACGGCCGAATACGTGGTGCTGGGCGGCGGGCATGTCAAGTTTTTGAAGGAACTGCCCGCCGGCGCTCGCGCCGGAAACAACGCCAACGCGTTCAAGGGCGGGTTCCGCCTTTGGGAAGAGCCGGAACGGTTCGTGCTCTACAAGGGCCGGTGACCGGGTGTTTGTCCGTGTTCTCCATGAAGCTATCGCATCGCGAGCCACGCCGGAATCGTGACAATGCTGACAAGATACGTCACAAGCATCGCGATCGCGATCAGGCTCGTGTTTCCCCCGTAACGGCTTGCCGCGATCGAAATGTTCGTGGCGGGCGGGCAGGCCGCTTCCGTCATGACAACAAACGCAAACACCGGATCAATCCCCGGAAGTTTGCCCAGCACGGCCAGGGCGCACAGGGGAAGGATAAACAGTTTGACGACCGTGACAATGGAAATGGCTTTCACTTCAAAATCACGCGACCAGTGGGCGCCCGCAAGCAGTCCGCCAAGCACAATCATGGCAAGCGGCGCCATGGCTTCCTTGCACAACCGCGCCACCTCCAGCACAAGATCGGGCATCTGGACGCCGATGTTCATGAACAGATTCTTCAGAATCAGCCCCGCGAGACATCCCACGACGGGAGGGTTCAGCGCCTTGGACAACATGGGCAGGAACCCGCCCATGGGCCGTGTTTTGCCCGACAGCAGGATGACTCCCACGGTCCACAGCAACGGATTGAAAAAAATCACGAAGCATCCCACGAAAAACGCGGCGCGAGCGCTTTGCTCCGGCGGAAGAACGGCAAAACAGACCGGCAGGGGAACGTAGACATTGTTCTGTAGCGACGAAAGCGTGATGATGGTGCCGCGGTGGCTGCGCACATGAAGGACACGGTGCAGCAGGGTCGACAGCACGGCGGCCGTGCCGAAAAGCATCACCTGGGCAACGCCGGCTTTCCACAGAAACTCCAGCTTGTCCGACGCGTACTGGGTGTACATGGCATGAAAAAGGGCGCCCGGCACCACAAGATCAACAAGGACGCGCGCCAGCTCGCTCACGCCGGTCTCGCTGAGAATCCTGCGCTTGACGCTGAGAAATCCAATAAGCCCCAGCAGGAAGATGGCGGCTATCGCCGAGCTTGCAGCGGAAAAACTGACTGTTTGCATCATGTGTCAATCAATGAAAAATCAGGGACGGTTCTTATCGTGCCCATTAAAATATTACGCAATTTAAATTGTAAAAAATGTGACATTATTAAAGCCGTGTAAAGAGCATAGACAGCAATTTAACAGCATCGGATTTCGACAGAATCACCCGATTGCTTGAAAAGGATCTGGGCGCAAGACGTTTTCATCATTCGCTGGGGGCGGGGGAATTGGCCGTTGTGCTCGCGAGCGCCAATGGAACGGATGCGGACAGAGCTTATACCGCCGCGTTGTTGCACGATTGCGCAAAGGCGCTCAGCGCGGACGAAATAATGGCATTGGCTCAAAGCGGGCAATACCCCGTCGATGCCGGGGATTTTGAGTTTCCGGGCATTCTTCACGCGCCCGTTGGAGCGATGCTTGCCCGCTCGAGGCACGGGATCGGCGACGATGAAATCCTCGAGGCGATCGCCTGCCATCCCACGGGCCGCGCCGGCGCGCCACGACTGTTGTGGATCGTCATGGCGGCCGACTACTGCGAGCCAACACGCGATTTTCCAGGCTCGGACGATATCAGACGGCTCGTGCTCAAAGATTTGCGAAAAGGACTGTTGATGGTTTTGAAAAGCAAGATACAACACTTGACCGGTCTCGGAAAACCCGCGCATCCGCGGGTCTGCTCGATGATCGCGGAACTGGAGCGGACGCCCGAGCGCGTTGGGACAGACGAAAGGAGAACATGACATAGAATCATCCGAGAAAACAAGACACGCCGTGGAAACGGCCGCAGAGGGCAAGGCGCAAAAGATAGCCGTCTACGATGTTCGCGGTATTTCCGATGTCACCGATTATTATGTCATTTTCACGGGATCGGGCCTGAACCATCTGCGCGCCCTTGGAAAACGCATAGAGGACATCCTGGCCGGCCGCGGGATCAAACCCGACCACGTTGACGGAAAGAAAGCCGCCGGATGGCTTGTTTTTGATTATGGCGATGTCATCATCCACGCCATGCTGGCCCAAACGCGCCATTATTACGATATCGAACGCCTGTGGGGCGACGCGCCCCGATGGGAGCACAAAGAGTTAATATCCACAATTCATGAACTGGCGACTGAGAGGAAATAACATGGAATTCAAAACCGGCGACACTGTCGTGGAGCCCAGCATCGGAATCTGCGAGGTGGAAGGCATCCGCAAAATGACCGTCGACGGGCAGGAGATGGTCTATTATGTGTTTCACGCGCAGAACAATACCAAGGTGATGGTGCCTAAAACCCAGATGGAAAAACGCGGCGTGCGAAGACCCATGAGCAAGGATGACGCCAAAAAGGTCATGGTGCTGCTCAAACAGCCAACCTCGCCCAACCGCAACGACGCCCGCCTGCAATACACCGCCTACCGGGAGGTCATCAACAGCGGCGACCCGGCGCGAATTTCCAAGCTCCTGCGCGATCTCTACACGCTCGATCTCGCCAACGAACTCAAGGGCAAGGAACGCGAAATCATGGAGCAGGCGCGAAAATTCCTCGTCGACGAAATCACCTTCATCCGCAACGACTCGAAAACCAAGGTGCTCGATGAGATCAACGAGGCGCTCAAACAAATGTATAAGAAAAAAGTGCAGAAAGAACGCGAAGAGAAAAAAAAGAGGAACGCTTCTTCTGCGGCCTGAACAAGCCCGCGCCGCGCAGAGCGAAGGGATATTCAAGCAAAAAGCATCATCCCGCCGCCGCGGATTTTTGTGTGGCATGGGCATCATACCCATGATTCATGGCCAGGATGGCCATGCCACATTGGAGTGCGGAAGATGCGGCGGCGGCGGGTGTTTTTTTCTGCTTTCGCGCTGAATGAACCTGCTTGCAGGGCGTCATTATCAGTGCATGGCGCTTTCGCCCATCAGCGATTCTATTGCGGAGGATTTCCGGTGTCCGGTTATCGAAGCCATTCGGTTGCGCGGTTTCCATGTCGCGGCGGATGGTTTGGAAATCCATCTCGCGCGCGAATTCGGTTTTTGTTACGGTGTCGACAGGGCCATCCACCGCGCCTACCGGGCGCGGCGGGTTCATCCCGGCAAACGGATTTTTCTCACCGCCGAAATCATCCACAACCCCTCGGTCAACCGCAAACTTCACGACATGGGCATCGGCATCATGACGCTGGCGTCCGGCAACAGCGGCGGCCAGTCTGCCATAGGGCCCGACGATGTGGTGATCCTTCCGGCTTTCGGGGCGGCCGCCAGCGACGTGCAGAATCTGCGCGCGACGGGTTGCGCGATCGTTGACACGACATGCGGTTCCGTGATGCGCGTGTGGAAGCGGGTGGAGCGTTATGCGCGCGAGGGTTTCACTGCCGTGATTCACGGCGTGTATTCGCATGAGGAAACCGTCGCCACAACCTCGTGTGTTGCCGCCATCGCGGGCGGAAAGTATATCGTCGTCCGTGATAAGGCCGAGGCGCGCCTTGTCTGCGATTATATCGCGGGGCGGGCCGGCGCGGGGACGATCCGCGATCGTTTCAAACGGGCCGTCTCGGCGGGATTCGATGCCGGCCGCGATCTCGAGCGCATCGGTCTGGCAAACCAGACGACCATGCTGAGCAATGAATCGGTGGAGATTGCCGGTATGTTGCGGCGCGCAATGGTTTTCCGCCACGGCGAGGCCGCCATGGCCGAACGCTTCAGAAGTTTCGAGACCATCTGCGCGGCCACACAGGATCGTCAGGACGCTGTGCGCGCGCTTGGCGGGCTGGGCATGGACCTGATCATCATCGTCGGCGGATTCAACAGCTCGAACACAACCCACCTTGTGGAAATCGCCTCACAATTCGCGCCATCTTATCATATCGGTGACCCGTCGGACATCATCTCGCGCGGCGAGATCCGCCAAAAACACTGGCGTCGACGCCAGCCCGGGATCGTTCGGGCGTGGCTTCCGGCGCCGCCTCTTCGCGTGGGCGTCAGCGGCGGGGCGTCAACGCCCAACCGGGCCGTCGGCCAGGCTATCGAACGCGTCGCCGCGCTGTGCGGCGTCAACCTGCGGGAGCGGTTGGGCATCGGGCCTTGAGTTTGTCATCAGAGGGTGAGGTCTCCCTGACCGGGAAAAAATGACCAATCATCTTTCCCCGACGCCAAATCCCGCATTCGGGCTTGCGATTGTTCCTTTGTTGAAAAGACTTTTGCGCATGATCGTGACAATTATCATCGGATTTTTCTTGCTGATGTCGTGCATGGCGTTCGCCTTTCAGCAGAAAATGATTTATTTTCCCAGGCGCTACGATCCATCGTATGCCCGCGGTCTGCCGCGCGGCACGGTTGAGCTGAATTACAGGACATCGCAGGGCGCGCAGACGGCATTCTACATACCTCCAATGGACGGGTCTGACAAGCCGCCCGGTCGCTTGTGGGCGGTATTTTCGGGCAACGCGTCGGTGGCGCTCGACTGGCTGGACACGGTTGAGGCTGCGCGCGGCGCGCGCGCGGGCTATCTGCTCATGGATTATCCGGGTTACGGAAAATGTGAAGGCGCGGCGCGGCGCGGGACAATCCGCGAGTCGTCCGAAGCGGCGTTCCGCGCGCTCGCGGATCATCTCCATTGTCCGCTCACCGCGCTCGAAACCGGCCTCAACATTCTCGGATTCTCCATTGGCTCGGCCACGGGACTGGATTTTGCGGCGGGGCATCCCGTGAAGCAGGTCGTCCTGCTCGCGCCGTTCACGAGCCTGCTGGACATGGCTCGGCTGTCGGTGGGATGGCCGCTGTGCAATCTGTTGCGCGACCGCTATGACAACCGCGCGCGGTTGGCCGGGCTGGCCTCGCGCGCGGATCCGCCGGCGGTGCTCATCCTGCATGGCACGGCAGACGACATCGTGCCCTTCCGGATGTCAAAGGAGCTTTCCGGGCGTCATCCAACAATGATCACGCTGCGGCCCGTCGCGGGCGCCGACCACAACACCCTCATGACCGCCGCGGAAAAACAGATCGCGGATCTGCTCAGGCCTGATGGCGTACTCGCTGACCGGTGATTACGCGCGCCGCGCGGCCATGACAGCGAATCCCGCCGCAACGAGCACGTAACATCCCGCGGCGAAATACATGGCCGTCGAGTAGCCGGAAAAAACGGCGATGCACATCACGACGATCGACGACATCACGCCGGCCATGCCGTTAAGCCCCCACAACCAGGGCAGGAGCCCTCCGGCGCCTGAACGATCCACAAGACGCATCAGCGTCGGAAACGGCATTCCCATGAAGAAACCCGTCACGAAACAAACGCCAAAAATCATGCACGCGCGTCCGGCCCACGGCATCGCAGCCGCGGCGTCCTGTATGGCAGGGCGCAAGGGCGGCATCGCGGCAATGACACCGGCCAGGACAATCATGATCCAGCCGAGCGAGCGCGCCAGCCGCGCCGGATCATATCTGCCGCTGAACGCCGATCCCGCCCCGCTGCCCAGCAGCAGCGCGACCAGCGTCAGCACAAGCGCGTAAACCGGATATCCGACGATGAGCGAACCGAGATGCATCAGCGCGAGTTCGGCCACGAGGTAGCCCATGCCGCAACCGCCCGCGACGGCGATGGCGGGCCATGCCAGCGAGGCGGGCGCCGCGATCGGAGGCGGGCCGCCGTGTCCGCCGCGGCGCGCCAGAAGCGTCCGCCACGCCAGCGGCAGCAGGATCAAAACGGCGCTGGCCGCCGCCATGAGCCACAGAAGCGGGCGCAGCACGCGCGTGCCCACAAGGTTCGCCCGCAGATCGGGCGACACCTTCGCCGGATCGGTGTCCCATTTCTCAAGCTGAAACACAAACGGCGAATCATCTGTGGGCGCGCTCAGATTGAGCGGGTAGCGCGCCATGAGCGCCTTGGGATTTGTCACGATGTCGGCAAGGTCGCGATCAGCCGGAAGCGACTGTGCGTCCATGATCAGGTCAAATCCCAGCCTTTTGGATTCCGCGCGCGCGCGGTCAACCTCGTCGGGCCGCCACGGCGCGCGCTTGACAAGATAAGTTGCGCCGATTCCGTTTCGGAACAGCAGGATGTGCGCCATGGGGTTCGCGATTCCCTTGCGCCTCAGGGCGTCGGCGGGCGCCATGAGCATGCGGTAAAGCATTCCGGGCGGCGTCCCGATGAAATACCATGAGATGGAGACCGCCCCGCCGGCTGTCAGATGGCCGAGGTATGTTTCGAACGCCTCGCGCGTGTAGAGCAGGTTTTCCACGAAAACCAGCGCTCCGGCGGCTGAAGCTGTCTGCGAGTCGACGAGCGAGATTTGTATCATGTCGTAATTCTGCCCGCCCGCGCGCAGCGTGGCGCGGCCCTCGTCGTGGATGATCCTGACGCGCGGATTTGAATAGAGCCTGCCGGTGAAGCTTGAAAGGTCGTCGCGCACGATGCTGAAGCTGGCTGGGTTCATCTCTGCCCCGCGGATTTCGCGCGCGCCCGCGAGGATGCCCGCGAGGATGTCGCGTCCTCCGCCGGCGCCGATGACAAACATGCTTTGCGGCCGGGTCACGTGATGTGCGATGGAAGTGATGTCCCACAGCACATGCTCCACGCCGGAGGTCGTGACGCCGTCCCACGCGGTGATAGGAGTGCCCGCCGCGGCGTCCTGCTCCATCCACAACTCGCGCGCTGGCGGCCCCTTGTAGTTTTTGCTCATGGCCCAGCCGAAACCGATGTCGGGTTTGAGGGGAAGCATGGCGGCTGCGCCGAATACCGTGACGCGCGAGATGGGCGACCATTGCTCGATGAGCGGTTCGGGTTCTTTATAATACTTGGCGTATCGTATGCGCACGGGCGCATGGGGCCGCATGGCGGCGTTTGCGGCGGCAAAGACGCACAGCAGCGCCGCGGCGGCAACACCGGCCAGCGCGATGCGGGGACGGACGCGCCCCGCCAGGACCGCCCCGGCGGCACACAACAGCGCCGCAGCCAGAATGATCGCCGTGATCCCGGAAAACAGTTTCATGATTCCCATGAAAAGCAGCCCGCCCGCAGCCGCGCCGGCAAGATCACAGCCGTAAATGGAAGGCGCGCGCCGGGGAAAATGCGTGAGCATGAGCGCAGGCACAAAACCGCCCGCCAGCGGCGGAACGATCCACATCGCGAAGATGATCGCGATGTTTCGCCGGCCCTCGGGGCGCATCCACTCCGTCGCGTGGGGCGAAGCCACGCGCAAATTCAGCGCAAGGTAAACGGCCAGCACCGCGAAAAGCAGGCAGCCGTAAGCCAGCGCCGCGCCCGCCGCCTGCGGGGTGAACCGCCGCGCACTGAAAACACGCGGAAACGCGAAGATCAGCGCGCCCGGCGCCGCAAGCGTCAGCATGACGATGCTGATCACCATGAACGCGAAATGATAGGCAAGCGTCACGCTGAACAGCCGCGTCAGCAGAAGCTGCACCAGGATGTTGCAGCATGAAAACAGCGCAATCCCGGCCAGATAACGCCGTTCGAACGGCGTTTCGCACGACGTTTCAGGCATGCTCATCGCCATCATGCGGCGCGCCATCCCTTTCGATGCGCCGCGTTGCGCCGCAACGTATCGCGCTTTTGAATCTCAACATTTCGGGATGCATATCAACCATCGCGCCACCCTGAAAGGGAAGCATATAATATCATGCCCGCCTGATGGCGTACTCGCTGACCGGCCTGATGGCGTACTCGCTGACCGGCCTGATGGCGTACTCGCTGACCGGTATATTGCGGCCCTGATAGCGGATCAATCCGGCGCGGTATTGTAGACGCGCACCTCGATGCGGTCGAGCGTATAGTTGCCCTTTTCGAGATCGCGCATCGTGCCGCCGCTGAGCGTGTCGATGATGTCGCATCCCACGCGCAGGTCGCGCTTCGATGCCGCGTTGACTCCCGGTCCGGGTTGCACGCATATATATGGCATGCGCGTGAGCAGTGGCGTGCCGGGCGGAAAATCCGGGCGTATGTCAACGCACATCGGCGTGTGGATGATCAGGCTGTACCAGCCTCCGGGTTCGCCGAAGATGGTCTGGTCGGGATTCTGGCATCCCACGCCTGGCAGCGCCTGCTGGGCGATGGCGTTGTTGGGATTAAGTGTGCTGCCGCCGGTGGCCCATGCGCCGCCGATTTCATATTTCTGCGACCATGCGAACTTGACCGATCGTGCTCGCAGGCGGATCTGCGACTGCTGGTTCGTCTGCTGAGTTGAGACCATGTGCCAGCGTATCTTGTATTGGCGTCCTTCGTCCACGCGCACCGCCTCGGGGAATGTCATTGCCGGCGTGAACTCGCGGTTGATGACGCCCACGCGGTCATTGGGCACGCTGGACGCGTCGAACACGATGCCGAGATTGCTCTCGGAATATGCGGGCAGCGTGCCGGGCGGCGGCGCCGGATCGCGCGCGGCAAACACGCCCTCGGAGACGCCCGGGATGTAGTTGGCGATGTCCAGTTCACTGTAATTCATGACGCGCAGCGTGCCGGCGTCGGTTGTCGAAGGCTCATAAATTTTCGACGGGCTGATAAAATTCGGCAGCGCCCATGACGGGTAGACGCCGATGCAGCTTTCGGTCATGGCAAGAATGCCGTTGTCCTGCGGGTATATGGCGTAGACTTCGAAGGCCCGCTGGATGCCCTCGACGGCGGCATTGTCGCGCAGATACGGCACATCCACCGGATCGAAATCCACGCGGTAGAGCGATGGCGCCGACGGGATGGTCGACGGGCGCAGCTCCTGGTCCATTGCCCGCTGATCGGGGCTCAGGTCATTCGTGTGGCTGAAGACCTCGAGCATCGAGTTCACGGCAAAGCGCGTCTGGGCGCGCAGGCGCATGTTGGGAATTTCGTTGCCGTCCGAGGGATTTTGCTGAAGCGCGGCGTAAATGTAATATTTGACCCTGACATAATTGTCGCTTCCCACGAAGGAGTAGGGCATCCACTCGGCCCAGTTGGCGATGACGCCCGCGGCGCGGTAATGTGTGGGATCGGCGGGCACATAACCCTGGTAGGCTTGGCGCGCGGGATCGTAGTCGGGCCAGCCGAGCGCGCTGTTGAAGCCGAAACTGCTCCAGCCCGATGCCGATCCCGGCGGCGCGATGGCGCCCGTGGTGAAAATGTCGTCGCGCCAGTCATACATCAGGTCAGTATCGTAACTGATGTATTGCGACCAGACTTCATCGGTGAAGAAGACCTGATTGAGTGGCGCCGCGATCGGGAAGTCTCCGAAATTCCACGGCATGCAGAATCCGAACCCCGTGGCAGCGCCCTTCGTATAACTCGGCGCGCTGGCTGTTGTGTCGGTCTGCCACGCAAGCCAGTACAGGCCTGGCGCCAGAACAATGTGGCTGGGCGCGCCCGAGCTGATGGGCACGGTCACCCATGCGTTCGGCACAGTCATATCCAGGGGGGCCGATTGCCAGCGCAGGGGATTGTTCGTCATGTCGTAAATCGCCAGACGGACTTTGCCCGTGGACGCATGCGTATAGAAAAAGACGTCATCCACCGTTCCGGCCTGGGGCATGAGCATGAGACTGCCCTTGACCCATCCCTTTTCATGAGGCCCGACCCTGTGGATGTTGCCGGGGACGGTATAGGTTCCAAACCATGCCTGCCCGGTGGCAGGATCGGCCAATGCGGTAAACAGCAGATTTTCGCCGGGCCCGAGCGTAATCGAGCCCTCGCGCACCGGTTGCTGAAAGTCCGGCTCGAACGACACCTTCACAATCTTGCCTGGGGATGTGTTCGTTCCGAAATAAGCGAATGGGCTGTCGTCGGTCGCGGCCGAAACGACGAAATCCTCGCCGCTGGGAAACCACGTGACGCCCAGTTTCCAGAACGGGACGCCGCCTTCACCCGTGCCCACTTTGATCACCGTACCCGGCAATGTGTTCGCGCCAAAAAGAATGGAGTTGAGGCCTTTGTTCAGGACAGCGCATCGCAGGTTGTCCTCGCCGGGATCGAGGGTGACCACTCCCGTGCGCGACGGTGGCGCGGCGCCGGCGCCCAGCGCAACCTTGACCACCTGCCCCGGCGAAGTGCTCGTCCCGAACCAGGCATAGCCCGACGACGGGTCAATGACGCCGCACGCCGGAAAGTCCTCGGTCGTGTTGAATGCGCAGGCGCCTGTCCGCGTGGGCGCCGCTCCCGCAAGGTTCACCTTCACCACGCGTCCCGGCTGGGTGTAGGTTGCGAAATAGGCGTAATGATTTGTCGTGTCGATGACGCCGCACCGCGGGAAATCCTCGTCCGCGTTAAGCTCGAGGGCGGACACGCGCGATGGCGGCGCGTCCCCGGCGCCCAGTTCCACTTTGATCACGCGCCCGGGGATGGTCCCCGTTCCGAACCATGCGAATCCCGCGGCGGGGTCGATCACCGCGCAACTGAGAAAATCCTCGTCATTCTGAAAAATGCACGCCCCTGCGCGCCGCGGAACCGCGCCCGCTCCGCCCAGCGAAACCTTCACGACCTTGCCGGGAAGGGTGTCCGTGCCAAAGTAGGCATAGCCGTGAACGGTGTCGATGGCCGCGCATAAAAAATTTTCATCCGTCATATTGAGCGCGTTGAGCGTGAGCGCGCCCACGCGGTTGAAGGGAACGCCATCCGTGCCAAGGCCGACCATCACCACCTGCGCGGGGATGCCCAGTGTGCCGAAATAGGCATAATCGTGCGCCGTGTCGATCATCGCGCAACGCGCATTATTTTCGTCATTGGAGAGGATGACGGAACCCAGCCGCACAGGCGGCAGGACTCCCGGTGTGAGCATGACCTTGACGACTGACGCCCCGGTGAGCGGGCTGAATCCCCCCGTCCCGAACCACGCCAAATTGTTGGCCGGGTCAATAATGGCGCTCTCAAGAAAGCTTTCCGTTGGGAGAAGCGTCATCGCGCTGACGCGGGCGGGCGGCGCGCCGTATCCTCCGCACTGAACCTTGACGATGCGTCCGGGCGCCGTCGATGTGCCGAAGCACATAAGCGCGTTCGCCGTGTCAATGACCGCGCAATCAGGGTAGTCCTCGCCAGCGTCAAGCGTGACTGCGCCCACACGCGCCGGAGGATCGGCGCCGGCCCCGAGCATCACCTTGACGACACGCCCGGCGGTTGTGCCCGTCCCAAACCAGGCATAGCCTTGAATTTCGTCAATGACGGCGCATCGCAGGAAATCCTCGCCCGTGTTGAGAGTGATGGCGCCAACGCGCGAGGGCGAGGTGTTGCCGTCGTTCAGCCGCACCTTGACGACACGCCCGGGCACAGTCAACGTGCCGAAGCAGGCATAGTTGTTGCCCGCGTCAAGCACCGCGCTGCGCGGCATATCCTCGCCCGCATCAAGCATGACGGCGCCAACGCGCGCGGGCGGCGCGTCACCGGCGCCCAGCGCCATCTTGACCACGCGCCCGGGCGACGTGCCGGTCCCAAAACAGGCGTAACCGCGCGCCGTGTCGATCACCGCGCTGATCAAATAATCCTCATCCTTTTCGAGCGTGATCGCCGCGACACGCTTCGGGATCTGGGCGCCATAACCCAGCGCCACCTTGACCACGCGCCCGGGGGTGGTGAACGTGCCAAGGTAGGCATAGCCGCGGCCGGCGTCCACAACGCCGCAATAGATAAGTTCCTCGCGGCCCGCTTCGCTCACCCACCGCATACCCCCGTTGGGATAAATCGGACTGCCAACGGCCGAATTGCCGGCGATCGGATCGGAAAACGACAGAGAGCGGTCCTCAAACACATGCCCGGTTTTGTCCGTCACACGGATGACAACCGGATAGGATTTCTTCTCGAGTCCGCGCGCCGTCCACTCCGCGCTGTAAGCTCCGATAGTGCCGTCGCTGTTCGCGGCGCCAAGTTTGGCGTCAGGGCGCAGGACAATCCGCTCCACGCCGCCGAGATCGGCCGAAACCTCGCGCACGCCCGCCGCGGCCTTCACTACAGCCTGAACCGTGAGCTTCTGTCCGTCCTTCACCGAGGGCGGCGACAACGCGGGAATGATATGAATCTTTCCATCACCCGAACCGGGCAACGGGGCAACCGCAACAGCCGCGTTTGAAGGCGGTGTGGGACCCGATGCCGTTGACCCCCATACAGACCTGATGGCGTACTCGCTGACCGGATTAATCAATAATGCAAGAAACAGGAATGCCGCAATGGCAGCCGGACGATAAATGGCGCTCATCATTATTACGTCTCCCGCACCGGTGATTTGCCGAATCATCGGGCATTTTTTATTCTGTCGTTTCATACGGGCGCACATGGCAACCCGTTCATCATTCATCGTTTGTTGGACCGCAGGTGACCGTCAAGGAACATTTGGACACTCCCCCCACGGTTTCCAAAAAGACAAAAAGGACATGAAAAATGACGGTTACACGAAGTGCCCCAAAGGATCAGCAGAGCAGGGAGGCGTGACATATCGTGACAATCTCCCGATGGTTAAAATTTGCTCATTGTAATTTCACTGCTAGGGGGGGGTGCGGGCGCTGCTCATCGCATAAATGAGCGTTCCCGCGATGCCAAACGCGAAGGCTGTCCAGAGGTTCAGCGCCGGGTTGATCGCCCACAGCCAGCCGCCGCCAAGCGCCGCGAACGCGACGGTAACGTCGCGGATCATGTAATACAATCCCACGGTGCGCGCCTTGACGCCCTCGGCCGCGAGATCGACGATCGTGGCCTTGCGCGAGGGTTCGCCGAATTCCTTTAAACCCCTTACGATGAACGCCGCGACCAGCCCCCGCCAACCCGCCGCAAAATACAGAATGACGGGAAATGCCGTGAAGAAACAGAAGGTGGCGATGACAAACGGTTTGCGTTCTGTCGCAAGCGCGACGACATTTTCTCCCCCCGGCGCCTGGCGCGCGCGGGCGTCGGCCCACAGCGCCACAGGAATGTAAAGCGAGGCGGCGGCGGCCATTTCAATGGCCGTCAGCCAGCCGAACTCCAAATCCGTGCGCTTCGCCCGATCCACCACCCACAGAATCACGAACGCGTTGGGAATTTGCTCGCAGAACCGGATTAGAATGTCGGACACCAGCAGGCGCCGCAATTCGGGCCGGAACGTGCGCCACAATTGAAGCGGATGAAGCGGCTCATAGGCTTTTATCTTCTCCGGACGCGCGAGGCGCATCTGCAAAAACACGGCCAGCAGCGTGAGCGCGGCCGCGGCCAGCAGCACCCGGGGCATCCCCGCCACGATGCCATACGCGGCGAACACCATCCCGCCCACCACGGGCCCCAGCGCCATGGGCACGCGGCGGATGATCGCCTGCACCGCCAAGCCCATGACCCGCTTGCCCTTGGGAAGCTGCTCGGCCACGAGCGAAAACGTGGCCGGCAGCGAAAGCTGCGACCACGCCATCGAAAGCGTAATCGCCACGAGCACCGCCGGCCAGAACGGGATCGCCAGAACGGCGTATCCTACAAGATTCAGCACCGCGAAAAGCAGGAGGGAAGTGCGGTGACCGAGCCGGTCGGTAAGCGTGCCGCCCGGCAGCGCGTAAAGCGCGCCCAGCGCGTTTTCCATGAATCCATACAGTCCCACCACAAGCGCCCCCGCGCCCAGCTTTGTGAGATAGAGAGGCAGGAATCTTTGAAAAAGTTTCTCCCCCGTCCCTACGAGGATGAGCATGACCAGCAGCATCGCCACGTTGCGCCGCAGGGCCAACGCTTGCGCCACGCGGGAGAATAATCCCGAAGCATTTGCGGACATATCAGGCAAGGCCGGTTCCGATCATGAAAAACCGCTTTTCTCCGTGTTCTCTGCGTCTCTGTGGTGAAATCTTTGTCTTTTGTCGCGTCATCCCGCGCTGCCTTCCAGGCTGATCCCCATGGGCGCTCTGTCCAGTCCGTCCGGCGCGCGCAGCCTTGCTAAGGGGGGGCGCGATCAATCAAGTCCGAGCTGGAGACGCGCGGCCTCGGACATCCTCTCCATGCTCCACGGCGGATCCCACACCAGTTCCACCCGGACGTCTCCCACGCCTTCCACGCCCCGCGTCCTGGCGTCCACCTCCACGGGCAGCGACACGGCCACCGGGCACATTGGCGAGGTGAGCGTCATGAAGATGCGCACATTGTTATCGGGCGTGATGTCGATCTCGTAAACCAGCCCCAGTTCATATATGTTCACCGGAATTTCGGGATCGCGAATCGTTTTGAGAACCTCGATGATCCTGCCGCGCAGGTCATCGCCGCCGGGGGCTTTGTTTAGGGGGGGGGCGGCATCCGTCATGGCGGGGATTACTCCGTGGTCACGGTTTCGCTCGAGCCGTCGAGCGCGGACTTGAGCGTGTGCCAGGCGAGGCTGGCGCATTTGACGCGCACCGGAAACTTGCTGACGCCGGTGAACACGGCCAGCTTGCCCAGGTTCTCTTGCGCGCTATTGTCCCCCTGTGTTTTGCCGGTCACAAGATCATGGAAACGCCCGAAGATTTTCAGCGCCTCATCGACGGTTTTTCCCTTGAGCGCCTGCGTCATCATCGATGCTGACGCGGTCGAAATGGCGCATCCCGAACCCTCGAAACTCACATCCTTGATGATCCTGTCCGACACGGTGAGAAAGACGGTGATCTTGTCGCCGCACAGCGGATTGTAGCCGCTGGCCTCGCACGTTGGATTGTCAATGCGGCGGCAATTGCGCGGGCACTTGTTGTGGTCAAGGATGACTTCCTGGTAGAGTTCCCGAAGATCACCCATTTAATTGAACACCTCGATGACTTTTCGTATGGCGCGCACCAGGGCGTCGGCCTCCTGGTGCGTGTTGTAGAAGGCAAATGACGCTCTTGCTGTGGCGGGCACGCCGAGGCGCTCCATGACCGGCTGCGCGCAGTGATGGCCCGTGCGTATGGCGATGCCCTCCTGGTCAAGGATCGTCCCGATGTCGTGGGGATGAATGCCGTCGATCACGAACGATATCAGGCTGGCCTTGCACGGCGGCGTTCCGATGATGCGCACGCCGGGGATTTCGCTGATGGCGTTCGTGGCGCGGGTGAGCAACTGGTTTTCATATTCGTTGATGCGGCGCATCCCGATGTCCTGGATATAGTCGAGCGCCGCACCGAGGCCGATGGCGCCCGCGATGTGGGGCGTGCCGGCCTCGAACTTGTAGGGGAGATCGTTGTAAGTCGTTTTTTCGAAGCTGACGGATTTGATCATGTCGCCGCCGCCCTGGTAGGGCGGCATGGCGTCCAACAACTTTTCCTTGCCGTAAAGCGCGCCAATGCCCGTGGGGCCGAAAACCTTGTGACCCGAAAAGACATAAAAGTCGCAATCGAGTTCACGGACATCCACCGGCATGTGCGGAATGGCTTGGCATCCGTCGATAAGCGCGAGCGCCCCGCGGTCGTGCGCGGCCTGAACAATTCGGTGGACGGGATTGATGGTGCCAAGCGCGTTGGAGACGTGCGTCACGGCCACAAGCCGCGTCTTCCCGGTGAGCATGCGGTCGAACTCACCGAGCAGGAGCTGGCCGCGGTCGCTGAACGGCGCGGCGCGCAGGATGGCGCCCGTCGCCTCGCAGACAATCTGCCACGGCACGATGTTCGAGTGGTGTTCCATGCCGGTGACGAGGATTTCATCGCCCGGGCGGAGATTGGCGCGCCCCCACGACTGCGCCACGAGGTTGATGGCCTCCGTGGCGCCGCGGACAAAGATGATCTCGCGCGCCGCCGCGGCATTGATGAAATGCTGAACCTTGACGCGCGCGGCCTCGTGTTTGGCAGTCGCCAGTTCGCTCAGCCAGTGAACGCCGCGGTGGATGTTGGCGTTTTCCGCCGCGTAGTAGCGCATGATCGTTTCGATGACCGGCCGCGGTTTCTGGCTTGTCGCCGCGTTGTCGAGGTAAACAAGCGGTTTGCCGTTCACTGTTGAGGCGAGGATCGGGAAATCGCGGCGGATCGCCTCGACGTCAAACGATCGGACAGGAACAATGCGGTCCGCCCCGGACGGCGTCGCGGCGGGTGTCAGCCCGGCGCTCATTTTTCCTCCGTGACAATGAAATCTGCCGGCACATCCTGGACCGCGAGCACGATCTGCTCGCACAGGACGCGAAGGGGCGCGGGCTTGATGCGCCGAATGACATCGTTGGCGAACGCATAGGTCATGATGCTGCGCGCCTCGTCAAATGAAATGCCGCGCGCGCGCAGATAGAAGATGTGCTCATCGTCAATGCGCCCCACCGTCGCGCCATGTGAACATTTCACGTCGTCGGCGAAAATTTCGAGCTGGGGATTGGTGTTGACCATCGCCGTGCCGGTCAGCAGGAGGTTTTTGTTCGTTTGCATCGCGCTTGTTTTCTGTGCGTCCTGGCGCACGATGATGCGCCCGTTGAACACGCCGCGCGCCCGCTCGTCAAAGATGCCCTTGTAGAGCTCCTGGCTTTCGCAGCGGGGTTGTGCGTGGTCGATGCGCGTGTGGTTGTCGGCGAACTGGCTGCCGCTGATCATCGTCAGGCCGTTGAGCACGGCGGAGCAGCCCGCGCCGCCGAGAACCGCCGTCACATCATTGCGTGAAAAGCCGGCGCCGAACGCGGCCGAATGCGCCTCGCACGCGCTGTCGCGCTCCTGGCGGATGCCGACCGTGGCCATGTGCCATGCACGGTCGCCCTCGCGCTGGAGCTTGTAATGCCCGACGCGGGCGCCCTCGCCGGCAAAGATTTCCGTCACGGCATTCGTGAAATAAGTTTCGCCCGAGGGGCCGTAATAGCTTTCAACCACGCAGACCTGGCTCTCGCGCTCCGCGATAATCAGGTTGCGCGGATGCGAGACGACGGCATGTTCCGCTGCAATAGAGATGAAGATCAGCAGAATGGGTTCCTCGATGACGACGCCCCTGGGGACATGGATGAACGCGCCGTCCCCGATAAACGCCGTGTTAAGCGCCACAAAGGAATGATCGTGCCACGGCGCGGATTCGCCAAGGCGCCCCTCTGCCTGCGGATCGGCATGAGCAAGGTTCGCCATCAGACTGCCGATGCGGACGCCCGCTGGCATTTCGCCGGGCGACGACAGCCTGGTGTCATAGCGCCCGTTCAGAAAAACAAGCCGGCGCGCGCCCAATCCCTTCACGCCAGCCTTGTCAAGCGCTCCCGGCGGCAAATGTCCCGCGCCGGCCTGCCTGGCAAGATGGAAAGGCGTGTTGGCCAGCGGGGCGACATTGGTGAACCGCCATTCCTCCCGCTTGGCCGACGGGAAGCCCAGCGCACAGAAACGCTCCAACGCGCTCCTGCGCAGAGCGCGTATGCGGGGGGGGATGTGATGCTCAACCGCCTTGTCCGACCGTTCGTGATCGGCCAGGTAAACCCTGATGGCGTACTCGCTGACCGGCTTATCGCTCATGACCTCGACCATGTGTGCGCGCCCCTTTCAAACCCCCGCCTTTTCATCGATCCACGAGTAGCCCTTCTCCTCAAGTTCAAGCGCGAGTTCCTTGCCGCCCGACTTGACGATGCGTCCGCCCGCGAGCACATGGACAAAATCGGGCACGATGTAGTTGAGCAGGCGCTGATAGTGGGTCACCGCGATGATGCCGCGCCCGGGGCCGCGCAGGGCGTTCACCCCGTTGGCCACGACCTTGAGCGCGTCGATGTCCAGCCCAGAATCCGTTTCGTCGAGCACGGCCAGTTTCGGATCGAGCACGGCCATCTGAAAAATCTCGTTGCGCTTCTTTTCGCCGCCCGAAAATCCCTCGTTCACCGAGCGGTTCATCAGCTCCTCGTCCATGCCCAGCAGCTTCATCTTCCCGCGCATGAGCGCCAGGAAATCCATCGCGTCCAGCGCCTCCTCGCCGCGGTATTTGCGCACGGCATTGACGGCCGCCTTTAGAAAGTAGGTGTTGCTGACGCCGGGGATTTCGACGGGATACTGGAAGGCGAGGAAGATGCCCTCGCAGGCGCGCTCCTCGGGCTTGAGTTCGAGCAGGTTCCGCCCGCTGAAAATCACTTCGCCCTGCGTGACCTCGTAAACCTCGCGCCCGGCGATGATCTGCGCCAGCGTGCTCTTGCCCGATCCGTTCGGCCCCATGATCGCGTGAACCTCGCCCGTGTTCACGGTGAGATCGATCCCGTGGAGAATCTCGTTCCCCTCGATGCTCGCATGAAGATTTTTGATTTCCAGCATCGGCGTCATTATCGTATCCGTGATTGATGGCGTACTCGCTGCTTGTCTGTGTTTGTCCGTATTTGTCATCCCACGCTGCCTTCCAGGCTGATCCCCAGCAATTTCTGCGCCTCGACGGCAAACTCCATGGGCAGTTCGCGGAAGACCTCCTTGCAGAACCCGTTGACGATCATGTTGACAGCGTCCTCCCGCGAGAGTCCGCGCTGCTGGCAGTAGAAGAGCTGGTCCTCGCCAATCCTGGAGGTTGATGCCTCGTGCTCGACGACGCCTGAGGAGTTCTGCGTCTCGATGTAAGGGAATGTGTGCGCGCCGCATCGGTCGCCTATGAGCAGCGAGTCGCACTGCGAAAAATTCCGCGCGCCCTCCGCCCTGCGCAGAACCTTCACCGCGCCCCGGTAAGTGTTCTGCCCGAAGCCCGCCGAGATGCCCTTCGACACGATGGTGCTGCGCGTGTTCTTGCCCATGTGGATCATCTTTGTGCCGGTGTCGGCCTGCTGATAATTGTTGGTCATGGCCACGGAGTAAAACTCGCCCACGGAATTGTCGCCGAGCAGGATGCAGCCGGGATACTTCCATGTGATCGCCGAGCCGGTTTCGACCTGCGTCCACGAGATTTTCGAGTTCGCGCCCTGGCACTTGCCGCGTTTGGTGACGAAGTTATAGATGCCGCCCTTGCCGTCCTTGCTGCCCGGATACCAGTTCTGCACGGTGGAATATTTGATGGTGGCATTGGTGCGGGCGACGAGCTCGACGACGGCGGCGTGGAGCTGGTTTTCGTCGCGCATGGGCGCCGTGCACCCCTCGAGGTAGCTCACATACGAGCCCTCGCCGGCGATGATGAGCGTGCGCTCGAACTGGCCCGTCTTGGCCGCGTTGATGCGAAAGTAAGTCGACAGCTCCATCGGGCAGCGGACGCCCTTTGGCACATAGCAGAACGAACCGTCGCTGAACACGGCCGAGTTGAGCGAGGCGAAATAATTGTCCGTGTAAGGAACGACAGAACCGAGATACTGTTTGACGAGATCGGGCTGATTGAGCACGGCCTCGGAAAACGGGCAGAATATGATGCCCAGTTCCGATAGTTTCTCCCTGAATGTCGTCGCCACGGACACGCTGTCAAACACGGCATCCACGGCCACGCCGGCCAGCAGTTCCCGCTCGCGCAGAGGGATGCCCAGCTTCTCGTAGACCGCGATAAGCTGCGGATCAACCTCGTCGAGGCTCCTGGGCCCCTGCCCGTGCGCCTTTGGCGCCGAATAGTAGCAGATGTCCTGGTAGTCAATCGGCGGATATTTCACATTGGCCCACTTCGGCTCGGTCATCGTGATCCAGTGGCGGTAGGCGTTCAATCGCCATTCGAGCATGAAATCAGGCTCGTTCTTCCTCTCCGAGATCATTCGGATAACGTCCTCGTTGAGTCCCTTGGGAATGGCGTCGGCCTCGATGTCGGTGACGAAGCCGTACTTGTATTCCTGGTTAGCAAGCTGTTTGACTGTGGACTTGTCCTGCATCTGCCTTTCTCCGTGTCTCCGTGCCTCTGTGGTGTTCTCCTTCTTGCTGACGCTTTATGATCAATCTGCCTGCCTGATGGCGTACTCGCTGACCGGTCATTTCAACTTGTAGTTGCCCTGGCGTGTGGCGAGGCGGGGGTCGGCCAGCACGGATTCGATGTCGACAACGGTGTTGAGCGTCACGGTTTCGATCGGCCCTTGCGGGGGAACGCCCGCGCGCACCGGCGTGCCCGAGAAGACGGAGATGGACAGATAAACCGACATGGGGAGTTCGGGCAACACCCCGTAGTATGCCGGATTTTGCGCGTCCCATGCCGTTTCCCAGCGGGGCAGCGTGGCGCTCTGGTTCCAGAAAAGCGCCGTGAATGAAACCACATTGAATGCCAGGGGCGCTGTTTTGGTGACAGGGATTCCGCCGCAGGGATATGTTGTCACTTCGAGTATCAGCACGCTGGATTCGCCATCATACGAGCCGATGTATGCCTTGACCTGCCGGACGCCGGGCGAGGGCGGCGCGCCCGTTGGGAAGGTGCGGAAAATCAGGGCGGCGCTCCCGAATTTGTTGTCCTCGTCCACGTGCCCGTCGCCGAGGTCGGCTTTGCCCAGATAGATGCCCCGCTCATACATCGCGGGGCCGATCATCGCATGTTTGTCATCGGCGGCTTTCCAGTCGCCGTCGTTGTCCAGCCCGTCGGCGATTTCCTCGTCGGTCTGGTTGTCCATGTCGTCGTTGATTCTGTTTCCCGATGCGCTGGTCTGGTTGCTGGCCGTGAAAAGGTTGACGGGCGCAGCGCATGGCGGGCCCATGCGCGCGGCCTTGAGTTCGACGGTGAGCGTTTCGATCGCGTGGCGGGCGTTTGCCATGGCATCGAGGCGCGCCTGTGCCTGGTCGGACGCGCTGTTGATCTGCGTGAAGGCCAGCGCCAGCAACCCCACGAACGCCAAGGCGATGGTGATGGCCACCAGCAGCTCGAGCAGAGTGAGGGCGCGGCGCGCGCTTCTATATGCCAAACCGCAGCTCATAAATGACGTCCTTGGAGTTGACCGTTGCCGGCGTGGCAGCGGGTGTTTTCAGGATGATGACGCGCGCGACGTTCGGGTCGCCTTGCGGTGACTCGCTGGAGCTGTAAAGAAATGATTTGCCATAAAATGAATAGCTCAGTCCGGGCGTCTGGGCAAAAGCAATGGGCGGGGTTGGCGCTCCGAGTTGCGCGATGCGGCGCGTCATGGTGCCGGTTGAATCGTCGTCGCGGCGGATTTCCTCTGCTTTGAGCTGGGCCAGCAGCCCGGCCTGCGTCATATACTCGGCATCCCTGCGTGTCTGGAATGCCTGGGGCAGAAGCAGAACGATGGGCAGGATGCCCGCCAGAAGGATGGCCAGCGCCACGAGTATTTCCAGCAGCGTGTAGGCGCGCCTGGCAGCGCGGGCGTCCCGCCCGCATGTCCTGTAATGTGCCGCGCACATGGATCAGTTCCTTGTCTCCGGATAAATGTGTGAGCGCGCGGTGGGCGCATAAAGCTTGACGGTGTAATAACTATGGGGGGGGGGCGTGAGCGGCGTAGCGGAGGGCGACTGCGTGTCCCACAGGTAAATGGAAGCCTGGTCGGAAGAGCCGTCGGGCATGAACCTGACGAGGAAATAATTGTTGCCATCGGATGTGAGTGTGAACACGGGATCGACGCCGTTGTTGATGACGGCTCCTGTCACGGCCACCGCTTCGGGGAGGAATTCAGGCGTGGTGATTTTCGGGCGGGTGACGCCGTCGTTGATGGTGGCGTTGGCGGGGTTTGGCGGGCGGCTTGTGTTGCGCTGGATTTCATCGATCCACACCGCGTATTGCGCGGCGCCGGTCTGGGGATTTTTAAGCTGGAAAACCACGCGGTACCATTTGTCGTTGGCGATTGCATAAGACCTTGCGGCCACGAACGCGCTGTTGACGTTCTCGGCGGCGCTGCGGATGCGCCGGCTTTTGCGGAAATTGGCGTACGAACCGATGGCCATCAGCGTGAGGATCATGATCATGACAATAACAACCATCAGCTCGAGCAGCGTGAAACCCGCGCGGCCATTATGCTGCCGTGTCATGTTCAGTTGTTCATCCGCCATATGAAACCACACAATCGTTTATATGCCGCCCATAAGTCTTGCGTCAACCGTGTTCTCCTTTGCGTTCTTCGCGCCTTTGCGCGAGATTATCTTTTAGTGTATTGACATATTGAACAAAATGAAAAGGAGTACCGGTAGCATGAAGCGTTCCGAGATCAACGCGGCCATAGCCGATGCGCGGCTGGCCTTTGAAAGCCACCATTGGCATCTGCCCCCCAATCCAAGGTGGGACGTCACGGGATTCGGACTGGGCAATTTCGAGAAATACGGACTGGTGCTTGTCAATCTTGCCGAACGTCCCGAATATTGCGAAAAGGTCATGTTTGCGCGCCACCGGCAGCTCACGCCCCTTCACACACACCGGCGCAAGCAGGAGGACATCATCTGCCGCGCCGGCACCTTTGCCATCCGGCTGGTTGGCCTTGATGAGAAGGACAATCCCGGCGACGGCCCCGTGCGCGTGCTTGTCAACGGCAAGGAGCGCCGCGTCGAAAGCAACTTCATCGTTTACCTCCTTGCGGGCGAGCGCATAACGCTTTTCCCGGGCGTCTATCATGAATTCTGGCCGGTCAGCGAGTACGCCATCATCGGCGAGGTCTCCACGGCCAATGACGATCTGCACGACAACGTCTTCGTCAACGAGGATGTCGGACGTTTTGAGGAAATCGATGAAGATGAGCCGCCGACCGAACGCCTTCTCAGCGATTGAGGTCGCGTGTTCACATTGAGCGCTTGACGGGACCACTCGCGCGATGTCGCGTCAGAACCCGATCGGTTGTGATGTGGCCTTGGTCGAATGGCGGGGCTTAGCGCTGGAGGCGTCGCGCCCCGGTGTTTCACGGGCGGTTTGTTTGCCCTTGGCGGCCGGTGTTTCCTTCTTTGCCCCTGTTTTTGCATCCTTTTCTTTGTCTTTGGGCGCGGCCGTTTCGGTTTCCTCGTCCTTTTTCTGCGTGTCGGAGGACTCGGTCACAGGTTCCTTGGCGGCCGTCCCGGGCTCCGGGAGAGCGCCGATCGCGCCAGAGGGTATGGGGGGTGCCGTGGCATCATCGGGTTTGTCTTTGTCTTTTGAAACGTCCTTTTTCTCAGACGCATCCGCCGCGGCCTCGTTCTTCGTCCGTGCTTGTCCGTGGTTGTCCGCCTGATGGCGTACTCGCTGACCGGTCTCCTGGGCAATCCAATTGATTCTCAGTCCCAGATCACGGTCATCGGCGCTCTTGTTAAGCTTGGCGAAATTGACGCCCTTGACCATCCACCCCAGCATGAGCGGCTCGCTGCCTTCTGGCGCCGGCAAATCCATTTCGATAGGTCCCTGCCGGAACTCTGGCCCCTTGACCGGGGTGTTTTTCGGCGTATTGCCGCGGTCGAGGAAGACTTTCAGATCGGGCTGATAATCCGTGCCGATCATGGGCGTATAAGTGAAGCACAGTGTGATCGTGCTTGCCTTGCCGCCGTCTTTGATCGTGATCCACGATTTGGGCTTGGACCAGCGGAAAGGTCCCACGGCATCCTTTTCCTCGCTGAAGAATCGCTCGGAATTCTCAAATCCTTCGATTTTTCCCGCGATATCCCGGGGCGCGTGCCATTGGTCAAAACGCCCGGCCAGCGCCTCGGGCATGTCGTTGTGTTTCACTCCGATCCAGTTGACCCGAATCCCAAGGTCGCGGTCGTCAGGTCCCATTTCCAGCTTGGCAGGATTGACTCCCTTGACTGTCCAGCCGATCATGACAGGCTCGTTGCCTTCCGGCACGGGCAGTTCGATATCCAGCGAACCAGGCCGGTAATCAGGTCCTTTGATGGGCTGATTCTGAGGGGTCTTGCCGCGGTTAACAAAGAATTTCAGGTCGGGCTGGTAATCCTTGCCCGTCATCGGCGCGAACATGAAGTTGAGCGTGATGGTGCTGGCGCGGCCATTATCCTTGAGTGTGAACCATGATTTTGGCGCCGACCAGCGGCAGGAAAGATTGTTGTCTTTTTCCACGCCGGAAAAACGTTCCTGCGCCCCGAATCCCTCAATTTTGTCTGCGGCGTCTTTGGGTGTGAACCACTGATCAAACCGGCCGCGCAGAGCCTCGGGCATGACATCTTCCTTTGGCGCGGCATCCGCGGTTTTGATCTCCGGCGCGGGCGCGGGTTGCCATCCTGGTTTTGTCCTGGAGACGGCGACCGTGGCGGCGGGCGCGGGCGTCAACGCCTTCGTCGGCTCGGGCGTCGGCGATTGCACGGCCACAATGTCATTGTCCGATTCACCGCAACCGCTGATGATCGCCGTGGCGAGTGTGAGACAAATAAAAAGTTTCATGGTTTTCTTCCCTCGAATTTGATGATCTTTTCAGGTTGGCAGCCGGCTGTCATGTTGGGCGCCTGAAACAGGCGTAAAACATGACACATGAATGGCCGGGTTGTCACCATGTGAACGCGCCCCCCGCATGGTCAGGGCGCAATCGCCGGTTTTTTGCCCTTTCCTTTCCTGCCTTGTTTTATCGAAGAATACCTCTCTTCGGGATCGAAACGTTTGAGCGCAACAGGCGGACGCATGGAAATGATGGCGCCTGTCGTGCCCGACGCATTAACCGTTGTCGTGGCGGACGACGCGCGATCGGCCGTTGTGGCAGTGGCGGCGGTCCATGGGGGGGCTTCGCCGGGCGTGGAACTTGCCTGGGGTGCGGCCGGCCCCTTCAGGCGCGCCTCCTCGGTCTTGCGGATGCGTGTCAGCACTTCATCATAAGGCTGACCCGCGCTTTCCGTCCCCGTGTCAATGAACATGGCGCCGGATGCGTCCGCCGCGATGCGCAGATTGGCGACCGTGATGGCGCTCATCGAGGGGCTCGATGGCGCGAAATAAACACGCGCGCCCGCGGCAACCAGCGTCTTGCCGATCGCGGTCAAGGCCTCTAGGTGCGCCTCGTCGGGCGTCCGGGCCTTTTCGTCGGCCAGACCGCAGAAAACGGTAACCCACGCGGGCTTTTGCGCCGCGAGCGCTTTCGCCTGCTCAAGGATCGCCGCAACTTTGGCGCCCGTGGTTGTCTGGTTGTTCAACGCCCGGCCAAGAATCTCGCCAGAGCGCGCCAGCGCATCCGGAACCGGCTCGGAGGATTTTCCCTCGGGGATAAAAATGGGACGTTCGCCAATGGCCACGCCCTGCGCCATCTCTCCAATGCCGCCGCAGGCCAACGGCTGAAGAGTGGAGAACACGACAACAGCTATGTTTAAGAGTTTTTTTATCATGGATGTGAAAGTACGCGTAATCTGCTTCAAACTCTTGTTAATTGGAAGCATCATGCAACGAAAAAGTTCCATGTGACCCGCAGTTTGTGTGTTGCCGCGAGGATCGGGCCTGATGGCGTACTCGCTGACCGGCCTGATGTTGTCCATGGTTGTCCATGGTTGTCCATGGTTGTCCGTGGTTGTCCGTGCCTCTGTGGTGTTCTCCTTCTTGCTGACGCTTTATGATCAATCCGCGACGGCGGACGCGGCGCGGCGCCCGAAAAAGACCTCCTCAAGCATGCCGCACAGGCAATGATAGACGGGAAGATGCAGCTCCTGGATGAGCGGCGTGGAGGTTTCGGGAACGCGAATGCAAACATCGGCTGCGGCCGCCATGCGCGCGCCCGTTTTGCCGCTCAGGCCGATCACAGCCATGCCCGCCGCACGCGCCGCCTGGAACGCCATCAGCACATTCCGCGCGTTGCCCGATGTGCTGATGCCCAGCAGGACGTCGCCCTTGCGGCCCAGCGCCCATGTGAGCTGCGCGAACGCCGCCTCCGCCGCGACATCGTTGCCAAACGCCGACGTGAGCGACATGAATCCCGTCAGCGGAATCGCCGGCAGACCGCCCTGCAGCACATCCGCCAGCTCCGCCCCCACCCGCGCGCGCTCATCGGACGACAGCGGACGCTTCGAGTAAAAACCCTTGAGCAGCTCGCCCGTGATGTGTTCCGAATCGGCCGCGCTCCCGCCGTTGCCGCACACAAGCAACTTTCCCCCCGCGCGGAAACTGTCGCGCATCAGCGCAAACGCGCCCGCGACGTCATCGCGGCAAACAGACAACTGCGGAAATCGTTGAATCGTCTCGTCAAGATAACGGCTCATTGCGGTGTCCTTTCCTTTTGTGGTAAAATGCCTTCTGCATCGAACTTTCCCATCTTGTATCGTGCCGCGGCAATGGCGGCATAATTGCCGATATCCTCGCCAAGAGCGGCGGGAACGATTTCGCAGTCGCGCAGGGACTGCGCCAGCGCCTCACGTTCGAGCGTCTCGCGCATGGCCGGGGCAATGAACGCCCCGCAGCGCGCGTAGACGCTGCCGATGATGATGCGCTGGGGGTTGAGAAAATCCACGATGACGGCGAGCGCCATGCCAAGATAACGCCCGGCGGCGGCAAACACCTCACGCGCCTCGGTATCGCCGCGCGCGGCCGCCAGCCCGACATCGCGCGTCGTAATGCCGCCGATCCGGCCGGGATTGAACGCCACGGCGCCGCCCAGTTCGCGTGCGCGCGCCTGGGCCAGTTGCGCGATGCCGCCACCGCTGCAGAACCCCTCGAACGATCCCGCCTTGCCGTAACCAACCGGCCCGTCCGGCGCAAGACGCATGTGCCCGACCTCGCCCGCCATGCCCGATGTCCCCTCATAAAGCCGTCCGTCAAGAATGAATCCCGCCCCCATCCCTGTGCCGCTTGTCAGGAACACGATATTGTGAAACCCGCGCCCCGCCCCATATTGCCACTCGGCCAAGGCGCCTGCGTTGGCGTCATTCATCAGAAAAGCCCGCCCGCCAAAGCGCCGTTCCAGCTCCGCGGTGATCGGGATGCCGTCCCAGCCGGGCAGATTCGGCGGCGAAAGGATGAGGCCGGTCGCGGTATCCAGCGGTCCGCCGCAGGAAATCCCGAACACGGACGGCTCGCGCAAATCCATCCGGCTGATGAGTGAGTAATATTTCTCGAGCGTGGCATCCACGCCCGCTGTCGGGAAAGTCGTCACATCAACAATCGCGCCATCCAAACCCGCGCGAATAAGGGCGCATTTCGTGCCGCCGATGTCGAGTCCGATAAGGGGCAAAGCCATAACCTCACTGGCATAAAAGTAACAATGTCATTTGAAACAATCGCACAAACCAAAAAGCAACCAACTAAAAAGATGCGCCCAGGGTCCGACCCGTCCGACAATCAAACATAACAAACTTTGCCAAACATCTTTTTTTGTCGACACAACAATCAGCAACAGAATATTATATATTCAACCATAAAGCATAAAAAGCGCATGATGCGCGCCCGTTTCGATCATTGAAAACCAATCATTTGCGTCATTAAGGAGGGTTCGCCCCTGAACAAGCAGGAACTGCGGCAACTTTTGCGGGATATCCAGTCGGTTTCCATCGCGGTCATCGGGGATTTCTGCCTCGATGTCTACTGGTTCGTGGACGAATCGCGCCGTGAGATGTCGCTGGAAACCGGCATCGGGACCAGCCCTGTGGCCAACCAGCGGATATCGCTCGGCGGCGCAGGCAACGTGGTGAACAACCTGGCGGCAATGGATTGCGGCAATGTTCACGCTTACGGCATCGCCGGCGATGATCTGTGGGGGTATGAATTGCGCCGGCAACTCGAATTGATCCATGTCGACGCCGCTGGAATGCTCATTTCGCCCGGCGCATGGTCCACGCTCGTATATGTGAAACCCCATATCGGCGGCAGGGAATCCAACCGGTTCGATTTCGGCAACTTCAACCAGCTTGAGGATGCCGCGGCCGGCGCGCTCCTGCGCGCGCTTGAGGAGTCGCTTGACCGCCACGACATCGTGATCGTCAACCAGCAGGTCATGCAGGGCGTGCACACGCCGCACATGCGCGCGGCTCTGGCGGACCTCATCCGGCGCCGCCCCGACCGCAGGTTCATCGTCGACAGCCGCCACTTCAGCGATTCCTACCCCGGCGCCAGCCTCAAGATCAACGACCACGAGGCTGTGCGGATCGTCGGGCGCGGACGCCCCTCCGAAAGCATCGTCCCGCGCCATGAAGCCGTCCAAGCCGCACAGGAAATCCACCGCATGGCGCGCAAACCCGTCTTTGTGACGCGCGGCGCGCGCGGATGCATCATCATGGACGAGGACGGCCTCAAGGAATGCCACGGCATCCAGTTCCTTAACAGAACCGACACCGTGGGCGCGGGCGACAGCATGCTGGCGGGCATCGGCGCGGCGCTGGCCGCCGGGCGCGGCAATATCGAGGCCGCCATGCTCGGTAATTTCGTGGCTTCCGTCACCGTCCAGAAGCTCTATTGCACGGGAACCGCCACGCCGGAGGAAATCATTGAGACGGGCGACGATCCGGATTACATCTATTTCCCCGACCTGGCCGACGACCGCCGCAATGCGCGCTTCGCGCCGGAGACGGATTTTGAGATCGTGGGAAGACTTCATCCGCCCGACCCCATCCAATATGCCATCTTCGACCACGACGGAACCATCTCGACCGTGCGCGAAGGCTGGGAGAAAGTCATGGAGCCGGTGATGGTGCGGGCGATCCTCGGCCCGCGCTACGACTCCGCCGATGAAGCGCTCTACCAGCAGGTCGTCGCCCGCGTGCGCGATTTCATCAACCGAACCACCGGCATCCAGACAATTGTCCAGATGGTCGGGCTGGTGGGGATGGTCCGTGAGTTCGGATGCGTCCCCGAAGGAGAAATTCTCGACGAGTTCGGTTACAAACGCCTCTACAACGACGCGCTCATGGATGTCGTGCGCAAGCGCATCGACAAGCTCCGCAAGGGCGAACTCGGCGTCGAGGACCTCACGCTGAAAAACGCCGTCGCGCTGCTCCACCGCCTGCACGACGCAGGCGTCAAGCTGATCCTCGCCAGCGGAACGGACGAGGAGGACGTCAAGGCCGAGGCCGCGATGCTCGGCTACGCCGTGCTGTTCGACGGCGGCATCTACGGCTCCGTCGGGAACGTGAAAAAGGACGCAAAGAAGGTCGTGCTCGAGCGCATCCTTCAGGAGCTCGGACCGGGCGCGATGCGCGGGCTCGCGACCTTCGGCGACGGGCCCGTGGAAATCCGCGAAACGCACAAACGCGGCGGCTTCGCCGTGGGCGTGCTCAGCGACGAGGTGCGGCGATTCGGCATAAACCCCGACAAGCGCGCCCGGCTTGTGCAGGCCGGCGCCGATCTCATCATCCCCGATTTTACCCAGCTCGGTAAACTGCTGGAAATTCTCGGATTGAGCTGATCACATATTGTCATACTCAACAATATGATGCGAGGTTGACCATGCCGCACCCTGAACTTGACCGTTCCGCCGTCAGAATGAAACCGCTGGCCGGGCGCGAGAACAAAAAATTCATCGAGCGCGATCACGTGCCGCTCAGCCACGAGCCGCGCAATCTAAGCGCCGTCCAACAAGACCTCATCGCGCAAACGGCGGAGCGCATCCTCGGAGCGCGCCGCGACGGCAAACCCGTCATGCTGACCTTCGGCGCGCACACCATTAAGAACGGTCTCGCGCCCGTGCTCATCGAGCTGATTTCGCGCGGATGGGTGACCCACCTGGCCACCAACGGCGCGGGCATCATCCACGACTGGGAATTCGCGTATCTCGGCCAGAGCAGCGAGGACGTGCGGGCCAACGTGGCGCGCGGCGAGTTCGGCAACTGGCAGGAAGCCGGATTTTACATCAACCTTGCGATCAACGTGGGCGCCTGCGAGGGGCGCGGCTACGGCGAGGCCGTGGGCGCGTTCATCGAGAACGAATCGCTCACGATCCCCCCGGCGCAACAGCTTGAGCGCGAAATCACAGATAACATCGCCGCCAATCCCTCGCAGGCTGCCGCCGCGGCGGAACTGCTTGCCGTCGTGAAACGGTTCGATCTCAAACCGGGCGTCATGGCGCTTCGCCACCCGTTCAAGCGCTTCAGCGTGCAGGCGGCGGCCTTCAGGCTCGGTGTGCCGTCCACCGGCCATCCCATGATCGGCCACGACATCATCTACAATCACCCGATGAACAACGGCGCCCTGCTTGGCCGCGCGGCGCTGCGCGATTTCCTCGTGTTCGCCGGGAGCGTCAGCCGCCTCGACGGGGGCGTCTACATGTCGCTCGGTTCGGCCGTCATGAGCCCCATGATCTTTGAAAAATCGCTTTCCATGGCGCAGAACCTCGCCATTCAGCAGGGGCGCCATATCGACAACCATTTTATCCTCGTGGCCGATCTGGCCGCGTCCAACTGGGACTGGACGCGGGGCGAGCCGCCGGACACATCGCCCGACTACTACCTGCGCTACAATAAGAGTTTCGCGCGCATGGGCGGCACGATGCGCTACCTGTCGATCGACAACCGCGATTTCCTTATGGCGCTGTGCCACAAGCTGAATTGACGGGAGGCCGCCGCCTCGTTCTTCGTCCGTGTTCGTCCGTGCTTGTCCGCCGAAGTCGTTGACGGTGTCCCTGTAAGCATTGCCCATGCCCCTTCTACCGGGCACTACACCACGAAGAGTTCTTTGCTGCGGAAGATCGTTTCCTTGCGGTCGGGGCCAACGGAAATGAAGTCCATGCGCGCGCCCACAAACTCCTCAAGCGCCAGCACATAGCGCCGCGCGGCTTCGGGCAGCTCCTCGAAACTGCGCGCCGCGCCCAGCGTGGATTCCCAGCCGGGAAAGGTCTCGTAAATCGGCTCGGCTTCATCGATGTTTTCGAGTCCGAAGGGCAGCATGTCCACCCTTTTGCCGCCGATGATGTAGTGGGTGCAGACCTTGATTTCATCGAGGCGGTCGAGCACATCGAGTTTCATGAGCGCCAGGTGCGTGATGCCGCCGATCTGCAGCGACCGGCGCAACGCCACGCAATCGAACCATCCGCAACGGCGCGGGCGGCCCGTCGTGGCGCCAAACTCGGCGCCCCACTCGCGCAACTTCGGCCCGATCGGCTCGTCGAGCTCCGTGACGAACGGCCCCGCGCCCACGCGTGTCGAGTAAGCCTTGACCACGCCGACGACGCGCGTGACCTCGCGCGGGCTGATGCCCAGACCCGTGCACACGCCGCCCGGCGAGGGGTTGGAACTGGTCACGAACGGATACGTCCCGAAATCGAGATCGAGCAGGATGCCCTGCGCCCCCTCGGCCAGCACCTTCGCGCCGCCGCGCAGCATGCCGTTGATCATCGTCGGCCCGTCCACGATCAGGGGCGCGATGTCATCGCGATAACGCCAAACCTCGTCCACCACCTCGTCCACGCGCCAGGGATCCTCGCCGTAGGACTGAAAAAGGTGCTGATAATAGGGCGAAAATGTTTTCACCTTGTTGACAAAACGGTCCTTGTCGCGCAGGTCAAGCGCCCGGATGCCCTGGCGCGCCACCTTGTCGGCATAGGCGCAGCCGATTCCGCGGCCTGTCGTGCCGATTTTGTTCGCGCCCCGCCGCGCCTCCATCATGTGGTCGAGTTTGCGGTGGTAGGGCATGATGAGATGAGCTGTCTCGCTGACGAAAAGGCGCGGACGCACCTCCACTCCGCTCGCTTCCAACGCCTGCACCTCCTCCACCAGCGCCTGCGGATCCACGACCACCCCGCCGCCGATCAGGCATTTCAGGTTGGGATGAAGTATGCCCGACGGGATCAGGTGAAGGACGCAACGGCGGCCGTCCACAATCACCGTATGGCCGGCATTGTTGCCGCCCTGGTAGCGCGCCACCAGATCGGCGTCATGCGCCAGAAAATCTATGACTTTCCCCTTCCCCTCGTCACCCCATTGGCATCCAACAATTACAACAAGCGGCACTTCAGGACTCCCATGATGGCATACTCGCTGACCTTTTATTGCGTCAAAATTCCGGCCTGCAATCACAAACCAGCACTTCAACAAGCGGGGGGGCAATATTTATTCTCGTTGTCTGTGTTTGTCCGTGCTTGTCCGTGAAGAATCAATTGGCCATGCCAATGGTATTAATATATATAATTTGATTGCAGGACAGGCAATATGTTGCGGCGAGCCATCATACATGATGCGCCATCAGGCGCGAGGAGGCACTCATGACCACTGACACCTTCCGCATCATGGCGATTGACGATGACAAGGACATTCTTGACCTCATCAGCATCATGCTCGCACAGCATTACGAGGTGCTGACCGTCGGCGATCCGATGAACGCATGCGACCTGCTCGACATCTTCGAGCCCGACCTCGTGATCCTCGACATCATGATGCCCAAGGTCACCGGCTACCAGATCATCGAGTTCATTAAACAAAATCCGCGCCACAGCCATGTGCTCGTCATTTTCCTCTCGGCCAAGGACACGAGCCGCGACATGAAATACGGCTACAAACTGGGCGCTAATCTCTACCTGCCAAAGCCTTTCCAGCCCGAGCGCCTGCTCAAGAATGTGCAGTCGCTGCTCGACCAGAACCCCGGCATGAAGCCGCACAAGAAAACCTATTCCATGCGCGATGTGTCGTTGCGCGTGTCGCTCAAAATCGGAACACATCCCAGCGGGATACCCACGGCGCCAGCCCCCGGCGACCACTCCACCATTGAAAGCGCCCACACCAGCACCCTGCGCCTCAAACGCCCTCTCGGCCAGGAGGCCACCGAAGCCGATCAAAAGAAGTGGATGGGGTGAGCGGCGCCGCCCCCGCCCGCAAACGCGTTTATCTGGCGGGCGCCATCGAGTTCGCCCCCGACGGCGGTAAACCATGGCGGCGTGACATCGCGCGTTTCCTGACACACGAGCTCGGCCTCGATGTTTTCGATCCGTGCACAAACGAATTCGAAATTCTCACCGGGGAGGAGAAAACAAGCTTTCGCGAATGGAAATCCTCCGACCGGCCGCGATTCCTCGGTGTCGTGCGCCGCATCATCGATCACGATCTCGACAACCTGCTTCATCACACACTATTCATCATCTGCTACTGGGACCGCCATGTCACGCGCGGCGCCGGAACGGCGGGCGAGCTGACCATGGCCCACCATCACGGCATCCCCGTCTACCTTGTGCCCGGCATGCCGCTGGCCGAGGTCAGCAGCTGGGCCGCCGGTTGCGCCACGGAAATCTTCGGCTCCTTCGACGACTTGAAACAATTTCTGCGCGCCAAATGAATTGACGGGGGGCCGCCGCAGGGGGGGGCTCGTTCTTCGTCCGTGGTTGTCCGTGCCTGGGAGCGCGGGCGTCCCGCCCGCTTGTCCGTGGTTGTCCGCCGAAGTAGTTGACGGTGTCCCTGCTTGCTGACGCTTTATGATCAATCCGCCGCGTATTTTCGCGCGCGCGGATTGATCATGGAAACATCCACCGGCTCGTAATCGAGCTTCGGGCCGTCGGGCGTGAACCGTGCCAGCGTCGTCTTGAGCCAGTTCTTGTCGTCGCGGTCGGGGAATTCCGGTTTGTAGTGCGCGCCGCGGCTTTCATTGCGCGCCAGCGCGGATTGCGTGATGCAGCGCGCCAGGTGGAGCATGTCACGCATCTGTCTTGTGAAGAGCACGGCGGAGTTGCACGCCTTGGACGCATCGCTGGCGCCAGCCTTTCTCCACCGCTCCTGCATTCCGCCCAGCGCGGCGTCCGTCTCCGCCAGCGCCTTGTTGTAGCGCACGATCGTGACGTTCTGCGTCATGATCGCGCCCATGTCGCGCCAGATGGCGTATGCGTTCTCTGTCCCGTCCATGCGCATGATCGCGTCGAGATCGTCCTGCTCCGCCTTGCGCTCGCGCTCGAAAAGCGATTCTGGAAGCGCCCCCGCGCTCAACTGCTGGCGCCGGGCGAATTTCATGCAATGCGGGCCGGCGATCATGCCCGCGTAAATGCACGACAGCAGCGAGTTGGCGCCCAAACGGTTCGCCCCGTGGTATTGAAAGTCGGCTTCGCCCGCGGTATAAAGACCGGGGATGTTCGTCATCTGGTTGTAGTCGCACCACAGTCCGCCCATGGAGTAATGCACGGCGGGGAAAATTTCCATCGGCACGCGCTTGGGATCCTGCCCCGCAAACTTCTCATAAATTTCGAGGATGCCGCCCAGCTTGCGCTCGAGCACCTCGGGGTCCATATGCGTCAGGTCGAGGCACACCTTGTTTTCGCCGTCAATGCCAAGACCCATCCGCGTGCAAATCAGGAAAATTTCGCGTGTCGCGATGTCGCGCGGCACGAGGTTGCCGTACTTGGGATACATCTCCTCGAGGAAATACCATGGTTTGCCCGTCTCGCCGCAGCGGAACTCCCTGGGATTGCCGCGCGCGTCTTTGATAAAAGGATTCTTGTAGACCTTGACCGAGTCGCCCCACACCCACAGACGCCCGCCCTCGCTGCGCGCCGACTCGCTCATGAGGCGGCATTTGTCCTCGCCCGGAATGGCGGTCGGATGCACTTGGATGAACTCGGCGTTGGCATAGACGGCGCCCTGCTGGTAACAGCGCGCCGCCGCCGCGCCCGTGTTCAGGAAAGAATTGGTTGACTTGCCGTAAATGAGGCCGAGGCCGCCCGTGCACATCACCACCGCGCCCGCGCGAAACGCCTTAACCTCGAGTGTGCGCATGTCAACGGCGACGATGCCGCGGCACACCCCGTCACCGTCAAGCACCAGCCGCAGGAATTCCCACATCTCGTGTTTTCTGACAAGCCCCTCATCCTCCCAGCGGCGCGCCTGCTCGTCGAGCGCGTAGATGAGCTGCTGGCCGGTGGTCGCGCCCGCGAACGCCGTGCGGCAGTATAGCGTGCCGCCGAACCGGCGGAAATCAAGCAAACCCTCGGGCGTGCGGTTGAACATCACGCCCATGCGGTCGAACAGGTCAATGATGCCCGGAGCGGCATAACACATCGCGCGCACCGGCAACTGGTTGGCAAGGAAATCGCCGCCATAGATGGTGTCGTCGAAATGGATCTCTGGCGAGTCGCCCTCACCCTTTAGATTCTTCGCTCCGTTGATGCCGCCCTGCGCGCAAACCGAGTGCGAGCGCTTGACAGGAACCACCGAGAACAAATCGCAGGCAACGCCCGCCTCGGCGATCTTAATCGTGGTCATCAGACCGGCAAGCCCGCCACCGACAACAATGATGCGGGGTGTGGATGCAACCATGATAATCGTCTTTCCGCTTTTCTCCGTGTCTCTGTGGTGAATATCATTTCCGCCGCAACCGGAAATCAAGCATGGAAGAACATCCGCAGGCCGCCGCCTCGTTCTTCGTCCGTGGTTGTCCGTGTTCGTCCGTGTTCTCCTGCATCATCGGCGAATTCCAGCATGATCGCCTCGGCCGCCGGCACATCGAGCCTGATCGCTAACGGATCAACATTGATGTTTTTAATAAAACCCTCGTGCGTGTGGAGCGCCGCGCACAGGCGCGCGCCATGTGATGCGGCCATCGCGCCTGATGGCGTACTCGCTGACCGGATATCGGGCGCCTGAACCACCACGGCATGCGGCTCATCCGTGTGGTTGACCATCATCAGGGCAACCGAGCCATCCCGCGATTCCCACACCGAGCCAAGAACCGGCGGAACGGAAATCATGTAACTGCCGCCAAAGGCTCCGCTTGCCCGGCCGCTGACAATGGAATTGCCGCCGCGCACATCAGCAACACCCAGAAAATGCCCCGACAAAAAATAGCGGCGCGCGTGACGGCGCGTATGCGCGAGATTCCTGAGATATCGGGCTTCGCGTGCCGCGCCGGGCGCCATGATGCGCGCGGGCTGAATCCAGCCAAGCTGCGCGCCCCAGAGGAAACACCGCGCCATTTTCAGGCGGAAGGGAAGTGAGCGCTCGATGTCATCAGGCGGAAAATACTGAAAACCGATCGTCAGCGCGCGCCCCGAATAAACCGCGGGGAACAGGGGGATGGGCTCGCCGTCCGTGGGCGTGTTGACAACGAGCAGACCGTCGAACTGGTCCAGCCAGCACTCGGCGTTTTCCTCCGTGGTGAGCGCAAACTCGGCGTCGTGTTCTCGCCTGACAGTGTCAAGCAGCGCGCGATAGCCTTCGTGCCAGAAACTGCCACCGCCCGGCGGATGGCCATGCGCCGCGTTATGGCATGCCACACCCGGCGCCGCGCCGATCTGGTCGATGTAAATGCCGTCCACACCGAGCTCGCGCGCCACATCGCGCGCCACATCGGCCACCTTGCGCTGCCATTGGCGCGTGAAGGGGCACATGACATTGTTTGAAACCTTTGAGCCGTAAATCTCCGTGTATGCCTCGCCATTCTCCTGCCGGACAGCCGACCCAGCCGCGTCCTCGGCGCTCCAGCTTGCGCTTGCGGGATCCCACAACCGTCCATTGATGTAGGGCATGACAGACGCGCCAATCCCGCGAAGCTCCGCGATGGCGCCGGCAATGCCCGGAAGCGCGGGCAGATATTCAGGATAATGCGTGTCGTAGGGGATGACATGCCACCGATACCAGTGGAGCGCCGTCGGACAATCGAAATACTCAAGCGCCCGCTTCGTGACCTCAAGATTGTCCGCGGCGGAACCGTCGGGCCGCAGCCACAGATCGGCGCCGCTGAGCCAGCGTGGCGCAGCGCGGCGTCCCGCGGCTTCCGCCCCGCCCCACGGAGTTGTGAAAGTGAAGGGGCGGTAAAGCCGCGCGGCCCCGTGCCAACCGCCCGCAAAACAGCCGATAGCGGTGTCAAAAGGCAGACGGAAAAGACCGCCCGGATCGGCAAGCGGCGCGGGATGAGTGACAGAAAACCGCGCGGCTTTAGCCGAGACCTTGATGCCAAATGTTTTCAGGCAGGCATTGGGATCGTGCGCCCCAATGTAGAGCCCGTTCCCGCCGGTCCTGATGGCGTACTCGCTGACCGGATAAAACGCGACAAACTGCATCACCGCAAGGCAGGAGGGATAGTGACCTTCATACTCAAAACCCGGCGCGGCATCATACTCCAGCCCCCAGCCGGAAGGAACCGCAGCTTTCAGCCCGGGGCGAAGCCGGATGTTGGCCAGCACGGGAAAATCAACCGATGTCACAAACCATCCGGGCGGCAGTGCAATCTCAAGGTTCCACAATGACAAACTATGCGCGTCCGCGGATCGGACAATGACCCGAACCTCGCATTCATCCCTCTTGGTCAGGGTAAGCCGCCAGCGGAACACGTAACCGGAGGCGTCGTCATCCGCGGCAAGCGGCTGTGCATCGATGAAATACCCGTTGGCGGGCCGCATTGCGGGCGCCGTTCCGTCCGGTCCGCGGAACCGTATCTGCCACAGCCCTGTTTCGCCGGCATCCTCGTCGAGCCAGTTCCCGCCATCAGGATCATATATGGCGCGCAACAAAGACCCGCACATCAGGTCGATTTCAAATGTGTGTGAATGATTCGGAAATTTTATGATCATGGTTGTCCGTGTTCGTCCGTGCTTGTCCGTGTTCTCCGCGGGTGAACGATAGGCTGACCTTCGCGGCGCTCACGTTGCACACATGCGTGAATCCCCCGTGCTCAATTACGGTGTTGTGTTTGTTCGTGTTTGTCCCTGTTTGTCCGTGTTTGTCATTGTTTCACGCCTGATGGCGTACTCGCTGACCGGATATCCGGCCTCATTCCTGATGCACATGCACCCGCTGGATTTGCGGGAACCGATAGCGCATGGAGCGCTCAACAGCCTCGGCGATATCATGGCTTTGCCCCACGGTGGCATCGCCGTTGAGCGCGACATGGACGAAAAGCAGAAATCCCGGCGCATGCTGCGGTACGGAAAGCTCGGCGCTGGGGGGCGGCCACGGGCTGAGGTTGACATCGTGGCAGCCCACAACGCCCGGCACCTTGAGCACCTCGCGCTCGATATCGCTTTCGGCAGGCGCGACTGTTTGCGCGTGCTCTCCGGCCTCGTTGCGCATATAGGAACAGCCCGCATCAATGTGCGCGACAACCTCGGCCAGTTCCGGCAGCCTGCGCCGCATTAGCTCCTCAATCTCCTCGGCGCGGGCGCGCGCATCGCGCAAGGCCAGCCCCGGGGAAAATTCCAGCCCGACAAGAGCCGCAGTGCCCCCATCATGATCCACAAGGCTCAGACGAGTGTAACGTATGCCCTGCTCCTTGACCAGCGCGCGCAGAACGCCTGCCACGCGGCCGAGTATCTCGGGGCTTTTGGCCGACAGGTCGTCGGGTTCGGCGTGCACCACGACGTCGGCGTCCGGCATGAAACTGCGGACGGCGTCCTCGGCCAAGTCGAGCCGGTGATGAACCTCGTGCAGGTGAAGTTCGCCATCCATGATCACGTTGATGTCGGCAAAGGCGTTCGGACCCGACTGGCGTACGCGCACATTGGCAACCCTCTGGATGCCGTCGATGGACATGACCGCGCGCGCGATCATGTTGCGCGCGTCGCGCGGGGCGGCGTCAAGCAACACCTGGATCGCATGAAAACCAAGACGTATGCTGATGACCACAACCCATGCGGCAACACCCAGGGCCGCGATCGGGTCCGCGTGCGGATAACCCAGCTTCACGCCCACAAGCCCCACGATCACCACGGCGGACGACAGGATGTCGCTCGAAAAATGCAGCGCATCGGCCTCCAGCGCCTGGCTGCGGTGCAACTTGGCCGCCTTGTACAACCGGCGCGAGCGGTACCAGTCAATACCGATTGAAATAAACATCACCACGAAACTCCAGACCGTGGCTTCCACATGATGCGCGCTTTGGCCAATGAGGCGCGCGATCGCCTCCCAGCCGATCCAGAAGCATGTGATGAGCAACAAAAAGGTTTCGGCGAAGGCCGAAATATTCTCGATCTTGCCATGACCGTAAAGATGTTCGGTGTCGGCGGGATGATCGGAATAACTCACCGAAGCCCACGTCATCAGGGCCGCCCCCAGATCAAGCAACGAGTGCAGCGCCTCGGCAAGAATGCCCAGGCTGCCGGTCATGAAACCCACAATCCCCTTGAGGACGGTCAGAATGACCGCCGACACGACCGACGCGAACGCCGCATGCTGCTTTTCCAGACCTGATGGCGTACTCGCTGACCGGTTTTTTGGTATTTCTACTGTCATGCCACGCTTGTTAACCCGCACCGGATGAAAAAAGCAACGCCATAGTGTTTCACCAGTTCCATCCGGGCGCATCTTGATTTTATGACATGTTTCTCTCCTGATGGCGTACTCGCTGACCGGATTATTACGATAAAACAAAAATGAGCTGACTGATGGCTTTTTCAAATTTACAGAAAAATTGTTGCACTATCCCGGATTGGCGTGACGCATTGATATGACCATTGCTTTTTTATCAGGCCTGATGGCGTACTCGCTGACCGGTTCAAAGGGCCGCCTTTCGCATCGCTCTCCGCCATTCGGCGGTTAAAGGCCCAACAGACTGGCTGTTCATTCAACCACATCTAAGGAGCATTCAATGTCAACCGCACCACGGAGCATTTCACTGAATGGAGTATGGAGCGCCTCGCACTTTGAGCTTGGCGAAGGCGAAGCGCGGGGAGTTTTCAAAAAGGAGCACGCGACGGAGGGATGGATTGCCGGCAAGGTTCCAGGATGCGCGCAACTTGATGCCTTCGGGGGAACCATCGAAGAGCTCTACTACGCGACCAATGCCGAGAAAGTCATGTGGGTGGAAAAGAAGGAGTGGTGGTACAAAAGGGATTTCGAAACACCGGCCCATTTCAATGGCAAACGGATATGGCTTTGCTTCGAGGGTGTCGACTTCTCCTCCCATGTGTGGCTGAACGGGGAGAAGATCGCCGACCATCTCGGCACATTCAGCCCCTTCGAGATTGAAATCACCCGTCATGTCCGCCCGGCAGGGCAATCCAACCATCTCGCTGTGCTGATTGACCGCGCCTATCACAACGTGGCCATGAAGTCGCCGGTGGGCAACGAGTACGACTGGTCGCTCTGGCTCGAACAATTGGGCATCTGGGAAAACGTCACCCTTGTGGCCACCGGCGCCGCCCGCATCAAGCATGTGCAGTTGATCCCAAAGGTTGAAGCGCCTTATCAATCGGCATCGTTTAAGGTAACCGCGGAGATTGATGCCTCGGCGCCGGGCGATTACGAATTGGACGTCGTCGCGTGCGAGGACGACACCGGAAATCAGGTTTTTCACGCATCAGAAACGGTCAGGCTGGAAAAGGGCGTCAATAAACGAACCCTGGAGGGAACCATCGGGAATGTCCGTCTTTGGCAGCCCAACGGATATGGCGAACAGGCCCTCTACCAGGCTGAGGTGAGCATTGGCCAAGCGGCGGGTGAAAAGGTTTCGGATGCCAGAACCGAGCAATTCGGTTTCCGCGAAATCATTTTCGAGAATGGAGCGGGAATGGAACCGCCCACGCCCGAGTGGATTTTCCGGATCAACGGCCGCCGCATCTTCGTCCGCGGGATCAACTGGGTTCCCGCCGACCAGCTCTCCGCCACCATGACACGCGAACGCTACAAACATCTCATCCGGCTCGTCGCCGACACAAAATCCGTCATCATGAGAATGTGGGGCGGCGGGGGACGACAAAAGAAGGACTTCTACGACTTTTGCGACCGTTACGGCATCATGCTCCAGCAGGAATTCCCGCTGGCCAACCAGGCCATCCCCGAGCAGGAAGACCTCCACGCCTACTGCAGCATCGAGGCCGAAGGGATGGTCAGGCACATCATCAACCATCCGAGCATCGTCCAGTGGGCGGGCGGCAATGAATTCAATTTCGATCCTGACAACCCGTTGCTCATCAAGCTGGGACAGGTGTGCAACCGAATCGATCCGACAAGACGCTATTTGAACACCTCCCCCATGGGGCAAGAAACGCATTCGCCCTGGGAGTACAGTTTCCCAGGGTATTACGATATCTACAACAAATACCGCCAGAACCTCCCAATGCTGAGCGAGTTCGGCTGCCCCGGCATGGTCGGCCTGAAATCCTTGAGCAAGTTCATGCCCCCCGAAGAATTGGAATTTCCACCCGAACGCGTTCCCCCCTATTGTGAGATCACACTCGCGAAACCCGTGAAGGCAAAACACGTGCGCATGACGATCAGCAGGGTGGAAAACGCATGCAAGGCCTATAACGACATCTTCAACTGCTGCCTGCCCGACGGGACGGACGTTACCCCCTACGAGGCAAGGGCGCTGTACAACTGGCGCACGGCAGCATCCGGCAGTTTTCCGGTCATTGATGCTTTCGACATTGTTGATGAGACGGGCGAGAACCTCGCGCTGAAGAAGAAGGGCGCAAAAATCAAAGCATCCAGCGAGCGGCTGAAAGCCGCCGAGATCAAACGGAGATGGCCGTCTGTTCCGGATTCCCTGTTTGGCGCCGCCGACAATATCATCGACGGCCAGTATGGCCACCACCGCTGCTGGGTTTCCAACGAAGTCCATTCCGGGTGGTTTGAGATTGAGTTGCCGAAGACCGCCATCATCCGCAAATTCATCTGGAGCCGCGACCGGCTGGGCAAATATTGGAATAACATCCCGATTGATTACACGATCGAGGTGTCAAACGACGGCCGCGAATGGGAGGCGGCTTATGTGAAAATCGCCGACAGCCGATCCTCCCACTTCAACCTGTACAACAGTTGGGCCTATCACAAGGGCATCCTCGGTTACGACGGATTCGAGACATGGCTCTACGAGGACAACCTCGCGGCGCTGTTTGGCGTTCCGCGCGACCCGCAGGCGTATGTGAACGCGAACCAGTACGTCCAGTCCGAGGGCACGCGCTACTGCCTCGAGCATATGCGCCGGATGAAGTATCATCCGGCCGGAGGCTGCTGCTTCTGGCAGTATGACGAGCCATGGCCGAACATTTCATGCGATGCCATCGTGGACTGGTACGGCGAGACGAAGCCGGCTTTCTACTTTCTGGCGCGCGCCTATGAGGACCATCATGTGAGCGCCCGCTACAGCGCCATTCTGTGGCGGCCTGGCAGCATGTTCGAGGCGGAAATCTGGACGCACAACGACAGACTTGAAGAGACGCCCTGTTGCAGACTCGATATGAGCATACGATCCCTTGATGGGAAAATCCTGTGGCAGAAAAGCCTCAAGACTCAGCTTCTGTCGGATTCATGCGGCGCTATTGACACGGTGCGCTGGCAGGCGCCCGCCGCCATGGATGATGACGTGTTCAGCCTTGACCTTCGCCTTTGGGATGGACACGGGAAGCTGCTGTCGTCAAACCAGTATTTCTACGGCACGGCGATGCCGGTGCTCCAGCCCATGCTGTCGGCGCCTCACACCCGGATAACGGCCGCCCCCGACGAGTTGCGCATCCGGGTTTCTGGAAATCGCGAGTCGGGCGAAAAGCTGACCATCACCAACAGCGGCAACCCGTACGCGCTGATGGTCAATTGCAGGCTGGATTTCAAGGACGGCCTTGAACCATTCTTCGCCTATTATGCGGACAATGATGTGATTCTCTGGGCAGACCAGACGGCGGAAATCCCGTTGAAACTTGCCGCCAGGGAGATGACCCCAAAAGGGAGTTACAAGGCGGAAATGATCATCAAGGGCTGGAACACGAACGAGATCAGGCTTCCGGTTGAAATCATCCGGGAAGATTAAGCAAACTGCCTGCCGGTTGCAGGGAGAATAACATGTTGTCCGTTTCGTCCGTGCTTGTCCGTGTTCTCCTGTGGTGAACGATAGGCTGACCTTCGCGGCGCTCGATCACAAGCCCCTTCAGGATGCGTGCAAACTGATCAAGCCTGATGGCGTACTCGCTGACCGCCTGATGGCGTACTCGCTGACCGGATATCGGTCGACAAGCTTATCCAGCATGAAGAATGATGATTTGATTGTCTGCCACGACAGGCAATTTCCCCGCTATTCCAATCGTATCGCGACATAGGTTTTCAGTTCGGGGATCGTGATTTCCACGCCATCGGGGTGGCGCATGATATTGAGTGGTTGTGCCTGCGCGCCTGATGGCGTACTCGCTGACCGGCCTGATGGCGTACTCGCTGACCGGCTATCGGGCGAATAGAGCGTCGCGCGCGCGACCGTGCCCGCTATGTCATTGCGCAGGCGCACGCGAATAT
>JAPLSQ010000046.1 GCA_026398535.1 Candidatus Sumerlaeota bacterium | reverse complement strand
TTACCGCGCATTTGGCCGGCTCACTGGCTCGCCGGTTTTCGCGGAACTCTCCACGACGACGCTCACCAACGCGGTCTTCACACACGACAGCCTGACCAGCGGCGCTGTTTGGGAATACTTCGTGACGGCGGTGAATCGCGCCGGCATCGAGGGCGCGCCCTCCGCGTCAACCTCGTCCACCGTGGCGCAACTCTACGCCTGGACGCCCGACGTCAACGGCGCGCCGGGCACGACAGTCACGATCCCGGTCAACCTGTCGAACGCCGGCGGCATACCAAACCGCACATTCGATATCTGGCTGCGCGCGCCATCCGCGCTGCTTGAGTTCAACCACGTCGTGAACACGATCATCACGCAGGACTGCGTGCTGGCGGCGCACTCCCAGGCAGGAGATCCCGATCTCATCAAACTCATCTATGTGAACCCCGACCCGTTAAAAGTCCAGCCGATGCGCGGCGAGGGGCGCATGACAGAGTTCGTATTCCGCGTGAAGGGCGCATCCGGGCAGTCCGGCCCGGTGTCGTTAGACATCGTGAAGTTCTATGATGACGCCCTCAAGCGCGTGAGTGTGGATTACTCCGACCGCTCGGTGTTCAGCGTATCGGCGCTGTTCATACGCGGCGATTTGAATGGCGACGGACTGGTGAATTCGGACGACATCGCGGCGGCAATCCAGATCGCGGTGGGCTTCTTTGTTCCCACGCCGCGGATGTTGAGCGCGGGCGACATCAACGGCGACGGATGCATCGATTCGGCGGACGTCGCGCTTGTCATGGACCTTGTGGCCGGACGGCCGGTCAATCCGTTCACGCCAATCATGCGGCGGGCTTCGGCGCTCAGCGCCGGGGCGGCCGGACGTTTGGTCGCGCTTGGTTCCGCAAACGTTCTGCCCGGCAGAACAGTCGCAATCCCCGTCACGGTCAGCGATGCCACGGATATTGTCGGATGCGACCTTGTTGTCAACTTCAATCCATCGGTGATGTCGCTTTGGGGCGTGATGCCCGGCTCGCTCTGCGCCAGCCTTGACTGGCTCACCGGTTACAAGACGAACGGCAGTTCCGCGGAGATCACGCTGGCGGGCAAACCGCTGGCGGGAGGTCAGGGCGGCGAAATCGCTGTCCTGAGCTTCCTTGTCACCGGCACGGCGCCCCCAGGGGCGCAGCCGCTGGCGCTGGCGCGCGCCAAACTCTCCGGTCAGTTCGGCAAAGACATCGCTTGGGACGGCGGCGTCACGACAGCCGGCGGAACGATTACAATCATGCCCGCCTCGGACATTTGCGAGTGGCCGCTGTACTGATTTCACCACAGTGGCCGCGGAGCAAAGCGGACTCCGACAAACCTCCGTGCTAATATTTTCAAAAGCGGACTCCTGTATGCCTCCGTGTAATATCTTTGAAAATGGTTATTGACTCATGGATTCGTGAGATGGCGCACCGAGACGTATCAGAACCAGACCGTGTTCTGTGAAATTAGGATTTTCAGAGCTTCCAACCTGAAGGGTTACATGATCCGCTGGTACTGTAATGGAAATCGCATACGAGAACGGACAAATCCGGAAAGAGATTGCCAGGCTCCAGAAGAAACCTGGTCAACTCAGGGCCAGACTCATTGATCGGCGAATCGCAGAGCTGAGAGCCGCGGCTACTCTGAAGGATCTGGAAAACCTTCCTGGCCCACGGCTTCATCAGTGGAAACGGAAACCTGGTCAGAAGAAGGCTGTCTTCTCTGTCGATCTCGACCATCCGTACCGGCTGCTTTTCCAGGTCGAAGGGGATGAGCCGCAGCTTGCCGGAGGAGGAGTGGATTGGCAGAAAGTTATCGCGATCGAGCTGGTCTCGATCGATGACCCGCATTGAGAGAAACTACGATGGAACGAATGGAATTGACAGACACCCAGCCTGTGCCCCCGGGCGCAACTCTGGCCGAGTCTTTGGAGCGTGCCAGCATGACGCAGGCGAATCTTGCAGAGCGTACCGGGCTATCGTGCAAAACCATCAATGGAATAGTCAACGAGCGTGAGCCAATCACGCCAGAGACGGCGATTGAACTGGAGAAGGTATTCCGAGTTCCTGTGAGCTTCTGGATGAATCTGCAGCAAAACTATGACGAAGCGGTTGCCAGAGCCCGCGAAAGAGATCGCCTTGCTTCATTATGCGTCCCGGTTCAAGTACTATAGAATTCCAGTTAGGGTGCAGGTAACTTCGGGGCAGTGTCGGTTTTGATCGACAAGCCTTGATCGGGGCACTGCCAACTTTGCGAGCCCGGATCCTTGAGGATGAGGGCAATTTCTGCTTACACGGAGGGTGTTGGGTGCACGGGCTACGATCCGGTGGTGTCGCTCAAGTTGCTGTTGCTTGAGCAGTTCTACCAGTTAAGCGATGGCGATGCTGTGTGGACTCCGGTCTGCCTCCGTGCTATTATTTTTGTAACCGGACTCCAATATGCCTCCGTGCTATTATTTTCAAATCCGGACTCCAATATGCCTCCGTGCTATTATTTTTTTAACCTGACTCCAATCTTCCTCCGTGCTATTATTTTTTTAACCTGACTCCTGTCTGCCTCCGTGCTATTATTTTTGTAACCGGACTCCAATCTTCCTCCGTGCTATTATTTTTAAAAATACTTCTTTACTCATGGATTCGTGAGCAGGAATCCTTACCACACTTACTCTTCCCAAGGAGCCCATAAATGCGAATTATTCCGCGTACGCTTTTCATTGCCGCGGCGTTTACCGCACTGAGCATAGGGGTTTCTCATGCGCAGATCATAAGTCCTTCCGCATCCGCGCCACGGCCGTCGTCGTGTTCGTGTTCATCATCTACCATGTGGTCACAATGAAATATGTCTATCTGGACAGCACGCCCATGGACTACTATGAAATCCTTCGCGCGAAGTTCGCCACGCCGTGGATTTACTGGTGGTATGTCATCGGCATCGCCTGCGCGGCGTTCCATCTGGCAAATGGTCTTTGCACTTTCTGCATGACGTGGGGCATCACCGTCACACGTCAATCACAACGCCTGACAGCCGCCGCGCTTGCCGCCGCGGGAATGATCCTGTTCGCCATCGGCTTGACGGCGCTCAATGGTTTCACGCATGGTTGAGCAGGAAGAAAAATCACAAATCGGTGATCTGAAGCAATGAAACTTGCACATTCGCTAACAGTTTTCATGGCGCTCATTTTGTTGTTTTCCGGATGCTCTCCGAAGGAGGAGGAGGTTGAGGACACCGCTCCCGTTTCCCTGAAAACCGCGAAGACACC
>JAPLSQ010000075.1 GCA_026398535.1 Candidatus Sumerlaeota bacterium | reverse complement strand
TACCATTGCCCATTACCCCCAGTTGTGAAAGTCGGGTTAGGATGGCGAGAATGGCCTGTTGGGGCATGATGCCTCGCTGGCGTGCGGTGACGGCGATGGTCTTGAGGGTGGCGCAGGCGTTTGCTCCGCGGTCGTTGCGCGAGCAGTGGCTTACCTTTCGGCCGACGGCACATCGCATACCTATTGGCTGAACGATGCGCGCACGGGACGGCTGTGGCACGCCGAATCCAATGCTGGCAACACGCGCCGCCTGCTCGGAGCTGCCAAGACCGATGGTACGCGCTTGGCAGTCAAGTTCGAGGACACCCACAAGGGCAACGCCCTGACCTGCGAGATGAGTCTTGACCCGAGAGGCTCAGCATCCTTCACCATCGGCGGAGGCGACCACACCGGAATCGTGGAGGTCGCCTATCCGCCGCGCTTCGAGGCCGATATTGCGGGCGGCGAACTCATCTTCTGCAATCGCTCCTGCGGAAACCGCGTACCGCAGGACGACAACGGATACCGCAACGCGAAACTGGTGGTGTACGCAAACACCGACGCCAGCGACATGCCTTGGATTGGCGTGGTCGATCCGCGCCGCGGCGACGGCCTTATGTGGTTCTATGGCACCCCATGGGAAGCCCTGGTTTTCTTCCAGCCCGACTCGGCGGGCCGCCTATGGCCGCAAGTCGGATGGTTCGACTCCAAGGGCGCCCTCGCCTACGAGCGCAAAGTCACGCTCTACCTCGTCCCCTCGGGCGGCTATGTTGCACAGGCGAAACTGTATCGCGAACTCGTGCGCGGTGAAGGACGTCTGATCCCGCTTCGTGATCGCGTGGCCAGGCGCCCCCACGTCGCCTGGCTGCGAGGAGCACCCATCGTGTGGGGCACGGACGGCCTGAAATTCGCCCGGCAAGCAGCCAACTATGGCATCCGCCGGGGGGTGTTCATTATTGCGGGCGGACGTCCTGCGCCTGCCGAGATTGAACAGATGACCCGCATGGGCTTCCTGACATCCGAATACGACAGCTACACCGATTTCCTCGAGGGACCGATGGCTATGCAGAGCGACCATGTGGAGAGCGCAGCCTACCGCAAGGCCAACGGCTCACCGATGGAGGGTTGGCGCACTCTCGACGGCACACAGTTTTTCAATCGCTCGTCGGCGATGGCACGCAAGACAGCCCAGGCCCTGTTGCCAGCCGTGCTTGACCGCTACCCGATGACTGCGCGGTTCATCGACGTCACCCCCTCGATGCACTTCATCGAAGACTACCACCCGGATCACTCCTTCACGCGGCGCGGCGACATGGAAAACCGCATCAAGCTGCTGAGCTACTTCAGCGAACAAGGCTTGGTAGTGGGCGGTGAGCACGGCAAGGCATGGACCCAGCCGTGGCTCGACTATTCCGAGGGCCCGATGAGCGGCTCCTTCTACTGGCTTACCAAGGTGGGCCACCTTGTGCCGCTGTCGAGCCGCGACGAGATTGACCCCAAGTGGCAGCGCTATGGCCATAACTGGCGTCTGCGCATCCCAATCTACGATCTCGTGTTCCACGACAGCGTGGTGAACACATGGTACTGGGGCGATTCGACCGACTTCCTTTATAATGTCGCACCGGAATTGAGCGACTCTAAGGACCTGACGACCCTCCTCTACGGCTCGGTGCCGCTGATGTGGGCCAACAACCTGGGCTACGGATGGGATCGCAACCGCGGGCGTTTCCTGCAGTCGTACCGCCAAACCTGTCTGTTCGCCGAGGCCGTGGCGTTCGACGAGATGCTGAGTCACGAGACGCTGACCGACAACCGCGACGTGCAACGCACACGATTCGCATCGGGGGCAGAGGCAGTGGTGAACTTTGGCGTCCAACCGTTCCAATACGCCCCCCTCGGCGGCACAACACAAACCCTCTCGCCAGGCGGCTTCTATGCCCGTGCGAAGGATGTCGAGCAGGCGCAAACCATCGTTGATGGCACAACGGTCACGTTTGTCAACGCGCCACGCTTCTATCTGCACGAATCCGCTGGCGCCCCGTCGCCGAACGCACAAGGGCGCGGCCCGCTGTGCGTCTTCCAGCTGAATGAGCGCCAATGGAACATCGTCGCCGGGCCTGGCGGCCCGTGGCGCTTCGACACAAACAGGATGAAAGGATTTCCCGGCATCCCGAATGGACGCTTCTTTGATATCAATGCCAACGGCCAGATTCTTGGCGCGGCGCCCCTCACGATACGTGAGGGCGTGATCGAGACGCCCGCACTCGGCCACGAGCGGCTTTTTGCATTACGCGCGGACTTGGGCAATGACGACGTGGTGATCGCGCCGGATGAGGGAGATGTCGCAGACACCGCCCCTGTGACACTGCTGTGTGCCAATCCAAACCTAACCATGCATTATACCTTGGACGGGTCCGATACGTCGTCAACATCGCCAGTCTACGAATCGCCATTCCCGCTCGTCCGCAGCGCTACGCTGCGCGCGCGCGCATTCCGCGGTGGCGAAGCGGCCGGGCACGCAACCAGTGCAACCCTCACATTCGTCCGCAGCCTTGCCGATACGGGAGTGATGCGCGGCGGCAGCGGCGTCAAGCCCGTGAGCATGGACCTTGCCGGGGTGCGCGAGCTGCGCCTGCGCCTTACCGATGCCGGCGACGGACTTGATTACGACACGGGCGTTGTCGCCAACCCGTTGCTGGAGATGACCGACGGAACCACCGTCAGCCTTACCTCCCTTATGCCGGACCAGAAGCGCCAGCGCGGTCCGGACCCCGAGATCGCTCTGGGACCATTCGCCATCAAGGACCAACTGTTCGGCTTCGGGTTCAGCACCCACCCTATGGCCGACTATGTGTACAAGCTCGACGCCAAGGCGAAACGCCTCGACGCCTTCGTGGGCGTCAATGACCGCGCCGACGCCAAGGGCAGTGTCCGCTTCACATTCCATGGAGTTTATTGACCCCCCGGCCGGTTGTTTGCCCCAGGTTCTATTGCCATTAATGGAGAAATGTTGCCTGTCATGCATAAACCAATGACGCCGCGGCAAAGGGTGCTGTCGACTCTGACGCGCCAACCGGTAGACCGCACACCTGTCGATGTGTGCATGCGATGTTGCGCGAGGCGGAACAGACGAGCAGTGAGTTCGCCACGCTGGACCCATGGGTCTCCTTCTTCGATGTATTGCAGCATGCGCGGCCTGGAACTGGCGCTTATGGACATCATCGCAATGATCGAGACCGTTCACCGTCATGAAGGTGTGGCATGACGCACCCAGTGAGTTTTAACATAGACACGTCCGGAGGTTTCGCCAGCATGACATCTTCTACCGCTAACGCTGACTGGCAAGCCAACATCGTTGGCCCGCAGTCGCGCATCGTCCCCCCAGTGCGCTTCGCCACCGTCCCTTGGGACGCTCCGCTCCCCGCCCATAACGACATCCCTTGGATCGATGCCAACGGACCCGTCCCGCTTTCCGCCGATTCGCATAGCTGCGTGGTTGTGGACTTCGGCATGAAGGTTGCCGGTTTCCTGCTGGTGTCCCTTCAAGGCGCTGCGCGCGCCTCCATCGACATCCTCACTGGCCCTGTCACCGCGCTCACGCGTTTCCAAGGCAGACTTGATGTGGAAAACGCAACTGGTCCGTGGCGCGCCCCGGATTACCGCGCCCTGCGCTACTGCAAGATACATCTGGCAGAGCCGCGACCCTGTATCACAGCCGAAGTAACGCTCGACTTCACCGCTTATCCTGCCGTCTACCGTGGACACTTCACGTGCAGCGACCCCATACTCACACGCGCATGGTACGTCGGCGCGTACACCGTGCAACTCTGCACACAACCTCACCAGCTTTCCAGCAGCTACCAGAGTTTCCTTCCCAGGACGCACGCCAATTTCATCCGCTCCCACAAGAGCCCGCACGGCGATTATGTGATATGGGACGGTCCGCGCCGCGACCGCGAGATCTGGCTCGGCGACATGTGGCCCGAGATGCTCACATTCCTCTACGCGTTCGGTGACACCGCGCCCGTCAAGGCGTCACTTGGCATCATGGCCGCACAACAATTCGAAGACGGAAGCATCCCCGGTTCCGGCGCATCGATTCAGCCCTTCGGCGAGTATGCGTGCTGGTGGGTGGCGCTGCTTGACCGATACCATCTTCTCACCGATGACACTGCTTTCATCGCGGAACTCGAACCGAACCTTCGCCGCATGATCGCATGGCTTCGCTTGCATCTCGCGAACAATGGCGGATGGCTGACTCTGCCCGACCACCAGACGTGGGCGTGGACACTGGCCCGTCAGGGCGTGATCACAGGCAGCCAGTGCGTGGCTTATTCGGCACTGTGCGGAGCCGCGCGGCTCATGGCGCTCCTCGGCGACAAAAGCGCAACACGCGATTGCGTCACGGACGCGAAGCAACTTGCCGCCAGGATTCGCACACAGCTTTGGGATAACGAGGCGGGCGCCTTCCGAGACAGCCTGTGCCCGGCCGACGGCGTGACACGCTACTCGTGTGACAGCAACGCGCTGGCGTGCATTTTCCATGTGGCGTCGCCTGAAATGGCGCGGCGCGCGCTGGACCTGGTGAGGGCGCGACTCTGGGATAAGTACGGCACACGCGTCATCAACCCCGTCGAGCCCCCGAACACTATAAATTGGGCACACAATCACAATGTCTGGCCGTTTGTCGTGGGCCTTGAGGCCGAGGGCAGACTTGAGAACAACGACTTCGCTGGGGCTGCCGAGTTATACCAGCGGTGCTGGGGCAATATGGTGAAACAGGGCGCCGAGACATTCTGGGAAATGGTCGACGGGCAGGACGGTACGTTTGTGACACGTGTCCCCATCGCAAAAACCCAACCAGGCTGGGACGCATGGGACAGCTACGCGCACGGGTGGTCTGGCGGGATCAGTTACCTGCTTCAGGCATACATGCTCGGTATTCGGCCCGTGACGCCAGGCTTCCGCCATTTCCTTTTCACGCCACGCTTGATGGGCTTGAACGAGGCAAGCGGGGCCATCCCCACACCCCTCGGCACGATCACCGTCTCCATTCACAGGGATGGAGATGGACACATCGCCGAGATCAACGTGCCCGCTGGAACCACAGCGTCATACGTTTCTTCCGGAGTGGATGCCGAAACGGGTGAACTCGCTGGCGGACTACGCCACACTCTGAGGGTGCGGGCATGACAACTCCCCTCGGCACGGCAGAACATTTTCTGCGCGACGCCGTGAGGATGATACCAGCGAACAAATTGTTCGTCTTCGGCAGCGATTTCGCCCCTGTGGAACTCGTGGTGGGCCACGCTGCCATGACGCGCCGCGGCATGACCAACGCGCTGGCGAACTTGGTCGAGAAAAGCTGGATTTCCGAATGCGACCTGCCTGAACTTGTCGAGCGCCTGATGCGGCGCAATGTTCATGAGGCGATCTTATGGCGTCTTGCCAGCCGTGACAAGGGCGAGATAACTGCGGCAAATTCCGCAGCCATGTAATTCTCTGTAAAAAGCTGCGTGACGGAACATATCTCGTCAGCCCAACCCTCGAAAAGTGACCAAATGCCACGGCGTGTCAGGAGATCCATAAGGTATCGTCAGAAGATACGCAAAGAACAACACCCAACCGTACGGTTATTCCGCCCGTTCAGGGAAGATCCGTTTTAATATCGATGTGGTTACGGTTTGACCAGATGGCAGGTCAGGAAGATCAGCAACGTGGTTTTGTCCACGCGGTCGCTTGTGCGGCTAAAGAACAGTTTACCGATGTAGGGAATGTTGCGCAACATAGGCACGCCCGCGTCGTTGGAGCGCGAGTGTTCGCCAGTCCAGCCGCCCAGAACGATCGTCCCGCCATCACTGACACGCGCCACTGTCTGCAGACTGCGGCGGCGCGATTCGGGCCCGATGGACAGCGCCTGCGCCACGCCGGTTGGCTCGAATGCCTCAAGCGTGTTGTTGGCGTTCGCGTCGATGCCGACAACGCTGCCCTGATCATTTCCAAAGTCGCGCAGTTCAAGGTTCTGGATATCCAGCCGGATTTCACCAAGCTGGGTGATGCGCGGTTGCAGCGACATGTCAACCTGTCTCAGCGTCTGGACATAGCCCGTTGATGTGGCCTGGCCGCTTGTGCCCTGCGTGTATTGAATCTGAGGCAGGGCGCCGAAGTTTTTCTCAATTTGGAATGTCGCTGTCTGGCCGTTTTCCACGAGAATATGCGGGCCATTGACGATGTTCACCACGCCTTCGCTTTCGAGCATGCGCAGGGTGAAATTCACCGGCGTCTCGCCGCCCGAGAGGAATGTCAGCACTGTCGTGCCCTTGAGCAGACCGGCGTTGAAGGGATCCTCAGGGAACGGATCGAACGGATCGCGAAATTCGTCCGCATACTGGGCAAACCGGCTGTTAAGCTGGCTGTTTTCTAAGTCAATACCACCCTTGCCAATCCCGGCGATGTTGAATTCAGGCATGAATTCCTTCACGCGGTTTTCATTAACCTCGACCAGTTTCGTTTCAATATTGACCTGCAACACCGGAACGTCAAGCTGGGTGATCCAGTCCTTGACCTCGGCCAGCGCGCCTTGGTCTTCATAGCGTATAAGGAGCCCGTTGAGGTTTTCGATGGAGGAAATCTGGACGCCTGCTTCGGCGGTGTTGATCACATTCTGCGCGAATTCGCCTGGTTGCGCATATCCGGGCGGCAAACCAGCCACGGGGCCAGCGACGGGCGCCGGCATGCCTTGCTGTGTGTATCCGGTTCCCGCTCCCGCTCCCTGGCCGCCATAACCGCCTTGATTTCCGTAACCAGCGCCGCCGCCCCCCCCACCAAGCTGGGGATTGTATGTGATCTGAATGCGCGCATTTCCCTGTCCCGGTGTGCCGGAGGGCCGAATGTCCTGCACATAGATTTCATAGTCTTCGACGTAGTCTGAACGGAACTTGGTGATAGTTCGGTCCTCGCTCGATGTGGCAGTGCGCACCACGAGTTCGACGCTGTCGTCGTTCGTATCCGTCATATCATTTTGGTTCACACTGACAAGACGCACATTGATGTCGCGGAAATTGATGTCGCTGCCGCCGCCGCTGCCCGTCGCGCTGCGGATGGTGCGGGTGATGGAATTCCCGCCGGCCATGCCGCCCGCCGCACCACCACCGGCGCCGGTATCTGTTAGACCCAGAACCTGGTTGAGCAACGATGCAAGATCGCCGGAAGTCTGATGTTTCAGGAAAATGATCTCAGACTGCTTCTTTTTACCGAGCGTTGGCAGCGATCGTATGTAATCGCTGACAACCTGAAGATTCTCCGGATAATCAGTGATGGTCAGTTGAAGCGTGTTGGGATCGTACCAGTAACGGCGCCCATCGGCGCTTGCGGCGCTCTCGGTGCTTTTTGAATACAGAATCGTTTTGACCACTGTGACGATGTTTTGTGAAAGCTCGCGCACCTGCTCGATGTTCTGGTCGATCGGCTCGCGGGGGGTCAGGTTGTATGTCTGCACCTTGAGCTTGTCAGTTTCGAGCTTGCGGATAAAGTTCTTGTCGAGCAGGAGGTTCTCAATCTTGGCAACGTTGTCGGCGGTGTCCTTGACAATAAGGTCTTCACCGTCAACAACGACTTTGCGCTCGAGGTCATAAGGCGCGTCGCTCTGCACCTTGACAATCGCCTCAACAAGCGCTTTGATCTTGTTGCCCTCCTCGGGACGGATTTTCCAGCTCTTGTAAACAAGCTGTTGCGGGCTGGCAAGATTCATATCCTTGAGGAAGGCTTCGACCTTGCTGATGTTCTCCTGCGAATCCGTGACGAGGAGCACATTTTCGCGGTCCTCCAGCGTCAACTCCTGGCCGCGAGTCAGCGGAACGCCGTCGGGACCATAGATAAGTTTTTGCAGGGTTTTGTTTTCGAGCAGCGATTTCAGCCGCGCCACCTGTTCCGATGAAAGGTTGAAGAATTTCGTCCGCAGGTCGGCGGTGATTGAAATGACATCGCCCGACCTCGACCATTTGAGACCCAGCGGCAGCAGCACCGTGTCCAGCGCGTCATTAAGCGGGGTTTCTTCGAATTTCGCCGTGATTTTCGTGTCGGGATCAACACCGTCGGCAACATAAAAACTGATATTGGTGGGAAGCGATATGGCGCTGAGAAAGTCGACAATGGTCTTCTTTCCCTGCGAATCATAAGTGATCGGCATGCCGAGTTTTTCGGAGCCTGCGGCTTCCTTCTGCTGCTGAACGGCGTTGTGCTGGTGCTGCTGAACCCATGCGTCATACTCGCCGCGCGTCAGTTGGAGATATTCCTTCGCGCGCGGATGGCTGGGATCGAGCATAAGCGTGTAATTCCACCATTGCACAGCGACATCAAGACGTCCGGACTCGTAAGCCACAAGGCCTTTCTGAAACGAGGATTCCACTTCGCCTGGCGAGGCGCACGCGGGGGACGTGCCGCCCCCCTTTGCCGGGGGCGGCGCAATGTTTGTGTCCTGCCGCACCTGCGACAACAAACGTTTTGCTTCGGCGTTCTTCGGATCGATATCGAGCGCGGCTTTGAGCGAAATCCGCGCTTCTTCAACACGGCCGAGGTCAATCTTGCTCTTGGCTTGCGCCAGAAGAGCGTCCACGCCCGGCGGCCCATTGCTCTTGGCCTGCGGGGACTTTACGGCCTTGCCGCTCTTGCGGCCCTGGATTTCCTCCACGAGTGATTTCGCTTCGATGTTGTTCGGATCGAGCTTCATTGCCTCGTTTGCCGATTTCAAAGCATCGTCAAGTTTGTTCTGCCCAAGCTCCTGCTGAGCCTGGCGCAACATCTTGTCAGCCTCAACACGCGGATTCAGGGATTTGGTCTCATCTTTGATTTCGGATTTGCCGTCTTCGGGCGGCGGGGCCAACGCCGACGCTGCCGGCGCCGCGTCAGCCACAACAGTCTGCTCTTTGGATGATGTGTCCTTCTCGTCGGCAACAGCCGCGGACGATCCCAGCGGCGGCAACACTGTGACAGGAGACGCCGTTTCCTTTTCGCCCTCGGACGCCGTTTCGCCGCCCTTGCGCGCGGTCAGACGTTTCTCGGCGCGAGCCTTGAACCGCAACGCCTCGGCGAACTTGGAATCCGCGTCCAGCGCGCCATTGAACTTCTCGAGAGCCTGCGCGTATTGCCCCTGATTGTACAACTCGATGCCTTCGTTGGTCAGCTCTGTCGCCCGTTTGCGGGCGGTTTTGCTGGCTTCTTTCGAGGATGGCGCCTTGCCCGTCTGCGCCGAAGCCGCCAATCCGGGCAGAATCGTGGAACCAACGGAATTGTCGGAAGCCTTGGCAAGCATCTTGTCCTTGGCGGCATTCTTGTCGTCGGCGGCTTTTTGCGCCGCATCAGCGGCCGCATTGCGCGCGGCATCCATCTCCGCTTTCTGTTTCTCCTCGGCTATGCGCTGCTCCTCGGCGGCCTTCTTTTCTTCAGCGATGCGTTGTTCCCCGGCGGCCTTTGTCTCAGCGGCGATGCGCTTATCCTCGGCTTTCTGTTTCTTCTCAGCCAGCCGCTTCTCCTCCGCGGCTTGGCGCACGGCTTCATCGTCGGCGTTTTTCTTCTCGAGAGCCAGACGCTTATCCTCGGCCTTCTGTTTCTCTTCAGCGATGCGCTGCTCCTCGGTGGCCTTCTTTTCTTCAGCGATGCGTTGTTCTCCGGCGGCCTTTGTCTCAGCGGCGATGCGCTTGTCCTCGGCTTTCTGTTTTTCCCCGGCCAGCCGCTTGTCCTCCGCGGCTTGGCGCACGGCTTCATCGTCGGCGTTTTTCTTCTCGAGAGCCAGACGCTTGTCCTCGGCCTTTTGT
>JAPLSQ010000039.1 GCA_026398535.1 Candidatus Sumerlaeota bacterium | reverse complement strand
GCGGGGGGCTGGTTCGATACGGCGGGCGGGGTGAGCGCGAACTGCATTGCGAAATGGGACGGCTCGTCCTGGTCGGCGCTGGGAACGGGGAGCGGGATGAATGGCGTTGTCTTGGCCCTTGCGGTGAGCGGGAGCGACCTATACGTGGGGGGCAACTTCACGATGGCGGGCGGGGTGAGCGCGAACTACGTTGCAAAGTGGAATGGCTCGTCGTGGTTGGCGCTGGGGGGTGGGATGAGCGGTGGCGATTATCCCTCTGTCTCTGCCCTTGCGGTGATTGGGAGCGACGTCTATGCAGGGGGCTGGTTCGATACGGCGGGCGAGACAAGCGCGAGTTGCATTGCCAAGTGGGACGGATCATCTTGGTCGACGCTGGGAAGCGGGATGAGCGGTGGCGGCGATTATCCCGATGTCTGTGCCCTTGCGGTGAGCGGGAGCGACGTCTATGCAGGGGGCAGGTTCACATCGGCGGGCGGGGTGAGCGCGAACTACATTGCGAAATGGAACGGCTCATCCTGGTCGGCTCTGGGGAGCGGGGTGGACAGCGCTGTCTATGCCCTTGCGGTGATCGGGAGCGACCTCTACGCGGGTGGGGACTTCGATACGGCGGGCGGGACAAGCGCGAGCATGATTGCGAAGTGGAACGGCTCGTCGTGGTCGGCGCTGGGGACCGGGATGAATAACTCTGTCTATGCCCTTGCGGTGATCGGGAGCGATCTCTACGTGGGGGGCGAATTCACATCGGCGGACGGAGTGAGCGCGAACTGCGTCACGAAGTGGAACGGGTCGTCGTGGTCGGCGCTGGGGACCGGGATGAATAACCCTGTCAATGCCCTTGCGGTGATCGGGAGCGACCTCTACGCGGGGGGTTACTTTTCGACGGTCGGCGGAAAGCCGTCATCCTGTTTCGCCCGGTGGGATATGGCCAGAAGCTTCAGTGTGGCCCAGGACGACACGTTTACCACGGGTGATCCCTACTCGACGGGTCCGGGCGGCTGGCTGTTCGTGAACACCTATGGTTCAACGAGGGGTTACAGTTCGGCCAACCATGCCATTACGACGATCATTGCGGCTGAGGCGGGCAAGTTCCGCTCCGGCTCGTGGCAGTCCAACTACGTAGAGTGGTTGCCATACACGATGGTCGGCACGGAGAATGTCGTGCGCGCCAAGTACTACATCTATGCCAGCGGACAGGCGGCGAAGAACGAAATTCCGAACCTACGTCTGCGTCTGACCGTCAGTTCGGCGGTCAACTCGATGCTCGAGGTCTACGGCACGGTCAATGGCGCGCATGACGCGACTTACCAGGAGCTTGCGCCCTCGCAAGATCCGACCAACCCCTCGCTGTATCGTGTTGACATGTGGCCGATCGACGTTCCGAAGATGAGCGACGGCCTGGCCGGCTTCTCTCGCGCCTGGGATCTGTACGGCGACAAGCCGCAGTTCACAGGCACGCTTGGCATGGCAGAGAGCGTGATCGGCACGTATCCGCGTTCAGAGATCACTCCGACCGTGGTTGCGCCTTCCAAGACGTACAACCCGTCCGACTTGTTGACGTACTTCCCGGCTGACAACCAGACGCTGCTTTACATCCCCGGCGCGGTTGCCGGCGACTTACCGACATCAGACACCGGCGCACTGCCTTCGCAGTTGCCGGCGATCGTCGAGAGCCCGGTCACCGGCGTCTTGCTTGACTGCGCCAACGTTCCGGTGAACAGGGTGGGCGCTCCCGTGCGCGATTTCAATCCGCCGCAGGATTACACCGACATCCCGTCGCTGGTTCGTATGGATGAGAACAAGCAGTACGTCCTGCGCTGGCGTCTGACCTCCACGCAACAGCTCAACGCGCAATCGCAGATTCGCATGCGTGCGCGCGGCATCGGCTTCGCGTGGTCGCAGAAACTGGAAATGGGCGGCGCTCAGGCCGCCGGCGCCTATAGCAATGCCATGGCACAACAAGTGCTGCCAGGAGCCGGAAGCTTGAATCCCGACAAACAGACGCCGGGAGAAAACGGCGGATGGTACACGATGATCATGCATACCGCTCTGAGCCAGGATATCCGTCCGGATGTCGCGGGTTCAACCATTGCGGCCAGGATGCCTCTGATCAGCGCCTTGCCAGGACCTGGAAGCGCGTCCTTTGCCTCCGGCAAAGACCGCGCTCTCAGGATGGGTATCGACATACTAAATACCATCAGCGGTGGCCCCTTGAAAAATCAGGAGAAGGGCAATGTCCTCATCGACAAGTTGGAGTTGAGGGTGTACAATCTCGTGATCGATCAATAACCGCGGGTCAGGCTGAGGAAGGCAATCCCCCGGGCGGAGGACATAAAGTCCTCTGCCCGTTTTGTGTGGGTAGCGCCGAATCCTGAAGGTGGCATGGGCATCCCAATGAAGTGCCGGGGCCGGGGATCGAACCCGGATGAAGGTTTCCCTTCGAGGGATTTTAAGTCCCTTGCGTCTGCCACTTTCGCCACCCCGGCGCGGAAATTGTGACGAAACATCTCCGCATCTTGTTGCGTCGCCGGCAGGCAAATGCAATTACCGTGTTGAATGGAAATGAATCGGCATAATTTGCACGCGGTCATTCTTGCCGCCGGATTATCCAACAGGATGGGCGCATCAAAACCGTTGCTGACGGCCGGCAACCGGCCCCTGCTGGGTCAACTCTACAGTCACATCACTGCGGCGGGCGCAGCCCCCATTCACATCGTCCTGAACGCCGGCGTATTTGGGTTGCTCACTGCGCGGTGGCCGCGCGATTTCCCGCTGGCCCGCGCCGTTTTGAACGACGCGCCTGAAAAGGGTCAGATGCATTCCCTGCGTCTGGGGCTGGCGCAAGCCCAATCAGCAGGCGCGGATGCGGTCATCGTCGCGCTTGTTGACCACCCCTTTGTAAGACTTGCCACCCTCCGCGCCATCATCAGCCACAGCGCCTCCTCCTTCGGTTCCATCATCATCCCCGTATACGCCGGCAGAAATGGCCATCCTTACCTGATCCCGCGCGCCTGCTTCGGCAACTTTCTCGGCGCGCCCGCGGACGCGACCGCGCGCGACATCCTCCATCATCTTGCCCAAACAACAATCCGCATCGGGACGGATGATCCGGGCGTCGCCGCCAACATCGACACGCCGTCCGACTTTGCCTCCTGCCAGCCCGCGAATCACGACACCTCGCCCAGACCCTTCAACATTGTTTTTCTTTGAAATCAGGATTCTTCCAGTAGATTGTCTCCCTGTCATGCATCTTCCATCCAATGGCAATCATAGCACTTATGTTGATACCACCGCAGGTGTGCGTGAGCTCGCGCTTGTCATTGAACATGCGGAGCGTGTGGCGCTGGACACCGAGGCGGATAGTCTCCACCATTATTATGAAAAGGTTTGTTTGCTCCAGCTCTCGATCGGGGAGAACCATTACATCGTCGATCCGCTTTCGCCGGCCGATCTTGGGGCATTGATGGATGTTCTTGCGCGCCGGCCTTTGATCATTCATGGCCCGGATTACGATCTCAGGCTTTTGCGGCGGCATTATGGTTTTCGGCCCTGTGAAATATTTGACACGATGACGGCGGCGCGTCTGCTGGGCTACAAGCGTTTCGGTCTTGCGGCGCTCGTGGAACAGCATTTTGGCGTGCGTTTGCCCAAGAAGGGGCAGAAGGCCGATTGGTCGTCGCGCCCCTTGAGCGACGCTCTTCTGGCGTATGCTGTCGCGGACACAAAATATCTCGAGCCGCTGGCCGGGGTGTTCGAGGCGGAGCTTGTGCGGACAAACCGGCTGGCTTGGCACCGTCAGATATGCCGAAAGATTATCGAACAATCATCTGTGGAAACTCCCCCTTCCGATCCTGAGCGTCTCTGGCGTGTCAAGGGGTGGTATGTGCTGAAATCGCCGCGGGCGCTGGCCATTTTGCGTGAGCTGTGGGGCTGGCGCGAGAGTGAGGCTCAGCGCGCCGACAGGCCGCCGTTCCGCGTTATGAGCAATGAATGCCTGATCAAGCTTGCCGCGTGGGCGGAGCATAATACCGGCTTCGACACGGCTCCAAAACTGCCGGTCACCTGCAAGGCGCGCCGTCTCGAAACGCTGAAAATAGCGATTCGCCACGCAAGAAACCTTCCCGAGAATCGTTTGCCGTCAGCGCGTCATGAAACAAAAGGCGGGAGGGTTGCCGTGGATGACGCTCTTGTTGAGGAGCTCAAATGCATACGCGACCAGGCCGCCGCCGATGCCGGGCTTGAACCAAGCCTGGTGGCGCCTGCGGGCGCGATTGCCGCCATTGCCAGACACCGGCCCGCCACCGCTTCAGAATTGATGAAAATCGCCGATTTGCAGGATTGGCAGATCAGTCTGATCGGTAAGGCATACCTGAAGGCGGTCGCATCGCGCAATGATGGCATCCCCAATGGTTCGGACGGTCAGTCCGCCAGGAACGCCTGACATCGCCGATCTTCACCGCGCGCGCGAATCCGACTGGCACGTTCTGCCGCACTTTTTTCAAGGCAGCGGGCCCGGCCCCGCGCCCATCATCAGCAGTTATAGTACTCATAGTGGCCGGGAACCCAGGCCCATCGAGTCACAGGACGGCAGTTTGAACTGCCAACGTAATCGAAGTAGCCTCCGTCCACTTGGATGTATTCCCAGCAACTGTCCGTCCAGATCCATTCGTAGACGGGCGGAATCCAAACCTGGCCTGGGGAACACTCAGAGACGGTGTAAGGCGCCCAGAAGCCGGGCACCCAGACACGGCAATCGCCGTAATCGATGCACCCGTCCACCCATCCCCATCCATAACAGTAGTAGCGTCCGCCCCACATGATGCCATCGTAGCCGTCATAGCGCGTCTTGCCGATGTTCATGAAAATGTTCATGGCATAGGCATGGTCGTAATAGGAGCGCCCGTCCCAGTAGTTCCATGACAATCCTGCGATGTCGATGCCGTAACCATGGCGCGGTGGCGGGGGCGGCGCCATGAATTTGAGCGCCATGGAGAGATCGGCGGCGCGCGTCACGCGACCGTAATCACCGAAGGGCCGCTCAATATGCCCCGGCAGGCGGCCGATGCGGAAGTTCGCAAGATCGGTTTTCGACAGGGCCGGACGATGCTTAAGCTCGGCATTGCCAATCAAGTTCCTGGCGTCTTTTTTCGACAGGAGTTTTTCGTTCAGTCCCAAATCCTTAAAAATCTCTGGTTTGATGTCAGCCCCGACCAGGGCGGCTTTGGCGCGCTGGCGCAGAGCGAAATTTTCAAGGCGCTGAGGCGGTATCTTGCTGCTGATTTTCGACAGTTCATCGGCGGATGGCAACGGGCGATCCATTCCGGGCAGTTTGAGGTCGCGGAAATGCTGAATAATGGCATCCTGCTTGGCATAAGCGGGTTCTTTGGCGGCGCGCGTGTCGTTCAGTCCTGAAGGCTGCCTTGGCATGCGGGCGCTATCCAAAATGGAACCAGGGGTGTTTGGTGCGGTTTTGGGTGAACCGGTGAGCGGGGGAGCGGGGATCTTTGGCTGTCCCGTGGTGCTTTGTGTCTTGCGGTTGCGCAGAATGTCCTGCGGCGCGCGCGTGTCGGCAGGGCGCGTTCCGGATAATGCGGGCAGGATGCCCGTGGTCCCGTTCGGCAGAGCTGGCGTGACGGTTCCTTGCTTACCCGGCTTTGTCTCCAATGCCGCATCAGAGGGTTTTGCCGCCGTCTTGCCGGTGGCCGGATTGCGACGCTGGTTCAACAGATTGCGCAGGTTGTCGACGGAACCGGTTTCGTTCGCGGTTTTTGAAGCATCAGAGGTTTTGGGTTGCTCTCCTGATGGCGGTTTGAAAGAAGTCGCGGGAGTGTTGCGCCGGATTGAATCTGATTCAGGCGTCTTGCGTTTTTCAATGTTTGCGGGGGCAAGCTGACTATCAGGCTGATCCGCGCGGCGGTCCTGGATGGGTTGTTTGTTTGTGCGATTGAGCAAACGCTCGCGCAGTGCCGGTTGAGGCGATTCAACCGGTTTGTCAACGGGCGATTTTGAACGATCGTTGGTGGTGATGAGAGGCTGATTGGGTTTGCGGCTGGGCTTTTCATTCGCTGCCGGCTGGGCGTTGCCGTTTGTTTCCGGCGCGTTCTTGGCGGTGCTGTTGATGCGATCGCGAAGGCGCGGGGTGCGCTGGTCCGCTGCGGCGGGTTGGTCAGAGACAGATGGAGTTTGTTTAATGATCGGCGTGGCCATGCGCGATGGTTTCATGTTGCGGGGCTGTTGGGCTGGAGGGGGCACAATCTCGCGCTGGCTGATATTGCGTCCGGGTTCAACAGCCGCGGGGTTTTTTCCGGGTTTTTCGGCGGAGCGCGCCGCGCCTGCGGCGGCGGGTTTATCCTGCTGTGAGCCGGTCTTGTCTTTCCGGCCGGATTCTCTGTTGGGGCCCGTCCTGGGGGTCTGGGATAATCCGGGCGGCGAGGATGGCGCTTGAGGTTCGGGAGGTTGAGTAGGCGCTGAAGCTGCCGCGAGCAACAGCGCGGGCACGATCATCAGGAGGAAGGGAGTTGTTTTCAAGGGAGTCGTCTCCTTATGAATGGGAGTATGGTTCTGGGTCGTCATGTCACGGAGTCTTTTCATTTTGAATTCTGCTTGAATTATATGATGTGCAAAGTTGATGCCGGGCTTTCGGAAAGCAATCATATTCATTAAGATCAGCGATTTTCATGCGTCGTTGTCAACCAGTTGTCGATTTTAAACACGTGTTCATGTAGCTTAATTGAACAGATGTAAACTTTACAATCGAGCGCGGTTCCTCTGCGGTTCCATAATGATTCTTACTATGCCCGCGTTTTAATGTTCGGGGCATTGACTTTGTGTTGCGTTTTCTGTTGAAAACAAGCCGGATGGCGGCGATTATGTCTTGATCAGGTTCGCCTTAACGAGCGAATCGAGCGTTTAATAAATTGTACGGAACGACACGTTTTAGAAGGGTGAGATCACCGCGCATCCAGAAAACGTGATCGGAAGTGATAACGGTGTCGATCGCGCGCCGGACCGTGCGGTTTATGATGCGAAAACGTTTGCGCTTCAAATATTATACTTGCTGAATTTGTGGCGATAAGGACACATAGCGTCAACTCAATCAAGCAGAGGCGAGAACATGAAAGCAATCATTCCGGCGGCTGGCATAGGCACACGTCTGCGCCCGCACACCTACACGGCTCCCAAAGTGCTGCTGTCGGTGGCGGGAAAGCCCATTCTGGGCCACATCATCGATGAACTGGTCAGGATCGGCATTGATGAGATGTCTTTCATCATAGGCTACATGGGCGGCATGGTGCGCGACTATGTGCGCGGTTCATACTCCTTCAAGGCGAACTTCATCGATCAGGCGGAAATGCTGGGATTGGGTCACGCGGTTTCGCTGGGGAAACCTTATCATTATGCCGATGAGCCCGTGCTGATCATACTCGGCGACACCATATTCGGGGCTGACCTGGAGAGTGTTTTTGCGCGGGGAAACAGCTCGATCGGCGTCAAGGGGGTGGAGGATGCGCGCCGTTTCGGGATTGTGGAACTCGATGCCAATGGCAATGTGACGCGGATGATTGAAAAACCCGAGCAGCCGCCGACCAACCTGGCCATTGTGGGATTGTATTACATCACCCATCCGAAGCTTTTGTTCGACTGCCTTGATGACAATATAAGCAACAAGCGCAAGACCAAGGGCGAGTATCAACTGACGGACGCGCTGCAGCTCATGCTGGACCGCGGCGAACGCATGACGACTTTCATGATTGACGGATGGTACGATTGCGGCAAAGCGGAGACGATGCTGCTGACCAACCGCGAGGTGCTTGACATGAAAGACGGCGCGGCGGGCGGCGGGGAGGCGTGGCTTGCGGCGCGCTATCCGGGCAGCGTCATCAGGATGCCTGTCGCGATCCACGAATCCGCGAAGATCGAGCGTTCACTCGTTGGTCCGCATGTGAGCATTGGCGCCAAGTCCTCCATCCATTCATCCATCGTGCGCGAATCGATCATCGGCGATCATTCGGACGTGTCGAACGCGGTGCTTGAGGAGTCCATCATCGGCAACCACGTGAAGGTTCGCGGGCACATGGCGCGGCTCAATGTTGGCGACATGTGCGAGGTGGTTCTGGAATAAACGCGGTTCGCCGCTGGCGCGGGGGGAGGGGGGGGCGCCCGGGAAGACGATCGAGCCCGCCGGGGCCGGATCGCGTCCGTGTTTGTGTTCAGCTTCCGCCGTGCCGGCTGGCGTACGCGGCGAAGCGCGCGGCGGCCTTGTCCCAGTTGACGGTATTCCACCATGCGCCGATATAATCGGCCCTGCGGTTCTGGTATTTCAGGTAATAGGCGTGTTCCCAAAGATCGTTGCACAGGATTGGATATTTCCCGCCGCTCAAGGGGCAGTCCTGGTTGGCTGTGCTCATGATGTCAAGTTTGCCGTCGTTTGCCGTCACAAGCCAGACCCACCCCGAACCGAAGCGCGCCATTCCGGCGTCGTTGAATTTCCCTTTCAGGTTTTGCGTGCCGCCAAAGGAGGCATTGATCGCGTCAGCCAGTTCGCCGGCGGGTTCTTTCGCGCCTCCGGGCATCATGAACTCCCAGAAGATGGAGTGGTTGAAGTGCCCGCCGCCAAAGTTGCGCACCCCGTCGCGGATGTCTTCGGGGACGGATTGCAGGTTTCGGATCAGCTCCTCGATGTTCTTTGAGCAGAGTTCGGGATGTCCCTGGACGGTTTTGTTCAGGCTGTTCACATACGCGGCATGATGTTTGTCATGGTGAATTGACATTGTTTTCGCGTCGATGTGCGGTTCGAGGGCGTCGAAAGCATAACCGAGCGGTGGCAGGGCGAATGGCCCCTGAACCGCTGGCCGCAGAGCGGCGGGTTGGCTTGGGGTGGTTTCATCCGGTTTGATCGCTGCGGCAAGCGCGGGAATGGCGGCGGTTGCGGGCACGAGCGCCGCAAGCCCCGCGAGGAATTGTCTTCGCGATCCTAATTTTTCCTTCATGATTGATTCCGCGGCGGTTTAGCGGCGTTCGCGCGCCACTCTCTGGTGCGATCCGGAATCGCCCGCCGATCTTCCCGGTTGCTGGCGTGACTGCGGCGCGTCGTTGCTGATGCGCGCGAACAGCATTCGCCCGGCGGGCGTCTGGAGAATGCTGGTGACCTGCACCTCGATTTCGCAGTTGATGCGGCTTCTGCCTTCTTCAACGACGACCATTGTTCCGTCCTCAAGGTATCCGATTCCCTGGTTGATTTCCTTGCCTTCGCGCACCACCTGCAGGTCGAACGTTTCGCCGACGAAGACCGACGGCCGCAACATGTTCGACAACTCGTTGAGGTTCATCACGCGCACATTCTGAAGAGCGGCCACCTTTTGCAGGTTATAGTCGTTGGTGACGATCTCGCCTCCGGTTTCCTTGGCCAGCGCGATGAGCTTGTGGTCGACTTCCTTAATATCGGGGTAATCGATCTCGTAGATGGCCAGTCGCGGTGAAATGTTCTTGAGCTCGTCAAGCAGTTCAAGCCCCCTCCGCCCCCGCGAGCGTTTCTTGGCATCCGCGGAGTCGGCGATCTTCTGCAGCTCGATGAGCACAAACTCAGGAACGATGAAATTGCCTTCGAGAAAATTTGCCATGACGAGATCTTTGATGCGGCCGTCAACGATGACGCTGGTGTCGAGAATCTTGGATGTCTCGCCGGGGGAGGCCATGACAAAGCTGGGGCGCGAGAAATTAAACCTGTCAGCATGTTTCATGGCCAGGATGATACCGAAGTATCCGAATAGAAGATTGCATATGACTTGGATTTTCCAGCGTCCGTCCTCGACGTTCGCGCCAAAAATGGTGGGGGGAATTGTCGGATATACAAACCATGCGACGATGAGTCCCATCACGAGGCCGATGGCCACGAGGAGTATTTTTTTCGATGAGATGCAGCCGGTCGCGATCTCGACCACCACGATGAAATTTGCGGCGATGAACGCGCCCCCCGTGTAAAACAGGCCGGTTGGCCAGCTTTGCCCTGTTGCATTTCCCATCCAATATCCCACGAGCGTGGCAATCAGGACAAAAAACAACCGTATCATGTAAACCGGATTGCTCAGATATGCCATGTTGGATTGATCCTTATATCCGGCGCCGTTAATTGAGGGATACTTTCTTTGTCTTTTTTACGGAGGCGCCCTTTTTCGATGATGACTTGGAACTGGCATCTGCCACTTTGATGCTTTTCTTGCCGGTCTTGGAATTGTGCGATGGCGCGGCGTCCGCTATTTTAGCGCTCTTGGAATTCTTTGAACGGTTGCGGGCCGCGATGGAGCGTTTGTTAGTCAGGCTGTCGCCTCCGAGCGAGCGGCGTGATATCACCTGCCCGTTGTTGCCGGTGGTCACTTCTTCATAACAAACACCGAACAACGATTTCTTTTCGATGATCTGCTTGCGAACGAGTGTTGCGTCCGCGATTGCCTGCGCCGAGTCCGCCTTGCTGTCGATGGGAGAGAAAATGGTGTTGAAGTCCACTAATTGCTGACGCGACACGCGCACATAGTTCAGTATTCCCGTGGCAATGGCTTTTGCCTGCATCTTGTTGTAGGCAAGGGACTGCAGGCGCAGATCTTCCTGCGGGCAGCTCATGAATGAGCTTTCCACGATGACGCCCGGCATCTTGACGCCTTTCAGCACGCGATATGACGAGCCTGTTTTCGCGCCGACGTTCTGGGTGCCAAGGTAGCGCGAGACCGCGGAAGCAATGTTTTCAGCGAGCACGGAGGCTCGGGGCATTCCGCCGGGATAAAAGACGACGGTGTAATTGGCGCTCCGGTTGTAGCCCTCGTTGTGATGGATGCTGATGAAGAGGTCGCTGTTTTTTGAGTTTGCGATTCTGCTTCGCTGGTCAAGCTCGCCTGTTTTGCCGCTGTCGCCGCTGACGCGGTCGTCGGAAACGCGGGTCATGAATATCTGCGCCCCGGCTTCCTCAAGGTATTGTTTCAGCAGCAACGCCACGCGCAGGTTGACATCGCTTTCGGTCTGTCCTGTCACCACGCCCTGTGTTCCCCCGGTGTAGGACACTTTGGACCACATTGTCTGCCCTCCGTGCCCGGGATCAACGCATATCTTTACGCCCGCGAGCGGCTTCTGTGAGGTAGCATAAGCGGACACGGGGGATCGGCTGGGGAGTCCGAAGCTGGGGGCCGATTTGGCAATCGCGAGCCGGGTCATCGGCTCCAGTTTCGCTTCGGGGGCCATCGCGGCTTCCATCGCGGGGAATTCTGGCAGAAAAACCACGGCCGTCAGCACGGCGGCTACAGGAACTAACGCCCACAATTTCATGGTTCCGGGGCACTCCTTTTTATCTGTATGCTTTTTTGTTGCTTATGACAAGCTCAACTCTGTTCCACAACGTGATGCGTTGTGTTAAACTTGCGTCCGGTGTTTATTCTCGGACGCGGCGCGCCGCCAGTGGATGCACCTGACCGTGTGTGACTCCCTGACCTCGGCCAGCGCGGGGATCTGTTGTTTACACTCTGGCGTCATAAATGCGCATCGGGGGTGAAACCGGCATCCTTGAGGATACTTGCTTGGATCAGGCACATTTCCTTCGATGGAATAAAGCTTTTTCTTTTGTTTGATTTCATCAATTCTCGGGACCGATTTCATAAGCCCATGCGTATATGGATGCAACGGTTCATCGAAAAGTTCCCTGATTCCCGCATATTCGGCGATCTGGCCGGCGTACATGACCGCGACATGGTCACAGGTTTCGGCGATGATGCCCAAGTCGTGCGTGATCATTAGGATCGACGAGCCGGACTGCCGTTTGAGCTCCTCCATAAGGTTAAGAATCTGCGCCTGAACGGTGACGTCGAGCGCGGTGGTGGGCTCATCGGCGATGAGCAGGCCGGGGTTGCACGCCAGCGCCATGGCGATCATGACCCGCTGGCGCATGCCCCCGCTCATCTGGTGAGGATGCTCGCGCGCGCGCTGCTCCGCGCCCGGAATGCGCACGAGTTCCAGCATGCGCACGGCCTCCCGGCGCGCCTCCCGGCGGCTCATCGAGCAGTGAATCTCGAAAACCTCGGCAATCTGGTCGCCCACGGAAAACACGGGATTGAGCGAGGTCATCGGCTCCTGAAAAATCATGGATATCTTGTTGCCGCGGATCGCGCGCATCTCCCTTTCGGGCAGTGTCAGCAGATTTTTTCCCCTGAAAAAGACGCCGCCGCCCTCGACGATGCCCGGAGGTTGCGGAATCAGGCGGAGCAGGGAAAGCGAGGTGACCGATTTTCCGCAACCTGATTCGCCGACAAGCCCGAGCGTTTTACCCTCGCCGATGGTGAAACTCACGCCGTCCACAACCCGAAAAATGCCGTCCATCGTGCGGAAACTTGTTTTCAGATTGTCAACGACAAGCAACGGCCGCGATTCCGCCTGCTTGTCATTCTGTGCGGTTGCCGGGCTGACTCCCTGCTTTCCCGTTGCCGTTTGTGGCATGTTTGACCTCACGCAAACAGTACCTTCATTTTGGGGGCGCTGATGTCAACAGCGCGTTGAATCAACGGGATTGCGATGTCCTGCCGCGTCCATAAAGCGGTTTGCCTGGCCGCTGGCCTGTTGCGCGTTCGTCGTCGATGACCGGCACGCCGTTGACAATGACATGGGTGAATCCGCTGGCGTAGGCATGAGGCTTGTCGAATGTTGAGTTGTCGCTGACGCGTGCGAGGTCAAATATCACAATGTCGGCGGCGCATCCGGGACGCAGAAGTCCTCGGTCGTGAAAGCCGAACCGTTGCGCCGGATAAGATGTCATTTTTCTTACGGCGTCCTCGAGGCGCAACAGTCCTGTGTCGCGCACGAAATGCGCGAGCGCTCGCGCGCAATTGCCATAGCCGCGGGGATGCGGCATGCCTTCGCCCGGCACGCGAACGCCCGAATCGCTGCCGAACATGGTGAGCGGCCATTGCGCGATGCGCCGGACATCCTCCGCGCTCATCGAGTGATACACCATGCTGGCTCCGCCGCTGGTGACGATGTCGAGAATGACCTCGTTCTGCGCCTCCCATGACTCGCTGCCGCGCCACTTGCGGGCCAGGTCGAGCAGGTTCATCCCATTGATCGAAGCATCGGCGCGGAAATTCGCCACTCGTGCGTAGGACAAGTCTTTGCGCCCTGCCTTGTCGCGCCGTTCCGCGATCATGTCATCGATCATTTTTTTGCGCATGACGGGATCGCGGAGCCGGGCGAGCAAGGCTGACGATGTGCCTTCAAGCGCCCAATCGGGCAGCATCATTGTGATGCCGGTTGAGGAGGCGGTGTAAAGGTACTGGTCGGCGGTCACATCGAGCCCGCCGCGCCGCGCATCCTCGATCATTTGGATTGTCCGCGTGCTTTCGCCAAAGTGTTTGGGCGACACGATCTTGAAATGGGATATATGCACCGGGATGCTGGTTTCGCGTCCCACGGTAATGGCTTCATTGATGGCCTCGAATATGTTATTGCCTTCGCTGCGCATGTGCGTGGCGTAAATGCCGCCATATTTTTTCGCTTCAGCGGCCAGCGCAACGATTTCGGGCGTCTTTGCGAAGATGCCGGGAGTGTAGATCAGCCCTGTTGAAAGTCCCACGGCCCCGTCGCGCATGGCCTGCCCGACGAGATCCTTCATCGCGGCAATCTCGGTCGTCGAGGGATTGCCGTTCACATTGCCCATGATTTTCTGCCTGATGGTGTTGTGGCCCGCAAGGGAGGCGTAATTGGGTGACGCGCCCTTGACGGCCTGTGATGTGAAAGCGTCGGCAAGACGCGGGTACGAGGAGCCGCAGTTGCCCATGATGATCGTTGTGACGCCCATGCGGATGAAATTCTCCGCATCAGGATGGCGCAAGAGGTCGTCCTCACAATGTGTGTGAACATCAATGAACCCGGGCGCGATGTAATGACCTTGCGCATCGATGACGCGCGGCGCCGCGGCGCCGGGATCGAGCGTCCCCACGGCGGCGATGCGGCCGCCGGCCACGGCCACATCACCGTAAAACCAAGGATTGCCCGCGCCGTCAATAATGCGCCCGTTTCGTATGATAAGATCGCAGTCTTGTGCCTGGGAAAATGCGGCGGCCGCGCAAAACGCCGTGACGAGTGTCAAAACACGCATCATCACAAAATCCGATTATGAGGCCATAAGTTCACGAATCTGCCGGGTCAGCATTTCCAGACTCAGATCGACCAATGAGCGGCGCTCGGACAGCTCTTTGTTGAGTTTTTTCAACGATCTGCTCATGTATTTCAAGTCGCGCGCCAGTCTTTGGGGAGCCGGCCCGCCCTCGCTTTTCTTTGCGGCAATGATCTTGAGAGGTTCGCCGATTTGGGCATTGACGCGGGGAACTCCGGCGTCGGCGGCGAGCTTGCGGACGATTTCCATATCCACGGCGCTCTTTCCGCCGCTGAGCTTGACCGCTTGCGAGACAATTTCGTAGGCCGCGCGGAAAGGCAGGCCTGATTGGCGCGAGAGGTTGTCGGCGAGGTCAACGGCGTTGACACAATTTTCATGCGCGGAGCGTTCGGCGCGTGCTTCGTTGACTCGCAATGTCGCGATGACGCCAGAGAATATCGCGGGTGCGGCGGCGGCCTCATCGAACACATCCATGATCAGGTATTTGGTCCATTGGGTGTCGCGGTTGTAGCCAGATGGCAGGCCGCGGGCAATGGCGAACAGCGATGCGGTCATGTTTTGAATCACGGCCGCCTTTGCCCGTGTTACTTCAGCAAAATCGGGATTGCGTTTCTGCGGCATGATCGACGATCCCGTCACGTAGCGGTCGGCGATCTCGATGATGCCCAACTGCGGCGCGCTGAGCAGGATCAGATCCTGGGAGACGATGCTGAGGTGCGTCATGGCAAACGAGACCTGCGAGGCCGCGTCGGCTTCCATCTCCCAGCGGTTCGTCACGCAATCAAGCGTGTTGATCTGCGGGGCGCGGAATCCCATGAGCATCGCGGTCATCGAGCGGTCGATGGGCCATGATGTTCCGAAGGCGGCGCCCGCGCCAAGCGGGCATACGTTCAACCGGTCAAAGCATGACACAAACCTGCCGGTGTCGCGCAGAAGAGCCTGCGCGTAGGATGCGAACCAGTGCCCCACGGTTGTGATGCTTGCCGGCTGATAATGGGTGAAGCCGGCGATGGGCGTATTGCGGAATTTGGCGGCAACGCGCAGGATCGTTTCGGCGAGATCTGCCAGCGCCAAACCGTAACTCAGCACGCGGTCGCGCACATAAAGGCGCATGACGGTGGCCGATTGGTCGTTGCGGCTGCGGGCGGTGTGCATCTGCCCCGCGTGTTCGGCTCCCGAATGGCTGGCCACAAAACGCTCGATGTTGGTGTGGATGTCCTCCTTGCGGGGATCGAGGGTGATTGAACCGTCCGCGAGCCGGCGTTCGTATTCATCCAAACCGCGCAATATACGGATCAGTGTTTCGCGGGTGATGATGCCGCAACGGGCCAGCATGGCGCAATGAGCGCGGTTTTGCCACAGGTCGCAGGGCGCCAGCACCGCGTCGGCCATGGGCCGTTCTGTCACATCCCGTCCGGCGCAATAAGCCACATTGCTCATCTCAGGCGGCTCGTTCATGCGTCCGCCCCAGAATTGTTGTGTGTCGGATTCATCTGCCATCAGGTTTCACATCTGCATGCTTTGTGTGCCAGCTTGAATTGTCACGGGCAAGCGAGAAAAAAGGATGGTTTGGGAGATTTTCAGGCAAGCGATTATTTTTTTGTTGACGCGTTTCAGCGGGCTATGTGAAAAATTTCACAATCTTAAAACTCCTATTTTGAAAGAAATGTCATGGAAGTTCAAATATCTCAGTGTTCATGTGGCAAAGAGACCGAGGCTGAGAAACGCGAGAGGATCATACGAATCATCGAAGATTTCCGGGGACGGGAAGGCAGTTTGATCCAGATTCTTCATCTTGTCCAAGGTATTTATGGCTATTTGCCGTTTGAAATCCAGCAACTTGTGTCCGAACGCATGGACATCCCCGTTTCCGAAGTCTATGGTGTGTCCACATTTTATTCCTTCTTTTCGTCGCAGCCGCGCGGCGAATACACAATACGTGTTTGTCTTGGGACGGCGTGTTATGTGCGCGGCGGAGCCGAGATCGCCAAGCGTCTGACACAGACGCTGGGGGTTGAAGTGGGCGGCACGACACCTGACAGCAAGTTCTCGCTTGAGGTGATGCGTTGCATCGGCGCCTGCGGCCTTGCTCCGGCCATGATGGTCAATGACAAGGTCATGCGCCAGGTCAATCCCGACAAACTCAAGCAAATCCTGGCGATGTGCGATTAGTGAAAGGCGGTAACCTTCATGCCAGAAACAGAAACCATGATAAAATCGAAAGCTGATCTTGACGTCATCCGCGGCCGTTATCTCGCGGAGCAAAACAAGGCAAAATTCCGTCTGCTGATCTGCGCGGGCGCGGGCTGTGTGTCCTCGGGATGTCACGATGTCCGCAAGGCGCTGGTCAGCGCCATAGAGGAGGCCGGGCTCAGCAACGATGTTGAAATATTCGAAACCGGATGCGTGGGTTCGTGCCACATCGGCCCCACACTCGTCGTTCAGCCGGGCGGCGCCTTTTATGTCAGACTGAAGCCTGATGACACGCAACGCATCGTCAACCAGCACCTTGTCCGCGGGCGGGTCATCGAGAACCTCTGTTACTATGACAAGGAACTGGAAAAACGGGTGCCGTGCATTGGCGACATTGAATTTTTCCGCCGTCAGATGCGTCTTGTGACGATGCGCTGCGGCAGCGTTCCTTATGATTCCATTGATGCCTATATTGGCACGGATGGCTATCAGGCCGTGGCCAAAGTGCTTGGCGGGATGAGCCGCGAGGACGTCATTGACGAGATAAAGAAGTCCGGTCTGCGCGGGCGCGGGGGCGGCGGATTCCCGACGGGGATCAAGTGGCAGGCGGGATATAAAGTCGAGGCTGACCAGAAGTTTATTGTGTGCAATGCGGACGAAGGCGATCCGGGCGCGTTTATGGACCGGTCGCTGCTCGAGGGCGATCCCCATGCCATCATTGAGGGCATGATCATCGCCGGGTATGCCATTGGCGCAACAAAAGGCTTCGTTTACGTGCGTGCGGAATACCCCCTTGCTGTGGAGCGTCTTGCCGCGGCGATGAAACAGGCCCGCAAGCATGGCCTGCTTGGCGACAATATCATGGGATCGGGTGTGTCGTTTGATATGGAAATCCGCATCGGCGCCGGCGCGTTCGTGTGCGGCGAAGAGACCGCCCTGATGGCGTCGATTGAAGGCAAGCGCGGCGAACCGCGCCAGAAACCGCCGTTCCCCTTTGAAAGCGGCATTTTCGGCAAACCCACGATCATCAACAATGTCGAGACGCTGGCCAACATTCCCATCATCATCAACAAGAGCGCGGCATGGTTTGCCGGCGTCGGGACGGAAAAGAGCAAGGGCACAAAGGTTTTTGCGCTGGCGGGAAATATCGAAAACACTGGCATTGTCGAGGTCAACATGGGCATGACGCTGGGCGAAATCATCTATGACATCGCCGGCGGCATCCCCGAAGGACGGCGGTTCAAGGCTGCGCAGACAGGCGGCCCCTCCGGGGGATGCCTGACCACCGAGCATCTCAACACGCCCATCGACTACGACTCGCTTGTCCACCTGGGAACGATCATGGGATCGGGCGGACTCATCGTCATGGACGAGAATTCGTGCATGGTCGACGTGGCGCGGTTTTTCCTGGATTTTGTGCAGGATGAATCTTGCGGAAAGTGCGTTCCCTGCCGCATCGGAACCAAGCGCATGCTGGAAATCCTGGAGCGCATCAAGCGCGGCGATGGGCGCGAGGGTGACATCGAGATGCTGGAAGAATTGGCCAGGACCTGCAAGGAAACCGCGACTTGCGGCCTTGGACAGACAGCGGGCAACCCCGTGTTAAGCACTATCCGCAATTTCCGCGAGGAGTATGAAGAACACATCTATGGGAAGTACTGCCGGGCGGGCGTCTGCTCGGATCTCTTCCTTTCGCCCTGTCAGAATGCGTGTCCGGCGGGGGTCAATGTGCCGGGTTACGTTTCTTTGATCGCTGCGGGGCGTCCGCGCGATGCCTATAACCTTGTGCGCAAGGAAAATCCGTTCCCGGCCATATGCGGACGCGTCTGCACGCACCCGTGCGAAAGCAAGTGCCGCCGCGGCCAGCTTGATGAGCCTCTGGCCATCTGCGACCTCAAGCGTTACGCGGCTGATTATGTCTTCGCTAACGAGGAACCGACCCTTGACCTGGTTTTCCCCAAGAAAAAGGAATCTGTCGGTATCATTGGCGCCGGCCCGTCGGGTCTGACGTGCGGATACTATCTTGCGCGTCTCGGCTATTCCGTCACGGTGTATGAGGCTCTTCCCGTGGCGGGCGGCATGCTGGCATCGGGCATCCCCCAGTATCGCCTGCCGCGCGAGGTTCTGGCCAAGGAAATCCGGATGATCGAACAGGTCGGCGTGAAAATCGAGACCGGCGTGGAAATCGGGCGCGATCTCAAGTTCATGGAGTTGCGCGCGCGCCACAACGCAATCTATGTGGGCACGGGCACGCAGTTCCCCAACTACACGAACCTTCCAGGCGAGGATCTGTCCGGCGTCTATCACGGCCTGACTTTCCTGAAAGATGTCAACTTTGGCAAGACGGTTGAGGCCGGCAAGAGGGTTGCCGTGATTGGCGGCGGCAGCACGGCGTTCGATGCCGCGCGCGTGGCGCTGCGCCTGGGCGCCGAGAAAGTGATGGTGCTTTACCGGCGTCTGATTGAAGACATGCCGGCCGACACACGCGAAGTCAAGGAAGCTATGGATGAGGGCATCGAAATACGCCAGCTCATCTCACCCATAGAGTTTGTTGGAAACGGGTGTGTGACAGGCGTCAAGTGTGTCAGGATGGAATTGAGAGGTTTTGACGACTCCGGACGCCGCAAGCCGCGAGTGATCAAAGGCTCGGAATTTGTCGTCGAGGCCGACATGGTCATTCCTGCCATCAGCCAGCATTCCGACCTGCCGTTCATCGACAAGGAGGAAGTCAATCTGACGCGCTGGGGCACGCTGGTCGTTGATGAGAAGAACATGATGACGTCGATTCCGGGCGTGTTTGCCGGGGGCGACGCCGTGCGGGGCCCCGACGTGGTCATCCGCGCCATCGCCGACGGCAAGAAAGCCGCCCAGTCAATCGACCGCTACCTTGGCGGCAGCGGCGCGCTCAACACCGGCAAGGAGATTGAAATTCCCAAGGCGACCGAGGAGAAGGATATTGCGGAGCACGAGCGATTCCCGATGCGTTTCCGCAATCCCGAGGAACGGTCGAAGGATTTCGGCGAAGTCGTGGTCGGATTTCATAAATTGAACGCCATCGCGGAAGCCATGCGCTGCATGCGGTGTGACAGAAAAGCATAGAGCGGGGATTTTTGCGTTCCGCGCGAATCAAAGAAGGCAGATGAACGAATGGTTACCCTGACAATCAATGGCAAGCAGGCAACCGCCGAACCGGGCATGTCCGTGCTGGAGGCGGCAAAACAGAACAACATTCTCATCCCCCACCTTTGTTATCTGGAGGATGTGCACCAGGTCGGCGCGTGCCGCATCTGTGTGGTGGAGATCGAGGGGGCGCGCACATTGCAGGCCTCGTGCGTGGTGCCCGTGCGCGAGGGCATGGTCGTCCGCACCAACACGGCCAAGGTCAAGGAGGCGCGAAAGGTTCTTTACGAGCTGATGCTCTCGGACCACCCGCGCGACTGTCTGAGCTGTCTGCGCAACCAGAAATGCGAGTTCCAGAAGCTGGGCGAGCTTATTCAAATCTCGGAATTCCGTTTTGAGGGCGACAAGTCCAAGACGAGTGTTGACTCCTCAAGCCCGTCGGTTGTGCGCAACAGCGGCAAGTGCATTCTGTGCCGCCGGTGCATCACGGTGTGCAATCATATCCAGGGCGTCGGTGTGCTGAATGTCCAGAAGCGGGGCTTCAAGTCGGTGATCGGGCCGGCGAACGAGCTGCCCTTGAACAATGTCAACTGCTCCTTCTGCGGCCAGTGCATCATGGTCTGCCCGGTGGGGGCGCTGCAGGCGCGCGACGATTCAGAAAAGGTGTGGCAGGCGCTGTTCGATCCGAAAAAACGCGTCATCGTCCAGACCGCGCCGGCCATCCGTGTGGCGCTGGGCGAGGAGTTTGGCTATCCGCCCGGCACCATCGTGACCGGAAAAATGGCCAGCGCCCTGCGCGAGATGGGCTTCAATGATGTGTTCGACACGAACTTCACGGCCGATCTGACGATCATTGAGGAGGGCCATGAGTTTCTTAACCGCGCGACAGCGGCGTTGACGGGCGGCGAGGCGGTGCTGCCGATGATCACGTCCTGTTCGCCGGGATGGATCAAATTTGTCGAGCATGAGTTCCCCCGTTACCTCAAACATCTTTCAAGCTGCAAGTCGCCCCACATGATGCTCGGAGCGCTCGCTAAAACATATTACGCGGACAAGATCGGCATTGATCCCAAGGACATTTTCGTCGTGTCGATCATGCCGTGCACGGCCAAGAAGTATGAAATCACGCGTCCCGAGATGTTCATGAATGGCATGCCCACGGTGGATGCCGTTCTGACGACGCGCGAGCTGGCGCGCATGATAAAGGATGCCGGCATCGAATTCCGCGAGATGGACGAGGGCGAGTTCGACAATCCGCTGGGATTCTCCACGGGCGCGGCGGATATCTTTGGAGCGACGGGCGGCGTGATGGAAGCGGCGTTGCGGACGGTTTATGAGGTTGTCACCGGGCGTGATGTGCCTTTTGAGCATCTTGACATCACCCCCGTGCGCGGTTTGAGCCAGGTCAAGGAGGCCTCCTTCACGATCGAGGGCACACAGCCTGAATTCGCGCATCTGGAAGGCTTCACCGTGCGCGTGGCCGTGACAAGCGGTCTGACGGGCGCGCGCAAACTCATGAAGCAGATCGTCGACGGCAAGCCGCCCTACCACTTTATCGAGGTCATGGGATGCCCCGGCGGCTGCATCAGCGGCGGCGGACAACCCCAGCCGACCAACAGGGCCATTCGCATGGCGCGCATGAAGGCAATTTACGCCGAGGATGCCGGCAAATCCAAGCGCAAATCGCACGACAATCCATTCGTGATGCAACTCTACAAAGAATACCTTGGCAAGCCTCTCGGCCACAAGTCGCATGAACTGCTGCACACCCACTATGTGGAGCGCGGACGCCACAACCAGTTCGCGATAAAAAGCTGACGCGGCCGGAAGATGCGCCGGAAAATACGGCGGCCCACAGAACACGCGGAATGACACGGCCAGGAAGACGGAAATAACGCGTGCTGCCTCACCTGGCGCAAAGCAGCCTTGCTGTGAGTCTGCCGCAGCGGACATGCGCCATGGTCATGTAATGATGAAATTCCGCCGCGCGGGACGTTCCTCCGCATTCACCCTCATCGAGCTGCTCATTGTTGTGGCGATCATTGCCATCCTGGCGGCGATTGCCGCGCCTAATTTCCTGGAGGCGCAGACGCGCGCCAAGGTCAGCCGTTCGCATGCCGATATGCGCTCGCTTGCCACGGCCATCGAGTCCTACCACACGGATTATAATTATTACCCGCTGAACGGCGTGCTGATTGGCGACGGCGGCATCCAAAATCCGCAAAACAACGGCTCCGGCGCGCCAATTCACAAGTTCCTCACGGAAGGCGTCACCACGCCCGTCGCCTACGTCACACGGAATTTCAGCGATCCTTTCATACAGGTTTTCGCGGGAATGCCGGAGACCTGGACGCCTTATTATCCGCACTATTTTTACACGAATTTCGACTGGTTCACGAAAATCATGGAGCCCAGCCCGCTGCCGGTCATTGCGGTGAAAAAGAGCATTTATGGTGTCTGGGTGCTGGCGGGGGCGGGGCCTGACCGCGACCGGCTCGATCTGTCAAAAGATCTCTATTATGATCCCACGAACGGGACAATTTCGGACGGCGACATCATCCACAGCCTGAAAATCATCACGAAGTGAGTCGCGCGCTCTGGTGACGACAAAGAGGAAAAACATGGGAATGATCATTTCGACGGCTCTGATGGCTGTCGCGGCTGCCATCGTGCTTGTTCTGGGTTATGGGCGCGGGCACGGGGAACATCTTTTGGGCGTGAAGAACGGGATGGGCGTTTTTCTTCAAGTCCTGCCGCTGCTGGCGCTGACGTTCATCGTGATCGGAACGCTTCCGATCCTGATTCCGCGTGAATGGGTGGTAAAATGGATCGGGACGGAATCGGGCGCGCGCGGTCTGCTGGCGGGCACGGTGGCGGGCGGGCTTGCGCCGGGCGGCCCGCTGATCCAGTCCATCATCGCGGCGGGGCTGTTCAAATCCGGCGCCGGGCTGGGCACGATCGTGGCGTTCCTGACGGCGGGCATGCTGTGGGGGCTGGCCCTTCTGCCCGTCGAGGCGGGCGTGCTGGGATGGAAAATCGTCGCGGCGCGATTTGCCTGTAGTTTTTTCTTCCCCCCCATCGCCGGCTGGCTGGCCCAGACGCTCTTCAGCGGGTGGATCAAGTAGGCTGAAAACAGAGCTTGTTTTTCGCCTGTTTGTTGAAATAAAACCCCGCACATAGAACATTTGTTCTGTATGACGAGTTCGGGCTATACGACGCTGTTTCTCGACATGAATTCGTACTTCGCGTCGGTGGAGCAGCAGCTTCGGCCGGAGTTGCGGGGCAGACCGGTGGCGATTGCGCCGGTGAACACGGACTACACATGCTGCATCGCCGCCAGCTACGAGGCGAAGGCTTACGGGGTGAAGACGGGTTCGGGCGTGGGGGAGGCCAAAAAGCTGTGTCCTGGACTGCGCGTCGTTCTGGCGCGGCCGGAAATTTATGTGCGGGTTCACCACAAGATCGTCGAGGCGGTGGAGACATGCCTGCCTGTGGAGTCGGTGGATTCGATTGACGAGATGACATGCCGGCTGACGGGGAGCCAGCGGGCGCCGGAGGCGGCGCTGGCACTGGCGCGGCGGGTGAAACGGGCCATCCGCGAGCGCGCGGGCGAGTGCCTGCGGTGCTCGGTGGGACTGGCCACGAACCGCGTGCTGGCCAAGCTGGCGACGAATATGCAGAAGCCGGACGGCCTCGTGGCGATTGCGCGCGAGGAACTGCCGGAGAAGCTTTACGGTCTGGAAGTCACGGATTTGCCGGGCATCGGGACGCGGATGGGGGCGCGGTTGCGGTGTTGCGGCGCGGGCACGATGCGCGAGCTGTGCGCGCTCAGCGAGCAGCAGATGGCCGATATTTGGCAGAGCGTGGTGGGGCGGCGATGGTGGCATTGGCTGCGGGGGGAGGACGTGCCGCTTGCGCCCACGCGCAGACAATCCGTGGGGCACCAGCATGTGCTGCCGCCCGAATTGCGCAATGGCGAGGCGGCGCGCGCGGTGCTCGTGCGGCTTCTCCACAAGGCGGCCGCGCGCATGCGCGACATGGGCTATTGCGCCGGGCAGTTGACCGTGCGGGTGGAGCACCGCCACGGCGTCGCATGGGTGCGCAAAGCGCCGCTGGGAGGCACGCAGGACACGCTGATGATCGTGCGGGTGTTTGCCGGGTTGTGGCCGTCACGCCCGGCCAGGATGCCCTACGCCGTGGGCGTGACGCTCCACGACTTGGAGCCGGAGGAGCGCGCCACACAATCCATGCTGCCCATCGACCAGGCGCGCGCGCGCTTGGGCCGCGCCATGGACAGCCTCAACGCCAGGTACGGCTTCCACACGATCTATCCGTTGTCCATGCATGACGCCCGCGACAGCGCCCCCATGCGCATTCCTTTCAGCAGCATCCCCAAGCTCGACCTGGCGGAGTGAGAAGGGGCAAGCGTGTGTTGCCGGCAAACAGGCTTGCGGGGAGCGCGGGCATTGGGCCTGCCATCCGTGAGAAGGATGAATGATGAATTTGCCTGCCTGCAATCACAGGCTGGAAGCCCGATTGATCATGGCTGCATAAGGGATGCCTGCGCCACAATACACCGATCCGCCACAATGTCCGGCTATTCGTAACCGTTGGGATGGGTGCGATGCCATCGCCACGCGTCCTCGACAATGACGCGCAGGTCATATTTTGCGGGATTCCATCCGATCTTTTCCCTGGCGCGGGCGGATGAGGCCACAAGGCGGGCGGGATCGCCGGGGCGCCGGGACGCCCCGACCGCCGGGATCGGACGGCCGGTGATTTGGCGGCACACTTCGATGACCTCGCGCACACTGAAGCCGTTGCCATTGCCGAGATTGCAGATGACCGATTCGCCTCCCGCGGCAAGGTAATCGAGCGCGGCAAGATGCGCCGATGCGAGATCCTCCACGTGAATATAATCGCGAATGCATGTGCCGTCCGGTGTGCGATAATCCGTGCCATAAATCCGCACGTTTTCGCGTTTGCCCAGCGCCGCCTGGAGCACAAGCGGGATGAGGTGGGTTTCACATCGATGCTCCTCGCCGCGCGCGGCGCTGGCGCCGGCGGCATTAAAGTATCGCAGGCTGGCCATGCGCAACCCGTAGGCCGCGTCGTATGCCTCCATGGCCTGTTCCATGAATCGTTTTGTGAGACCGTAGGGATTGGCTGGCAGTGTCGGCTGGTCTTCGGTGATGGGCAGCGACCGCGGTTCACCGTATGTTGCCGCCGTGGAGGAGAAAACAATGCTTCGGATTCCGGCCGCGCGCATCGCGTTGAGCAGCGAGATCGTGCCGCAGACGTTGTTGCGCATGTACTTTTCGGGATCGCTCACGGACTCGCCCACGAGGGAAAAGGCGGCGAAATGAATGACCGCGTCAAAATCGCCCGCCGCGAGCAATTTCGTGACCGGCCCGGTGTCGAGCAGATCGATCTGATGGAAATCCGCGCCGGCAAAGAGCGCGCCGGAATGGCCGGTGGACAGATTGTCAAGCACGGTGACATTGTCGCCGCGCGCAAGAAGAGCCTCGACCGTGACGCTGCCAATGTATCCGGCGCCGCCCGTCACAAGAGCCTTCATTCATCGTCTCCTTTCGATGGCGCGGCCGCGTTCGCGCCATCCGCTGGCGTGCTGACATAGATACCGGGACGCGCGGTGAATTCCTTTTCGTATTCCGCCGAAAGACCGCGGCTGAAGTCATCAACCGCGCCGGGCGTCACAAGCGCCACGGCGCAACCGCCAAATCCCGCGCCGGTCATCCGGCAACCATAAACACCATCGCAATTGCGCGCGATTTCAACAATACGGTCAAGTTCGGCGCAGGAGACATCGTAGTCATCGCGGAGGCTTTCATGCGACTGGCACAGCAAATTTCCGCATCCCCGCCAGTCGTCCGCCCGAAGAGCCGCCACGAAATCGAGCACGCGCTGGTTTTCCGTGAGATTGTGACGCAGGCGCTTGCGCTCATTCTCCGAAAGTTTGCCGGTATACCGCGAAAAAACGCTCATCGGGATGTGCCGCACGGTCGGAAATTGATGTCCGCTGATCGCGCATATTTTTTTCAGACCATCCTCGCATTCACGCCTGCGCTGGTTATACTCAGAGGCGCGGAGTTCCCGCTGTTTCATGGAATTGACGATCACAATGGCGGCGTTCTTTGAACTGAAAGGCACGGCCTCGCACTCAAGAGTGTGACAATCCACAAGCAGGGCATGATCCTTGCAGCCAAGCGCCGAGGCAAATTGGTCCATGATGCCGCATCGCACACCGACGAAGGGGCTGTGCTCGGCGGCCTGCGCAAGCAGGGCAAGCTGCTTCATGCCGATATTCGTTCCGCAAACATGGCTTAGCAGGACAGCCGCGCAAACTTCATAGGCCGCCGATGATGAAAGTCCCGCGCTCAAGGGCACGTCACCATTGATGAAAACATCCATCGGGGGAACCGCCGCGCCGCGCCGCGCGAACTGATCCGCCACCGCCATGAAGAAACTGTGCCAGCCTTTTGCCGCCGGCAAAGAGAGCTCATCAACGGGATAAAATGAATACTCCTCGCCATAATTTTCAGAAAACAGCCGGATCGGGCCGGACTTGCGCGCGCGCGCGGCCATTTTGATCTCGAGGTTGATGGCCGCGGGCAGCACGAGACCGCCGTTGTAATCAGTGTGCTCGCCGATAAGGTTGATGCGGCCTGGCGCCCGCGCGATCAACACGGGAGCGCCTCCAAACACTTCGTCAAACCGCGCCATCATGGTTTCGTTATCAATCATGGCATCCTTATCATACGTTCTATCGCGAGACTTCCCAAAGAAGCCGTGGAGTTTCGCGACTTCGGGAGCGTCCATTGCGGCGGATTCCCGCTCGCATCGGCCATACCCCGGATTTGGCCCCTATTTCGCGAAAGCTTTTTTGATGTCGCCGATACCCGCGCCAAGCGTTGCGCGAGCGATGGCGTCAAGCTCCTTCTCGCTTCCCTGCAGGTGAATGGTTCGGTGGACATGCTCCAGCGTTTTGCCGGCTTCGAGCGCCGCCGCGGGCGATGACGATTCCAGTTCGTAGAACGGTCCCAGCGGTTTTTCTCCCGGCTTGGGGGGGCCGTCGTTATAACTGTTTATGGCGTCGCCCTCATAGGGATTATCCTGCAATTTCCATTGGGAATTCACATAAGGAGCCGGCCCCGCTGGCAGCGTATACTGAACGATTGTGAGTACTTTGTTGCCGGCATCATAGCTTCCCATGACGGGCTTGCCGCGTTTGGGATTGATGCCGATCTTGCTGCGGTATTTCCCGTCGCCTTTGAAATACACCACGTCATTTTTGACAATGAGGCGGCCGGGGGGAACGGTTCCAAAGTAATCCGAGTTGACCGGTTTGCCAAGTTCGGACTCGGGGCCGCCCTTGATGGGAATGACGATTGTTGTGGAGGGTGAAGGATTGAACATGCCGAGAATCCAGACCGACAGCAGGCCGGTTTCCTTCTTCCACGGCTCCTTGCCCCCGTTGGTGATTTTGTTGACGGATTCGTAGGCGACCATTTTCACGCCGGTTGTCTCGTTGACTCCGAGATGTTTCCACGCATCCGCCGGGGCAACCAGCCGCACCTCTCGGTTCACGTCAACACTGAATTTTGCGCCAGAATAGTTTGTCAGCTCGATGTGTTTCCTGAACAATGCGCTGGCGGGATTTTTCGCAACGACATCGAAAGGTTCCGTGTCCACGGCGGCTGGTGTGAACCAGTGATCGAGGTTAAATGGCGCGCCTTTGGCGAAGAAAATGGCATACTGGCCGCCCTCGGGACCGAGCCAGAACCGGTCCTCGCCGCCGAAGGCGTTTATGTGCTGGCGCAATTTCCCCGGCGCGATCAGCTCGCGGTTGATCCAGCCGTAGCTTGTGCCTTCAGGTCCGCCGGCGCTGCTTGTCATGACGCGTCCCTGCATGCCCGGCGACACAGCCACCTGAGCCTGCCCCTTGTCGTCTGACAGCACGATGACCTCGCCATGTTTTTGCAGAAATTCGAGGTCGCTTTTGAATGTCAGATCAGCGTGCGGCGCGGACTTCTGACGCGGCGCCGCATCTGCCACAGAAAGTGACAGCAAGAGCGAGGCGGCCGCTGATATGATGGCAATCCCAACTGCATGACGATTTCTCATGGTGTTTCTCCCTATGCAGACAATGTGTTGTGTCAAATTCGTTTGATTTCTTTTCAATATCGCCAAGGCAAATCAACTAATAATCTCGCGAAGCGTCGTGCGGGCATAAACAAGACAGTAGACGGTGTCCGCGCCGCCCTCAAAGAGGGTGCGGGCGCATTCGTTGAGCGTGGCGCATGTCGTGCAGACATCGTCAACGAGCAGTACTGTCGCGCCGCGCAAGCCGGCCTGCGCCGTTCCCGGACTGAAAGCTCCGAGGATGTTGCGCGTGCGTTCGGAGCGGCTGAGCCGGGTTTGTGACTTGGTGGGACGGATGCGCCGCAAGGCGCGCGGCTCAACAGGCAGGCCGATCATGGGCGACAACTCGGCGGCCAGCACTTGCGACTGGTTGAAGCCGCGCTCGCGCTGACGGACGGAATACAATGGCACGGGAACAATGACGCTGATGCCTTTGCCGGCAAATTCGGCGGTGAAGACAGGCGCCATGCGGCGCGCCATCATGGGCGCGTATTCCTCGCGGCAGGAATATTTCAGTTTTTCAACAAGCGTTTTTGCCATATGGGCATACGCTGTTGTGGCGCGGGCTGCCTTGAAACTGATCTCACCGCGGGGGCAGTCATCGCACCTTACCCCGTCTATTATGGTCGCATTCTGCGTTCCGCAACGCGGACACAACGGCAACGCCAGCGCCGCGATGCCCGCCTCGCAATCGGCGCACACAATCCGTCCCGTCTCGATGATGCGCTGGTTGCAACCGCAACAGATGCGCGGAAACACGAAATCCGCCAATGTGTTTCTGCTCAATGACAGCAGTTGTTTGATCATCGCCACCATGCCGCCATTGCAGGCATCATTGAGCCATCAATGAACCACCGCGGCTCATTTACGCGTGCGTAGCCGCACATGCTACTTGTCGTTGAGAGCTTCGACGCCGGGCAGTTTTTTGCCTTCAAGGAACTCGAGCGAGGCGCCGCCGCCCGTGGAGATGTGCGTCATTTTGTCGCCCAGCCCGAACTTTTTGATGGCCGCCGCGCTGTCGCCGCCGCCGATGACCGTGATGGCGCTGGACGAGGCCAGCGCTTCGGCGATGGCCTTGCTGCCGCCAGCGAATTCGTCGATCTCGAACACGCCAACCGGCCCGTTCCAGACGATGGTTTTCGCCTTTGCGATCTCAGCGGTAAACTGCGCGATTGTCTGCGTGCCGATGTCCACGCCCATCCATCCGTCCGGGATCGCGTTCGACGGGAAAGTCTGGCGCGGCACGGACGGATCGGGTTTCTCCGAAGATTGGCAGGCAAGCGAATCCTTGGGCAAAATGAGCTGCTTGCCCATCGATCCGGCCTGTTCAAGTGTTTTTGCGGCGGCCTCGAGCGTCTCAGGCTCGAAAAGCGATGAGCCTATCGTGCCGCCCTGAGCCTTGATGAACGTATACGTCATGCCGCCGCCGACCAGAAGGGCATCGACCTTTGACAGCAGGTTGGAGATGACATCAATTTTGGATGAAACCTTGGAGCCGCCAAGAATGGCAAGAAACGGCCGCGCGGGATCGGCCAGCGCGCCGCCAAGATACTTGAGCTCCTTTTCGACAAGCAGACCGGCCACGCTCACCGGCATGCAACGCGTGATGCCCTCGGTGGAGCAATGCGCGCGGTGTACTGAGCCGAATGCGTCCTGCACGAAAACATCGGCCATCGCCGCAAGCTGCCTGGCGAACGCGGGGTCATTCTTCTCCTCTTCGGGATGAAACCGCACATTCTCGAGCATGAGAACCTCGCCATCCTTCAATTCCGACGCGAGTTTCTCCGTTTCCGCTCCGACACAGTCGGGCGCCATCTTGACTGGCGCGCCGAGCAACTCGCTGAGCCGCGCGGCCGCGGGGGCGAGGCTCAGCGCCGGATTCACCTTGCCCTTGGGACGCCCAAGGTGCGACGCGAGAATGACGCGCGCGCCCTGGCCGATCAGATGCTTGATTGTGGGCAGGGATTCGCGGATCCGGGTGTCGTCCGTGATCTTTGCGCCGTCGAGCGGCACATTGAAATCCACGCGCACAAACACCCTCTTGCCCTTCAGGTCTTTCAGGTCTGTGACAGATTTTTTTGCCATGATTCTTCCCTTGTGTTTATTTGGTTCGATTAACGAAACAGGCTCGCTCGCAATCAATCAAAATCCGAATAACTAAGGATGCAATCAGGTACACATTTTGCGCGCTCTGAAACGTGCGTGCTGGGCCGCGTCGATGCCCAAGGCAACCCCCAAGTGGAGGGGTGGCCGAGTGGCTAATGGCAGCAGACTGTAAATCTGCCGCGCTCCGCGCTACGGAGGTTCGAATCCTCCCCCCTCCACCACCCCGCAAACCCGCATGGAATAAGGCCGGGACAACGATTGACACGGCTCAAAGACAAGCAGTCTCACAGACCGAAAAACGCTTGGAAATGCCAGAAAAGTGCCAGAAATTGGCAGAATCCTGGCAGAATCCTGGCAACACACATCCGCCGATTTTCTTGAATCGGGAATCGGCGGACTCTTCTTTTGTCCTTCACATTTATCCTCTACGACAAATCGGATTATCGGATTAATTCAAAACCGGCTGACAGTTTCCCCTTACGGAAAAACCGGATTATCGGATTAATTCGGCGGGCATCCGTGCGCGAGGCAACCGGTTATATGGTTATAAATGCATATTTCCGCAGGGCATACGCTCGAGGCATTCTGACGCATCCCGCAACGACGCTGGCATGATCACATAGGCTGGCGTGTCAAAGCCTGTTAGACCGCCTTGTAGGCGGCATTTCTTGCGGCGTGGACGTCATGAACGAGCGACGCAGACCAGGGGGAGGGGGGGGGAAGAGGCAATCGCATTCGAGCTTGTCAGTGTATGCGGGGCGGATTGTTACCGAAAAAGCGTAACACAGTTACCTTCATGGAATGCGCGCAAGCGGGCGAACCGGTAAATAGTGTGTAAGACATATATTTTCACGGAGGATTTTGAGGGATGAACGTTTACAAACGGGCGGGTGAACTGAAAAAGCGCACCGTGCCTATGGCTATGTTTCTTCGCGCAGCGGGGCAGTATCTGGACACGGCAATCGGCGGCGAAGACGTCTTATTGTCACGGCGTGGGCGGATATGTTTGCGCGTTACACGGGATATGGAAGCATTTTTCAAGGGATTGGCGGAGGCTGGAAAGTCATGACGGCGAAGACGGCAACAAAACAACCTGATGTTGCGGCGCCCGTGGCGGATGTCGTGCCTGTCTGCGCGGCGGACGTCTACAGGCTAACGCACGACGCGGGCCTGGAGTTTCGTGACCTCATGACGTTCCAGCGTTTGCACGGGGGGGGCGTTACGACAGCGACAAGGGAGACGCTCCATGCAATTGCTATCGCGCTCAACAGGAGCGCGGACGAGTTTATCGAGCTGGCCCTGTTCTTCCGGCATGTTGCGCCACCGGCGAATTCGGCGGAAAAGAATCCGCCAACACTGGACGAACTATGCCAGCACGCGGATACACAAACGCTGTTGGAGCTGATTCGCGTGGGCGTGAAACCCAATGTTATCCCGGAGTCCACACAGCAAAGCAGACTGGCGGCGATCAAATGGTTGCGGTTGGACAGCGAGACGGTCGTTGGGGTTTGCGCGCTTCTGGCGGGCGGGATAAATGATAATCGGGTTGCACGCGGACTGTGGAGGCACCTGGAGTTCATCAGCGATCATCCCGTCAGGGCGCGGCTTGATGACCGTGCATGCGCGGCGCTCCCGTTTCTCGTAAGGGTTGTATCCGAAACGACCGAGAGCGACAAGGCGGATTCGGCGTTGGCGATTATCTCGGCGATGCCGGACACACAACCGGTGCGTGAGATATGGTACACGTTTGTGACGCGTTCCGAGCGATGCCGTAAGAGGTTGTCGGAGCGTGCGGCGTGACTGGCGCGGAATGGCTGGCGCAGGAGCGCGAGGTCGCTGGTCGCGAAGACGGTTACTCGTTGGCATGCCGGATGGTGGATGCGGAGTTTGCCAGCAATGAGTTCGGGTTTGCCGGCGGGAGCGATTGTTGCTGTCCTACGCGGCAGGTGCTATGGCCAATGTTGGGCGGTTCGTGCTTAAACGAAGGCACGTTTATCTCGTTGACCAGGAGCTTCGGCGCGGATCGGCGGCTGGCACGGTGGCGCGAGGATCGCGATCGCCCGCGTCCGGGTTGGCTACGAGGCTGACACACAAATAAAGTTTCCCGATGCGTCAATCACAACCCGGAGCGCCAGTTCGAGATCATTACGGGCTGGCGCTCTTTCGTCAACCAGTAAATAGGGCGTGGGCAATCCCGCCAAAAAAAACTCACACTACTACTGGAATGAGGCTGTCATGTCGCCACTGGCAACGGCATGGCAACGAGCAGGCGCACCGATTGACGCGGTGCCTGGGTTGCTGTGGCAAAAGGTTCATGAGGCGATCGGTGGGTTTTGTGCGCAGCGACACCGGCATATGGATCGCGAGGAGCTTGGCGATATGGTGGCGGATATGGCGATGAAATTCATGTGTGTTTATCTGGCAAAATGGCAATCCGGAAGAGGGACGCTGTTTGCCTATACGAGTTGTTACGCCGCAACGAAAAGTTCTAACTGGCGCAAGGATACGGGTTGCCGGACACGTCATTTGCTGGCGGCATGTGGCAAGGCGGTTCTCGAGCTGGGCGAAGGGCATGAACCTTTGAGCCATGGCGCGAAACATCAGGCAAAAACATGGACCGGGCTGGCAAAGCAACGCAAGCACGGGAATGTCGCTTGGTTCTGTGGGAGCGATCCTGTGGCATCGCCCGATGCGCATCTCATGGACGTCGAGGCGGCGCGATTCGCGATGACAGAGCAGCCTGCTGGCGAACCTGACGAGCCTGATCCGTGGCACATGGACGGCGAATAAATTTTTCTTGTGATGGCGGGTTGTGTGAAGTAGATTTTTTCTGACTCAAGCGATATACGAAGCGAGATAATTGGCATGCGAGATGCGAAGGTTGCAGAACCTTTCAGGCTGAAGTTTCCGGGCGGGCGCGAAGCCATTTTTGATGTTGCGGATTCGAGTTTGCCGGGCGTGTTGGCGGAGAACTGCCTGCCTGCAATGGCGGCGAAGGTGGGCGCTGTTCAGGATATAGGGCGGGCGATTAAAACGGCGGCGGCGAAGGACAAGCGCGGCCGGCGGCTGGCGGTGAGGGTGCAGGTGAATCCGATTTCTTTTCCGGCAACCGCATACACAAAAGCGATGGGCATCCCGGCGGGTGCGGTGTTCGTGTCAGAGCGGGAGGTTGGCGTCCACCTAGAATCGGAGCGCAAAATGCGATCACGGCAAGCGCGAGGCGCTCGGATGGCGGCGACAGTCAAGGGTTTGCGGACGCGGGCGCAATCGAACCCGGCGCTCAAAATTCTGATTGACCGTGCAATCAAACAGAAGTTTGACCGCGTGCGGATGCTGGAACTTTACAAGGCGATTGACCTTCGGGCATGGCGCGCATGGGGCTGGGAAAACGAACAGCAATTTGTGCGCGGGGTGGGCTATAACTCCGACAATCAGGATAAGTTCAAACGAATGTTTGAATGACGGCAATCCCTTGTGGGGCAAGGGCGCGGGGCGTACCGGTGATTAAGCAATTGGCATTTTAATTGTACCGCGTTAATCGTATGTAGGATAAGCTGTCATCTACGCAGAAAGGCGACAAAAGATGACAGCAAAAGCGAAACTACCTACAGACGAATGTAGGATAAGCTCTTTGTATTGCGCGGCGGCGTTGGCTTGCGTCGGGCACCGGCTGATCAGACTGGAACGCACCCTTGACGGGCGCGGACT
>JAPLSQ010000094.1 GCA_026398535.1 Candidatus Sumerlaeota bacterium | reverse complement strand
CTTGCGCCAGCGGAATCGGCCAGAACCATTGATGGGTCAGCGCGATGATCACACCCAAAGGAAGCATCAGGAAGAATGCCGGCGGAGCAAGCACCCAACGGAACGCGCGATGGCACCAGTAGGATACGCCAAAAAGGCCGTGGCGCCAGAACCGCCACAAGGGCCATAACCAAACGACTGACTGGAAACCGCCCGCGCTGATGCGAACCTTTCTGCGGAATTCCTCGCGCACATTCGCCGACGGCGCCTCGCTGGCGACCGCGTTTGGTTCATACACGGCGCGATAGCCGTCCGCGACCAGGCGCACAGAAATAAGAAAATCTTCGATGAGGGCGTTCTCCTCGACACAGCGGTACAGGCTCTTGCGGATGGCGAACATTTCGCCCGCCGCGCCCACAACCGACCACAGCTGGCTGTCGAGTTTCTTGAGCGCTGACTCATATCTCCAGTACAGCCCTTCGCCCTTGCCGGAAGAACTGTCGCCTGTGTCCATGACGCGTTTCTCTCCGGCCACACAGGCAACTTTTTGATGCGCGAAGTGCCGCACCGTCAGGCGCACCGCCTCGGGATTGAGCATGCTGTTCGCGTCGTTGAATATCAGTATCTCGCCTTTTGCCATTGGAACCACGCGATTGACCGCGGCGATCTTGCCCCGACGCTCATGTTGATGATACACCACGATGTCTTGATGCCGCCGGAGGCGCTCGACGGTTTCATCAGTTGAACCGTCTGTCACAAATATTATCTCGAGAAGTTCTTTTGGGTAGTCGAGCGTCTTGCTGTTGGCGACCTTGGGATCAACCCATTCCTGCTCATTCCACGCAGCCACGATAAGCGACACCATCGGCATGTAACCGCGCTCGGCGGCGCGGTCGGGCAGCACGCCCTGTTCGGCAACGAGCGGATTGATACGCACCTCGCCGAATCCGTCAGGCAGGGGGAAATAATGGCGGAGACTTTTCCAGCGGCACAACGCCAGCGCCAGCGCGCCGTAACCGAACCACACATAGAACACGATCAGGGCGCAAATCACAAATGCCCAGATGGCTATTGTCGTAATCATGATGTGCCGCCGCCCGGGGCGAATGTGCGGATCACCCTGGCGGGAATTCCCCCCGCAAGGGAATAAGGCGGAACGCTTTTTGTGACCACGGCGCCGGCCGCCACAACGGCGCCTTTGCCAATTGTCACACCCTTGAGAATTGTGGCTTTCACCGCGATCCACGCATCATCATCGATCACGATTTCCTCGGCGTCCGGCGTGGCATCGCGGCTTTCGACACCGTGAAAATCGCTGTCCATGATCGTCACAAGATTGGCAATTTGAACGCGTTTGCCTATTCGGACGCTTTTGCGGGCAGCCACCGTGGCGCCGCAGTTGATGAACGAATCATCGCCGATTTCAAGGACGGCGCCCTTGCTTGTCGTGAGCTGCGAGCGCGCCACGTGCCCCCAGATCACCACGTTTCTGCCAATGCGCATGGTCCCGCGGTTCTCCACAATGATCGAACCGCGCACGCGTGCGCCCGCGCCAACAGTTGTGACGCCACGAAGCTTCCATCGCGACAATAGCGACAACGCCGCGATGGCGAATCTCCTCGCAACGGTTTTTATACCGCAGGAGTCGTATCTTTTAGTTGACCCTTCATTCATACCTCGTCAGTAATCTCACCAAACAGGAAAATAAAGAGAAAACCGTGCCACCACTCGTCAGCATTATACTTATCAATTGGAATCAGCCGCAGGTGACGGCCGAGTGCCTGCGCACACTGGCAAAGATCACCTATCCCAATGTGGAGATCGTGCTTGTGGACAACGGTTCAAGCGACGATTCCGTGCGAAGACTCAAGGATGAATTCCCCAAGGCCAGTCTCATTGAGGCGGGAAGAAATCTCGGGTTTACCGGCGGCAACAACCTTGGGATGAATCATGCGAAAGGCGATTACTTTCTTCTGCTCAACAACGACACAGAGGTTCCGCCCGGTTTTCTTGAACCCCTTATTGAAGTGTGCGAGGGCAATCCAAAGATTGGCGCCGCAAGCCCGAAAATCCGCTTCTATTCGCAACCCGACACAATCCAGTACGCCGGCGGCACACCCATTCACCCGGTGACCGGCCGCGGCTCCTTCATAGGGTGGGGGCAGAAAGACAGCGGACAATTCGATACGGCGCGCCCCACAGAATTCGCTCATGGCGCGGCCTTCCTCGTCAAACGGAAGGTGACCGAGCAGGTCGGTGTGCTTTTTAACGATTACTTCATCTATTACGAAGAACTTGACTGGTCGGTAAGAATCAGGAAAGCGGGCTACGAAATCTGGTGCGTGCCCCAATCGCTTGTCCTGCACAAGGAATCCGTGACCGTGGGCAAGGCCAATCCGCGCAAGACCTACCTGCAGACGCGCAACCGGATTCTTTTCATGCGGCGTCAGAGTCCGGCCTGGGCTTCGTCCATCTTTATGATTTATCTTGTTCTGATCGCTTTGCCCGTCACGACCGCGCGGATGCTTCTCGCGCACAAACGCGAGCATCTGCAGGCATACTGGAAAGGCGTCAGCGAAGGGTTGACGTTTGGCAGAACAGGAATCGAGGCAAGGCTTGAACCAGTCGCGTAACTCAGCCGTGTTGACACGATCAGTATGGTATTAAAACAATGTGTTTTAAAATTACCAAATAAGAAAGGTCTCTAATATGTTCAAGCATGTCCTTGTCACGGGAGGAGCTGGTTTCATCGGCTCCCACATGGTGGATCTTCTTCTGGAAAAAGGTTACAAGGTTCGCGTCTACGACAATCTGGAGCCCCAGGTTCACGGCAACATCTCTGAGCCGCCGGCATATTTAAGCAGGGAAGCAGAGTTTATCCGGGGTGACGTGCTTGACCGTGACGCTTTCAAAAAGGCGCTCGAAGGCGTGGATGCCGTCGTGCATGATGCCGCGATGGTTGGCGTCGGCCAGTCGCAGTATCAGATTTTCCGTTATACAAACGTCAATACTACCGGCACGGCAATCCTTCTCGACATTCTTGTGAACGAAAAGACATCCGTGGAGCGGCTGCTGGTGGCCAGCTCGATGAGCATATACGGTGAGGGGTATTACAAACGTCCGAGCGACGGCGCCTTTGTCTGCCCCATCTTGCGCCCCGATGAGCAGATGGAAAAGAAGGATTTCGAGATGCACGACGCGGACACAGGCGAAGTGCTGCAGCCGGTTCCAACACCGGAATCCAAGCCGCTCTATTGCACATCCATATACGCGCTCAGCAAGAAAGACCAGGAAGAATACTGCCTTGTGGCGGGCAGGGCGCATAACCTTTCCACCATCGCGTGCCGCTACTTTAACGTCTACGGACCGCGCCAGGCGCTTTCCAATCCCTACACGGGCGCGGCCGCCATTTTCTCCTCGCGCATAAAGAACAGCAATCCACCGCTGATCTACGAGGATGGCAAGCAGTGCCGGGATTTCATCAATGTCCGCGACATCGTCGAGGCGAAACTCTTCCTGCTTGAAAATCCGAAGGCCAATCTGGATTTCTATAATATCTGCACGGGCAAGCCGGCTTCCATCGGCGAGTTGGCGCGCATGCTGTGCAGGCTCAATGGCCGGCCGGACATCGAGCCACAGGTCGTCTACAGTTTCCGCTCGGGCGACATCCGGCATTGCTATGGCGATGCCTCGAAACTGGCGGCGCTGGGTTGGCGCAGCCGCATACAGCTCGAGGACGGCCTGCGGGAACTGGTCGAGTGGACGGCGCAACAGGAGGCCGTCGACAAAGTTGACCAAGCGCACAAGGAATTGGTCGAGCGCGGCCTGATCAAGGGCTAAACAGAGAGCAGTATTAAGACAGCCAGCCGTGTCCGCGCATCGCGCGCGAGCGTGAGGTGTTCTGCCGTTCCATGACATGGCGTTGTGAAACATATTCGCATCAGGAAATCGGGAACATGCTCCAATGAGCGTGGCAGTCTCCATAGTGATCTTTGTCCTGAAACTGTTGCTGTGGATCATCACTATATGGCTCGCGGCGGGTGCGTTGCATTGGTCGGTCTTTGCGCTTATCGCGCTGGGACGGATGCGCTCGCGACGATGCGAGCCACGGCAGACCGGCGCATTTTCATACCTGGTCATGATACCCGGTTACCGCATGGGCAACGAGCTGGCGGAGGCCGCGCGCGCTGTCCGACTCGCTGATTATGACCAGAAGCTCATCGACACGGTTGTGATTGCCGATCATTGTGACGAATCCGTATGCCGCGCCGCGGAGGACGCGGGGGGGCGCGTCATCAGACTCAGTCTGGAGAGAAGCACAAAAGTGGCTTCGATGAAGGCGGCTTTTGAGGACGCGCGGGGGGGGTGGGGCACGGCAACTCAAGCGGACGCGGTGCTCATTCTCGACGGAGACAACCTTGTTGCTCCTGGTTTTTTCACTCAGCTCACCGCGCACTTCCGCGCGAATGCCGATGCCGTCCAGGGCCGCCGGGTCGCGCGAAACTGGGACACACCGGTGGCCCAGCTCGACATGATCAGCGAAGCGCTGAATAATGCCGTGTTCCGCCGCGCCCGTGTCATGGCCGGCCTGCCCTGCTCACTTATCGGTTCGGCAATGGCATTCCGCTATTCCCTACTCGAACGCCATATCATGGACATGCAATCCGTCGGCGGATTCGACAAGGAGCTTGAGATGAGGCTCATCGCGGAAGGACGCAAGATAGCCTATGCCGAGAAGGCAGTGTGCTTTGACGAGAAACTGCCCGACCGCGCCGCCTTCGCCCAGCAGAAACGCCGGTGGCTGAGCGCTCAATTTGTTTACCTGGGACGCACAGCCGGAGCAGTCGCCCGCGCATTGTTCACATGCCGCGGACCTGCCATGCTCGACAAATGGCTCCAGTGGCTATTTCCGCCGCGCGTTCTGTTGCTCATGTTACAACCGCTCCTGGCATTGCTCATTTGCATGTTTATGCCTGCGCCCGCATTCATACTGGCGGCTGGTTTCGCGCTCATGGCGGTTCTTCACGCCGCGCTTATCACGCGTGAAGGATTGATGAGCGTCATGCCCTCAGTGCTCATGGAGGGTTTCACGCTCACACTGCAGCTTGTTGGGGCGTTATTACGCTTGCGCGGCGCCAACCGCCGGTTCATCCACACGCCGCACGAGGGGGGAGTGTCGATCACGGAAATCGCGCGCGCCGCCGCCGCCGCGCCCGCGCTCCCAGCCGGCGTTCTCGACGCAATCCGCCCGCTGCTCGATGACAAACATGAGTAACTGTGATGGGGGAGGGCTTTTAGGGGAAAGCGGACTGTCGCGCATTGCGTATGACGGATTGCCCGATTGGCGAATCATGCAATCACATTCATTGCGGAAGGTGTTGCAAAACGACTCGGCGCTTACATATCATTCCACCATCAATATGTCATCATCACACGCCAATCGAAACGATGGAGGCCTGCCAATGTTCAACCGAATGCCTTGTTGCGCATATCTCACGGTTTTCTCCGCATTGTTATTCTTCCCCCTTCACGCCTTCACTCAACCGGCTTCAGCCAAACCGTCCGCGGCGCGTCCCGCCCGCAATACTCCAACGGAAAAGGCTGAGACACCCTCCGGCTTCCGTGTAAAAGTATTCACACCCGGCGGCGCCGCCTTATTGGACGACACGATAACCGTTGAATTCACGGCGCCTGTTTCTGGCAGCCAGACGCGCGAGTCTACCGCAACCGTGGAGAACCTTATCTCATTTTCACCTTCGCTTGCCGGAACAAGCGAATGGGAGTCTCCATCCAAGTTTCGCTTCAAGCCGCGCGGCAACCTGAAATCATGCACGCATTACATAGCCAGGGTGAATGCGCTCTTGCGCGATTTGAACGGACGCGCGTTTGAAGGTCCCGTCGAGTTCAGCTTCTCAACACCCGCGCTGACACTGCTGAAGGCCGAACAGACGGGATTCACATCCGACCGTCGCGCTCTCATCCAGTTGACGTTCTCTGATGCCGTGTCACCAGCCGACCTGAAAAAACATCTTTTCTTGAATGAGGCCGGCACAACACTGAAATGGAAGCCTGAAAGCGGTTCCGTATCCGCGCGTTCCATCGTCATTACTGATCCGCCGCTCACTGAAGCGGTGTCGATAAGGCTTGAACCCGGTCTTCGCGGAGCCAGCGGTCCGCTTGGGCTGGAAGGCGCCGTCGACCGCCAGGTCAAACTCACATTCAGACTTTACCCTCAAAAGCTCCAGGCGCAGTGGGTGCACGACAAGGCGCACCTTGTCATTAGTTTCTCCAACCCGGTCCGGCTCGATCAGATCAAGCAATACATCACGATCGATCCGCCGCTCGATTTCGATGTGACGGATTCCGGGCAGAATCTTTTGTTATCGGGCGATTTCAAGGCTGGCGCGCGTTACACCGTGTCGCTGAAGAAGGGGTTGCGCGGCTCGAATGGACAGCTACTGCTGCAGGACACGACACTGGCGGCATGGGTGCCGCCGATGCGGGCATTCCTTGAGATGGTGGACGCAGGCGGACATCTGTCCCCGAAAGGATCAATGCGCATGCGCATCCGCTCCGCCAGCCTTCCGCTCATCAGGTTGCGCGCCTGGCGGGTTTACGACAACAATCTTGTATATAACGCGCTTCAGGGTGAGAGCCGCTGGGAAGTGACCAAGCTCAGCCAGCTTGCCGCCTCGCGCGAGATTCCAGTGACACCAAGTCAGGATGGCGCCGCGTCATCAACCAACGTGGATTTGCGTGAGCTTCTGGGAGCTGGCGCTTCCGGGTTGTTCTTCATCCGTGCTGAAGGCGCTCCGCCGCAGGGAGCGGATCAGATCGGCAACGATGATGATTATTACGACGGCTCAAGTCGTCTTGAAGATTCGGCGCTCATTGCGGTGTCGAACCTTGGGATTGTTGGAAAAACTTCTGATAGAGACTTGACGGTTTGGGTCGGCGCGCTCGACACAGCCAAGCCGGTCGCTGGGGCGCGCGTCCGGGCATTTTCCGCCAGGAATCAGATGCTTAAAGAAGGCCAGACCGGCGCGGATGGTCTGGCCATGTTTCCCGGCATCGCGGACAGTGCCGGCTCAAAAGCCGCCGCAGTGATCGTCAACTCCGGTGATGATGTGTGTTTCCTCGACCTGCGCGAATCGCTGAGCGGCGCCGAGGAGATGCAGAGTCATGGCAGGGACTATCTGCGCAAAGGTTACGAGGCCTTTGTCAGCGCCGAGCGCGGCGCCTACCGTCCCAGCGAAACAGCTCATATCTTCGGATTTGTCAGGGGGCGTGATGCTGCAATGCCTTCCGCGGCTTTTCCGCTCGAAATCCAGATAGAGCGCCCTGACGACAAGATGCTTGAACCCATTCCACTCAAACCTGGCAATCCGGGAATATTCGCGTTTGATTATCGGATTCCCGCTTATTCACCGCTTGGCCTGTATCACGCCCACATTCAGCTTGCGGGCACGACAAAACGTTTTGAGCAGGAAAAGAAATATGAAAGCTACGGAGTGGATGACCCCAACGAACTGAGCGTCTATGCCAGGATGGAACAGGACAAGCTCGGTGTGGGGGAATTTTACGTCGAAGAATTCATCCCCAACCGTCTGAAGGTTGAAGCAAGCGCGCCCGAAGGGCGTGTTGCCGCCGGGAAACCGCTTGAGATCTCCCTGAAAGCCTCCGAGATGTTTGGCCAACCCTCAAGCGGACGGGTGGTTGACTATGTGACCATCTTCCGCCCGGAACCATTCGCGCCGAAACAATACAATGATTACACTTTTGGCGACGCCACGAAGAAGTTCGACCCCATCGAAAACGAGGGCGGCGAGGCAACCACAGGCAATGATGGGCGCGTCTCATTCACGATTGAAATCCCTGACGCCCACCCGCCCGCCGCGCTGCTCGCGCGGATACAGGTCACTGTCAAGGAGGCAGGGGGGCGCGGCGTAACCGCGGCCATCGAGCGCACGATTGATCCCGTGCCATTCTATATTGGGGTGAAACAGCGCGCGGAAACATACGTTGTTGCCGGCAAGGAAGCGCAATTCGATATTATCGGTGTGCGCCCAGATGACAATCTGGTCAGCGACACCACGCAACTCACCGCATCAGTCAGTCGTGTCCGCTACAACTCAATCCTCAAGCGCGAAGGCTCATCATTCCGGTATGAAACAAACCGTGAAGCAACCGTGATGAAAAGCGCTGAGATCACATGGAACGGCGGCCGGGCATCATTTGCATGGACGCCGCCTGCGCCGGGAGCCTATCAGTTCCTCGCCGCCGATCCCGCGACCAATGCGGCGACGTCGCTTGAATTCTATGCGTCCTCGCCCCAGTGGGATGACCAGCCATGGTCACTGGAAAAGCCTGAATGCCTTGAACTGGTGCTTGATAAGAAGTCCTATACACCGGGCTCCCAGGCTCGCCTGCTGGTCAAGTCGCCTTTTACAGGGACACTTCTGCTCAGCTTTGAGCAGGACCGGGTGTTGACCGCCACCATTGTGGAAATGACCGAAAACACAAAAGAGGTCGCTGTGCCCGTGACGGATGAATTCCTGCCGAATGTCTATATCGTGGGCACAATGGTGCGCCCTGTGAAGCCCGCTGAAAAATGGCTTCCGCACCGTGCCTTCGGCATGGTCAACTTGAAGGCGGACTACAGCGCACGAAGCCTGTCCATTGACATCAGCGCTCCGGTTGAAGTGCGCCCCAACTCGAACCTGACTGTCAGTGCCATCGTCAAAGACACTGCCACAAGCGCCCCTGTTCCGGGAGACATCATCCTGTGGGCTGTCGATGAGGGTGTGCTCACCCTGACTGACTTCAAAACACCGGACCCGCTCGCTTACTTTTATGCGCCACGCCAACTCATGGTGGCCACATCGGATTTCTTCTCGCAACTCATGCCTGACTTATTAGCAGTCGGCGCAAAATCCTCCCCCGGAGGCGGCGACGAAGGAGCAAACAAACGCCTGTCGCCCGTTTCGGCCGAGCGCGTGCGTCCAGTTTCATTATGGATGGGCGTCATGAAAACTGATTCCAACGGCAGCGCCACCGCGAGCTTCCATGTGCCGCAATTCACCGGGCGTCTGCGCGTGATGGCCGCGACCGGCGCGGGGCAGCGCTTTGGCTCGGCCGAAGCAACTGTGTTTGCGCGCAGCCCGCTCATGATACAGGACAGTCTGCCGCGTTTCTTTGCCCCCGGCGACAACGCTGCCGTTCCGTTCATCATATACAACAACACAAACACTGAGCAGAAAGCCGATCTTCTTATCGAAACATCGGGTACGGTTGTCATCAAGGATGCTGCCCACACGACGGCGAACAGCGCAACAAATACCAGTAAAAAGCTTGAGGGGATCGTTATTCCAGCCCATGGCTCTTCGATCCAATATGTCGAGATGACCGCGGCCATGCAGGCTGGAGTGTGCCGCGTCACGTTCAGCGGAAAGATGGGCACGGAAACATTTATGGACTATGTCGATGTCCCCGTGCGTCCGGCAAGCCCGTTGATCACTTTATCAGGGTACGATTCCATCGCACCGCTTGCGCAAAAGTCCATTGATGTTCCTTCCGCAAACTATCTGCCGGGCGCCACAAGCAGCACATTACTCGTGTCGGGTTTGCCGGCAGTTCAGTTCGCGGGCGGTCTCGATTATGTTTTGCATTATCCATATGGCTGTCTTGAACAGACTGTATCGTCTTTGTTCCCCTTGCTGTATTTCTCCGACCTTGCCGCGCAGATGGCGCCAGGCCGGTTTGGCGGCGGAGCCGCAACCGCCATGGTTCAAGCAGGCATTGACCGCGCGCTGTCAATGCAGACCGCAGGTGGGGGAATGGCGATGTGGTCGAGCGAGCGAGATGCATGGCCTTGGGGCAGCGTATATGCCGCTCATATGCTTGTCGAAGCCGGAAAAGCGGGTTATGAAATTCCCGAAAGCCGTATGCGTGATCTTTTGGGATACTTGGCAGGACGCCTTAGCGGACAGCTGGAAAAGCCCGAGGCAGACAGCCGGACCGAGCGTTGCTATATTTGTTATGTCCTTGCCATCGCGGGCAAAAAACCCCTCGACAGAATGGAACAGCTCTATGAAGAGAGAAAAAAGCTGACACCGTCAGCGCGCGCGCTGCTTGCGGGCGCGTTTATGGTGATGGGTAATAGCGCCGAAGCGCGTGAACTACTCGGCGGAACCGTGTCATCAGGAACAACTCCGGCCGCTGCCGCGCAGACCGCTCGCGAGCCGGGCGGCATTCTTAGCTCACCAGTGCGCGAAACAGCCATCCTGCTCGCGTCATGGCTTGATATCAATCCAGACGCCGCGGAGGTTCCGGTTCTCGTTCGCAGACTCGAACAATCCCAGCAGGCGGGCCACTGGGGTACCACACAGGACAATGCCTTTGCGCTCTGGGCGCTGGGACGATACGCCAAACGTCAGGCCGCAGCCTCCGGAACTGCCGAGGGCACGGTCGGCATTGGCGGCGCTCCGGTGATCGCATACTCGTCATCCAAACCGCTCAGCGTTTCCGCGGACATTATAGGAAAGACAATATCCGTGAACTCGAATGGCGCCGCGCCTACATACATATACTGGACCACCGAAGGCGTGCCGCTTGAACCGGATCTGGCGCCAGTGTCACAGGGCATCGCTGTGTCGCGGCGCTTCACGTCACGCGACGGCAAGGAATTGAACCTGGATGCCATCGAACAGGGCAAGCTGGTCATTGTTGAGATTGCCATTCAGTGCGACCGGCAGATCAGCAATCTCGTCATTCAGGATCTTCTGCCCGCCGGGCTTGAAATTGAAAATCCCAATCTCGCGTCCTCCGAAAAAGCTGATGATCAGACTGAACGCACGGACAAAAAGGACGGTTTGGATGTGCGCCGCACCGAGTCGCGCGACGACCGCTGCGTCGCATTCGCAGATATAATCAAGAATGACACGGGCAAGCATATCTTCAAATATGCCGCTCGGGCGGTGACCCGCGGAGTGTTCATCCTGCCTCCCGTGCAGGTCTCGTGCATGTATGATCCCGACATCATGGCGCGTTCCGCGCCCGGCAGAATCACCATCAGCGCAAAATAGCCCATGGAGATGGGAGTAACAGTTGATTCATAAAATGACGGGAGATCAGGCCCATGCCATCCGTTGATGTAGTAAGCCGGCTGGATATGCAGGAAATCGACAACGCGGTGAATGCCGTAAAGAAGGAAATCGCGAACAGATTCGATTTCCGCAACAGCAAGACCGAGATAGAGCTGATCAAGCATGAGAAGCGCATCCGCCTGCTGATAGAAGACGACATGAAACTGCGGGCTGTGAAGGAAATGCTTGTCGGGCGTTTGATTGGGCGCAAAGTCTTTCCGAAAATCCTCGACTTTGGTCAGGAGGAAAAGGCCGCCAGCGGGATGCTCAGGGTGGAAATCCGTCTGCGGGAAGGGCTGACAGCCGATGACGCGCGGGTCATCCTAAAGATCACAAAAGAATCCAAACTCAAGGTGCAGGCGGCGATTCAGGGCGACCAAGTGCGCCTGTCCGGCAACAAGATTGATGATCTGCAGGCCATCATGCAACTCGCGCGCGCCAACGAGTCAATCACCGTTCCACTCCAATTCATCAACATGAAACGGTGATTCGCATGCGCAAACAATGGTACACTGAAGCGTGACTCTGAACGAAATGCCCATATTTGAGGTGTGGGGCGCCTTTGCGCACTCTCTGTTTCACAGCCCGTGGCGGCTGTTCATGCTGATGTATTGCGCGCTTGGTTACCTTCTTGCGCTTGTGTTGGTGCGGTGCTCGATCATAGTGGCGCATCGCTGGGAAGTGTTGGCGCGCCCGTCTGAGCGCGGCTCACATGATTATCCGACGCCGCGCCTCGGGGGAGCGGGCATCGCGACCGCATTTTACTTCATTCTGCTCTTCAGTACAGACGTGCTTGCGGACCGTTATGACCTGCCGCCCGCCCCATGGCTGGCAGCCGTTGTCATCGGCGGCGCGTACGCGTTTGTGGGCGGACTGCTTGATGACATCCTCGAGCTCAACCCCAGATGGAAATTTCTCTTTCAGTTCGCCGCCGCGGGAACAGCCGTCATGGCCGGTTTCACACATAATATATTCACGCTTCCGCTGGGCGGGGCATTCGCGGGCGAAGCCGGCACGGTCATCATGCCGCATTGGATGGGCGGTGTGTTCACATTTGTTTTCATCATATTCATGATGAACGCATACAACTTCATGGACGGCATGGATGGGCAGGCCGCCACATTCGGCGCGATCACATGTTTCAGTCTCACACTTTTCATTGCGGCCGGTGGCTTCGCCGCTGGCATTGGCGAGTTGTTGTCGCTGGCGTCGCTGTGCGGAGCGTTGCTGGCTCTACTCTATTTCAATCATGCCGGCAAATCACCGGACAGTAAAACGTTCATGGGCGACGGCGGCAGTCAGTTTGTGGGTTATCTTCTTGCCGTGTATTGTCTGCATCTCGAAACAGCCACGCGCGGAGTTTTTACATTTATCACCGCGCTTATTCTTATCAGCCCTTTCCTTTGGGATGTGTGCTTCACGCTCGCGCGGCGAATCATGCGCGGAGAGAATATTCTCGAGGCGCATCGCTCGCATCTTTATCAGAGACTGTTGATTGCCGGGTGGTCGCACGGACGGGTTATGCGGCTCAACATTGTCTTGTGGGTGGCATGCGCGCTTCTGGCGCAGTTGTATAGTGTGGCCGGGCAACTCAACAGGCACTGGGTCCAAATTGCCGCTCTGACAGGATGCCTGATCCTGCTGATCCTTTATACGCTGTATGTTCATGCCGTTGAGCGCGCGCGGCGCCGCGAGACGCATCAGGAAACCATGGCCCCAATCACTTCAACCTGATGGCAATCAATCACGCCGGCCGGCTGATCATCGTGTTGCTCGCGCTGCGGGTGCTGATCGGTTTCGGTGTCGCATGGCGTCAGACAGTGACTGTTGATGAACCCGATTTCATCGCATCCGGGCTTGCGGCATGGCGTCAGGGCGATTGGACGCTGGAACCCAATAATCCCCCGCTCACAAAACTTCTGATTGCTTTACCGTGGCTGGCTGCGGAGGCCAAACTCCCGTCGCAGGATCAATATCGCGAAGCATGGAACCGGCGCGATCACTACGCCGTAGGCAAGGCGTTGCTTTTCGATATCGAGCCGCGGGCAGCCGCGCCGCGATCATTGCGGCGCTCTTTTGTCTCAGCGAGCCGAATCTGCTGGCACACTCATCACTGGCCACGCTTGATGCGCTGGCGATGGCAACGATACTCGCCTCATGTGTCGTTTTCGAGTTCGCGCTGGACCGGGTAAGATGGCGCTGGTGGCTTCTCACCGGACTGCTTGGCGGTCTTGCGCTTGCGGCCAAATTTTCAGCACTTCTTCTGCTGCCCGCCTTTGCCATCAGGCTTGTCATCGCGTCCTGGCAGGGGAGTCTCAAGACTTGGGTGGCTGCCGGACGGTATGTCATTTTGTGCATTGTGGCAATGGTTGTCATGTGGGCCTGTTATGGATTCAGCCGCGTGTCCATCGCATCATCATGGCAAAGCGGACCCCATGTTGCCGGACAAACATTTGATCAGATCATGACAGATCGCCATGTTCCGCAATGGGCACGCCCCATTTTGACAGAGTGGCGTCTCCCGCTGGCGGACGCGATCACAGGGATATGCCGTGTGGCGGGCGTCTCCGAGCGCGGAAGGATTGCGTTTATCAACGGGCGGATTTACCCGCAGGGCACTCCTTTTTTTAATTTCTGGGTATTCCTATGGAAAACCCCATCGGTTCTATTGGCGGGATTGATTGGCGGAATTGTCGTTTCATCAAAGGACCTGATCCGCCGCGGATTGGCTTTGTGCCAACCCGCCAGCGCGCCATCCGGTCAACCATTGATTTCATGCTATTGGCCGCTTTATTATTTCGCATTCTTTTTCGTCATGCCCTTCTTTGCGCGCAATGCCTTTGCCTATCGTTACCTGTTGCCGTGCGTTCCTTTTGCCATTGTGCTTGCGGCGGCCGCGCTTTCCCGTGTCATCGAGAACGCGCGCTCACATCTTTTGACGGCTGTTCTCTCCCTCATGATTCTCGCGCCATTGCTTGTCACGCCCGGCCAGCTTGCCTTTTTCAACATGCCGTCGAGACTGGCCGGGCAACCCTACCAGCTTGCCGCCGACTCCAATCTTGACTGGGGACAGGGATTGTACGCTCTGCGGCAGGCCGTAACGCGGCTCATGGATCAAGGTGTCGCGCCGCCCTTGCTGGCT
>JAPLSQ010000041.1 GCA_026398535.1 Candidatus Sumerlaeota bacterium | reverse complement strand
GCATGGCAACGAGCAGGCGCACCGATTGACGCGGTGCCTGGGTTGCTGTGGCAAAAGGTTCATGAGGCGATCGGTGGGTTTTGTGCGCAGCGACACCGGAAAATGGATCACGACTCGCTTGACGACATGATCACCGATATGACGGTGAAATTCATGTGTGTTTATCTGGCAAAATGGCAATCCGGAAGAGGGACGCTGTTTGCCTATACGAGTTGTTACGCCGCAACGAAAAGTTCTAACTGGCGCAAGGACGAGGGACGCAGAGTGCGGCGCTCACTGGCGGCATGCGGCAAGGCGATTCTTGAGCTGGGCGAAGGGCATGAGCCTCTGAGCCGCGGCTCGAAACTTGAGGCGAAGGCATGGAGCGGGCTGGCGCGGCACCGTAAAAATGTTGATTTCGCATGGCTCTGTGGAAGCGAGCCGACACGATCGCCCGATGCGCGCGTTCTGCAGGTCGAGGCGGCGCGGTACAGCGTGACGGCACAACCCGGCGGTGAACCTGTCGAGCAGGATCATTGGACAATGAACGGCGAATGAGAATTTCATTTATGTGTCTGTTTGCGGGCGGGGGCGCAACACCGGCTGTTAGCCTGTTAGTCTCACGCGGTTGCTAACATGTTACTAATGCGTGGTTGTTAGCCTATCATTGCCGCGTGGTTGCTAACATGTTGCCGTCTTATTCCACTCTTGTAACGGCGCAGTCATTTTCTGTCTTTCGGTCTCTCTTGCATGACGCGCATCAGCGACTCCGTCGAGGTTTCTGGATTCTCCGAAAGATACTGATGGAATAGTCGCCTCAGCATTTTAAGACATGCCAATCCAAGGGCGTCTTCAAAACCGCACGAACACCCGCTTTTGCCAGTAGCCATGCGAAGCGCGTCGACAGTCGGCCACCCGCCGCTGGCGAGTCGAAACAACCCCTTGGAGCAGAGGGTGCGCCAACCCGCTTTGTTCGTGCGTGTAATTTTGAACAAATTTTCCGGATCGGCCGCAAGTAATCGCCGAACGCGTCGTGCCAGAAGGATTTCTTTGTGCGATGTTTTTGATCTCATATTTTCGAATACCGTTAAGGTGAAAATATATTTTTGTGGGGCGACGGGCAACACCACCAAAGGATTGCCACCCGTGGCGGGCGCGGTATCATTTCGAAATAGTCGCCGTGGCGTTTGGGGGGGAGTAAATATAGGGCAGAAAGGTGAAAAATTTTATGGACGAGAGAATCACGCTACAATTGCTATCTGCGGCAATGAAAAACGAGCCGATTCCGGCCACAACATTTCGGCGCTCATCGAAAGAGTTGCTGCATGTCGTGCATGCGTACAGGGAACGCGCCCTGATCGAGCAAGACGGGCGGATTATCGCCACCCTGAACCCGGTGGATGACATCTCCGAGGAAGCTCCGCATGAGTAATGACAAAACCCGCCTGATTTCTCAAGCGGGTCTTTCGATGGAGGCTTCACGGGGTGGAAAAACCTCCGTTCCTATATACAACCATCCGCATCGTGAATTCGCAGATATTTCGGGCGACTGCTTGTGCTGTTTGCTTGCGGAAATTCGCGATGACGTCCGACACGCAATCGTACTGCTGGACATCTGGCGGGCGCTGAACACGCGGCGCGGGGCGGTGACATCATGACCGATCAAAACCCGGCTCAGGCGGCGGCGCTCGAGCTGATCGCCAAGTTCCCCGGCGGACGTGTCTTGCCGCTTGCCGGCAAAATTCCCTCGAATCCGCCTTGTCCGAACGGCCTAAATGACGCTTCAAGCGATCCAGCGGTTGTGCAGGCGTGGCTCCAGAACGGTTTCAATTTCGGGATTCATTTGGAATCCTTCGGCTGGCTTGTCTTGGACGTCGACGGTGATCAGGGATGGGAAAGTCTCCGCGGGCTTGAAGCCAAGTACGGCGGTCTGCCCGAAACCCGCGTTGTTCTGACTGGCAGGCACGAAGTCGAGGACAAATCCCGGGGCGCGCATTATTATTTCCGCAATCCCAATAATCGGATTCGGAGCGGCGCGCTGAAGGATGCGCACGGAGATAAAATTCCCGGGTTGGACGTCAAAGGCTCCGGCGGGTATGTTTGCGGTGAAGGTTCTCGACACGCTTCGGGTTTCACCTATGAGTTTGAAGCTTCTGCCCTCGAATCCCCGGCGGATGCGCCCGCATGGTTGCTAGACCGGATTGAAGGACGGCGGGCTGGCATTAAGGCAGATCCACGCACGGCCACAGCGCAAGGCGGGCAGGGTTTGATACTGAAGGGATGCCGCAACGACGAGCTGTTCAGGACGGCGTTCGCGTGGCGGACACAGTATGGCCAAACGGAAGAGAATGTCCTCGCAGGTCTGACGGCGACGAATAATAGCATATGTAGACCGCCCTTGCCGGAAAACGAGATTCAGGATATCGCCCGCAAAGTGTGCAAGCAACCGGCGACGGGCTACAATCCCGATGATGACGTCGGCGCTGACAATGACGACGACGGCAACCAGTCCCAATTTGGGACAGGTTACAACGCCAGCAACGCCGCTGACCCGCCCAATAAACCGTCTACGCAGGGGGCGCCGGAACAGGGCACGCCGGAGCCGCAACAGGCATGGCCGCCTGAAGGTTGGCCGCCACTCTTGCCGTTGGTGGATTCGTTCGGCCCGCCATTCCGGGTTGAGGCGCTCGAATGCGCGCCGGTGCTGGCCAAGTGGGTGCCCGCAATTGCAACACAGTTTCAGGTTGATGTTGGCATGGGCGCGATGTTCGGGCTTGCGGTTGTGTCATCCGCGCTTCTGGGCAAGGTGTCGATTTGTCCTCGTCGCGGGTGGCATGAAGCGCCGCCAATCTGGTCGCTTGCCCTTGTGCCTTCGGGCCACTTGAAAACGCCGGTTCATGGGGCGGCGGCTGGGCCCGTTCGCGAATGGGACCGTTCGCGCACTCGCACAAGAAAGGAGCGCGCGGCGAAAAACAAAGTGCTTCGCGATATGCTTACTCGCGAAACGAAACGGCTCCACGGCCAAAAACCCGCGCCTGCATCGGGCACGCCGGAATTTGACGAGCTGGGCGCGGAACTCACGCGCATTGAAGAACAGCTTCAGGAAATTCCATCTGACGCGCCGCCGGAATTCTGGCACGACAACATCGGGGTGGAAACCCTCGCGCTTGTTATGAGTCAAAACGACGGGCGGGCGCTCATTGCCAGCGATGAGCCGACGCTTCTGAAAATAATCATGGGCCTTTACAATGACGGGCAATCGAATTTCGACTTCTTGCTGAAGTGTTACGACCACGGCCCGGCGAAGGCCCGGCGCGGTGGGTACACGGCGGCTAATCAGGTTGCGATCCACATGCCTGATCCACTCATTGCGATGGCGCTCGCAGGGCAACCCGGGCGGCTCCGAGACTTGGCGAAAAACAAAGATGCCGAGGACTTTGGGTTGCTGGCGCGGTTCACATTCATCTTGCCGCCGCCGGTTGAAATTTATTCTTTTGAACCGCCCGCCTGCCCGCAGGATATATTGGACGGCTATTCGCAACGGGTGCGCCTTTTGCTCGACACGGACGCGCCCGGCGGCATGGTTTATAATCTGGGGCTTGAGCCGGAAGCGAAGGACGTTTTTCTCGAATTCCGCAAAACATCAAGGCCGCGGTTCACAAAACCGGACGGCGACCTTTTCGAGCTGTACTCGTGGGGCGAGAAATTTGCGGGCCGTGTTTTGCGGTACGCCGCGGCGCTCCATTTTGCGCGCTACGGGCAAAGCGGATTCACGCAAAGCATCGATGCAGAAACCATGCGGGCGGCGATCACAATAGGGAACTGGGCCGCCGAACACGCGAAGGCGGCGCACGAACTCGCGGGGATGGCCGGTGGCAACGTAGACGCCAAGCGATTGTTGTCGTGGATTCGAGGCGAACGAAAAACCGTTTTCATGCGAAGCGAACCCATGCCAGCTTGCCATTTTACGAAGGAACGGCTCGACAAGGCCCTGCAGACTCTCGAATTTGCGGGATATATCCGATGCCTTGCGAATGACACGGCGCGGCGCGGGAAGAAGCCCGCCGAGCGCTGGCAAGTGCGTCCGGGGGTGCAAAATGAAGCATGACCTTGGATTCATCCCGGCATCCGAAGCCTTGCAGATAAGCGGGCATCCTTCCACGGTTGCACTCGACCGGTGGGCGCGGCGATATGAGGCGCGGTTTCCCGATGGCCCGGCGGTGTTGCGCCGACACGGGGCATATGACCGCGGCGCGCTGCTTGACGCGCTACTGTGGGAATCGACGGCGAAGCGCCGCAGGACGGATGCCGCAATTTCGCGCTTGCGAATCCAAAAGCGTTGACCAATAGCTTTTTGGGCAACACGCACGAAAAGCAAAAGGAGAGAACGCAATGAAAGTGAGAACGCGAAACACGGCAATGGGGCGGACGGTATATTTTGTGGATTACAGGGACGCGAACGGCGCAAGGATGCGCAGAGACATTTTGAACGCGAGGAACAAGACCGAAGCGCAGTCAATCGCGAATGTTCTTTACGGGGGTGTTGCCATGAAAAAGTTGCTGGGCGATGCCGCGCCGCCAGACGTCACGGAGAAAATGTTCACGCTCGCGGCTCTGCTCGACGCGGACGCGGGGCGATTCGGAATCGCGGACTCAACGCGGGCGGTTGAAAAGTATCAGGCGCAAAACCTGATTCGTGTTTTTGGGGCGGGCTTCCGGGCGCTCGACCTATCCGGGAAAACCGTTGACGACTACAAGGCCGCTCGGACACGGGAAACCGCAAAGCCGCGGACGGTGAACATCGAACTGCAGTTACTTCGCGCCGCCATTAACCGCGCCGTTCGCGCAGGCCTGCTCTCCCGCCCGCCGTGCCACATAACGAAGGTGAACGAGCCGCGCCCACGCAAGCGCTTCCTTCATCCGAACGAACTAGCGGCGTTGCTGAGGGCTTGCCGTGAAACTCGCGGATTGCTTGAACCGGCGATGTTTCTTGCGAACACAGGGGCACGCCCGGCGGAAATGTGGGCGCTTCGCTGGCAAGACATCGACACGCGGGCGAAGGTTGCCCACGTCATGACCACAAAACGCGCAGGGCATGGTGGGCCGAAGACCGAGCCATTGCCCTTGAACGCGGGCGCGTGGGGTGCTGTTCAAGCGCGACGCAAGGAACAAGGCAACCCGTCCGCCGCCGGTCTTGTGTTTGGCATCACGCCCGATGCCCGCCGGGTAGACCGCAAAGCCGCCAAGCGGGGGTTTATGAATGGGCGCTTGCATCTTGGCGACCACAGGTTTCCGGAAAAGCTTCGAGCCGCCGCTCGGCGCGCCGGACTTGCCCGCCCGAATGAAATCACGCCCTATACTTTGAGACACTCATTCGCAAGTGCGGCGCTGGCCGGGGGCGCGAGTGTGAAGGACGTTCAGGCAGTCTTGAGGCACTCGACGCCATTATTGACGCTTCAAACTTACTGTCACGAATCCATGCCCGGAATGCGGGCGGCGGTGAAGATCGCCAGCTTCGCGCCCTCGAAGACCGCGCCCGAAGGAACCCGCAAGGACGGAAGAACTTTGCAATTTAGCAAAGTTGCAGGGGAATCAGGAGCGAGGCGCAGGGGGAAGAACTTTGCAATTTAGCAAAGTTGCAGGCAATTCATTTTCATTTGACGGATGCCTCTATGGGTGTCATCATACGATACGTGAATGTATGTCCTTGGCACAATTTGGGCAATGGGTGGGCAATGGCACAACGGAAGTGTGTTGTAAGTCATTTAATATCAATTGATTGCGGGATATGCCGAGTAGCCTTCCAAGCTTGTGGTCGCGAGTTCGAACCTCGTCTCCCGCTCCAAAACGTAACATCCACCCAAATGGCTGACGGCCGCTGTTTTCAGTAACTGCCTGTCCGTCGGCCGTCCCTGAAATTCTGAAGGTTCTGTTTCAGGTCGAGAAATTTGTCGCGCGATGAGTTCTGCAGACGCGGCAGTTTGTTGTCGCGCGCAAAAAACTGTCTCAGCGCATCGCGCAGTTCCCGGCCAAACGCGGAACCGCGCGGCAGCCAGTTCGCGCGCAATGCCACAGGCTCCGTCGGGATGGGGTCGGTTTCCATGACAATCCGCACAAGGCGGTTTCTTTCCTCCGCCAGGCCGTTTCTCGCCAGAACCTCCTCGATGACGCCGCCGTCGCAGGCGCCAATCTCAGCCGCGCCATTGACCACGTTCTTCACCACTTCCTCCGACGAATCGCAGAACATGCTGATCGGCGGCGGCCGCTGTCCGGGCAGTGCGGCGATTTTCAGTAGCGGATAAATGTAACCGGCGGCGCTGAAACTGCCTACCATCGCGATTTCGCGCCCCGAGAGATAAGCCCCCAACCGGTCGCTTGTGATCTCATCACTGAATAATGGACTGCGGTTGTTGACAAAAACGACCCCCCTGTGAAAAACCCGCCCACCGTTGGGATCAAAACTGTCACGCGGGCGGCGCAACTGGAACACCGCTTCGTAATCGCCATTCTGCTGCACAAAATCGACCGAGGAGCAGAACACCAGGTCAAATTCGTTCTGATCCATCCGTTGAATCAGATCCTGGTGCGAATCGGACGACAGAACGGCAATTGCGCCAACGTTGGCTTCGCGCATGGCTTGCTGGACAAGCGGACTGGATACAAGCGCATCGCGCAGGGCATACAACACGTCCCCCCCGAGAGGCGATTCGGGATCGCCCGTGATGTGGCCGATGCGAAACACCAGCGGAGCCGAAGTGGCGACGCCCGCCAAAGACTGGGCGTGCGCGCGCATCCCCCCGCCCCACATCAGCCATAACAATGCCAGCGCAAACATGGCCGGATTGCCGAAATGAACCGGCATCCTGACCGTTCTTTCCCGTGCATTATGTTCTGACCGCCAGAGTTCCATGTTATCGAATCACAACCTCATCATCACACGGCGGCATATTCAAACGCAATTGATCCGTAAATGCGGTTTTCACGACACTCATTTTCCAGCCGGCCCCATTTCATTGATAATCTGTTTCAGATCATACCTGGCGTATGGGCGGTCGGCGGCAGCCTCATGATTGCCCGCGTTGGCCACATGAAACACAAGGTCCTCGGGCACAAAAAGCACATTATGAAGATTGGCGTTTTTCGATGCGACGCCCATTGCCATCAGACCAATAGCGGCTTGCGTGTCGATGCGGCCGTAATCTTTTTCAATCCGTCCGGCCAGCGCCTCATAGCGATCGCCCGCCGACATCAGCACGCAATCCTTGATCGCCCGGGGCAACTGTTTGTGAGCCTCGCCCATCGCGATGAACTCGATGGATTCCGGAACCGCCTTGACGCCCACCGCCTTGCGCGCCTTCCCATCGCCAATGACATAATAATACTCGCATGTGCGCGGTGCGGCGCGGAAAATCTCTTGCGCCTGCTCCAGCGTGTTGGCCTCCTCAAGCGCCTTGCGCACAAGATGGGCCATCGGCATGCCGTCCCATTTCCCTTCGCCACGCCCGCCCATCTCTCCAATGGAAATGCCCGCGTCATTCATCCCTGATACGCTGCCATTGAAGCCGGCGTAACTGACGTTCACAAACGCCTGTTTGCCCGGTCTGCGCGTCACATTGACAACGGCATAGTATTGCAGACCGATTTCAGTCATGTAATCGAGCACGCGGCCATGATACAGTTTGCCGCCGACCGTGGCGCCGCCCGCAACCGCAAAACCTGAGCAGTGAAACAGTTCAGGGAAAATATTCGATAGTTTGACCTCCTCGCAACTGATGCCGCTGCCGTCCGCCATGCCCTCCAGTTCCGCGATGTAATCCCGCGGAACATGCGGCTCCAGCCGGCGCCATGCCGCGCGAATCTCATCCGGAAACCATTTGCCCGATTCCATCGTATAACCAAGCCCGACCGCATAGAGCGTGGAATCGATGACCTTTCGCATTTCGCGCCCAAGCAGGCGGCCATGCGCCATGCCGATATCGCGGGCCTCGCCGTCGAGCATGAGCAAACGATTGCCGCCGCGCGCAACCAGCCGCCCATGCGCCACGGTGGTGACGCCGTCTGACGGTTTGGGGAAAACAACGTTTTCATACGCGATTTCCGCCATGCGCGCCAAGCCGCGCGACACCATGCGCTCAAGGATGTTTGCTTCCACCGGCAAGTTCACATATCCCGTTCCGGTGGTTTCCGGCAGGCGTATATCCTGTGAATCCTTCCTGCTCTTGACGATAATTCGCCGGTTCTGCTCCTTCCCGAAAACATACTCGACGCTGCCGCCCATCCGGCTGATTGCGCAAAGTGATGGTTTGCCGCCGCGTGCCGCTGGAATTTTTATCTCCCATCCGCCATCCGTCTCCTCACACGATATCCCGGCATTGGAAGGCATCAACGAATTGACCAAAAACGCAAGTGATTGCGAAGTGGAACCCATGGCCGCGGCCATCAGCGCCTGAGCCCGCGCGTCCGTCCCGGCCGCCTTCAGCAGCGCCTCACGCGGATCAAAACGGTTTTCATTTTCCACGCCTCCCGTGCCGCTGAAGACCGTTTGATGGTTCAGCGAAACCAGTTCAACCCTGTCGCGGTCGCGGGTAAGTCGTCCGTTGTGCCCATCAAACGCGAATTCCAGTGAGACACGCCCCGGGCCCAGATCGGTGAGCTTGAAATGCCCTTTCTGGTTCCAACCCCCTCCTCCCCCTTTCACATCGTATTGCGCGGACAACTCATAGCTGACTGTCCTGTTCTGAAGGTAATCAAGCGGCGCCGAGATCATTGACGCTATGGCGCCGGTGGCGGTGATTGGCGGCTTGGCGAAGACGACGCCCCACGCGCAGAAACTGACCATAATTATAACAAAGAATCGGTTGCAGTTCACTGGCAGACTCACTTAGTAAATATCATTCAAACGATCAATATGAACGGCTCTTTCAAATCAGAGACTGACACGCAACCGATTAATCCGAATCTGCTCGATGTTATTCAACAGGGCGGAGAATATGTGATTTATTGCGGTGAAGCGCCCCTTGCCATGCCCTCGGGTTTACGCCCCTCGCATCCCAGCCGGCGCCTGCTCGAACACATCGTACGGGAGCTTCTCCTGGCTGGCGCCGCCGATTTCAAAGCGGTCAACGGGCTTGCCCTTTTTCAACTCTGCCGCCGCATGCGCGAGGAGAGCGAATGCGTGATCCCCGCCGCAATGCGCCATGCCTTCAGCCAGGATCCCTTTCTTTGGCGCGACGATGACCGCCACCGCCGAGCCGGAAACGCTTCCGATCTCATTGAACTCATCGACGTGGTGGACTCAAGCATCGTTTTCCTTTTCGGCAGTGTGTCCGGCGTCGTTCAGCGTTTTCATGATTTTGTCGCCAGCCTGAAGCCCGACGATTTTTCGACGCCGAAGATCATGAGCGCGCTCGAGCGCGTCTACGACAATCAGCCAACTGAAAAGCAGGCGGCCGTCATATTACTGTGTTCCGCTCATGGATGCGGCTTGGTGCTCCCGCTCATGCTCGTTTTCGGCAAGATCACGCCGTCGGAATATGCCTGCACGCTTTTTGGCGCGCATCTCCCCCACCACGCCATCGACGAAACCCTCGAAGATTTCCGCGAACTGCGGGCATGCGCCGGCGTGTCCTGCCATCTTCCCGACTGGCACAACATCACCGGAAGCTATGCCGCCCTGCGCGCCGAGGCCATGAGCGTCATCGAGTACCTGTGGTATCATGAACAGGACGGGGAGCAGGCTTCGGGAACGACCGGCCTCATTCGAGGCGGCGAAAACGAGCTGGCGGAATTCAAATCATCACTGCGCTGGAACATTAAAGCCGAACGCAAAGATGAGTCCGTCGAGCATGCCGCGCTGAAAACAATTGCCGCCTTCCTTAATTCGGCTGGCGGCTCACTGCTTGTGGGCGTCGCCGACGATGGCGGCATCCTCGGCATCGAGGCCGACCAGTTTCAGAACACCGACAAGTTCGCCCAGCATTTCTGGAACCTGGTCAGGGAGACACTGTCCCAGGAAATCGCGCCCTATGTGCACACGCGCTTCGAGCGCATCGGGGACAAAACCGTCTTCATCGCGCAATGCCTGAAAAGCCCGACGCCTGTTTTTCTTAATCACAAAAAATTCGGAGAGGAATTTTACATCCGCGTCGGCCCGGGCAGCGTCAAACTCGGCATACAGGAATCACTGCGCTACATCGCGCGAAGATTCCAGGCCATGGAATAACCGGCGGGCGACGCCCGCCGCGCCGCAATCATGACGCACTGTTGAGCCTCATCGCGCAGAATCCAGGGCCGCACATCGAGCAATAGCGCGCGCGCTTTGCCTCATCGCCCGGCAAAGCGGCATCATGCAGGGCGCGGGCCGTGTCGGGCGCCAGCGACAAATTGAACTGGTCTTCCCAGCGGAACTCGCGGCGCGCGCGGCTTATGGCATTGTCACGCGCCATGGCCCCCGGCAGACCCTTGGCCAGATCGGCGGCATGCGCCGCGATCTTGCACGCGATCACGCCGGCCTTCACATCCTCTTTGTCCGGCAGCCCAAGGTGTTCCTTGGGCGTCACATAGCACAGCAGGGCGCAGCCATACATGCCGATCATGGCCCCGCCGATGGCGCTCGTGATATGATCGTAGCCGGGCGCGATGTCCGTGGTCAGCGGACCAAGTGTGTAGAATGGCGCCTCGCCGCACCATTCAAGCTGCTTGTCCATGTTTTCCTTGATAAGGTGCATGGGGATGTGGCCGGGACCTTCGTTCATGATCTGAACATCATGCTCCCACGCGATGCGTGTCAGATCGCCCTGTGCGCGCAACTCGGCAAACTGCGCCTCGTCATTGGCGTCGGCGATGCAGCCGGGGCGCAATCCGTCACCAATTGAAATGGCGATGTCATAGGCGGCCATGATCTCACAGATGTCGCGCCAGTGCGTGTAAAGAAAGTTCTCGCGGTTGTGTGCGCGGCACCACCGCGCCATGACCGCGCCGCCGCGGCTGACGATTCCGGCAAGACGGCGCTGCGTCAGCGCGATGTGGTCAAGCAGCACGCCCGCATGAATCGTGAAATAATCCGCGCCCTGCTCGGCCTGCTCGATGAGCGTATCCCTGAAGATTTCCCACGTCAGGTCCGCCGGGACGCCGCCGGCCTTTTCAAGCGCCTGGTAAATCGGCACAGTGCCGATGGGCACGGGCGAATTGCGGATGATCCACTCGCGGGTTTCGTGGATATTCGCCCCCGTCGAAAGATCCATGACCGTGTCGGCGCCCCAGCGCACAGCCCAGATCATTTTCTCAACCTCCTCACTGACCGATGAGGCAAGCGGAGAATTGCCTATATTGGCGTTGATCTTGGTGAGAAAGTTGCGTCCGATGACCATCGGCTCCAGTTCGGGATGATTGATGTTTGCCGGAATGATCGCCCGTCCCCGCGCGACTTCATCCCTCACAAACTCGGGTGTGATCCGGCCGCTCTCTGCCGGATGACAAGGATCGGCGCCCGCGTTTTCGCGGATGGCGGCATATTCCATTTCCGCCGTCACGATGCCCTGGCGGGCATAGCGCATCTGGGTGACGCGGCATCCGGGACAGGCCCGCAACACCTTGACGGCGGACCGAAACCGGATGTCCGCGAGGGAGGAATCAGCCAGCCGTCCGCGGCGGCATTGCGATTCTGATTGCGGAATTTCATCGATGCCGCCGCGCTGGCGTATCCATTCCGCGCGCACCGGCGCAAGTCCCGCGCTCAAATCAATCGCCGCGGCCGGGTCCGTGCAGGGGCCGCTCGTGTCATAGACGCGGAACGATCCATTCTCCACCACGCCGCCATCATCCGCGATTCCAGGTGTCAGGGCAATTTCGCGAAAGGGAACGCGCACCCCCGTCATGTGACCCTCAATATAAATCTTGCGCGAAGCGGGAAACGGTTCACGGATGCACAGCAATGCATGAGCGGGATTCCCGCCGGCTTTCTCTGCCGTATCTTTGCTCGCGGCGTCTTTCGTCATGTCTCCGCACCTCTATTCAGCGCCGGCGGGTGGGAACTCCCTGAAATGAATCATGCACGGCTTTCCCCAATTTCCCGAAGGAATCCTGTCAGCGCGTTCTCCCAGTCAGGCATGGGCGCAATGCCCAGCGCGGCAAGGCGGGTGTCGGCAAGGCGCGAGTTGGCGGGTCTGGCGGCGGGCGACACATATTCGGCGGCAGATTGGGACGCCAGCGAAACGGGCTGAACGCCCGACAATTCAAAGATTTCCCGCGCAAATCCAAACCATGTGCATTCGCCCGAATTGGGCGCGTGAAAGATGCCCGTGGCATCGTGACAGGCAAGATCGGCAAGCAGGCGGGCAAGATCGCGCGTCCAGGTTGGCGCTCCCCGTTGATCGTCAACCACGCGCAACAGCACGCCGCGGCGCGCCGCCGCAAGGATGGTCGTCACGAAATTCTTCCCATGTCTGCCATAAAGCCATGACGCGCGCGCGATGACATGGTTGGGCGTTGCCCCTGCGGTCTGGCGCTCGCCCTCAAGTTTCGAGGCGCCATAGACATTCATCGGATTGGCGGCGTCGGACTCGACATAAGGAGCGTCCTTGTGTCCGTCGAACACATAGTCGGTGCTGATGTAAAGACACCGCGCGCCGGTCTCTGCGCATGCCCGCGCAACATTGCCCGCGCCAGCCCCATTGACCTCAAAAGCCTTCTCCCGTTCACTTTCGGCGCGGTTGACATCCGTGTAGGCGGCGCAATTGATCACGGATGAAGGACGACAACTCTTCATTGCCTCGACGCAGGCTCGGGCGTTTGTGATGTCGCACTCGCCCACATCCATGCCAATGCTGATCAGTTTGCGTGACGCAAGTTCGTCCATCAGATCGCGCCCCAGCATGCCCGCCGCCCCGATCACAAGGATGGGTCTCATTCCAGCGTCCGCCGCGTCATGTTTCCATCGCCACATACACTCCACCATTTTCGGCGCGCACCTTATAGGTCTTGACCTGTTCGCCCGCCATCGTGACGCATTGGCCGGTGGCAAGATCGAACTCCCATCCATGCCATGGACACGACACGGCGCTCTCGTCCGCCGTGCCCTCGCCCAGCGGACCGCCCCGGTGCGGGCAGGTGTCCTGCAAGGCAAAATATTGCCCATTCACATTGAATACGGCGATCTTTACGCCGCGAACACTGACGCTTTTGCCCGAGCCGGGCTCGATTTCATCCATCTTCGCGGCAGAAACAAATTCAGGCATCACAGCCTCCTGATCAGATCATTGATGTCACCCTGACTCAGGGCTTGAGTTCGTCTTCGATCTCGTTGGTCCAAGGCCTGTGTTGTGGCGGCGCGCCGGGCGCGTTATCGGTCAGATGTTCCGCAGGCGTCTGGGGAATTTCGCGCCGCTCCTCAGCCGGAGCCGGCGCTCTCTCGGTATCCTCGCCAGCCCGGTAACGATGCTCGCCGCCGCCCTGGCGGAATGAGCCGCGTCTTTCGCTGCCACCGCCGGCGCTGCGGTCGCCGCGATTGCCGCCACCGCGATTGCCGCCACGGTCGCCGCCGCGCCCGCCGCGATCGCCGCCACGGCCGCCACGGTCGCCACGACCGCCACGATCTCCGCGGCCGCCCCCGCGTTCCTCGCCCTCCTCAGGCTTGGCCGTGGGATAAAGCGCCTGTTTGCGAGAGAGACGAATTTTGCCCTTCTCATCGATGCCTATGACCTTCACGATCAGTTCATCCCCGAGGCGGCAGATATCCTCCACACGCTCCACGCGGCGCGGCTCGAGTTCGCTCACATGGCACAATCCGTCTTTGCCCGGAAGGATTTCCACAAACGCCCCGAAATCTTCAATGCGTGTGACTTTGCCCGTGTAGATCTGGCCGATCTCCGCCTCGACGGTAAGATCGCGGATCCATTTGACGGCGCGCTCCATGGCCTCGCCGTCGGCGGAGGCAATGAACACCTGCCCGTTGTCTTGGATGTCGATTTTCGTGCCTGTTTTTGCCGTGATTTCTTTGATCACCTTGCCGCCCGTTCCGATGATATCGCGGATTTTGTCGGGGTTGATCGTGATCATGACAATCCGCGGCGCATGCGGCTTGAGGTCTGCTCGCGGCGCCGCGAGCGTTTCGGCCATCTTGCCGAGGATGTGCCGACGCCCCTCTTTCGCCTGGGCCAGCGCTTTCTCCATGATCTCAAACGTGATGCCCTCGATCTTGATGTCCATCTGCAGCGCCGTGATGCCGTCCTGCGTGCCGGCGACCTTGAAATCCATGTCTCCAAGATGATCCTCAAGCCCCATGATGTCGCTCAGGACGGCGTAACGGTCGCCCTCCATGATGAGCCCCATGGCAATGCCCGCAACCGGCGCCGTGATCGGCACGCCGCCATCCATCATCGCGAGACACCCGCCGCACACACTCGCCATCGACGAGGAGCCGTTCGACTCCAGAATCTCGCTGACAAGACGGATCGTGTACGGGAATTTATCGTGATCGGGGATGACGGGAATCAAAGCCCGCTCGGACAGGGCCCCATGGCCGATCTCCCTGCGGCCCGGACCGCGAACAGGACGCACCTCGCCGACGCTGAAGGACGGAAAGTTGTAGTGCATGTAAAAGGTGCGTTCGCCAACCTCCTCCAAGTCGTCAATCTCCTGAACATCCTCGGCAGTGCCAAGCGTCAGCGCGCCAAGCGACTGGGTTTGCCCCCGCGTGAACAGCGCCGAACCGTGCGTGCGGGGCAGAATGTCCACCTCTGACCAGATGTGCCGGATTTCATCCAGAGCGCGGCCGTCAACCCTGACGCCCGTCTCAAGCACACGCCGGCGCATCGACTGCGAATATTCATCCTCAAAAACCGGCTTCATCACTTCTTTGATGTCGGGATACTCGTCGGACAGCGCGTCGATGATTTCATCCCGCGCAGTGTCCAGAGCGTCGTTGCGCTCTTTCTTTTCATACAATTCCGCGATTTTCACGAATTTGGGGTGTGAAAGCAGACGGATTTTCTCGGCAATGGTGGCGTTGTAATCGGGTTTCGTAAAGATTGCCTTGGGCTTGCCGATCCTGGCCCTGAGCTCCTCCTGTGCTTCGCATATCTTGACGATTGCCGCATGGCCAAAACGCAGCGCGCCCAGCATCTGCTCTTCCGTCAACATCTTCGCGCCACTCTCAACCATGGTGATGGCGCTTTTTGTGCCCGCCACGACAAGGTCGAGCAGTGAAGTCTTTTGCTGTTCGAGCGTGGGATTGAGCGTATAGTTCACGCCATCGAACCCGACGCGCACGGCGCCGACCGGTTTGTCAAAGGAAATGTCCGAAATGATCAGCGCCGTCGACGCGGCGCACAAGGCCGCCACATTGGCTGAATTCTCGCCGTCAAACGAGAGCACATTGATATACACCTGGACTTCCTGGATGAATCCATCGGGAAAAAGCGGACGAAGGGGACGGTCGATGAGCCGGGCGCTCAATATCTCGGCCTCGCCCGGGCGCCCTTCACGCTTGAAGTAGCCGCCGGGGACGCGCCCCGCCGCGTACATTTTCTCGCGGTAATCCACCGTCAGCGGGAAAAAGTCGATCGTCTCAGACCGCGGAGGCGCCATCACGACCGACGCGAGCACCACCGTGCCGCCAACCGTGGCCACGACGGACCCGTTGGCCTGCCGCGCAATTTTCCCCGTGCTCAACACGAGATGCTCCTTGCCGAAGGGAACAACGTACTCAGCGTGTCCCGCGGGATGCTCGCCGCCTGGTTTGCTCTCGCAAAACTGTTGTGTTTTCTCTTCTGTCATAAGAAGAATTCCTTTCTTTATTGCGGCGCGCACGCAAGCGCGGCCGCGTTGTTCGGGCGGGAGGCCGGGAGGCCGGAGAGGGCGTGTCGGGATTTTATATCCCGGCGTCATCCGCGAGGATCATGCCGGCATGTAAAAGCCCGAACCGCTCCCCGAATATCCATATTCAGCTACACTCAACCTCCTCACCCTGCCCGTAATTAGCCACAAAGGGCCAAAATAATCAAATTCCGCGGCGCAAACTGATTTATTCCGCGCGACAACCGAAGGAGAATCCGTATCGCGCACCGGTCCGTGCGCCACCGACAGCCCCCCGAACTATCTATGGCAGGCAAGATACCTGCGCCACAAAACATGGCGGGGAGGCAGCCTCCCCATTTTGCCCACACGCCGGGTTGCATGGGTCTAATCGAAATCCGCGGGCCACTCGGGATGGTGAAGAAGTTCGAAGAACCGCGCGATCTGGCGGGCGCTGATGCGCGAGGTTGACAATTCCGGCAAGTCAACAGGCGGAAAAAAACCCACACCATCCGTTTCGCTGCTGACGGCCGCCTCGCCACCGGTCACTTCGCAGAGAAAAAATATCTTATACACATGGAACGGGTAATACGGCTGGTGCCCCTGTTTGGTGCGGTCATAGACGGCCAGCAGTTTGACAATGCGCGTCTCGAATCCCGACTCCTCCCAGACCTCCCGGACAACAGCCTCGGACGGCGCTTCGTTCACGTCCGCCCATCCGCCGGGTGGCGTCCACTTGCCGTCGAGTTTCTCCTTCACAAGCAAAATCTTCCCGTCCCGGAACACGATTCCCCGGACATCAACCTTCGGGGTGGCATAACCCGTGTCGTGCCGGAACAGATCGAGCACGGGGCGCAATTCATGGCCCGACTGGCACGCCATCATCTCCGCGGCGATGCGCTCGACGGCTTGGTAGCGCTCCCTGTCGTATTCAATCTCGCTATAGTGCAGTCCCGTCTGGGCAATGGCCTGCAGTTCCCTGGCCCATGCAAGCCAGCGGGGTTCAACCACGAGACGCGATGTTGTATCGGAAGGCGGATCAACTGGCATTTTCAACTCACTTGCCTGTCGTAATGGTTATTCTAAGACGTCACCCTGATGACTTCCTCGACGGTGGTGATGCCCTGGCGGATTTTGATGATTCCCTCGTCGCGCAGGGTGTGGTAGCCGGATTTGCGCACGATGTCGCGTATCACCGAGACGGGTGCGTTTTTCTCAAGCTGCTCGCGCAACTCGTCATTGGGCACAAGCATCTCGAAAATGCCGATGCGCCCGAAATACCCCGTGTTCATGCAGTTGGCGCACCCCGCGCCGTGCACATGCGTGATGTCCTTTGCGTCCGCCATGCCCAGCAATTCGAAGTCGGCCGTCCTGGGCTTGTAGGGTTTCACGCAGTCGGGGCAGATGGAGCGCACAAGGCGTTGCGCCATGACAAGGATGACGGCGCTCGACAGGCGGCGCGTTTCGACCGTAAGGTCAGCCAGCCGGCCGAACGCGGTGGGGGCGTCGATGGTGTGGAGCGTCGTGAAAACAAGATGCCCGGTCATTGCCGCCTCGATGGCGATATCGGCCGTCTCGTTGTCGCGTATTTCGCCAACCATGATCACATCGGGGTCCTGCCGCAGGATCGAGCGCAGGCCCGTGGAGAACGTGAAATTTGCCGCCGTGTTGACCTGCATCTGCGACAATCCCTTGAGCTGGTACTCAATGGGGTCCTCGATCGTGACCATGTTCTTGTCGCCCGTGTTGATCTCGTTGAGAGCCACATAGAGCGTTGTTGATTTGCCCGAACCGGAGGGACCCGTGACGATGATCAGGCCGTGCGGGCGGCGGATGGCGCGGGCGAATTTTTCCAGGTTGTCGCCCTCCAGACCCAGCCGCGCGGGATCCACCTGGATGGTTTTCTGCGTGAGAATGCGGATGGACACCTTTTCACCGAGTGACGCCGGGCTTGTGTTGATGCGCAGGTCAATGTCGGTCTTGTCGATCCACAAACTGATCTTGCCGTCCTGCGGCACGCGGCGCTCGGTGATGTCGAGATTGGCCATGATTTTGATCGCCGAGATGAACATGTTCGACACCGACTTGGGCAGCGCCATCATGTCGTACATCATTCCGTCGATGCGGGCGCGCACTTTGGCGCCTTCCATATCGCTGTCGACGTGCACATCGCTGGCGCGCTGCCGCAGACACAGCGTCAGAACGGCGCGCACGAGTTTCAGCATGGCGTCGCGCTCGATGACCGATTCCTGTTTGACCCCCTTTTTATGGCTCATCTCCGATCCCGCCTGGCGCATCAGGTGGGTGATGTAGTCCTTCAGGTCATAGATGGGCGTGATGTTCTCGCGGCAGTGCGGGCACACAAAAAAATTCAGGTCGGCGTAACTGTTGATGTTGTCGATGCTCTTCCCGCAAAAAGGGCAGGCGTTCTTCGGGCGGATGGATTTCAGCTTTTTGAAAACCCATGGCAGCAGCGCGAAGATGCCGAGCCATCTCACATAATACCGCGCCTCGGCGGCCGCAAGGTCGCCGCGCCGCGCCCGCCGAACCACAAATTTCCTGGGCAAATGCCACAAGAACAGGTAAGCAAGGAGCACGCTGATGATATACGGCAGATATTCGATCAAATAGGACGTGTATTCACCGCTTGCCAGTGAGCGTTGTGCCGATTGCCACCAATCCTTTGCGCGGTCGGTGAGATTTCTCGCATCCGTCGCGGGTTGCTGGCCGGCGACGCCCGATGGGGCGGGCGCCGGTTGCGGCGCTGTAATGGTTGCGGCGGGCGCGGCGGGGGTGTATGCCCGCGGCGTCCTGGGCGGCATCGGCTGTGCCGGACGCGCGGTTGCGGCGGCGCGCATCCTTTTCACCGCCTCGACCGCAGCGCCCTGAATGACAACCGGCACATTCGGAGCCGCGGCAACCTGCTGATAGTTTTCCATGGCTGTTGTGACGTCGCCATTGCGCTCGGCCGTGCGTGCCAGCTCGAATCGGTAAAGCGGTTTGAGCGGAGCCATACGCGCCGCGGACGTGAAAAGATCCTGCGCCAGGCGAAGCTTTGCCGGCTGGACGGCAAGCTCCTGGCCGAGCTCGTAGTAAATCTGCGCCAGGTTGTCATTGACCGTTTGCGTCTGGCCATCGAGCACGGCCGATGATGCGTTCAGCCGTTTGGCCGCCGGGTCGGCAAGCGCGCGCGCCAGCAGCTCATAATAAACACGCGCCTGCGCCGTGTTCCGGCTTTTCTCCTTTTGCGCGCGCGCGGACGCCTCTGTGACAGCTTGCTGATACTGCGCGGCCAGTTCCGTCATGTTCTGCGGCGCGCCTGCGGACGCCTTGATCAGGTAACGGAAGACCGAGTCGAAACCGGAAACCGTGTCGCGCCGGATTTCCTTTATGCTTGACTTCAGGTAGCGCTCGTTGCCGGTCACATCAAAGCGCAGCGTGATTGACTGCGCGTCCTCATCGACAATCACGGCATCGCGCGAGGCGCCGGTTGTGAACACAACAGTATCCGCGGCCCGGGACCATCCGGCCAGACCGATGACGATGAGAATCACCCACAGGGCGCGGCACATGATTAATTGTTCCTCTGTTTCATGACGGAATAGGATCAGCGAATAACGCTCACAAATGAATATGGATAAAGTCAATCCTTACACATAGAATCATGCGCATAAGAAAAGTCTTCCGGTGACAATCATGATCCGAAAGTTCTGCTGTCTTCTGTTTTGCGCGATGCTTGCGTTATTTTGTTCGTGCCGCCTTCAACCCAAGGGCGCTCTCGTTGTCAGAATCGGCGGGCAGAAGGAAATCCATAGCGCGCAGCTCATTCCGGCGGAAGGTTCGGGCCGTCCCCTTGCCATCAAGCTCAAGTTCGTCGACACCAACACCTTCCAGATCAGCGCCAGCCTGGTTCCCCCCGGAACCTACACGTTCAGCGGCCGCGCGGGCGAAGGCCTTCTTCTCAGCCGCGAACTCGTCATCGAACCGGGCAAGTTTTTCTACGATCTGCCTGAATTGTCAAACACCCTGCCGAAAGCGCCCGAGGGACCGCGCCTGAGCGGCGCCATCAGCACGCTGCATGGCGTCATGCCAAACGAAATTTTCGTCATGTTCATCGGATGGGATATCATCATGAAGCGCGTGCCTGTTGTGAACGGGAAATTTTCGGTGAATGCTCCAGCCGCCGGACGATGCCGCATCGAAATCATCGCGCCGGGGGAAACGCCGCGCTCATGGATGATGAAAAACGCCGATCTTCGCGGACCGCTGGAACTGGGCTTGATCTCGCTGGATTGAATCCGCCCGGGTCAAAGCGCGGGCTATGGTTTTTCCGCGTTTTCCAGGGCGACGAAGGAGAATCCCGCTTCCGCGCAGATTTTCAAAATTCTGGTAAGCAGCGACGCTGGCACGCCCGGCGCCAGGCGCAACAGCATGGATGACCCCGCCCCGCTGCGCCCCTCAAGCCTGAATTCAAGATCGTCCAGCGACGTCAATCTCTCGCCATCAAGCCTTAAATCATTCTCTCCCGCGACTTGAAGCGCGGGAATGAGCGCCGCTACAGGCGCCGTTTTCTCTGTTTGCCGGGCCGGTTCGAACACCACCCGCACCCGCTCGCGCGACATCCTCAGCGACGACATCAGGAAAGCGATTAGGACAATGTTGACGGTCAGCGCGAGCAGGGGCAACGCAAGTCCCGGTTCGCGCATAAGATAATGTGACGGCGCGGCCGATCTTCCCGGTCTGTCTGTCCGGCTCATCGCGCGCCTTCTTTCATCGGGTTCTTTTCCGCAACCAGTTGCATGGCCAGTGGCGCGAGCAGTTTGTCCTCACAATAAAACAGCCGCGCCCTCAAAAACGCGAATCCGGTGTAGGCGGCCGCGGCAATGGCCACGCCCCACATTGCCGGAATGAGCGCCCGCTCGATGGCGGCCGCAAGCGCTTCGGCGTTGCCGCCGCGCGCCGCGTCAAGGTTGGCGTTCATGATGGCCGTGATGCTGCCGAGCAATCCCGCCAGCGGGGACAGCACAAACATCGCCGCGAGAGGTTGCAGCATGGCGTACATCCGAAGCGTTTCCGCCTGGACTTCAATCCTTGCGTCGCCAGCGGTAAGATTGCCCGCGGACTCGCGCAGCGCCTTGAGCCGCGAGACAAGCCTCGCCGCCGGGCAATCATCCGCGCCGCCGCGGCCGCCCATCAGCGCAACGGTCCGGAATAGAAGTGCGGCGCGCAAGATGGCGGCAAGCGCAACAACCGATGCCGGGATCAGGATCAGCATCGCCCAGCCGCCGCCAAGCACATAATGATCAAAATAGTTCGCTATCATCATGTTGTTTCTATTTCAGTCATTGGGGCATAGTCATCCGCAAACCGCACTGGCGGCAGGAGTGCCATTTCACGCGTCCATGGCTGCCCTCATCCCATCCGCCATCTTGAGCAAAGACTCACATTTTCCTGACGACGCCGATGACCTTGCCCGCGATACGGACAGTGTTGTCAGTTTTGTTGACATGGATGGGATTGAATTCGTTGTTTGCGGGTTCCAGACGCCATTGGACGCCGTCATCAAAGATGTGTTTGACGGTGGCTTCATCGCCGATCACCGCGACGCCGATCTCCCCGTTTTCGACGCGCGGCTGCTGGCGCACAATCACAAGATCGCCATCGAAGATGCCGACGCCTGTCATGCTGTTTCCGCGCACGCGCAAAGCAAAACTGGCCTGGCCACCCCCGAAATAATCCGCCAGGCTCACAACATCCTGGAAATTTTGTTCGGCCAGAATGGGTTCGCCCGCCGCAACACGTCCGAGAATCGGTATGACGCCGGTTTGGCGCGATGGCAAACCGGCTTCGTCGGCCATGGCGCCGGCGGGCAGCGCAAAGGCGCGGGCCCTCCCCCCATGACGCACAAGCAATCCGGCCTTTGACAAGTTGCGCACATGATAATCCACCGTGTTTGTCGATCGAAATCCCATCCGGCCGGCAATTTCGCGGACCGAAGGATACACACCCGTGCGTGAATGCTCATCGCGTATGAAGTCAAGGATCTCCTGTTGTTTTTCACTGGGGATCGTTTTATGTTCGTTCATATGTGCCATTTTGGTCTGGTTTTTGGCGTTCAGTGTTCAATCCTGGCACACTATGTGTGTGAAATTAACAAGCATCAACCGGGTTCAATTATATTAATATCAAGAACAAGCGTTCTAATATTGCGTTACAATTGCAGATTACCGCCATGCTTTCTTTTGCCTGGATTTCACCACATTGCATGAATTTCTTGCGGATAAGTGTTAATATTACGATTCGCAGACATTGAGGGCCCGTAGCTCAGTTTGGTTAGAGCGGCCGGCTCATAACCGGCTGGTCCCAGGTTCGAGTCCTGGCGGGCCCATTTCTTGCTCATATACCATTTCCTATGTGTGATGATTTTTGGTTCACTCTCAATGGAAGGGGGTGAAAACGAATGAAAAAGCTGGTTATTCTGGCGAGTTTTGCGCTTTTGATCGCTGGCATGTCTTATGCCACGGATGAAGTAAAACCTGCCGCATGTGATTCACACACCTCGGCAGTTGCCGTCAAGACACACAAGGCGAAACACGACAAAGCCACCACCGCGCCTCATCAAATGAAGGACAAATGCGAGGAAAAGGCTGAAACCAAGTAATCGTTGCTTCAGCCGCAACTGGTTTGCCGCGGGCGAAGTCGTTTCGTTCGCCCGCCGGCAATACCGGGTTATATCAGACCATGCCGCGCCAGCGCGCGCACAAGAGCGTCTGTGGCTTTTTGTCCCGCCTGATGCCTGCCAAACCGGCGCGCCGCCCAGCCGCCTGCGGACATTGCCAAGGCTGAGAGAAAAAGCAGCGTCACAAATCCCCCCAGCCTGAATGAAAATGGCTGGTAGGCGAGATGGACTATGGAGCGCCCTCCCGAAAGGGCAATCGCGCATTGCGCGAGATTTACAGGAATAAGCGGCAGCGCAACGCCTTCGTCCGTCCGCGCTTTCCAGCCGGGGGCAATCACTTCAGCGATGGGCAGCAAAGCCGTGCCGTTGCTTGAGGCGCGCAATGTGATGCGCCCCGGCTCCCATGACGCCAGTTCCCCATCGGCGCTCTGCGCCGCCGCGGCGCATGCCGCATCCTTGAGATGCGCTTTCTCGGCCACATAGGTGTCCAAGGCGAGTTGACCGCCGGAAAGCAGCAGACGCGCCTCGCGCATGTCACGCGCTTCGGCAATGCTTGCGCGTGATTTGACATAGGCGCGCGCCGGTCCGGACCAGCGCCAGATCGTTCCGCCCGCCGTCTGGCGGAGCATGGCCCACGAGCCCTCCAGCGGCCGGTTTTCATTTGTCCGGCTGTATGCGATCGCGAACATCGAACCCATGCGTGGCGACGCATAACCGGCCGTTTGCATGAGTTTTTCATAACGCCCCAGAACGACAGGGTGATAACCGCCGGGCGTCGCAAGATCATGGAGCATATAATAGGATTTTAATTGGTCCTCCTCGAGGACCCTTGCGGGACGCCCGGGCGCGTTTTCCAGCGTGGCAAACACGGGCTGGTAGCGTAAATAGTCCATGTAAGGAGTCAAAGGCTCGAAACGCACGAAGTAACGATTGCTGGCAATGAGGCCCACAAGCGCAAAGAGCGCGAGCAACAGGGGCGCCGCCCGGGCGGCTTCATTGCGCATGGCGATGCGCATGAAACCGGCGCGCAGGAATCCCGCGGCCATGGCAAGCTGAAATCCCAGCAGGATCATGCCGCGGTTGATATGGTGACGCTGCGCCTCCCCGGCGGTTGCGATGTCCGTCCTCACCCCCCAGTTGTTCCAGATTCCCGCCAGGGTCAGCGCGCACCCCGCCGCGATGAGCACCGTCGAAAGCGAGAGTGTCATGCGCAGGGTTCGCTTCAAGGCCGGTGATGGCGCGGCGTTTGCGCCATGAACATCCGTTCCGGGAAGCGGCGGCGCATTCGATTCCTCGCGGAATGCTTCTGTTGACTCCCTGACCTTGTTGATGAGCGCCTGAAGGCCAATGGTCGCCAGCGCCACAAGTGACAAGTCGGCAAGAAACATGAATGTGCCGGGCGAGCGGAAACGATTGAACCCGGGCAGAAGCGCGTGAAGAAGGCCGTATGCGGGCGTGTAATGGCCCAGCCCGATATGCAGCGACAGGAGACATATGATGGCGAGGAAAAACCTTATGCGCGTAAGGCGCGAGAACAGGCCGATGGCCGCCAGCAGAAGCAACGGCGCGCCAAGGTAATCGCTCACGATGCGTTCGCCCCATGCCCCGAAATAAGGCATGCTCCCGCCCCGAACCGAATCGCCAAAGACGCGCGGTATCGCATATTCAAGCAGTTCGACTGGCGGATACGATGTTTCGGTCGCCTCCTCGAAAGTCACCCCATCCGCCCGGTTTGAGACGCGCGACATTTCCAGCGCCGGAAAAATCTGGATCGCCCCGAACGCAACCGCCGCGATCAAAGCCGCCACAAACAGCAGACTGACCCTGATGGCGTTCAACTGCATCAACGACGCCCGCGCCGTATCGTCTGAGGGGTGATTTGAATGCGGTGATTTGAAGACTCCGAAAACAAGCGGCAACAATTTCGGGAGCGTTTTCCCCCCGGCATAGAGGGCGCACGTGATCAGTGTCGCGTAGAATATCTGCGGGTGGCTGGCCAGCATCTGCATGGCGAACGCAACCGACATGATGAGCGCCGCGCGAAGCTGATCAACCCATGGCAACGGAGTTCTTCCCTCCGGCCCGCGCCTGCACAGCCTGGCAACGCCCGCAAGAGCCAGCGGCGCCCAAGCGATCGCCAGCATCTTCTGCAGATGGCCCGCGTAGCAAAGCGTGATGAAATGCCCCGAAAACATGAAAACCGCCCCGCCCCACAACGCCACGCCGCGCGTGACCCCGATCTGGCGCAGCCAGTAGGCAAAGAAAAGACCCGCCGCCGCGGTCCCAAAGACGTATTGCAGAGTAAAGGCTGTGTTGTGCGGCAGAATCCAGTAAAACAACTGCGCGGGGTAGAAGGGGCAAAGCGCCAGGCTCCCGATAAACGGAAAACCGCAGAACAGGTACGGACACCACAACGGGATTTTCCCTCTCTCAGCAATCTGGGCCCAGCCGTACAGGTGCATGATATAGTCGTGGCTGACCGTGTCGGCGCCAAAGATGAAATATGACACGCCGAGCGCGGGCGCATAGATGATTAAACCGAGAAAACTGAACAGCAGAACCGCCAGAAATCGGAAATGACGTTTGGAGAAAAGAAGCAATTGGTCCCGGCTGATCTTTGACCGGATGTAAGGCAATTTTATCATTTCCATTTTCTTTACCACAAATCACGGTCAATTTCTCACAACCAGTAAAGAAAACACCGGGAATACGCATGATCAAAAGATATGAGATCAGAAGTCGGGATCACCGGGCGTCAGCCCGGCCCCCCTGGATCGTCATTGCCGCTGTCATCCTGCCGGCGCTCTTTGTTCTTTGTTCCTGTGCAAACCGCGAGCGCGGCGTCCGGGCAGACGGTTCGATTGTGCTTGAATACTGGGATTTCCCTCATCTTCCGCTCGTGAATGCGTATATCCAGGAAGCCATTACCCGCTTCGAGGGCGCCAATCCCGGCGTGAAGATACGCTACACGCGCCTTCCATGGCAGGATGGCCAGCAGAAAGTCATGCTGTCGGTCAATTCCGGGCGTCCGCCTGATGTGTGCGGGCAGGTCAATGTTTCGCCCTCATTTATTGCCCAGGACATGCTTGAACCGCTTAATGATTATCTTCGGGATGATCTTGCCGATTTTCATCCCTCGTACATTGAAGCTGTGACATTTCGCGGGAAAATATATGCCGTCCCGTGGTACAAAGCATGCTATGTCGCGTTGCTCAATCTTGATCTTTTCGGCAAGTTTGGCGTGCAACCGCCGCGCCAGGGGCGCTGGACATGGGATGAATTCGTGTCGAAGATGCGCGCCCTTACAAAATATGAGCCTGCCGAAAAGAAGCAGTATTACGGGCTTGTCACCAATCTCGGCCCGATGGAATACGAGGCTTATTCGATCATTTACAATTTTGGCGGGCGGGTTCTGGAGCAGGCCGCCGATGGAAGGATTGTCTCGGGGCTTGAATCGCCGCGTTTTGTGGAGGGAGTGCGCCGGCTGGCCAGCCTCGAGTTTGATGAAAAAGTTGCCATGCCGGGCATAGGCGCCATGACGCAGGAGCAAAGCTGGAATGTCTGGCGCGACACGCGCGCTTGCGCGGTCACATTCCAGGGCGCATGGTGCATCACGGCATGTCAAACAGCCAACGAGGCCATCGAGCGCACAAACGACAAAAAACGGCATGCGGGCCGCACCGGCGAATGTGAGCAACCCCTGCGCTGGGCGGTTGCCGCCCCCCCCTCTGACGGCAACACGACGCCTGTGCTGGGCTCGTCGGGGCTTGGCACCTTTGTTGTATTCAAGCAGAACGACGCGCGCCGCCGCGACGCGGCCGCGCGGTTCGTCAAACACCTTGTCAGCGGAGAAGGCCAGCGCGTGCTGAAATACGAGAATGTTTATCCCTCGCGCATCAGCACCGGCAACCCGTGGGCTGAGGATCCGCAACTTGGCCCGGTGTTTGCGCTTTTCCCCGATGGCGTCATGTATCCGCTCATCCCCGGCAGCGAAAGAATCGACAAGGTGCTTCAGCAGGAAATTCAGAAAGCCGTTCTTCGTGATTCCGCCGCCGGCAAACCGCAGGCGTCGCCGCGACAGGCTGCTGTCGCGGCGGACATCAAGGTGAACGCGATCCTCGAACGGGCCAGCCGCCGATACGGCGGGGCGGCCGCGGCTACGCTTCCAGGCCAAGCTCCTTAATCTTGCGCAACAGCGTCCGGCGCGAGATGCCCAGCAGCTCGGCAGCCTTGGTGCGGTTGCTTTTGGCTGATATCAGTGTCTGCTCGATGATCAGGCGCTCGACCTGGTCAAGCGGCTGACCCACGGCCACTGTGATGCTGTCGTTGGACTGGTTGAGCAATTCCGGCGGCAGGTCTTCGATCTCGATTTCCTTCCCGCTCGAGAACAGGACCAGATTTTCAATCACGTTGCGCAACTGGCGCACATTGCCCGGCCATGGGAATTGCATCAGACGGTTCAATGTGCGTTTTGACAGTATGACGGATTCCCGGCGGTGTTCAGACGAAAATTCCCGCAGCAACTTTTCGACAAGCAGGGGGATGTCGGCGGCGCGGGATCTTAAAGGCGGGATCGTCACCTTGACGACGCTCAGCCTGTAAAACAGGTCTTCGCGGAATCGCCCCTCATCAACCTCCTCCGAAAGAATGCGGTTTGTCGCGGCCAGCACCCGCACATCCACGCGGACGGACTCGGTGCCGCCCACCCGTAAAAACTCCCTCGTCTCCAAAACACGCAACAATTTCACCTGTGTCGACAACGGTATCTCGCCAACCTCGTCAAGGAAAACAGTGCCGCCATCGGCGAGTTCGAACATTCCCGGGCGGCGCCCCGTGGCGCCTGTGAACGAGCCCTTTTCATGGCCGAACAGTTCGCTTTCAATAAGCGTGTCCGACAGCGCGGCGCAGTGGATGGGCATGAACAATTTGGGCGCACGGCTTGAGTTTTTATGAAGCGCCTTTGCCACAAGCTCCTTGCCGGTTCCGCTTTCCCCCTCGATGAGCACCGTGGCGCGCGTATCCGCGATGGCGCGAAGACGCTCGATCATCTCCATCATTTCGCGCGTCTGTCCGGTCAGCTCCTCAAAACCGTATTTCTGGTCGATCTCGCGCCGCAGCGCGATGTTCTCGCGTTTGAGTTCCTGAAGCTCCATCGCCTTTGCCGCCTGCAATCGCAGTTCGTTCAGGTTGATCGGTTTCGTCAGGTAGTTGAACGCGCCATGCTGCACGGCTTCCACAGCGGATTCAATTGTGCCATAAGCGGTCAGGACAATGACTTGCGGCGGGGTGCGGCGCTCGCGGGCCGACTCCAGCAGCTTCATCCCGTCAACGTCCGGCATCCTCAAATCCGTCACGATCACGTCAACATCGCGCTCGCGCAGAATCGCAAGCGCCTCCACACCGCCCAGCGCCGTCAGAAGCTCATAACCCGAACGCATGAACCCCGCTTTCAGGCTCGCAAGGTTGTCCTCGTTGTCGTCGACAAGCAACAGTGAATTCTTCATGTTCCAATCAAAGTCCGTAATGACATGCATGGCATGTTACTGATGATACCGTTAAAAATGCGTCTCCCGTTTAATCAATGATTTGTGTTTGATCTGGGCAAATATGATAACGCCACGGATCCCGCCAGCACGGCAACAACAACCCCAAGCGCGATGGGCGTCGGCACGGCCCAGCTTGTGCCGCTGACCAGCATCTTGACGCCGACAAACGCAAGCACAAACGCAAGCCCGAATTTCAGATAACGGAACCTGCCCATCATCCCCGCGATCAGGAAAAAGAGCGAGCGCAAACCAAGTATGGCGAAAATATTGGATGTGAAGATGATGAACGGATCCTGAGTGATGGCAAAGATGGCGGGAATGGAATCGAGCGCGAACACAACATCTGTCGCCTCGACGGCGAGCAACACCAGCATCAGCGGCGTGACCAGCCATCGCGCCCCATCCTTGACGATAAACCGGGAACCGTGATATTCCCGCGTGACGGGCAGAAAACGCCGCGCGAGCCGGACAACCAGCGTATGCTCGGGATCAAGGTCATCATTTTTATGCCAAACAATGTGGCCGCCCGTGTAAATCAGGAAGACGCCGAAAATATAAATTACCCAGTGGAACTGTCTTATGAGCGCCACGCCGCCGAGAATCATGATCCCGCGCAGAATCATCGCTGTCAGGATGCCCCAGAACAGCACCCGGTGTTTGTTCTGCGGATCAACGCTGAAGTACTTGAAGATCATGATGAACACAAACAGGTTGTCCACGCTGAGCGACCATTCGATGATATAGCCCGCGAAATACTCGGTCGCGCTGGGCGCGCCATACCACCAGTAAAGCAGGAACCCGAATCCGAAGGCCAGCCCAACCCACACGCACGTCCATGCAAACGCTTCGCGCGGACGGGGGGAATGGGCCTTGCGGTTGAAGACGCCGAGGTCAAGCGTCAGCATGACCGCGATGAACAGCAGGAAGCCGGCTGTCAGCCACAAACCGGATTCTATGGGAGCATTTTGTGTTGCCATCATTCGGCGCGCGAAACCTCTCGCCTTCTTCGCATCATCATATACCCCCAGTAAACCACGATGATGGCATAAACAACATACACGCACACCCTGAATGTCACATCATGCCGGTCAAGCGCGGTCAACAGGGCGATGGCGGCGGCGTGGAATATCGTCTGCCCCAGCAGATTGGGCCAATCAAAGATTTCCTTCTGGTGTTTCGCCACATAAACGAATTGCGTGAGCAAGGCAAAGGCGCTTGTGGCAAGCATGGCGATGGCCGCCCCCATTCCGCCATAACGCGGGATCAGCAGCACATTGAACACGACATTGACCACTGCCGTCAGGCAGGCCGTGATCGTCACCACGCCCTGCCTGTCCGACGCCGCAAGAAGATTGCTCAGCGGCATGGTCATGAAAATCATCGGCAGAGACCATATCAGCAGTTCAAACATGCCGATGGTCGGACGATACCGTTCCCCGAATACGAGCAGGATGAATTCCGAGCGGAACGAGAAGAAGAACAGAGTCACGACCATCCCGCCCAGCGCGAAAAGATTGTAGCTGTGGCCGAAAAGCGATTTAAGGCGCGCGCGGTTTTCGCGGCAGGCTTTCACAAAAGGCGCATAGAGCGCGTTGCACACGCTGATGGGTATGAACTGAAGAGTGAGAACCATCTGGCTGGCAGCCCGGTAAAAGCCGATCTCGCTGTTGGCGGAACCCCCCTGATAAAGGTAGTAAATCAGCACCGAATCGATGTAAAAATAGATTTGTCCCGCCAGCAGTTGCAGACCAAACGGCACGCTGGCCCTGACAAGACCTGCCAATTTCGCGCGGTCCACATTGAACGTGGCGCGCTCGATGCGCGCCCGCACCACCCATGCAGCCAGAACCGCGTCGATAAAATCGGCAATCAGATACGCCGCGAAGATGAAGCACAACCCGCGGCCCGTAATCACGGAGATGACAATCAGCAGCGAGGCGATGATGCGGTTGAGCGCAAGAAAAAACGCCTGGTAATGGAGCTGTTCCAGCGCCTGGAAGACAATCTCGGAATTTCTCCGGAACGCCTGGAACGCCACGCTCCACGACCACATGAAGATGAGCCATTTTGTTGTCGTGTCAATTGTCCGCCCCAAAGGCGTGAAGAGCGAGCCCCAGATGACAGCCAGGGTGAACACCGTGAGAACCGCGCGGATCAGGATGATGTGGCCCATGGCCTGGGGCATCTCGCCGCGCGGCGCGCGCGCGATTTCCCTCACGGCGGCGCGCGTCAGGCCGAACTCAGTCACAATCCCCAGCAGAACGCCATAGCTGATCACAAAGCCCATCACGCCGCTGCCCTCCGGTTTAAGGTAGCGGTACAGCAAAATGGCGATGACAAGATTCAGCACGCGCGCCAACCCCTCGCCCGCCATCAGGAATGCCGAATTGCGCGCGATGCGGGATTCCAGTCCCGCGCGTGTCATAAGTTGACGCCAGCCCACCGAATGCACGGTCTATCTGGTGAAGAAAATCATTTTAACTGCCATGATCATCAAAAACACGCCAAACACTTTCTGCAATTGCGCGCCGGGAATCCACAACGCAAGTTTCGCCCCCAAATAACCGCCGGCCAGAAAACCAACGCACAATATCGCCGCAACTCGGAAATCCACGGCGCCCTGACGGTAATACTCCAGCACAGCGAACACCCCGATCGGCGGGAGCATCATGGCCAGGGTTGTTCCCTGAGCTTTGTGCTGGCTGAAACCGTAAACATAGACCAGCATAGGCACGATGACAATTCCCCCGCCCAGACCGACGAGACCTCCGAAAATGCCGCCAATCAGTCCGATCGCGATATAACCGATTGCTTCCTGCATGCAATGCGTCCTTTCCTTAAAACCGATCAATTGACATCATGCCTACACATGCAAATCATATCGGGTCAATGAATGTAATCAACAGATGGGAGCTTGAATAAAGCCTGCCCCAACCGCTTACAATTTCTGCGGTTGCAACAGGAACTATTCCAGATTTGGCATCAATGGCAAAACGAGATTATTACGAAGTCCTTGGGGTTGAGCGCAACGCCCCGCCTGAAGAAATTAAAAAGGCGTACCGGCGTGTCGCAAAAAAGCTTCATCCGGACAAAAACGCGGGCGACAAATCATCCGAGGAGCGATTCAAAGAGGCCTGTGAAGCTTACGAGGTGTTAAGCGACACGGAAAAGCGCGCGGCTTACGACAGGTATGGCCACGAGGGCGTGCGCTTTGGCGGAGGGGGATTCAGTTATCAGAATTTTACACACTTTAACGACTTTGAAGACATCTTTTCGTCGCTATTCGGGGGGATGTTTGGCGGCGGCATGCAGGGGCGCGGCGGCAGGATGGCCGTCGAGCGCGGACGCGATCTCAAGGTGTCCGTGACTATTGACCTTGAGGACGCGGTCAAGGGCAAGGACGCGGAAATCGCGCTCACCCGCCTGGAAACATGCGAGGAATGCAAAGGCACGGGCGCCAGGTCCGGCAGCCGTCCCAAAACATGTCCGCGCTGCCGGGGGGCCGGCACAGTGCGTTTTCAGCAGTCTTTTTTCAGCGTCAATACGGCCTGTGACATGTGCCGCGGCGAAGGCGAGATCATCGACAACCCATGCGCCGCATGCTCGGGCCGCGGCCGCACCAATGAACGCGGACGTGTCAAGGTCCGCGTCCCCCCGGGCGTCGATTCGGGAACCATGGTGCGCATCACCGGCGAAGGGGAGATCGGCCCGCGAAACGGCCCGCGAGGCGACCTCTATGTTGAGGTGCGCGTCCGCGAAAACGGGCAATACGAGCGCTTCGGAGATGACCTGCTGCGCGTCATCCCCATCAGCTTCGCCCAAGCAGCCTTGGGGGATGAAATCGGGGTGGAGACGTTCTACGGCCCGGTAAAGATCAGCCTGCCCGCCGGAACACAGACCAACAGGGATTTCCGCGTCAAGGGCAAAGGCATGCCGCAACTCAACAATCCCGGCTTCAAGGGCGATCTCGTGGTCCGCGTCGTGGTTCAAACACCGCGAAACCTGACCGAGCGCGAACGCGAACTTTTCCGGGAACTCGCCACGATCAAGAACGAGAAAGTCGCCGGAGAAAAAGGCTTCTTTTCCCAGATTGGCGACGAAATCAACGGCTTGAAGCGCAAAGTTTTCGGCGAGTAAGCCGCACACCCGTATTGTCAATTACCTTTCGATCTCCACTTTCACGCGCTGTCTGCCCCACTTCAGCGTCTTTGAGTGGCGGTCGAAATAGATGTCGATGCGCTCGGGTCCTTTGATGTCGCCTCCGCGGTCTTCCACAATCCCCCGCCCATAACCCGGAACATACATTTTCGTGCCGAAGGGATAATAGTCGGTGTCGGCCGCGATGGTTCCATCGCGCGCAAAAGTGAGCCATGGACAGGCCGCGCGAAAAGGGATCATATAGGGCCGCTTGACGCTGTCGGTTGACAGCAAGCCGGGATTGGTCTGGCGCAGTTTGCCGCCATTGGCCGTCTTGCCGGTGTAACGACGCCCTTTGTCGGAACCCGCATTCACATGGCGGTTCCACACATCGAGCTTCAGATATTTCCAGCTTCCCCGCGAATAGCTGTTGCACTTGCCGCAGGGGCAATACGCCGTCACTTCCATGATGCGACTCTCGTGACCCCGCAATCCGATCGTGGCGCAACCGCCCACCATACCAGCCGCGATCAACGCCCCGCACCATGCGGTCACATTCCTTATGCGCGAATGTTTGACAATATCAGCAGTCATAACGGCAACAATCGACGGTCTGCGGCATCAGAAACAGATTTGACTCAACGGATTGTTTGTGCCGCAACATGATCGGCGAAGTCAAGCGGTGTGTTTCAGGGGTGTCTGCTTGCGGGCGCGCCTTCGGGATCCCGGTCGCGAGCCTGACGCCAGCACTCCAAGAAGGCGGTTTCTTTGGACTGCGCAAGCCATGCTTCCGGCCGCCGGCAAACCCGGCGCTTGGAACCTTCCCCGCGATCCTTGCCACTAAATCATTTTATGCCCGTGTCGTTCTGTCCGGGGGAGCCGGCCTCATCATTGATAAATCGTTCCTGTTTCCCTACTCCACGCTCATCATGCTCAGGCCGACCGGCAGGGTGGAGGCGCTGCCCTCGGGGCCGACTGCCGTTTCGCCGCCATCGTTGCGCGCCGTCACGGTGAAACGGTACAATGTCAGGCGCGCAAGGCCGGTGACGGTCACCGTGCCCCAACCCGCGCGCGTCATCCACACCGGCGACGGGCCGCCTGACCCGTTGGCCTGCACCCAGTTGCCCGACGTCTCGTTGCGGATCGCGTACACGGTCGACTCGGGGTTGGCATCGGCGGACACTGTCACACGCAGCTCATTGTCGCCTGTCGCCGTCACCGTGGGCGCGGCGGGGGTGACGGGCACTGAACTAAACTGGGCGAAATACGTGCGCGAAACCCCGCCGATGATCGTGAAGTCGCCGCCGGCATAGACCGTTGAGCCATCGCCCGAAACCGCGAGGGCGCGAACCAGGTCGTTCGCGTTGGGGTTCCAAGCGGTGGCGTTGTTTGTGTTCACGGTCGCGTCGAGCGCGGCAAGGCGGTTGCGCGTCTGCCCGCCGATGATCGTGAAAATGCCCCCGGCGTAGACCATCGGGTACGAAACCGCCAGGGCGTTGACCGTGGAGCCCGCGTTGGGGTCCCAAGCGGTGGCGTTGCCGGTGCCGGTCGCGTCGAGCGCGGCGAGGCAGTTGCGCGTCGCCCCGCCGATGTTATTGAACTCGCCCCCGGCATAGACCGTCGTCGTGCCCCAAACCGCAAGGGCGTAAACTTCGCCGTTCGCGTTGGGGTTCCAGTCGGTGGCGACGCCGGTCGAGGCGTTGAGCGCGGCGATTTTGATGCGCGTCTGCCCGCCGATGGAGGTGAAATAGCCCCCGGCATAGACCGTCGTGCCCGAAACCGCAAGGGCGTTGACGCCATAGTTCGCGTTGGGGTTCCACGCGGTGGCGTTGTTTGTGTTCACGGTCGCGTCGAGCGCGGCGATGGTGTTGCGTATCTGTCCGCCGATGTAGGTGAAATAGCCCCCGACATAGACCGTCGTGCCCGAAACCGCAAGGGCGTTGACGTCATAGTTCGCGTTGGGGTTCCAGGTGGTGGCGTTTCCGGTCGAGGCGTTGAGCGCGGCGATGTTGTTGCGCGTCTGCCCGCCAATGGAGGTGAAATACCCCCCGGCATAGACCGTCAAGCCATCGCTCGAAACCGCGAGGGCACAAACCAGCTCGTTCGCGTTGGGATTCCATGCGGTGGCGAGGCCGGTCGAGGCGTCAAGCGCGGCGATGTAGTTGCGCACCGTCGTCAAAGTGCCGCCGGAAGGCCCGACATTGTGGAAATTGCCGCAGATATAGACCGTGTCGGTCGTGCGGACGACGGCGTATACCGGTCCGTCCGTGACCCACGTGGCTGCGCGCGGGGTGTTGCCCATCTCCGGCGGCCCATTCCCCGCCGCGGGGGCGGAGACGAACAGGCACACAAGCCCGGCCAGCGCCGGGAGAAACCGGCCCGCGCGCCGTTTCAGCGCAAACGAAAATTTCAACGCCGCGCAAACCTGTTGCCTGGCTGTGGCATTGCAAACCATGCATGTTGCGCAAGTCCCGTGACACATGACATGAAATCCTTTTTGTTTGCCTCGGTCCTGAAAAATCCTTGATGTAATAGGAAGCATGACATGCGGAAAAACCGGGGTCAAATGATAAATCGTTCCTGTTTCCCTACTCCACGCTCATCATGCTC
>JAPLSQ010000074.1 GCA_026398535.1 Candidatus Sumerlaeota bacterium | reverse complement strand
TGAGAGAAAAACTTTTACACGGAGAACCACGAAGATGGCACAGAGGAACACGGAGAAAAGAAGCATCGTTTTTGTCTCCGCGCCTCCTCTGCGTAACTCCGTGTTACAGCTTTTTCTCTGCTATTGAAGGCAGGCCTGTTGTTCTTCGCGTTCTTCGCGTCTTTGCGCGAGACAATCTTTTATGGTTTTTTCTCTCTCACGTAAAGCCGCCAGGAAAACAGAATTGAAGGCAGGGGGTGTGAGTATCCGCTTATCCATACTTCAGCCCTGGCCAAGTGAGCCATGCTCGCGGCCCAAGCCCCGCCGCGCAAGTATGGCTTGCGCGATGCGGGCGGGCACTCTATAGAAGGATGCCATAGGAGAATCATCCAACAACCATGAACCATACCCCTTCATTTTACCGAGCTCATCATCACGCCGGCCTGAACAGTCGCGGCATCGGATTCAAGGCCGTCTGGCTGGCGCTGGCGCTGGCCGCGACGGCCGCCCCGCTGTGCAAGGCGGAAACGCTGGACGATCTGCCGCTGTACAAGGACTACCAGGCGGCGCGCGAATCAAGCTATGACCGCTCGGGCGGAAACTTCGACATGAGACCCGTCGCGCCCGGCGAGACGCTTGTGCTTGCCGACCTCAAGGGGCCGGGGTGCATCACGCACATCTGGTTCACCCACATGTATCCCGCGCGCGGCGGGCTGAGGAAGCTCGTGCTGCGCATGTACTTCGACGGCGCGCCGACGCCATGCGTGCAGGCGCCGATGGGTGATTTCTTCGGACTCGGTCACGCGGCCGTCTACAGTTATGCCAGCGAGGCGCTGGCCGTGGGCACACAGGGCGGTCTCAACTCTTTCTGGAAAATGCCTTTTGCGCAGAGCGCCCGGATCACGGTGACCAACGATGGACAGCAACGCTGCGGCGCGCTTTACTACTATGTTGACTACCGCAAGTACGACAAGCCGCCCGCCGCCGCCGGCTGTTTCCATGCCGTCTATCGGCAGGCCATGCCATGCGAGGCGGGCAAACCCTACACCATCCTCGAGGCAACAGGGCGCGGCCATTACGCCGGTTGCAACCTCTCGGTCGAGCAGAACGCGGACGGGTGGTGGGGCGAAGGCGACGACCTCTTTTTCATTGACGGCGAGACGACGCCGTCCATGTGGGGGACGGGGTCGGAGGATTACTTCGCCGGCGCATGGTGTTTCGGCAAGGAGTATGCCTTTCCCTATCTGGGCATGCCTTTGCGGGGGCGGCCAAACGCCGATGGCGGCTTGGACCGGTGCGGCCCCGAGGTCAACTTTGACAAGGCGCTGGAATGGCACTGGCCGCAGGCGTGGCGCAAGGGCGACCTGTGGAACGTCTACCGGTATCACATCCAGGACCCTGTGCCGTTCCGCAAGTCGCTGCGGCTGGCCATTGAGCATGGAGCCGAAAACAATGAGCGCGCGGACTCGTACTCGAGCGTGGCGTACTGGTACCAGAGCGAGCCTCACGCGCCCCCGCCGCCATTGCCACCGGCAGCCGAACGCATGCCGCATTATCTGCGTCTGCAGGATCGGGGAAACGGTTTGTTTGAAGGAGAGGACTTCGTCGACGAGACCACGTCAACGGGCGGCCCCGTGACGGAAGCCGGCATGTCCTTCTGGGGCAAGCTATGCAGCCGTCAGGCGGCGCTTGAGTGGAACGCCGAGCGCGACGACGCCACCCTGTCGCTGCCGTTGCGGGTGTCAGGGGGCGGCAACCGCGGCATCGAGGTCGCGTTCCTCTGCACGCAACGGTCGGGGATTTTCCAGGCAAGCCTCGAGGGCAAACCAATCGGGAAGACATTCGACTTGTTCCAGGCAGGCCCTTTCCCAGCGATCAGGAAGCAGGACTTTGAATGCGCGAACCTGACCACGGGCACATACACGCTGATCTTTGGGTGCAAGGGCAAAAATCCGAAGGCCGAGGCGCGACACATGGCCATCGACACGATCCAGATTCAGCACCCTGATTAATGCCGAAGGCGGTTTGGGGATTCACGATGCGCGTTTCACTATAATGATATTGTCTGCTTCGAGCGGCATTTCTGACAACGAATCCGGCGCGGCGGATGCGGGTTGGATCGGCGATGCCACCTGTAATGTGTCAAGTCAGGAATCCTCTCCTGTGATCGTGATTTTGTGCTTTTCGTGTTGTGATTGGCTGAAATTGGTGGCCACAAGAATAAAAGAATACTGAATAAGGTGAACGAGAGGTTCCATATGCTGACCCCACATAGATATGTCAGGTATGATTGGATTCTTGCTTTCATGCTGTGCGCCGCGGCCGGAGCGCCGTTGTGCGCACAGACAACCCAGACGGCAGCGTCTTCCGATAATGCCATTACGATTATAGATCCGAAGCCGGGCGCGACCACCACGCCGCGCGAGTTTGCCAACATTCTTGGCTCTGTGAAACCCGGCTCGAAGGTGAAGGTTGGCGGCGCGGACGCGCAGGTATTTGCGACGGGCATTTTCGTGCGAGATTGCATGCCGCTGGCAATGGGGGAGAATTCCATCAAGATCGAAGTCGTCACTCCCGACGGCGCGACCACGGGGGCGTCGACGATCAGGATCAACCGCGTTTCCCCTTCGCCTCCTCCAGTGCCCCGCTTGTCATGGCCGCTGTCTGTGGATGAGGACACGATCATGCCGGCCAGCGAGATGATGCTGGCCGCGGGCGACACGCTCGAGGTCAGCTTCAGCGGCGCGCCGGGCAACATCGCCGAGTTCCAGTGGGCTGGCCGCCCGTGGACACGGATGACCGAGGAGACCGACCCGGAGAGCACCGCCCCCACGGGCATCTACCGCGCGACAATCACTGTCACAGAAACGGAAGATGTGACATCGGACGCGGTTCATTTCCATCTGCGCGCGCCGGAGCGCAATGCCCGGGCGGCAGACGCCACGGAACCGGCGGTCATTGAGTTCCAGAGCAAGGGCAAGGCGGGCGTCTGGGGCGCGGGAACGGTGCGGCTCGCGGTCGTGAAACCCGAGGGAGCCAGCCTTGCGTTCGGGCTTCATGAAGTGCGGCTCGGCGGACCCTACTTTGCGGAACCGAGCAGCGGCACGATCCTGCGCCTGACCGGCCAGCGGGGCAGGAACTACCGCGTGCGGCTCGCGCCCGGCCATGAGGCGTGGATACCTGTCGAGGACGTTTCGCCCGCCCCTGCTTCCACATCCGTTCCGCATCTGTATTTCACGAACATATCCGTCCAGAGCGACGCCAAGAGCGATCAAGTCATCATCCCATACACCGCGCGCGTGCCGTTCTCGGTGAACTCGACAGTCGCTCCGGGCGGCCACGCCGCCATCGATGTTGATTTTTATGGCGCGCATAACGCCGCCACATGGATTTCGCACATGGGCAATCCGCGGCTCGTGCGCGAAGTGACAGCCGGGCAGGCCGGCAGGGATCGTCTGCGCGTGCGCGTCGAGCTCAACAGCGGCCTGCTGTGGGGATACCGTTGGGAGACGACCACGTCATCGCTGCGCCTTGAAGTGCGCCGCCCGCCGGTGATCGCCGCCCCGCCCGAATCGCCGCTCAAGGGGCTTGTCATTGCTCTTGAGCCGGGGCACGGCGGGCACGGCGCCGGCGCGGCGGGAGTGACAGGATACCCGGAAAAGGAAATCAACCGCCTGACCGCGCAGGAGCTGGCCGATCAGCTCACCTCGGCGGGCGCGCGGGCGGTCATTGTCCGCCCTGGCGACGAGGACCCGACACTTGGCGAGCGTGTTGAGCGCGCAGCCGCCGCGAACGCCGATTTCTTCATTAGTATTCACGCAAACTGGGCAAGTCAGGACCGCGGATACCTGCGCATAAGCGGCATGAGCACTTATTACAAGCATGGTTTCTGCCGCGATCTTTCCGCGGCCATCCACAAACGCCTGCTCGAACAGACGGGGCTGGGCGATTTCGGCAATGTGGGGGCTTTCAACTATTACCCCATCCGCCGGATCACATGGATGCCCTCGATGCTCGTTGAGCAGGCATTCATGTCGAATCCCGAAGATGAAGCGCGAATGCGCGATCCGTCATTCCGGAGCAAGATAGCCGCGGCCATCCGCATGGGCATAGAGGATTTTCTAAAGGAGGCTCTTTTCCCCGCTGAAACCGGGGGAAAGCAAAGGCAGCCGAATGGTTGAAACCGGGCTGACATCCGGGCGGGAGAGTCCGGGAGATGCCCGCCAGTCCGCCGCGACGGATTTCGAGGCCGCGCCGCTTGTGAGTGTGGTGATCCTGATGTACAACAGCGCGCGCTATATCGGCCCCTGCCTGCGCAGTCTTGCGCGGCAGGATGCCGGGCCGCTCGAAATCGTCATTGTTGACAATGCCTCCGCCGACGATTCGCTCGAGGCCGCCGGCATCGCCGCCCGCGATGCGGCGGCTGCCGCGCGCCTTCTGCCCTTGCGCGAAAACCGCGGCTGCGCGGGCGGCAACAACGCGGGCTGGTGCGCCTCGCGCGGCAATTTTATCGTGTTTCTAAATCCCGACACCGAGGCGTCCCGCGGCTTCATCCGCGCCATCACCGCTCCGATGCTCGATGATTCCCGCACCGCTGTCACGGGCGCCAGGATATATTATCCGGGCACGCGGATCCTCCAGCATGCCGGCGGGATCATTTACCCCAATGCCATGACGAACCATCATGGAGCGGGCGAGGAGGACACGGGCGGATACGGCGCGCGGCGCGACGCCGATTATGTGACGGGGGCGGGGTTCGCCGTGCGCCGCGCCGCGCTTGAAATGCTGGGCGGATTTGACGAGGATTATTATCCCGCTTATTATGAGGAAACCGACCTGTGCACGCGCGCCAGGCGCGCCGGCTGGCGCGTGATCTACACGCCCGACGCCGTTCTTTATCACCACGAATCCGTGTCGCTTATTGCCAACAGTCCCGGCTTCCGGCGCCTTTACCAGCGCATGAGAATTCTTTACTGCCTGAAAAATTTTTCCGCGCGCGATTGGCTCAGGGGCTTCCTGCCGTTTGAGCTGTGGTGGATGCGCCATGAACCCGCGGCGCGCGGGCATCGACGGGAACAACTGCGCGCCTACCGCGAGGGTTTTGCATGGTGGCTGAAAACGCTTGTTTTTCCTGTCCGGCGGCGGTGGAATAAGCTTGAAAAACTAAAACACGGCTGTTCGGGTAATAATAATCATGGCTGAAACAGTAAAAACACTTCGCCGCCGGGTGCGCTCCGTGCACAACACGAAGCAGGTGACGCACGCGATGGAAATGATCAGTTCGGTGAAACTGCGCCGCGCACAGGCGCAACTCACGGCGGGGCGGCCCTATTCGGCCAAGTTGCAAAGCGTTCTCGGCCACCTCGCCCTTGCCGGGGCGATCGACCATCCTTTTTTCAAGAAACGCGAAGTCCGCAAGTCGGTGCTTGTCGCCATTGCGGCTGACCGCGGGCTTGCCGGATCGTTCAACACGCTGGTAGAAAAGCGCGCCGATATCGAGCTCGACGAATCTCCCCATCCCACCGGCCTCATCTGTGTGGGCAAAAAGTGTTTTGAGTATTTCAAATACAAAAAATGGCCGATCACACATAGCATCACGGACTTTAACGGCATCCTGTCGGTGAAGCGCACCTCGGAACTTGCCGATCGCCTCATGGAGATGTTTCTTTCGGGCCAGGCCGATGAAATCCGGCTTCTTTACAACTCATTTGTGTCTCCAATGGTGTACCGGCCGGTCTTGCGGTTGCTGTTGCCGCTTGAGGCGGAGACATTGCTCGTCGGGCAGGACACGGCCGCTGGCAGCGCCAACATTGAATACATACTCGAACCGAATCCCCAGCGGCTGATGGAAGGGCTGTTGCCGCTTTATGTGCGCAACAATATTTTCATCACGCTGGCCGACACTTTCACGGCCGAGCACAGCGCCCGCATGACGGCAATGACCGCGGCCACGAAAAATTGCAACGATCTTATAGACTCGCTCACACTGAAAATGAACAATCTGCGCCAGCAGGCGATCACGAAGGAGATACTCGAGGTTGTCAGCGGCGCCGAAGCTCTCAAGGGGTAAACACACGGAATGAAGCAGTCTCCTGCCGGATTTGCGGCG
>JAPLSQ010000098.1 GCA_026398535.1 Candidatus Sumerlaeota bacterium | reverse complement strand
TCTCCGCGAAAGATTCCAGCGTCTCCTTGCTCTCGGTTTCCGTGGGTTCGATCATGAGCGCTTCGGGAACGATGAGCGGGAAATACGTTGTCGGAGGATGGAATCCGTAATCGATGAGTTTTTTTGCGATGTCCATAGCGCGAACGCCTTGGTTCTTCTGCCTTGTGGCGTTAATCACAAACTCATGCATGCAACGGTTCCCATAAGGAATGTCGTAAGCGCCGGCAAGCAGCGCCAGAAGATAATTGGCGTTAAGAGTCGCATGACCGCTCACGTCGCGCAATCCCTTGGCGCCAAGCTGTCTGATGTAAACATAAGACCGCACGATGTGCATCATGTTGCCAAAGAATGAGCGCACCTTTCCGATCGACTTTGGGCAGTCATGGACAAGCTGGTATTGTTTGCCGTCGAACCTGATGTGAGGCGAAGGCAGGTACGGCGCCAGGAAATCGCGCACGCAGATGGGGCCCGCGCCAGGCCCCCCTCCGCCGTGCGGCACGGCAAATGTTTTATGCAGGTTGATGTGCATCAGGTCGGCGCCAAAATCAGCGGGGCGGACGCGCCCGACCAGCGCATTGAAATTGGCGCCATCAATGTACAATAGCGCGCCCGCATCGTGAATTAGTGCAGCAACTTCGCCAATTCTCCTCTCAAACAAGCCCAGCGTATTTGGATTCGTGATCATAACACACGCGGTTTGAGATCCGATCATTTTTAAGAGCTTGTCGACATCCATCCTGCCGTCGCTGCCTGATTGTTGCTCGACTGGATGAAACCCGGCCCTCCATGCCGATGCGGGATTCGTTCCATGTGCCGTGTCCGGAATGATCACATCACGCCGCTCATGCTCCCCGCGATCCTTAAAATAAGCTTTTGCGACAAGAAGCGCGGTGAACTCGCCTTGCGCGCCCGCTGGCGGTTGAAGCGAGACTCCGACCAGACCCGTCAATTCAGCGAGAAAACCGGCGAATTCGTGATAAATACGCAACATGCCCTGCATGGTTTCGTCAGGTTGCGCAGGATGAATATGCAGAAAGCCCGGCAGCGAGGCCATCGCCTCATTGATTTTCGGATTATATTTCATCGTGCACGAACCGAGCGGATAAAATGTCGTATCCACACACATGACCCGTGTTGACAGCCTTGTAAAGTGGCGCACGACATCCATCTCGCCGAGTTCTGGCAGGGGGATGACGGCATGATCCGCTACTGAGCTGTTATGATCATCCGATGATGATTCACGCTTCATCCTGTGAAAACGCGATGGAATGGCGTCCCTGATCGCGTCTTGCGTATCCGGCGCTTCCTGTGGAAGAGAAACACCCATACGCCCCGGCACGCTTGAATAAAAGATGACCGGAACAGATCCGCCCGGATAAGTGGTCAGGTCAGCAGGATTATGGCTGGAAGGCATCGGGTTGCATCCTTAATGTCATATGGCGGCAATCGGACGATTCACAAATATCGTGTCAATTCGGCCGCGAATGCATCGATTTCCTCGTCCGTGCGGCATTCTGTCACACAAACAAGAAGCATATTTTCATATCGGGCTCCAAGGCGGCCAAGGGGAATGCCGGCCAAGTAATTATGTTTGAGCATCTCGTCACGCACCAACCCTGCCGGGGTTGCTGTTTTCACGACCATTTCCATGAAACAGGGCGCGCTGAAGGCGATCGAGTCTTGCTTGACGGACTGGAGTGCTTCACGCAAACGCCGCAGATTGCGCACGCAGGCGCGCGCAACACGCGACAGTCCTTGCGGACCCATCAGACACAAATAGATCGCCGCGCGCAACGCGCAATGGGCATGGTTGGTGCATATGTTGGAAGTCGCCCTGTCGCGCCGAATATGCTGTTCTCGGGTTTGAAGAGTCAGCACATAACCCTCGCGCCCATGTCGGTCGCGGGCACAGCCGACCAGTCGTCCCGGCATTTTCCGCATGTAATCATTCTTGCATGTGAACAGACCCAGCGTTTCCCCCCCCGCCCATTGCCGCAGGCCCAGCGGCTGGCCTTCACCAACCGCGATATCAGCGCCATACTCGCCCGGCGGCGCAAGCAAACCGAGCGAAAGGGGATCGCAGACAGTGATCAGCATGGCCCCCGCCGCATGCGCAACCTCGGCGATGTCCCATGTTTCCTCAAGACATCCAAAATAATTGGGGTGCTGGACAACCACGGCCGCCGTGCCTGAATCAGTTGCCTGTTTCAGGGCAGCGAGATCGATGGTTCCATCATGCAAGGGGACAGTCACAAGCTTGACGTCGCTGTGCTTGGTGCAGGTGAGCGCCACTTGTCTGTAGTCGGCGTGAAGTGTTTCCGGCAGGATGACGACGCGGCGGCTGGGTTTTGACGTGGCCACAAGAAATATCGCCTCAGCCAGTGCCGTGGCTCCATCATAAAGCGAGGCATTGGAGACGTCCATGGAATAGAGGTTGGCAAGGAGGGTTTGGTATTCGAAAAATGCCTGTAAAGTGCCTTGGCTGGCTTCCGGTTGATACGGTGTGTACGAAGTCACAAATTCGGTGCGGCCAGCAAGCGCATTGACTGCGGCGGGAATGAAATGCTCGTAAATTCCGCCTCCCAGAAAGGAAACGATCCGATCGGATGATATATTTTGCTCAGATGAGCGCGTCATAAGACGAACAAGCTCCGGCTCACTCATTGGCGGGGGGAGATGGAATTGTCCGGAATAATCATATGCCTCTGGAATTTGATCATGGAAAAGGGCGTCTATCGACTTTGCCCCCATCCGGAGGAGCATTTGATTTTGCTGTTCCTGAGTCGTTTGAATGAAAGTGTTGCTCAATGGGCTTCACCCGATTCAATCAAAGCCTTATACTTGGCTGGCGACAGAAGATCATCCCATTCGGCGGGATTAGAGGGATCAATTTTGATCAACCAGCCAGTGTTTTGAGGGTATTCACCCACTATCGCGGCATTGACCATCGCTTCCGTGTTGGTCTCCACAACCTTTCCGCTCATGGGAGCATACAGATCAGATGCGGCCTTGACGGCGTCAATGAGGCCAAAGCTTTCCTCTTTTTTCAACAGGCATCCGACTTCGGGCAGTTCCACATACACGATTTCCCGGTTCAATTGCTCAACAGCGTAATCTGTCACGCCGACAATAATCAATGATCCGTCTTTTTTTGCCCATTCATGGGTCTTAAGAAACTTCATATCATAAGGAATGGAATCCATTATTTCATCCTTTTGTAGAATGGCCGCTTCACAATAATTGCGGGATAATTGCGTCCCCGAATATCGAGATGAATCTCTTGGCCGACCTTTGTTTCGGGGGAAGTTATATAAGCCATACCGATATTCTTCTGAAGCGTGGGGGAGAAGATGCCGCTGGTTATCTCGCCAAGCGGCTCACCTGTGAACGACAGCACTTTCATGCCCGGTCTGGGCACAGGTCCGCGTTGGTTCATCTCAAAGCCAACCAGTTTTTGTTTCGGTTCGCCCGATTGCTCGACAGCGCACAAAGCATCCCTGCCAATAAAATCGGATTTCTTGAAATCAATGAACTTGCGCAATCCAGCTTCAAGCGGTGTCGTATTGTTGTTCAGCTCATGGCCGTACAAAGGCATGGCGGCTTCAAGGCGCAGGGAATCGCGCGCGCCCAAACCTGCGGGCGCCACAATTCCACCTGCTCCTGCATCCATAAGGACCTCCCAAACCTTGAGAGCCGAATCGCAAGGCATATACAATTCATAACCGTGTTCCCCGGTGTATCCTGTGGCCGATATGATCATTTCGGGCCATCTGTCACATTTTTTGAAAGTCATGAATTTATAGTATGGAAGGGATTTGGCTGATTCAGCGTCTGGAAGGGACATTATGATCTTGCCGCTGCTTGGTCCTTGGAGGGCCATCATCGACCATGTAAAGGATTTATCTTCAATTGTGATGCTCTTCCATCCTTTGGCCTTCTCCAAAATCCATGCGAGCGCCTCATCATGGTTACCGGCATTCACGACGAGCATCTGGGTTTCCCGCCCCACATAAATAGTAATGTCGTCTATCGTGTGGCCAGCCTCATCCAGCAGAAAGGAATAGAACACATCTCCCGGTTGAGCGTCGTTGAACGCCGCCGGAGTCAGCCAGTTGATAAAATCGAGGCTGTCCTGCCCATGCACTGCGATTCGCCCCATGTGTCCCAGATCGAACAATGAGGCGGAGCGCCGCGTATGAAGATGCTCTTCGGTGATTCCATGGTAATAGAGCGGCATCTCCCAGCCGTTGAATGCCACCATTGTGGCGCCATGCGCCATATGCCAATTATAAACAGGAGTGCGTTTCATGTGAGGACAAGTCCATCAAAACCACATGAATCTTCCGGATTTCAAGTAAAAGCATGTTCTTGACACGACCTTATTAATTGCTTCACCTACAAGAACGAAAATTCGGAGACAACTATAGTGGCGATAAAAAAAACTAATCCGCTAAAGATGAGCCGCTCTCCGGCGCAAGAGCCAGAGCGGAATTCCATTCAGCATATCAATGTCATGACTGATGTCGTGTTGTTCACCTTCGATGACCAGCAACTCAAGGTGTTGCTTGTCAGGCGGGCGAAATCACCATTTGAGGGTTTCTGGGCCTTCCCGGGAGGATTTCTAGAAGAGACCGAGGAACTTGAGACTGGCGCCGCGCGTGAGCTCAAGGAGGAAACCGACATCAGCGGCGCGCGGCTCAAACAATATGGAGCTGTGGGCACTGTGGGACGCGATCCGCGCGGGCGTTCCGTGTCGATAGTGTATTTTGGCGCCATCTCATCAGAAATCGCAAAGCCCAAGGGCGCCGATGACGCCGACGAGGCCGCGTTTCAACCGGTCAAGCGCAGACCGCGCCTCGCATTCGACCACGAGATGATCCTCAAGCAGCTTCTCAACCATTTGCGTGAGGAGATCACCCGCAGCGAAATTCTTTTTGATTTCTTCCGCTCAGTGATCCCTTCCACGGACATGCTCGCCCTCATTGAACAGATATGGGGAACAACCGCCGACCGCCGAAAATGGGAAAGCTGGATGCATTCACTGCCTTTCCTCCAGGAAATGAGCGGCGGGCAGAAATTCCGCCTCGATCGCACGGAGATGCGCCGATGGCTGCGCAACCACACGCTCAACATCGGCGATTTGTTCTCCGGCATCTGATCGCGGCAGGCCGAGAAGCATCCGGATATTGAACATCACTTCTTATGCCGATGCGGAATGTTTTCTGAACAGCCTCATCAATTATGAGAAACTGTCAGGCGGTCAGATTGCATATAACACCAAATCATTCGACCTGCTGAATTTCCGTTCCTTCATGCGGCGTCTTGGCGATCCGCATCTGCGCTATTCGGTCATACATGTTGCGGGAACAAAGGGAAAGGGTTCCGTCTGCGCCATGCTTGAATCGGCGTTGCGCGAATGCGGATGGCGCACAGGGCTTTACTCTTCACCTCACATCAACACCTATCTCGAACGGATCTCCCTTGATGGAGTCCCGATCAGTGAGGAGCGCTTTTGCGGGATGCTTGGCGGGCTGGCCGATCTGGCCGGAAAAGATGGGCTTGACAAGAATGCCGCCAACTTTCGCACCGTCTTTGAACTTCTTACGGCAACAGCCTTCGTGTGTTTTGCCGAGGACAATGTTGAGATTGCCATCGTGGAAACAGGCTTGGGGGGGCGGCTCGATGCAACCAATGTTTTCGATGCCCCGCCGGCCGCGCATCATGCCGCCCATGTCAATGTCATCACGGCCATCGGTCTCGATCACATTGCCATACTCGGTTCAACAATCGAACAGATAACGCGCGAGAAAGCGGGCATCATAAGTTCTCATGCCGCTGTGGTGCTTGGCCCTCAGGCGCGTGATTCGTCGGAGATTGTGAGCGGTGTCATCAAGCAGCGCGCGATGCGGTTGGGATGCCCTCTTTTCATCGCGGCAGGGGAGAAGATCAGCCGGGAATCGCTCGGCCGCGATGCCCGGACGGGAACGGATATAATAATGGCGCGCGCATGCTTTGACCGGCAGATCATCCGATGTTCCACACTTGCCAGCTCTCTTTCCAAAGGGATGAAAATCACGCTTCCTCTTCACGGCACGCACCAAATAGACAATCTCCAATGCGTGTTAGGCGCTCTCGTGGCGCTGGAAACCGGTTCGGGAAGAAGACTTGACGCTGATGCTGTTGCGAAAGGTATTGCACGGACGCGCTGGCCCGGACGTTTCCAGATCGTGTCGCGCGATCCTTATGTTATTATCGATGGCGCGCACTGCGCGCTGTCCGCGTCGGCCATGGCGAAAACATACAAAACACTATGCGGCGCCAAACCTGTTGTGATCGTTGCCGGATTCATGCGTGACAAAGCTGTTGCTGATATCGCGCGCGCTATCGCTGATGAACAACTCGCCATAGAGAGAGTGATCACATGCGCGCCCCCTTCGCCACGAGCCCTCGATGCGAAAAGTGCCGCGGAGGCCATGGCACAGGTGATCCAAGCTCCCATGGATTGCGAAACCAATCACGCCGATGCCATAAATCGAGCGATTCATACAGCAGCAGTGGGAAGCGCCCTGCTTGTTTTCGGTTCATTCTACCTTGTTGGACCAGCTATGACTGAAACGGCACGCTTGTGGCATAATCCCTCGGCCAGCGCGGAGTGATCTGGTTCTTCAATCGGTAAACGCTCTGAAAACCGCCCCATTTTTCGTGAATCTCGCGCAGGTCAATGCGCGTCACAAGCTCAAGATTCATGTCGAAATTGTCCTTGTGCCGCATTTCGAGGAAAGCCTGCTTCGATGGGTGTGTATTCTTTCCGCGTGTGAGTTTTATAAACCAATTGGCAGGGCGTGATTGATCCGGACGCTTCATCCTGAGGTTGGGAAAATGCGCGATGTATTCCCAGAATGGTATGAGCCTGCCGCGATCCCATATCAGGATTGATGTCCTGTATTCCGGGGGCAACGATCCGCGCTCGATTCCCATGTCGATGCGCGCCACACCATCGTGTTTGAGGACGCGGTTGATCAGTTCCAATGCCGCAATTTTGTCGGGGAACCAAATAAACGATGACTGGCTGATGATCATGTCGAAATAGGATTCAGGATAGGGCCAGGCGGCGCACGCATCGAAGAATCTCAGGCATGGCATCTGAGAGTCTTCCATTTCCTCGTCCGAGAATATTTTCAGTTCGCGGGCCGTCTCACGCATCATATTTTCGTCCCCCCCCGCCGCGCTGTAATTGACACCGTGGAGTTCAACTTTGTCTCCAAAACGCCGCATCAATTGAAGCAGGACCACCCCGAAGCCGCATCCCAGTTCGAGAACTCGCACAGGATTCCCAGTCGACGAGTTCACACGCGCGGCAATCTCAGTGGTGATATCACCGATGGCGCGTGTGAGTTCCGCCAATCCCCGGATCCTTGATTCATAAAGCTGCATCTGTGCCATATCCTTCGGGTGGAATAGTAATGTTCTGTTTGCCCGCCGGGATCATTTCAACAATTTCTGCTATGGCGTGTGCCAGTTTTTCGCGATGGCGTCCGAGAAGCTTTGGATCCTGCGTATAATGTGTCAGGTCTTTGCATATTTCGTCCGGAACGGTCAACAGGCATTGCGCTTCTTTCACCGTGTCCGGATGCTTGCCCTTTGCCGCCGCGGAACGCGCGAGTTCGTCAAGCATATGGAAATACTCCCAGTCCTGCACACCGATAGAGAGAATTTCCCAGCGCATCGAGTCAATGGGCGCAGTCATAGAGGGAGGATTGTTTTTATTATTGGGATCGCGTTTTGGCGGGTAATAAACCGCCCATCGCCATTGCCCCAGTTGGGCTCATCGCTGTCGGTGTAGCTCATGGGATCATCCCAAGGGTTTTGGAGTCCCTCGTTTTTATCGCGTGCCGGACTGTGCCACCAAGCAGTTTCCCAGATCAGGATGCCCTGCACCTTGTATTTCCATGTCTGCCACGGCCACATCCGCAGATCGATGGCCGGATGGTCGATGAACTCGCCAACATACGGCGTTCTCGGACCGCAGCAAATATACCACCAGACTTCATCGCCTTTCTGCTGACGGGCGGTCGCATCAGCGAAGTTATATCTGTCGAGTATCAGACACCACTGATTGCACACAATCCCACAAATCGCGCGAAAATTCCTCGGTCAGCATGCGCTTGAGTTTTGGCGCGTATTTCTCCAATTTCTTCATGTCGCGCATGACAAAATGTATCCGAACGGGGCTTGGCTGCCCAGACTCTTTCCGAGTTTGACCTGCACGGGCACCGAGGCCCTGACCCGTTCCTGCTTCCCTCGGGCCCTTCGTAATCTAAGATTACAGCATGTCAGGTCAAACCATCAAATGCGTCCTCCTTTTGCAATTTGCCCCCCATAACGCTCATATTGCCTGGCGCGGTCTATCTTTCTTCCTGACTTGTCAACCCCTAACCCGGGTTGACGGATCACGGTCAATTGTGTTTCGGTGTACTCAGCACTTGCACAATCCCCATAGCGCATGATCTATATGTCTGCGTATTCCAATACCACGCGGACTTGACGCATGAAAAGATCGAATGAAGTAATTGCAAGGCTGACGCTTTGTTGCGTCTTCCTGATCCGCGTGGCCGCGACGGAGGACAGGGCGATGGGAGCCGACAGGAACGCGGTTATGATGCTGGCGAAAGCCGCATGGAATCTTGGTGACGGCGGCGCGGGCTCGCCCCATATGCTGACACCGGCGGGCACTGTGCAGCTTCACAGACCGCCCACGGGGATAGCCGCCAATCCCGCGGCCCAAACAGCACTTCTGACCAACGGATATTTCGATGCGGGCGCAGGATTGGGTGTGGCCGGCGCCCAGTTGACAGTCTATCTGCGGGTCCGCGATCCGCGAGGCCTCTGGTTCTATGGTTTGCTTGCCAAGCGGGGGAGTCACGTAACATGTAATTACAACCTGTTCTCGGTGGATCTCGGTGGTGATGGAGTGCCCGACATCGGGTTCGAGGTTCACACGACCGCGGGATTCTGCTCGGTCAGTTTCCCGCTGTCACGCGTGGGCGCCACGGCTTGGCACGACCTTGTCGGCCGCTATGATGGCCGGAATGTGGAATTGTTCTGTGACGGGCGGCTCATGGCTCGGCGGGCATGGAATGGCACGCTGACTCAAAACGCGGAACCCACGCTCATCGGCGCCGAAACCGACAACGGCAGCATCGTGCGACCGTTCACCGGCTCCATGGAGGAGGCTGGCATTTGGGATCGCGCGCTGTCGGCCGACGAGCTGGCCGCGGTCATGCGCAAGCCAGGAGTGCTCGAGTGGCCCTCTTCGTTCGTTCACTATAGGCCCGCAGATTATCCCCTTGGCGACATAAGGCCCCAGTTCGTTGGCGGCGAGTTCGTGTGCTCCTACCTATATAATCCGCCCGCCTTCAATTGCGCCCTGTTGCGGTCGAACAATCTTCTCGACTGGACACGCTCCAATCCCACACACACGCCGCCATCAGCCGGACAGGTTCTCCCGCCATACTACGTCCTGAGTTTCCTGCTCGATCCGGGTGCGCACAACTATCGCACCTTTTACGGTTCAGGTGATGGCGTCCGGGCGTCGGTCAGCACAAACCTTGCTGCGTGGGATTTCGCCTCGCCTCAGAGGCAACTGCCATCGCACCCGGACCTGTACGACCGCGAGAGCGATCCGACCGTGTTCTGGAATCCCGACCGTGGCGACTACTGGATGGTGCTCACGCTCCGCAAGAAGGGTGTTCCTCCCCTGCAGGCGGGCGCGGTGGGTTATGCCACGTCACCCGACCTGAAATCTTGGACATGGCAAGGTGAATTATACTCTCCGGGCAACGTGGGCGATCCCGAATGCCCGAGCATGTTCAAAATGGGCGACAAATGGTGCCTGCTGGCGAGTTACGCGGACAACCGCGTGGGGAGGCCGTCATACCGTGTGGCCGACGCGCCCGAAGGGCCGTGGCAGACGCGTGTGCCCGACTGCCTGGACGGCAAGGACATGTGCGCCGCAATGTCGTGCGACACAGGGACAACGCGTATTCTGTTCGGTTGGATACCGCTCTCAGCCACCCCGCCTCAGGCGAGTCAGTTCTGGGGCGGTCACATGGCGCTCCCCCGGCAGGTGGTTCAACTGCCGGACGGCGCTCTGGGCTGCAGGCTGGAACCATCGGTGGCGGCCAAACTTACCGGGCCGGCGGCATTCCCCGGCGCGGCCACAGCGGTGGCGAAGTCGGGCAATTGGACAGTCTCGGGAGCTGACGCATCATTCACTGATCAATCTGTATGCGGCCTGTTGCTCATCACAGGCGCGTATGACAGCTTCATGGCAGACTGCGACCTTATGATCGGGACAACGGCGCCCCGGGCCGGTCTGATTCTCGACTGGAGCGAGAGCGATCCCGGATTCGAGGTCATGGTGGATCGCGTTCACTTGCGCCTGACCATTGGCGCTCCCGGAAACCAGTCAAACGCCGAGATTGCCCTGCCAAACCTTGCGCAGAAACCATTGCACCTTAAAATCATTGTCGAACAGGACATTGTGGAACTGTTCTTCGACGACTCATACTCGCTGTGTGCGCGGCTGCCCCGAAAGCTTCTCACCACATCGGTGTGTCTGGCGGCGCCCGAAGGCGGTCCCGTGGATTTTCGCAATGTCACGGTGAGAGCGCTGCCGGCGCCGCCCTACATTCCGGAGAACTCGGTAGTTGATCAGTGGCTGGCGTATTGAACGGAGGCTTGACACCCAACGGCAGCTTTGCAACACATATGCTCATACGGATAAGGCATTGAACGGACGAAATGACCATATGCTCAGGGTGATCCCCTCGTCGAGCAAACTGGTGCTCAAGGCGCTGAGCAACTCAACACGGCTCGCAATTCTCGCGCTCCTAAAGAAATCGCCAATGAGCGTTTCGAAAATTGCGCGCACGCTCGGTATCACCCAACCCACCGCGACGGCCTATGTGAAGATGCTCGAGAAGACCGGCCTGGTCTTTCACCGCATGCAGCAATACCCGTCGGGATACCAGAAAGTGTGCTTCACAAACTACGATGGTGTGGAACTGTCGTGGGAAGAGGCGCCGACCGTAAATCAGGCGGTCGAGTACACACTCGACATGCCCGTCGGCCACTATTGCGCGATTGAATGCGGCACACCGAGCCTGCTCGCGTCGGCCGTAGGCATCATTGCTTCGTCGGAGGACACCTCGCACTTTCTGAGCCCGCCGCGCATGGAGGCGACGCTTCTGGTTCTGGGCAACGGGGTGGTGCGCTATCTTTTCCCCTACAACATCCCGGCATCCCGGCGCCTGGTGGGTCTCGAACTGAGCACCGAGGTGGGTTTGGCGTTCGGCCATGGAGCGGGAGAAACCGCCCTGACCGCAAGCGTAAATGACAGGCGTTTGGGCGTGGTGGCCGTTGGCCGGGGCCGTCCCCACCTGCCTGTCTCACCGGCTTGCTCGTGGTGGCCAAAAGGCCTTGGGGGGGGCGGAGAACGGCTTGTGTGGCGTCTCACCGCAGACGGGGTGGAAATGAGCGCCGGCCAGTGCGAACCGCTCTCCTTGGGCGATCTTGGACTGTCGCCCATGCGCCCCATCGAGGTGGCGTTCACTGTCGAATGCCGCTCAAGCAAGCCCAACAGTGTTGCGTTTTTTGGTCATGATTTCGGCTGGTTCAATCAGGATATCCGGCTGCGTCTCGAGTGCGCCGCCGACGAGTAAGGACGGGACAAACCATGGGTCAGAGTCGTACTAAGACCGCGAAAACCCGCGCTGATGCGGCGGGCCGCGACACGGTGCTCTGCCTGCTCGACGCGGGTCTCGACCGCCCCATCGAGCGGCGCATCTACGAGGGACTGGAGGGCGCCCTGCGGGCGCGCGGATACAAACCGCATTTCGGGGTGATCCCCATCGACCCGCGCGCCGAAGTCAATCGCTTGCTCGACACGCTGGGCAGCTCGGTCGCGGCCATCGCCATCCAGCCCGTGCGGCCAAACCGCGAACTTGCCGAAACCCTCCTCACAGCGCCCGTCAAGAACATCCCCCACATTATCATAGGCCACTACTACGACGACCTGATGATCAATGCCTGCGTGGTTGACAACTTCGGCGGAATGTACGCCGCCACGGAACACCTGATCCTGGCCGGACGGCAGAGACTTGCCTATGTGGGCGAAGTCAGTCTCAGCAGCACGGAGAACGAGCGCTTCCAAGGCTTCTGCATGGCCTGTCTTCAGCACGGCATCCGTGTGCCGCACGAGTTCATTGTTCCCAGTTACTTTGAATCCGACCTGCGCGTCCGCATGCGGTCCCTGTTCTCGGATCCGGAGCCGCCGGATGGAATCGTGTGCCTGTTCGACACGGCAGGCATGAGGGTGTTGAAAGTTCTCAAGCAACTTGACATCGGAGTTCCTGATCGTGTCGCCGTCATCAGCATGGGCGACGACGAGGACTTGGCCGAAACGCTCTGTGATCCGCCTCTTTCCACTGCCTATCACCCCGCTGTGGAAATGGGCAAAGCCGCGGCCACCCGGCTTGCCGACCTGATTGAGGCGCGCATCCCACAGACACCCTCGATCATGGTTGTCCCAGTAGCCATGCACATCAGGGCAAGCTCCGGCAGCCCGCCCCATCTGCTCCCAAACGGCAAAGACTTCTGGCCCGTGCCGCTGTCGGGTTATGTGGGCATGCCGGTTCCAGCCTCCATTGTAAGACCATAGCACTCTCTGCTGCCCGTGAAAAATAAATTATCATCGGAGCTCATTTTTCTCTTGCGCATGTGTATAGCATTATTGCAATACCATGAGCGTTACTTCTATGAAGTCCTTTTCGGCCGCAGGCAGAAACTGTGAACGGCATCATCCAAAGGCGCACCATCAATGGCTTGGCGGTGTGACCCAAGAGCAAGAGGCAATGGAAATACCGATGTGGCATTTCAAACCGACCGATGGATATTTCGGAGACCCGATACCCTTCTTCTTCGAAGGCGTTTTCCACGTCTTCTATCTCAAGGCGCCCACCGAGCCAAAACGGCGCGGAGCCGATTTCACAACATACGAGCACATCGCCACACGCGATTTTGTGAATTGGACAGAGTATCCCACCGTCATTGCCCCCGATGAGGCCGGCCCCGACCGCACAAGTTGCTGGACCGGGAGTGTGTTCCATCACGACGGCGTGTTCCATCTTTTCTACACGGGATACAACAACAGTTATGTCATCAATGGCCGCAATCCGCAGCGGGACCCGAATCCCCAGTCGATCTGTCTGGCCACCAGCCGCGACATGGTGCGCTGGTCGAAGCATCCTGGCAATCCCATTTCGCTCCCCCCGGCCGGCCGGTTCGACTTCGAGCACTGGCGCGATCCGTTCGTGTTCCGGAATCCGGCCAAGGGGTGCTTCATGATGAGCATCACGGCGATGGTTCGCAACGAGGGATTCTTCACGGCGGGGGCGCTGGTCATGGCGCGTTCAAAGGATCTGGCGCAATGGGAAGTTGGCGAGGTTTACTACAATCCGGGAAACCACTGTTTCCCCGAGTGCAGCGACCTTTTCCGAATGGGCGACCAGTGGTATTTGGTCACAAGCGTGTTCGACAAGACATGCTACCGGATGGCTCCGTCGCTCAATGGCCCGTGGACGACTGGCCGCACCGACAGTTTCGACGGGCCGCTGAACTACGCGATGAAAACCATGGGCGATGACAAGCGGCGCATCGTGCTGGGCTGGATCCGCACCAAAGCGGGCCGGCGCGACAACGGCGGTTGGGAGTGGGCGGGACTCATGTCGTTCCCCCGTGAGATCCAGCGCGACAATGACGGCACGCTGTTCGTCCGCCTGCCTGCCGAACTCAATGCCGTGCGTGGAGACGAAGTGTTCAATCTTACGGATGGAAAGGGTTCCGGACGTGTCACTTGGGGACACACAATCGGGGGCGAAGGCAAAGGCATCCGCTTCGCGCCCGGACAACTCTATGGCGAGTACGCATTGGACAGTTTTCACCCGGAATTCGACGCGGAGTTCGAGTTCATGCCTGATGCGCGGACCCGCTCAGCCTCGCTGCTCATCATGGCCGAGGCCAAGGCCCGCGAGGCTGACGCGCCCGATCATCCGGGATACCAGGTGGCCGTCAACTGGCATCAACGCACACTGTCAGTCCACAAGCACGGCCGCCGCTGTGGCGCGTATGTGTTCCAGGACATCGATATCGAAACCGGGACACCCGCCTGCCTGAGGATCATCATGGAAAGAGGGCTCATTGAGGCATTCCTCAACGACAAGTTCGCCCTCGCCTGCCCCGTCTATCACACGGCCCCCCAAACACGCCTCGCGTTCATCGTCGAGGAAGGCGGGGGCTTGTTGAGTTCGCTGAAGATATGGAAACTGGCTCCAGCCCCGGCGGTTAAGAAAGCTGGAGCGGACACATTCACACCCGCGCCAGCCATGGCCGGCGCCGTGTGAGAACCGCAATGTCAAACAGGAAGGAGGTGAACAACATGAGGAAAAATCAGGCATTCACCCTCATCGAACTGCTCATCGTGGTGGCCATCATCGCGATCCTCGCGGCGATCGCGGTGCCCAATTTTCTCGAAGCCCAAGTGCGATCGAAGGTGTCGCGTGCCAAGTCGGACATGCGAAGCATCAGCCTGGCCCTCGAGACTTACCGCACTGACCAAAGCGCCTACCCTGTCTGCTATACTGTTCTGAACGGCATGTCTGGCATCGACAATCCAAACTGGATCATGATGAAGATGTCAGGGACGGGCAACGTGATAACTTACGACGGATACTGGCCAACCATGATCACAACACCCGTAAGCTATTTAAGCTCGTTGCCGAAGGATCCCTTCCCCACCAAAATGTGGGGCGGTGTGGCCACAGTGCCGTTCCCGGTGAACAACGGCGGGGTCGCGCGCAACTTCTACTACTGGCTCTGGCCCAAAGGCAGACGTGTTTTCTCTGATCTCAGCCCGGTCAATGCCGACATTTTCTACATGATCGTATCTCCTGGACCTGACCAGCAGATGGACCTCGGCATGGAATGGGCCACCGGCGGAATGTACGCCAACTGCATCTACGATCCCTCCAACGGAACCATCAGCGGAGGAAACATTACACGGTTCGGGCCCTGAGCCGGCGCATTCAGTTGCGGCGAGCCAGACCCGTTCCGATTTCCATGGCAAAATCAAGCTCCACCATATAATAGGTAAAGGAAACAGAAAATGAAAACATCACTGATTCAGGCAATTGCCGCGGCGGGCGCCGCCACGGCGTTGTGGGTTGCACCCTCCTGCCGGGCCGCTATCATCAATGTGCCTGGCGACTATGACAAGATCACCAGCGCCGTGGCGGCGGCGGCCGTGGGCGACACCATCAACATTGCCGCCGGAACCTATAACGAACCCGACGCGATCTACTTCACTCCCGCCCAAAACCAGGTGACGGTCAACTGCGCCGGCTCCGTGGCGGTGCGGGTCCCGGACAATAAGGACGCGGCAATCTTCATCACCAACGACACAACCACAGTGACCATCAATGGCATGAAGATCGAGCGTCCAACCTGCAATAACGACTGGATGCGCCTCGTTCAGTCGGGCAACGGCAGCCAGGCGATCTTTCAGAATTGCATCTTCAACGGGCCGGCCAACGGCGTGGGAATCATTCTCTTTGACGGAGCCGACGTGGTGGTCCGCAACTCAACCTTCGGCAATTTCAACCCGGTAGCCGAATGGGCTGGAGCCATTACCTGCGAGTCACACAACACCACCGGCTTCTCTGACATTCTGGTCGAGGACTGCACCTTCACCGATGGCTGCAATAAGTGGTTCCGCACCTTTGGCGGCGACGGCAACTACGCGCGGGTCGGGGCGGTGTCATTTCTTCGCTGCACCATGCAGGCGGCTTTTACCCCCATGGGCATCTTCTGCGAATACAGAACAATGTATGACGGCACAAAAGACATCCTGTTCCAGGACTGCGTGATGAATGGAACCGCCCTTGAGATTGCTGAATTCCATTACACCGACCGTGGCGGCCCGAGGTCGCTCACATTCCAGCGGGTCAACATCCCCGGCTACGATGGCTATCGCAAGGTCATGTGGTACGACCTGCCTTGTCCCACCCTGTTCGAGGATGTGCTGATCGGCGGCGGAAAACACAACACACTCCTTCGCTTCTGGGGCGGTCCTCCCAGCGTGAATTTCATCCACTGCACATTCGTGACCGACGGCGTCACTGCCGGCGAAAATCCCGATGGAACCGGCGACCAAAGCACCTTCATTGACGGATGGGACGGCGGCCGCACGTTCCAACTGCGCAACTGCCTGTTCTACACTCCCGTGGCGTACTCCCCTGTGTTCAACGGAGACTCAGGCAGCACGGGCAACCGGATCTACGATGTGGACTACTCGATCATCCAGGCGACAAACATCGTGGGCAGTTTTGTGACGCTCAATGGCGGCGCGCACTACAGCAATCAGCCCATCAAGTTCGTCGATGCGGCAGCGCGCAATTATCATCTCGCCTTTGACTCACCGGCCATCAACGCCGGAATCGACTTGGGTTACTCGCCCGACTTGGCTGGCGTGCCGCGTCCTTCCGGGCCGGCTGTCGACATGGGCTGCTACGAGTATCAACAGACCAGCGTGAACGATTGGCAACTCTTTTGATCAGTCAGCCAATACGTCATGTGGCAAACGGCATGGGCGGGATGGAATTCCATCCCGCCCACATTTTTCTCATGGTCAATCAACTCCGGTGAAATCGCCTGCCACAAACGCGCTCGAGGTTTCCAGTCTGACCGTGGAGTTCTCCTCGTCCGAAGGATCCGTGCGCGCTGTGAGTGATGTGGATTTTGAGGTGCGACATGGCAAAACGCTTGCCCTCGTGGGCGAAAGCGGATGCGGCAAAAGCGTGACCGCGATGGCATTGCTGGGAATGCTTCCGCGCAATGGCCGCGTCGTCACCGGGAAAGCGCTTTTTCGCCGCAAGTTCTCCGACATCTGCGAGACAGACTTGTTGCACGACACTGCGGCGACAGCCAGCCTCCGCGGCCGGGAAATCGCCATGGTGTTCCAGGACCCGACAGGTTCTCTCGTGCCTGTTTACCCGGTGGGCGAGCAGGTGGCGGCGGTTCTGCGCCATCGGGCCGGCATGAACGCGACGCGGGCGCGGGCAAGAACCATGGAGTTGTTCGCCGAGGTGGGCATCCCCGCGCCGGCGCGGCGGGTTGACGAGTACCCGCATCAGTTGTCTGGCGGCATGTGTCAACGCGTGATGATTGCCATGGCCATCGCGTGCGGTCCCAGCCTGCTCATCGCCGATGAACCGACCACCGCCCTTGATGTCACGATTCAGGCGCAGGTGCTCGAACTGCTCAAGTCAATGCACACACGCCACGGAATGTCATTGTTGCTCATCACCCACGACATGGGCATCGTGGCCGATATGGCCGTTGATGTGGCAGTGATGTATCTGGGGCGCATTGTTGAGCGCGGACCGGCGGCGGCAGTCTTCCAAGACCCAAGGCATCCTTACACGCGCGGTCTTTTCCGATGTCTGCCCAGCCGCGGCAAAGGCCACGGATCCCGGCTTGACGCCATCCCCGGCAGCGTGCCCGAACCTCACCGCGCGCCGACCGGCTGCCCCTTTCGGGGGCGCTGTCCCGAAGAGATTACCGCCTGCGGCGAGTGGCCTGACACAACCGACTGCGGTGGAGGCCATACCGTGACATGCTGGTCTGCCGCGGCGGATGCGCCAGGAGCCATTTGATGACACTCCCATGCGCTGCGCCAATCATCAAAACGCATGACCTGCGCGTTTACTACCCCATCACGCGCGGCGCGTTGCGGCGCGTGGTGGGCCGCATCCGCGCGGTCGACGGCGTCTCCCTTTCGATCGGTGCTGGCGAGACACTGGGACTCGTGGGCGAAAGCGGGTGCGGCAAGAGCACACTTGGGCTTGCGCTGATGCGATTGGCGCCGGCAACGAGCGGCACGGCATACTATCTGGGGGAAGATCCTCCCGTGGACATCCTCAGAGCGCGCGGCAACGACTCGCGCCGCCTGCGTCTGGCCATTCAAATGGTGTTTCAGAATCCCGCCTCGTCACTTAATCCGCGGGCCACGGCCGGCGGCTCGGTGGCCGAGCCCATCCGCCTGAATCGGCTCGCATCGCCCCGCGAAGTGAACGGCCGCGTGGAACGCCTGTTGACGATGGTGGGGCTTGGCGCATGGCACGGCCGCCGTTACCCCTCGCAACTGTCCGGCGGACAGCGCCAGCGCGTGGTCATCGCGCGAGCCTTGGCGCTGGAATCCCGCGTCATCATCGCTGATGAACCGGTTTCGGCTCTTGATGTGTCGGTGCAGGCACAAATCCTCAATTTGCTCAACGATCTCAAGGCTGCCATGAACCTCACCTACTTGTTCATCTCGCACAATCTCGATGTGGTGCGCCACATGGCCAACCGCATCGCGGTGATGTACCTTGGCCGAATTGTGGAACTCGGACCTGCAGATGAAGTGTGCACCGCGCCCCGTCATCCATATACTGAAACCCTTCTTTCCGCCATCCTTGTGCCGGACATCGATGTTCAGCGTGCCCGCCGGCGCATTGTGCCGCGCGGCGATGTTCCGGACGCCGCGGCGCCGCACGAGGGTTGCCCTTTCCACACGCGCTGCCTTTACGCCAAGCCGCGTTGCGAAGTGGAGGTTCCGTTGCTCGATGAGGTCAGTCCCGGCTGTCATGTGGCATGCCATCTGGCCGGAGAACTGACCCTTGCGGGGATCGATGCCCAATACGCGCCGCGCGGGGTCAAACCTTGAAACGCGCGCCGCTTGTCATGAGTCTTGCCGCATGGCTGGCTTGCGTTGCCGCCGCGGGCCCCGGCGTAACCTCAACCACTTTGCCCGACGAGTGCCGCGAGGCGCCCATGCTCGCGCAACTCGTGGCCGTGGGCAAATTGCCGCCCTTGCGCGAACGCCTGCCCGAAAATCCCATCGTCGTGCCAATCGTTGAACATCCGGGACAGTACGGTGGGATATGGCGCCAGTACCACATGGCTGCCGATATCGTATCGATCCGCCTCATTCAGAACTACACGCCGTTGGCGCGCTGGAACAGCGATCTGACGGACATCGTGCCGGGCTTGGCGCAATCGTGGGAATTCTCGCCTGACGGCAAACGCATCACATTTCAACTTCGCAAGGGCATACGCTGGTCCGACGGCGAGCCGTTCACCTCGCGCGACCTGGCGTTCTGGTGGGAGCTGTGCAACGACAAGCGCGTGGCCTTTCAGGCGCCCGAGTGGGTTTTTGTGGACGGCAAGAAGATGCGCCTGCTGACCCCGGACCCATACACCGTGGTCTTCGAATATGATGCCCCTTTCTACTTCATGCCGATGTATTTAAGCGCTGGTTTCTGGACCTGCGAGCAGATGCTCACCCCCTTCCATTACCTCAAGCGGTTCCACCCGGACCACAATCCCGCATACAAGGATTTCAAGGAATTCCTGCGCAAGAACTACGTCCACGACAATCCTGACCGGCCCACTCTCTCAGCATGGCGCATGACCTATTGCTCGCCCACGAGCGACCGCGTGGTGTTCGAGCGCAATCCCTTCTTTTATGGCATGGATCCGCTGGGAAGGCAACTGCCCTATATCGACCGCGTGGAATCCACCATGGTGCAATCGGCCGAGGCGGGCGTGCTGCTTGTTGTCGCCGGTCAAATTGACGCGCAATTCCGTCTCATCAGCCAAGCCGATTATCCGCTCCTGCGCCGTTTTGCCCGGAAAGCCGGTTATCGCATCCTGCGCTACGAGGAAGGAACCGCCGCATGGTACGGAGTGTGCATCAACTGGGATGTGCTCGATCCGCGCAAACGGCGCCTGTTCCGCGATAAAAGATTTCGCCGCGGTCTGGCGCTGACGATCGACCGGGAGAAAATCAACCAAGTGGTGTGGCACGGCCTCGGGCAGCCACAGGCAGCCGCAATCACCGACGAGGCATGGCATTTCCGATCGCCCGAGGGCCAGGAGGTGCTCAAGCGCTGGAAGACTGAGTGGGCGCCGTATGACACGCCGCGGGGAAATGCCCTCCTCGACGAGGCGGGCTTGACCCAGCGTGACTCGGATGGATTTCGGATGTTCGAGGGCGAACCGCTGACCGTGATGCTCGAGTCGTTTGACGACGATGTGGCGGCAAAAGAGACGCTGCTTATCTCAACCGACTGGGCCATGGTGGGCATTCGCGCCAAGACCAAGCGGTGCATGGGAACCGACCTTTGGACACGCGTGCGTTCGGGCCGCTATGACATGTATATGCAGCACAACTCCGAGATGGACCTGTTCTCCTTCCCCGCCCAAGTGTTTCCAACATCCGACATCAACTGGCATCCCTTGGTGGGCAAATGGCACATGACAGGCGGCAAGGAGGGGGAGAAGCCCGACGGCCCGATGGCCCGCTTACTCGACATCTTCGAGCAATGCAAACGTGAACCCGACCTTGCCCGCCGCCACCAACTGGCGCTCGATGGCATCCGCGTCCACTTCGACGAAGGGCCATTCATGCTTGGCACCTGCGGCCGCCAGCCTGACATCGTGGTGGTCAAAGACAACTTCCGCAATGTGCCGCCGACGGGCATCCTCGGCCCGTTGGCTGTCTGCCAGCCCGGCTCACAATGGCCCGAGCAGTTCTTCATCGACACCGTGACGACGCCCACGACCGCCACCGCAAAGAAAGGCGCCCAATGACCGGTTACATCCTGCGCCGGCTTGCTCAGATTCCCGTGATGCTCTTTCTCGTGTCGATCGTGTCGTTCACCATCATCCAGTTGCCGCCCGGCAGTTTCATCGAGCAACGCATCGTGGAACTCCAGACCATCGGCGGCGACGCCGCCAGCTCCATCGTGCAAGTGGAGCAACTCAAGGCCCGCTATGGACTCGACAAGCCGGCTTGGCAGCAATACGTCATGTGGATTTGGGGAATTGTCTCACGCGGCGATTTCGGCGAGTCGTTTGCCTACAACCGCGAGGTCACGCAGATCATCTGGAGTTATCTTGGTTACACCGTGGTGGTGTCAGCATGCAGTTTCCTGATGGTGTATCTGATCGCGGTTCCGCTGGGCATCTGGGCCGCGACACGCAAGGGCTGCTGGCCCGACCACGCGGTGGCCGCGCTGAGTTTCATCGGAATGTCAGTGCCCGAGTTCCTGCTCGCGCTCGCTCTGCTGGTGGTGGGGGTGGTGTGCCTTGATTATGCGTTCATCGGCCTGTTTTCCCCGCAATTCCAATTTGCGCCCTGGAGCTGGGCCAAATTCATTGATTTCCTCAAGCATCTGCCCATCCCGGCAGGGCTGGTGGCGGTCAACGGCACAGCCGGCATCATCCGCATCACGCGGGCAAACATGCTTGAGGCTCTTGGCCAGCAATACATCACGGCCGCGGCCGCGGCCGGATTGCCGGGGCGCGTGGTTGTGGGACGTTACGCCGCGCGTATGGCCGTCAATCCGCTTGTTTCGATTATCGGCATGAGTCTGCCGGGCATTTTTTCCGGATCGACGATCATCTCCATCGTGATGAACCTGCCCACTGCCGGCCTCCTCCTGTTTCAGAGCCTCAAAACGCAGGATATGTATCTGGCCGGTTCGCTCATACTTATGTTCAGCCTGCTCCTGCTGATCGGCAACCTGCTCGCTGATATCGCTCTGGCTGTCATCGACCCGAGGATCCGTTATGACTGACGCGACGGCCAACCAGGCAGCCTTGAACAACGGGTCCGCCGGCTCTGCCACCAGAGCGCCCTCGCTGTGGCGGTACTTCCGCCGTTCGCGACTGGGGATGGCTGGCCTTGCGCTGGCCGGCCTGCTTTACCTGTCGGCTTTCGGGGCAGATTTTCTGGCGCCTTACTCGGTGGACCACCAGTTCATACGCGCTGTTCACGCCCCGCCTCAACTGCCCTCCATCCGCGACGCCGATGGTTTCCGCTGGCCGTTCGTGCATCCCCTTGTCCTGACGATGAGCCCGGACGGGCTGGAGCGCCGCTACACGCTCGACACTTCGCGGCGACTGCCCCTGCGGATTTTCGTGCGGGGCGGTGAATACAGCCTGTTCGGTCTGGGCCGCGCCCGCCTGCGTTTGTTCGGCGTCGAGAACGGCGAGTGGTTCCCCCTCGGGACCGACGGAATGGGACGCGATCTGTTGTCGCGCCTGCTCCAGGGAGGGCGCGTGTCGCTCACTGTGGGACTGTTCGGCGTGTTACTCGGTATGGTGCTGGGAACTTTCGTTGGCACGGTGTCGGGCTTCTATGGCGGCTGGGCGGACGGTCTCATTCAGCGGTTTGTGGAGTTGCTCATGGTGTTTCCGGCCATTCCCCTTTGGATGGCGCTCGCGGCAGCGCTGCCGCCATGGTGGGGGCAGGTCGAGGTATACTGTGCCATCGTCACCATCCTGTCGCTTGTGGGATGGGGCGGTTTGGCGCGGCAGGTGCGCGGGCTTGTTCTCTCTCTGCGTGAGCTCGAATATGTGCGCGCCGCAAGAGCCTTCGGCGCGAGCGACTTCTACATCATCCGCAAACTGCTCATTCCCGGCTGCTATCACCACCTCGTGGTCATCGCGGCGCTGTCAGTGCCGGGGATGATCCTCGGTGAGACAGCGCTGAGTTTTCTTGGCCTTGGCATCCGGCCGCCAATGACCAGTTGGGGGGTTCTGCTTGAGGAAGCCCAGCATGTGCGCGTCCTCCTCGAATACCCATGGTTGCTCTTCCCCGCCATCCCGGTCTTGCTGGCTGTGGTTGCCTTCAATTGCATCGGCGACGGCATGCGCGACGCCTTGGACATGAAAGATTGAGCATGATGATTCACAAAAAGATCCCATGGATGGTGCGATGCATTGTTGTGGCGCTGGCCATGGCGGCCGCCGCCTTGTCGAGCGCGGAACCTGCTGACACGGCAGCCAGACCGGCCACTCCCAGGCCATTGTGCCACTTCAAGCCGCTGGGGCGCTGGCTGGGCGATGCCCATCCACTTTTCGACCAAGGGTGCTGGCGCCTGTTCTACCTGAGCGTGCCGGCCGAGCCCATGCGAAGCGGACTCGACGAAGTGCGGTCGGATTTGGCCGAGTCCGCCGATCTCATCCACTGGACACCTGTTCGCATCTCCTCCTCCGACGCCGCACGCAACTGGTGGGCCATCGCGAACATTCGCCGCGGCGGTGTCTTGTGGAGCTTCTTCAACGCATCCGATGGCATCGGCGCCGCTATGAGCCGCGATTGTCGTCATTGGATTCACCAGACCACCGGCCCCGTGGTAGCATACAGCGATGCGCCGACAGCCGAGTTGCGCGATCCCTTCGTGACTCGCGACGACGCGCGCGATCGTTACCTGATGGTGTTCGCGGCCAGAACCACGCGCGATGCGCCCGCCAATACAAGCGGCGCATTCCTGGTTTCGGAGTCGCGTGACCTCGCCTCTTGGACGCATCCGCGCATTCTTCACAACCCGGGTTGCATCGGCGTTCCCGAATGCCCCGCGCTATTCCCCCTTGGCCCCCGCTGGTATCTTATGGGCAGTTGGGGAACCGACCGTGTGGGGATGGGCCGTTACCGCGTGGCTGACACGCCGGACGGGCCATGGCGGATCGCGGCCACCGAGGACCTCGACGGCACGGAGATCATGGCGCCCAACCCGGCGTGGGATGGACAGCGCATGATCAACTTTGGGTGGATTCCCACCTATGCGGAAGATCGGGACTTTGCCAGCGCCGAATGGGGCGGGCATCTGGCCTTTCCGCGCGAAATCTGGGCCGGTCCGCGGGGCGAGCTTTATACGCGGCCGGTTGCCGAACTCGAGCGTCTGCGAGGCGCCTCCCTCCTTCCCACTGCCGCGCCGTGCGCGAAGGCCAGCATCGGGACATGGGAAATCGGGCCAGCATCGGCTACCGCGAAACCTGGCAATGACTTCGCACTCGCCCGATTGGCGCCACCCGATTTCGGCCATCAGTTCGAGATCAAAACCACCATCACACTCGGACCCGGCTGTCGCGCGGCCGGGATTGTGATCCGCATGGGCGATCAGGAGTTCCCGGGTTATGAAATCGTTGCCGACCTCGACACGCAACGATTGCTTCTGCGGCCGCATGTTGAGCGCCGGCGCGAACTGGCCAGTCAGAAGGCCGCCATCCGCACAGGCGAACCAGTGGAACTGCGGGTGCTTGTCGATGGCGACATCGTCGAGGCATTTCTTGGCGGGCGCTATTCGCTGGCCGGGCGCATTCACAGCGCCGCATCCGCTCGAGGCGCAGCCTTATATGCGCAAGGGTCCGACGCCTCATTTTCCGGCATTGCCGCATGGCGCCTGACGCCAGTCTACACCGCGTCCGAACCGCCCAGACTCAACCTGCGGCCGGCGCCTGAACGCGCACACTCGGGCGCGGGCGAATGCGTGCTGTTTCCAAAACATGTGGCCAACGTGTATGCGGCGCCTGATCCGGCACTGCAATTCAGCGGCGGTTTCACTCTCGAACTGTGGGCCAAGCCGACGAGCGGCACAGGGGGACTGAAACGCAACCTCATCATCAAGGGCGACCGCGCCAAACCCGGCTACCACTATGGGATGAACATCCTGGCGGACGATTCACTGGAATTATTCCTGCGCGCTGCCGGCACGACCGCCAGCTTCGAGGGAGTCTGTTCGCCGCCCGGCTCGATGGCCGGCACGCAGGGGCGCTGGGTTCATGTGGCCGGGGTGTTCGATCCGGCTCGCCGTGAAATGCGTGTCTACAAAGACGGCGCGCTCGCGGGGTGGCGGACCGGCGTCACAGCGGCGCTCGATGCCGCCAACACAGGCGCCCTTCGACTCGCGTTCGCGGCTGGCCTGCCGGGAGCCAACCAGTATTATGGACTTGTCGACGAGGTGCGTTTGTGGAGCGAACCCCGCACCGGCGCGCAGATACGCGAGTCCTTCGCCGGCGCGCATGTGCCTCCCGACTCGCCAAACCTTGTCGTCCATTGGCCCTTCAACACATTTCTCCAAGAAAGACGTGACGAGGGCCTCCGTCAGTGGTCGCCCAACACCGCTACCGCTCACCCGCAGATCCGAGCCCTCCTTTACGACGGCGCCGAGTCGTTTCCCGAGGACAGCCGTCCCGCGCAAATAAGCGGCCATCAATGATGTGCTGTGAACCAAGGACGAGATCAATAAGCGCAAAGCGCCTCAAAGAACGAAGCGTTGCTGGTTTCCGATTTTGGCATCCTTGTGTCTTGGTGGTTATGGAAACCGGATCAATCCTTAGACGCTAACCCCAATACTGTTCACTTTAATTTCAAGAACATCGAAGACGTATCATTGACATAAGATATTGCAGTTGTTCACCTTATGATGGGAGCAATGGTATTGTCCGAGTTGGTTGTGGCGGCGGGGGACACGCTTTGGGACGAGGAAGCCAAGTTCAACCAAAGCCTCGCCGCAAAACCAGCCAAAGGCCGTCAAACCATGCACCCGAACAGTTTTAGATAGCCAATCCCATCGCGTAGTTGCGCCACCATTGCTGGATGTCGCGGGAGGCCGGACCGGGAGTGCCATTGCCTATCGGGTGTCCATCCACGGAGATGATGGGCTGGATTTCGCTGACGGAAGCGCAGGTGAAGACTTCCGCGGCTTTGAAAAGTTCGTCAACAGGCACGGGTCGTGATTGCACCTCCATACCGCGTGAAACCGCTGCTTCGATCAAGTGCTTGCGCGTTACACCTGGCAGGCAGGGGGCGTCTGTGGATGGTGTAATCAGGGCGTTGCCGTTCAGGAGGAAGATGTTGCTGGTCATCGCCTCGCATAGCTCATCGCGCATATTGATAAAGAAGGCGTCGTCCGCGCCGGAAGCGGCGCATTCGAGTTGCGCCATGACCGTATGGGCAAGGCTGAGCGTCTTTATCTGGTGAATGCGCACGCCAGGAACACGCCTGTGGGAGAAAATGATGGCACGTGTGCCCGTGGCGCGGCGTTGATCGATGGGCGCTTGAAAGATGGGTTGCGCGAAGATCGCAATCATTGGTTGTGCGCATTGGGTCTGCTTGATGTCTGTGCCGGGTCCGCGTGTCACGGTGATGCGAAGCCTCGCGTCCGCGTCCTGCAGACTGTTGGCCCTGATTAGTTCTTCGATGCGCGGGCGCCACCATGATTCGGCGGTCGTGATGGGAATTTGAAGCGCCTCGCAGCCAGCAGCAAGACGTCCAAGATGATCTTTCAGGGCGAAGAGCCTGCCATTGTATGTGCGCAGGGTATCGTACAAGCCGTCGGCAAAGAGCAACCCGCGGTCGAACACCGAAACATGCGCGTCTTGTTCGTCGACAATATTCCCATCAAGGCAGACTTTCACAATTCTTGACCATCACTTTTTAAATATTTGCATTCCCACAGGAATGCAGAAGTGACAAATTCTTGACAGACTTACACGTATGATGAAATCAACGGGAAGAATCAGGAAGTATTAAATCAACATTTCAACCGGAGGTTCTCCGATCATGGCGTTCACGCTACCACCTCTTCAATATCCTTACGACTCTGTCGAACCATACATCGACAAAGAAACGATGCAGATTCACCACGACAAGCATCACGCCGCCTATGTCAATAATCTGAATGCTGCAATTGAAGGAAAAAGCGATCTGGCAGGAAAGAGCTTGGAAAATCTGATTATCAACATAGATGCCGTGCCCGAATCCATTCGCAATGCCGTGCGCAATAATGGCGGGCAGCACTTCAACCACTCGTTTTTCTGGGAGACGATGGCACCCCAGGGGCCAAAGGAACCCGCGGGTGCGCTGGCCGATGCCATCAAGGCGGCATTCGGCGATCCCGAAACAATGAAAAAACAATTCAACGAAGCCGGGACGAAACAATTCGGCTCGGGCTGGGTCTGGCTCAGCAAGACGATACACGGCAAGCTTGAGATATCAACGACAGCGAACCAGGGATCGCCCATCACCGAAGGCAAAACGCCCTTGATCGTGAACGATCTTTGGGAGCACGCCTATTACCTCAAGTATCAGAACCGCCGCGCCGATTATCTTGCGGCTTGGTGGAACGTCATCAATTGGGTCAAAGTCGCCGATCGTTTCTCGAAGTAAAACGCGACACGCGTCCGCAGGCGCGGGGGCAAACCAGTTCTGTATTATTAACTATCCAATGTGGGAGTGAATAGATCGCCGGACGCCGCGTGTTTTGGTTCGCCCAGTTCAAGATGATGGCAGGCACTTGCGGACGCGACCCTGCCGCGCGGTGTTCGTTGCAGAAAGCCGATCTGGATGAGGAAAGGCTCGATCATGTCCTCGATGGTGTCCTCATCTTCTCCGATGGCGACGGCGATATTATTGAGTCCCACCGGTCCCCCGCTGAACTTCTCAATAATCGTGCGGAGGAAAAATCGGTCAATGTTGTCGAGACCGAGCACGTCGATTTCCAGCATGTGCATCGCCTCATCCGCCACGGTTTGTGTGATGACGCCGTCGGCGCGCACTTGGGCGTAATCGCGCACACGGCGCAGGATGCGATTGGCGATGCGTGGCGTGCCTCTGGCGCGGCGCGCGACCTCGGGGCAGCCGTCCCCGCTAATTTCTATCTTCAATATATTGGCGGAGCGCCGCACGATGCGCTCCATCTCCTCCTGGGTATAGAATTGCAGCCGTTCAGTGATGCCGAAACGACTGCGCATTGGCGATGTGATCATGCCGGCGCGTGTTGTGGCGCCCACCAGAGTGAATGGAGGCAGATCCAGTTTGATCGATTTGGCGTGCGGTCCTTCGCCGATCAGGATGTCGATCTTGAAATCCTCCATTGCCGGGTAGAGGCATTCCTCGACAACACGGCTCAGGCGATGAATCTCATCGATGAAAAGCACATCGCCCTTGTTGAGATCGGTGAGGATGGCGGCAAGGTCGTCCTTGCGCTCGATGACGGGGCCGCTCGTGCATTTGATATCCGTTCCGAGCTCGTTGGCGATGATATGCGCCAAGGTTGTCTTGCCCAGCCCCGGTGGCCCAAACAACAGGCAATGATCGAGCGGTTCGCCTCTTTTGCGCGCGGCCTCGATGTATACAGTCAGGTTCTCGATGACGCGCTTCTGGCCGACAAATTCGCGCGTGTGGCGCGGTCGCAGAGTTTGATCGTCGCGGTCGTCATTTTCACCGCGATGTGGAGAAAGTATTGTGTTCATGAAAATATGCTTGGATAATCCCAAACGCATTTCAAGGAAAGAGGAAAAATGAACAAGAGCGCCTTCGGCATATTCCAGACGCGCTTAAGAACGATTGTTTTCGCGATGGCGATCATGCTGTCATATTACGCGCGCGCTTACGCCTATTATCAGCCGGCGGAAGCCACATCGGGGGCATTGGTCAAAGGGATTGTGCAATGGGAAGGGGTGCAGCCGGATATTATTGAGTTCCAGGTGAATGTCGACGAGGTCTTTTGCGCTCCTTCCGGCAAGAAATACGCCGACTTGCTTATGGTCAATCCGAACAACCGGGGCGTGAAAGATGCGATTGTGTATCTTGTTAATATTCGGGAAGGGAAATCCATAGACGAGTTTGCGAAGGCGGCCATGGAGCCGATCATGCTGACAGGATGCGATATCAAACCTTCGCAGAAATTATTTTTCGCAGGCGGACGTCTCGGATTCATCACGACGGATCGTGCGATGCACAGCGTTCGTGTGCAGGGGCCGGGTTATTTTGACGAGACAATTCAAATGCCCATGCGCAACATCAGGCAGTATGTGCGGCTCAACCACACGGGAAACTATTCCATCAGGTGCAACCGTCATCCCTGGGAAAATGCGAATGTGATGGTTGTGGAGCATCCCTATTACACCTTTACCGATGAAAGCGGCGGTTTTGAATTCCGCAATGTGCCCGAGCGCGCGTACTATATTGTCGCATGGCACCGGGGCATTCGCGTCACGCCGCGAATCAGGCTGGGCCTGGCCTATGCCTATGATTTTTCTGAGCCGTTTTCTGTTCAGCAGCGTGTCCGGGCTTATGGCAGGCTGGCAGAAAACATAAGGCTGGTGCTAAGTGAACCAAGAATGACTATCACTGACCAAAAGGTGGGCGAGCCGAAAAAAACGCAGGATAAGAATAAGAAAAAGTAACCCGCCGTTGCCTATGCCGCATGCCTTGACCGGCATGTATGCGCCTGATGCGATGGAGAGATGAATACCATGAAGGAAAGTGTTGATTTTGGGCAATCGCTGAGATTAACACATCATCAGTTCAGGAGAGATCAGGACATGAAACAATTCATTAATGTCATGTTGTTTGCGTTTTGCATGCTGTTGCTGGCGGGTTGCAGTTATTTTAATGACGGATCGTGGGAAATCAGCGGGTGCGGCAATTATGTGTCTTATCCTGCCCGTTATCCGGCGCCGTCAGCGGTGCGGTCGTGGAACTACCCATGGGAAGTCTGCCGCGATCCTTTTTCCTGCCGATATTAATTCAACGCGGATCAATCTGCTACTTGTTGCCTTGGCTGGTTTTCGGGCCGGATGATTTCCGATGAGTGGATGATGCGCTTTCCCGTTTCAATTCCTTTCCCATACGGAAAGTCACCACACGCCGCAGGGGGATGGGATACTGCACTTTGTCCTTCGGATTGCGTCCCACCCTGGGTTTGCGTTGTTTGATCTGGAAAATTCCGAAATCCCGTATCTCCAGACGTCCGTGCCTGATGATCACGCGTTTCATGGCCTCAATCGTCTCGTCCACAACGGCCAGAGCCTCCTTTCCTTTAAGGCCCAATCGCTTCGCAACTTTCTTCACCACATCAGCCTTGATCATGTTCGATATGTCTCCTTGGGTGTGGCCAAATGCGCCGTGCACATTATAAACTCAATTAATTCACACTCCTATGATGAATTGCCGGGTCATGATAGTGCAAGTGAAAAAAAGATGATGGCGCGGGATAAGCGCATACTGCCATGAATGCGGGATCAACGGGTGATGGCGAAGAGCTTTTTGGGAATGTGGGGATCTTCCGTCATCCGCTTTGAGTTGATGTTTCCTCTTCCGGATCCACAGCGGTTAATGCCCATGTTTTACAGACTTGCATCTCACTGAATATCATGCACGGTTGATAGCAGAAAGGCATCAATTATTCCTTTGATATGAAGTTCGATGTGCACTACGAGGCGCAGCGGATTTTCCGCCCCCATCCGCACGGAATGGATGTGGTGGCCATGCGTGTGCTGGATGAATTGCTTGCACACGATGAGATTGACAAAATCGTTGTCTACACATCGGGACGGCCAGTGCCCGGACGCATGACGCTCGATCATCCGAAACTCGATTGGCGGTGCATGCGCCCGATGCCATATCCGGTGTTCGAGCAGATTGAACTTCCGCTGGCCATACGCCGCAGCACCCGCCGGGGAGCCGCCAGCGTCCACCATTTCACAAGCAACACAGCTCCTCTTGCCCTGCCACGTCCCGCTGTCATCACAATACACGATGTCATTTACATGGCCGACTCAACTGAACTGTCGGGATCGGCATCCGCCTACCAGCGTTACGGGCGTTATTACCGCCGCTTCATCGTTCCACGGGTTGCGCACAAGGCTGAGCGGATTGTCACGGTGTCACACTACGAAAAAGACAATCTCACGAGGGCGCTCAACCTTGATCCCGCTCGCGTCTGTGTTGCCCATAACGGCGTGAGTTCCATCTTTTTTGATCCTGTGAATGAACATGAACTGCGTGAATTGCTTGACAAGCTTGGGATCGAGCGCCCGTACATTCTGTTTCTCGCGAATACCGATCCCAAGAAAAACACCGGGCGCACACTCCGCTCATTTCTTGCCGCGCGCAAAGCCGCCGGATTTCCCCACAGGCTTGTCATGACGGATTTGCCGGCTCATTACTGGGCGACTCTGAAACGAGCCGTTGGGACCGAGGGATGGGATGCGTTGTGTCCGCTGCCTTTCATCCCGCCCCATGATCTGAGAGCGCTTTACGCGGGCGCCTCACTTTACCTGTATCCTTCACTCGTGGAAAGTTTTGGCCTGCCGCTGCTTGAGGCCATGGCGGCAGGCGCGCCGGTCATTTCATCAGACACAAGCGCCATACCAGAGATCGCCGGGCAACATGCCCTGCTCGTTAATCCGCGTGACGAAAAGGCTTTGACGGCCGCGATTATGGACTTGATCGCGCGCCCGCCGTCGCGCTCAACGCTCGAGGCGGCCCGCCGCCACGCGGCTGAATTCACATGGGCCCGGACCGCCTCTGCTGTTGTCAGCGCGTACAAATCCGCGCTCGCTGCATGTGCGCGGGGCGGGAGTGCATGATCACAAGCCAATCCATGCCGCAGGCAGAATCCCCGCGATGAATGCTGCCCGTTTGACAACCTTGTTTTCAGGCAAGACATTGTGGCGCGCGGCGTGGAGCGTGTGTGAACGGTCAGCGGGCTTTGCGCTGAACTTTATCGCGCTGCTTGTCCTGGTGCGCCTTGTCCCAAAGGAAAGTTATGGGGTATGGGCTTTCTTTCTGGCGCTCACGGGACTGTTCGAGCTGTACAAAGCCACGGCTGTCAATGCCACGCTTCTGTTCCAGGTTCCGCGGACGCCTGACCGCTCTGCGGAATGTTTCGAGTGGGCGCGGCGTGCCAACATGCGATCGCTGGCGGTGGTGTCGCTGGTGTGCGTCATGTGCGCTGTGGCATCATGCGCGTTCAGGCAATATATCACCGCATGGTTCTTCGTTGTTTACCCGCTTTGGTCATGGGCGCTGATCGGTCAGACACTGTCATTCACATTCCTCCAGACCCGCATGGAGTTTCACCGCGCGGCGCTCCTGAGACTTGCGCTTTCGGCCTGTTCGCTTGCGGCTATCGCCAGCCTGGCGCTTGTGTCGTATCAATGGAGAATCCGCGCGCTTCCGGTTTTCACTGTCGCTGGAATTTTTGCCGGCACACTTCTGGCGCGCCGGCTGACGCATGATGTTCCCTTGCGGAAAAAACGGGTTGCCGATGACGTTTGGAATCAAGCAGATGTTGATCATGAACATGCAAAGAGTCCTCTCGTTTATGATTCAAAATCAGGCATTTCCCCGCAGCTTAGCGCAAGTTTGTCAGCGTACGCCCGCCGTGCGTGGGGCACTTCAGCATGTTCCTCGCTTTACAGGTCGTCTGACCTGCTTATGATTGGTTTTTTCCGCACGCCGGAAATAGTGGCACTATATTCTATAGCGATGAAGCTGGCAGACCTGATGGAGTTGCCCTTGCAAGCGGCCACGCCCCTCGTTATGGGGCGCGTATCGGAGCATAGCGCGAACGCACGCAGCCGCTGGGTGTCGGCGTTGTATTGGCGCGCAAGCCTTGTCTTGTCCGCCATTTGCCTGCCCGCATGCCTCGTGTTCTGGCTGGCTCCGCAACTGATTCTGAAGGTGTTTGCGGGCGCACAGTATGTTGCCGCATGGCCAACGCTCATGGTTTTTGGAATCGTGGCGCTTATTCGGCCAATCGACAGGCTTGCGGGAGTGTTTCTTGACGCCGTAGGGCGCCCGGCTGATAATCTAAGGAAAACAGTTCTGCTTACCATCGTCAATATAGCTGCCAACGGACTTGCCCTGTGGATTTTCGCGGGACAGAGCGCGTTGCCATGGATTGCGGCCGTGTCGGTGCTGGCGTTGCTCGTATCCGGCTCGTTTGGCGTCATTCGCCTCATTCAGCTCGGATGGCTGTTCCCGCGCTGTGCCGTCACAGCGGCAATCGTATGTCTGGCGTGCGCCACTTTCGCCGGATGCGCGTCACTGAGTAAAAAAACAGACGACTCTTACCAGCTTCTTGAAAGTCAGAAACTGACACGCCGCTGGCCGCAGGGCAACCCGCGCCCCGAGGAGTTCACGAGCCAGACCATTGGCATGGAAAAAATACCTAAAAACTGGATAGAATGGGTTCTGGACGCCGATCAGCGCGACTTGGTTCTGATAGCGCTCATCAATCATCCCACTTCGGGCGAGGCTCAGGCGCTCACTGACAAAAATGAGGCGTCGCTCAAAATAGAGAAAAAGAGCTGGATGGCTCCCTTTGGGTTTGAGCTCAACGGCGCGAAAATCATTCAAGGACCGGGATCGGAGATCCCTTGGATCGTGGAGGAGTTGCGCACGGCACGGCAAAGTTCAACCTTCAGCGCGAAATGAGCTACTTTGACCGCGTGCGATATTTTGAACGCGAACGCGACATCGCGCGCCAGCACGAGGACGTTGTGCGCGGCGAGCTGGCTTGGAATGTCCGCCGCAGGCTTGAGCAATTGCGCGGCGCGGTGCGCCTTCTGTGCGTCCGCAGCGAATCCATGGAGGCCACCACGCTTCAGGAATTCTATGCTGACCGAGACTTTCGCGTGGGGCTCATTCCCGTGCATGAGTGGGCGCGCGTGACAGAGATTGCCGACCGGGCGCGAGAGGCTTATATCACCAGCCTGTCCGACGTGCGCGTGTTCAAATCAGATGTTGAGGAGGCGCTTGGCGTTTCGCTCGAGGACGCCTTCTATCTGCGATACGGTAAAAAACCGGATAAGATCGATTTTTCAACCATCGGCGGTGATACGCAGATACCGGAGGCCATCGAATTGTCTCCCGCCGCCGCGTCCAAAGTCAAGTATCGGCGTGATACGGGCGTCATGCCATCGGCACTCAAGAAAAAGGTGAATTAATATGTCGCCGATGCGGCTCATACGTCTGATCATCAGGCGCTGGCCCATCTGGGTTATCCCGTCGATCGTGGCCGCGTTGCTTGCGATTCGTTTCACGCGCAATCTGCCGAGGCAGTATTCATCCTCCGCGCTTCTGAGCGTCGGTTTGTTTGAATCCCGTCCGCGTGTTTCGGCCAGCGAGGAAATCAGGCCGGACATGTTCCGGGTGCGCGCCATGGTCGATCTTGTGCAGAACGGTCTGAAGATGCGTGAAACCGTGGCGCGCGCGGCCCTATATCTTTTTGCGGATGACATCGACAGCCAGATCAAGCGGTTAGAAACATCGCCAGATCCGGCGAAAGGCAAAATCCCGGTGAGCGCGCTGCTTGAGTATGTGAGCAAATACGGTCCGGTGGCCATGAACCCCGCCGATCTCAAACGCCTGTCTGCCGTTACACGGGTGTGGAACCTGGGGCATGTCATCAAATTGCGCGATCCCGACTCGCTTGACGACGACGTCCTTGCCGTGCTCGAAGATCCGCGCTTTCCCCTCTCTTTTACCAATGTGTCGAAGGATCTTGTGACAAAGCGTGAGGGAGACGCCGACCTTGTAAGAGTGGAGTTCAAGGGGACCGATCCCAGCATTGTCTTCAAGTTTCTGACTCAACTGATCAATAATTACGTGCGCAATTCTGAGTCTGTCCGGCGCGACGCCAATAAGGAGAGCCTCGATTTCCTCAGTGAGAATGTCACACAGGCGCGCGACCTTCTGACTTCTGCAGAGAACGCGCTCCACAAGTTCAATGACATGCATGGAATCAGCAATTATTACGAGCAGGCAAAATACTACGCAGACCAGGAATCGCGCATGTACATGCTTGTCGAGGAGCACAAGAAAAAGGCTGATGGGTTGCAGAAGGCGTTGAAGGAACTGGAATCGCTTCTTGGGGGCAATCCTCGCGACGCCGGCGCCTCTCTGCCCGACTCGAGCCTGCAGGACAAGCTGCTCGTTCAGCGCCAGCAACTGGCGCGCAGCCAGGCCGAGTTGGATTTGAATGAAAGCCTGGGCTCCATCGATCCGCAACAATCCGCACAGCAGCGGGCGAGAATCGCGAAACTCCGCTCCCAGCAGGAGAAGGAGATGGAGAAATACTGGACCAGCCAGTTCGCCTTACTCGGCGCGCAACGAAAGGATGTCATTGTCGATTATTACAAGATGCTTGTGGAACTGGACACTGAGAAGGCCATGGCGGAAACCGCTGAGAAACAGCTTAAAATCTTCCAGGAAAAAAAGGATGCTTTCGCGCCCCTTGGAGCCGAGTTGAAAAAGCTCGAACGTGATGTGGAACTGAGCTCGGGCGAGTATCTTGACCTGATGCGCGAGGCCAATAAAACCCGCATGGCGGCTGAGATCGAAAACAAAACATCCGTGGTGCTTGTCGAACAGCGTCCCGTTTATCCCGTCCGGCCCACATCATCAAAAAGACCAATCATGGTCATGGCTGCCGCCATTGCGCCCGCCATTGTCGGCATACTCTTTATTGTCGCTCTTGCCTTTTTTGATGGCTCCTTGCGCACACCCAGTCGAGTCTCAACTGCGTTGGGATTGCCGATTGCGGGGGGACTGCCAGCTCTCAAAAAAAGGCATGCCAAACTGGCCGAGACCGAAGGTCTCGCGGCGCTCCCGCGTTTTTATCAGCAGGCATTTTCCAGGGTTGCCTCCATGATCGGCGATCTCCAACCGGGTCAATCAGTGCTCATCATTCCCGTCGGTCTGGGTGAAAGCGGGCAAATCATTATCCGTCTGCTCATGTCCTTGTGGAAAAACAAACCCGGCGACTCCATCATCACTGTAGGCGATGATCTCACAATCTCGCCCCCCGCATTGACCATTCTCTCACGTTATGCCCGCATTATCATTTTATGGCCAATGTCTCTGACACCCCATTTTTCTGATTTGCAGCTTATTGAAAGCATCAAGGCCGCCCCGGAACAGGCTGATGTGGCGACTGTGATCTGCAACTTGGATTCCGACGCCTGCCAGTCATTCCTCGGCGAGCGGCCTATGCTGAAGGATAGGCTGTTCTGACATGGCAGATGGCGCCGAACGTCCTCTTGTGATCATAGGATTGCCCACTTGGGAGGGACCATACGAAAAGGCGATTGTTCAACTGGCGCGAAGGCTGGCGCGCCGCCGCCGCGTTGTTTATGTCGAATATGCCCCAACTTGGATTGATGTGGCGCGCGCGAACATCGGGCATGGCCCGAAACACGGCGCTTTTCAGTGGCGGCAAATGGTGACATCGCGTCTGCGCCCCGCGGCGGAATCTCCAGCGCCCGGCGTCCTGTCGGTGCTCACGCCCCCTTCGCTCATGCCCATCAATGGCATGCCTGAAGGCCCGCTTTATGAAAGTGTGCGGCGCGTGAACGAGCGGATTGTGCGCACGTCGCTTCATCGCGCCCTGCGGCGGCTCAAAATTAATGAGTTCGATATTATAAACGCCTTTTCGCCGCAGATTGGAACCGGACGGCCGGGCGGCTGGTGGGGAGAGACGATGCGTTTTTACTACAGTTATGACGATATTGGCGGCATGCCGTGGAATGCGCGCCATGGCGTCCGTCTGGAAAAACAATACATGCGGGAATGCGGCGGCATCATAACGACATCAAGCGAGTTGGCCAGACGCGCGCGTCAACTTAACAACCGTGTGGAATTTGTGCCCAATGGCGCCGACACAGCCCTTTTCGCGCAAGCGCTGGAAAATGGGCCATTGGCGGCCGACATATTGCCATTGTTGGGTGGAGCCATACCGGCGTCGCCAAGAGCAGGCGCTGGAACAATCGGGGGCGTCCAGTCCGTTGCACGCCACATCATTGGATTCATAGGCAGCATCGATTCGCGCGTGGATGTGGACATGCTGTGTCATGCGGCAAAATTACGCCCGCAATATATCTTTATGTTCATCGGGCCGACGGTTTTGGCGGAAGCCGGCCTGTTGACCTTGCGGCAACTGCCCAATACGGTCTTTACAGGTCCGCGAAAACCCACTGATCTGCCGGATTATGTGCGAGCGTTTTCCGCTGGAATCATCCCCTTTGTCCGAAATCGTTTCACCGAATGTGTTTATCCCATCAAGGTAAACGAATATCTTGCGGCTGGGCTCCCGGTTGCGCGTACGGATTTTGCCCAGCTTGACGGATTTGATGAAGTGGCGATGACAGTGCCATGCGCGGATGCCAAGGCATTCGCGGCCGCACTGGACATGGCGGTTTCCACATATGGGGATACCGCGCTTCTTCAGAAAAGATTGCGGATAGCGAAAACAGCCGACTGGGATGTCCGCGCACAGACATTTGGGGATATATTGATGAAGTGGGCTTCTCCCTGATCAATCGTTCAGAATGATGGCTCTGCGGAACGCTGTCAATCTGCCCTGATCGATGAGACAAGCACGCCAAGCTTTCCCTGGGGAAACACCGTCCCCACGGAAGGACGGAGGGTTTTCAGCTCAATGATGGAATCGGGCCGAAGCATGGACGCGTCAACATCGACGCCCGCCCGTGTCCATTCCGCCCACACACCCGTTGTTCCAAGATGCCATGCCCTTGACGGAATGTTCGGATTGAGATACCATTCAACCTGCAAGGGCGCGGCAAGCTCGGGACGGCCCGAGTTGAGCTCCGCGCTGATGCGCACCGGCCCTTCCCTGATGGGAAATGTGATGAGATCGCCGATGCGCACGCGCCCGGAACCATCTGTCCAGCGAATGCTGCGTCCGTCCGGCAAGTCGACCGGTTTGAAGAAGTTGGTCAGGAATGGATCGGCCTTGGCATTCATGCGCAACTCGACGGGGAGTTCTTGGCGGATGTTTTCGGGGATTGTGGCCATTTCCGGCCACCATCCGGGCGGAATGCGTTCCGGATCCATCTGGTAAATCCTGAAGGTCATGTTTTCAGCAGTGGCGGTTGTGGGGAGAGCGTGATTGCCGTCGGGCAGATACTTGTATCGGATGGGCACTGACATGATTTGTTTGAAGAATGGCGGAGGCTCGGACCCGTCCACGGGTATCGGCACATCGCTCACATAAAGGGCGCGACGCCCCATGAGCGCCGACGCGCGGGCAACTGGCATGCTGGCGCGCCACGACTCCGCGTTATATTGTTGTGTATAAAACCCCACACCATGTCTGGCATTCAAATAGGGAGAAAACTGCTGAATCATGCCCGTTGGATGGGTGAGTATCAGGTCGTCTGGGCGGAAATGCTGCGCGAGAGTATCCGCCGACGCTATCGCGCCATGAAAATTGCGCGAAAGATTAAGTTGAGGAGCGGCCAGCAGAATCAGCGCCGCCAGCAACGCGGCCGCCACGAATGAAATAATGCGCGACCACCAGCGGCGCATCTCCCAAAGCCATGCTGCCGGATAGGCGGCGCCGGCGCAGAATACTGGCAGGAGAAAAATCATCCAGCGGCGCGCGGCCCATGGATGAAGCGCATCAATATTGCGCCAGACAAGAAAGACCGACGAGCCAAGGAGCATGAGCAACAGCGCCGCAAATCCCGGCGAATTGACGCGGAATATCATCAACGCAATTCCTGCCACCGCGACAAAAAACACGGGCGTTGAATAATAAAACGCGAATTCCACCAGGTTGGTGTTCTCGCCCCAGACATCGCGATGCTCGGCGGCTGTTGCCGTGTATAAGCGTAATTGGTGTAAGAATATGGCGAAGACGATGATTGCAGCGATGGAGATAACTGTCGCGCGGACTCGCGGCGCCGCCAGCCTGTCAGCTAACGCATTCCATGCCGGACACAGCATCGATCCAAGGGAAACACATGCCATGGTTCCGCCAATATAGATGAAAGGGATCATGAAAAATGTGGCCGAGTCTTCCCGCGGTAAAAGACCAGGAGCCAAAGAAATAATAGTAGGCAAAAAAGCGGGCATGGAAGTAAGTTGCGGCGGCGGCGGCGGCCATGGAAAGCCACAGGACAACAAAATTAACGCGTAATCGCCCCTGGCTCTTGTGCAGCCCTGCCACGAACGCGGCAAGCGGAATGAAACCCCACGCCGCGAACTTGGTCAGCGCGGCCACGGTCAGCAGGAAAAGTCCAAACAGCGCATCGGCGCTTGAACAGCGCGTCTCACGATCATCTGACAATGAACGCGAATACATGAAAACAAAGCCCCAGACAAATGCCTGAACCATCATTTCATTGCTCGTAAATCTGGCATACCAGAGTTGGGCAGCATTGAGAGACAACAATATCATGCCGAAAATGGCTGCCGGTCCGGAGACAATCCGCCTCAGCGCGCAGAAAAAAGCCATGAGCGCGAGCGCGGCGAAAGCCGCATTTACGCATTGCGTTGCGCGGGCGCCGCCGCAAGCAAAGGCCATGGCAAGCCACGCCTCATACCCTTTCAGAAACTGCGGTAAAATGCGTCCCGACGCGGGATCAGAAAAATAGAAGCCCGGAAGGCGTTCCCAGCGTGGCTTGCCCTTGTGAACATCTTTCCAGTCGATGAAAAGATGGCTGACCGCATCAAAACCGAAATCCACGACAAGCGGATCGTTCCAGCCAAAATCTCCCGTTCGAGCCAGTTCAATGCCCGATCCCACATAGACGCCTGGATCACGCTGTCCTTCTATCTCATCAAAATGAAAAGCGATGCCGAAAGTCAGCGTGGCGGCAGCCGCAATGACAGCCAGCGCTTCGATCCAGCGGGGGCTGGCAAGCCTGAGATGGATGAGCTTGTGGCGCGCGAAATATGATCCGGCAATGATAATGAGCAGAAGCGACAAGGCCTGAGCCCATAAATTAAAGATACCCAAATAGCCAAGCAACATGGCGATGATGGCAGCCGCGCCGGCGCCTCCCAACACGACGGCGGTCATAAGCTCCAACGGCTGCCACGAGCGGGATTGGCGCGATGTTGTGGACAGGATGATGGCACAACCGGCTCCGACAATGAGCGCAACAAGGACGCCGGCCATGATAAGGCCTGTCATTAAAGCGTCTTTCTCCCCGCGATCCACAGGGACGCTATCCGGGTATCGGGTGACATCAGAATTTCGCGCAGGTCACCACTTAAACCAGCTGGATGATCAATCGCCACGAAATCAGCCGCGGCGTCACGGCTAATCACTCCCAAGGGAGGATCATGCTCGCGCAAGACACAGGATTGAGCGGCATTGTGTCCCGCGAGATTCAAAAGCTGTGGGCCGGTCAGCGACGGGAATGTCCTTCCGGCCATTCGGAGCATATCCAGCATACTCAGCGAATCACTGCTTGCGCCGCTGTCGGTTCCCAAGGCTATGTTTGCTCCATCGTTCATCAACTGCCATAGCGGAAAAGGCTCGCGGTGAAAATATTCATGCGTCGCGGGACAATGCGTGATCATCCGAGGCGCCCGGAAGAAAGCTCCGGTTTCGGGGATTGGATGGTTCATGTGAAACGCCACGTCACAACGGTCGAGCAGATTCTCACGGGCAAGGAACTCATCGGGGCGGCATCGCGGAATATCATCAAACACGGCATCGAGTCCGTGACGCGAAAGAAAGTCAGCCATAGGCCCGTCTCCGTGCTCAAATAATTGCATTTCGGCTGAAGACTCGCACAAGTGCCATGCGCAACGGATGCCCGGATTGTTGCGCAGAAACACAAGCAACCGCGCACGCAATGCCGCTCCCACAGTGTATGGAGCGTGAGGGTTCACGCCAACACCGGCGCAACGCTGGCCACGGGGCAATACGAGCATGGCGTGCAATCCATCCATGATTGCCGCAGCGCGCGCCTGATCAAAGGCAATGACTTCACAAAAAGTGAAAAAGCGCAGCGGACTTTCCGCCAGAATGCTGACAGTCTCAGAGCGGTGGGTTGAATCGATGATGGTTGTGGCGCCTCCCGCGATGATATGGTCAATCCCAGCTTTCACAGAAGCGATGCAAGCATCCTCCATCATGGTGTGTTTCAGTTCATAGACCGCCTCAAGCCATTCGCAGAAATCCCGATCATCATATCGCGGCAACCGTCCCTGAAGATTCGTATACTCAAGATGGGCATGGGCATTAATAAAACCAGGCAGAAGGAGGGCCGTTTCGTGCATTTCCGTTGCGGCGCCCATCGACTGGGATATTTGTGCGCGCGGAACAATGTCATGCACACGGCCGCCTCTGACTATAATGGCGGCGTCGTGTGCAAGCTCGCGGCCATTGATCCATGCCGCTTTGGCGACGATTATCGCATCCATGCCCCGGCCTTTCGGAACCATGGCGCGCGCAGGTCAAGCGGGGGCTTCATCGGAAGCAGGTGATCCGTGATATAGGTGACACGCCACGAAATGCCCTTCTGTTCGCTGTTCAAGCATCGGCGCGATCTTATCGCACGGATTGAATCGTCTGGGACAGCGGGGATGAAAGGGACATCCCGGCGGAGGCTTGATCGGCGATGGCACATCGCCCTGAAGAATGGCACGCGTGCCTCGTTTGGCCGGATCAGGCTTGGGCACGGCGGCAAGAAGCGCCTGGGTGTAGGGGTGAAAAGGCTGCTCAAAAAGCGCGAGTTTCGGCCCGATTTCAACAATGCTTCCCAGATACATCACCGCCACACGATGGCTGATATGCCCCACAACGCTCAAATCATGGGCAATAAAAACAAACGATATTCCGCGCTCCTCCTGCAACCGTTGCAACAGATTGATGATCTGTGATTGGATTGACACGTCAAGCGCGCTCACAGGCTCATCTGCGATGATGACACATGGTTCGACCGCGAGCGCGCGCGCGATGCCGATGCGCTGGCGCTGGCCGCCTGAAAATTCATGCGGAAACCGTTTCATCGATCCGGCATTCAATCCCACCTCGCGCAACAGATGCCCGACACGTTCCTGTTTTTCACTTCCCTTTGCCAGCCTATGGATTGTCAGCGCTTCGCCGATGATCGAGCCCACGGTCATGCGCGGATTGAGCGAGCTGTAGGGGTCCTGAAATATCATCTGTATCCTGCGCCGCCATGGCAGCAGTTGGCGGTTGGTGAGTGTTGTCAAGTCCGGGGAATCGAGCAGGCGCACTTCTCCCCGCGTCGGTCGGATAAGCTGCAGGATCAGCCGCCCGGTCGTCGTTTTGCCGCATCCGCTTTCACCCACCAGTCCAAGCGTTTCTTTCTCCCGCAGATAAAAGCTCACATCGTTGACAGCCTGAACACGCCCCGCCTCGCGCCCGAAAAAACCTTTCTTCACAGGGAAATGTTTTGTCAAACCGATGACCCGCAACACGACTTCGCTCTTGCGCTTGTTCCCAACCGTGCTGGCAGTATCGGTGCGGGCAATAACATGCCCTTTTGTATCATTCAGGCTCATGAGTCAGCAAGGATGCAAAAGATGATGATGAAAGATCAAAATGAAACTACAACTTTTGTGAATCAAAATCCCGGGTATGCGCTGCCTGCGGGTCCACAGCCCGCTTACGGCATTGCAGTTGGCGGTATGCATGGGGCATCACGACACAGGCGCCTTACATTTCAGGCATGCTGTTCGACCCATTCGGAGGCGTCGGCAAGCCAAGCGATCCCTGCACAGCCTATAACACTTCGTGAGATTATTGGTACGCCACAAGGGCCTATTATAAATTGAAGCAATGGGGCATGATCACTTTGCCCCGGTGCGGGCTAGCACAGCCCTTGCCGTGTCCCAGATGATTGCGGTTCGGTGCTTGAACACATCCCACGCGGATAGTTTGTTCTCGCCGAAGAACTTCATGGGATGGGATTCGCGCGAGCGCGAGATGACGAGCGCCTGGTAGGAATCGTGGATCGCGCGCTCTTCGGCGGTCAGGTTGCTCCGGCCGCGCGATTGCCACAAGCCGGCGATGCCGGGTTCGCCCTCGAAGCGCAGAATTCCCACTTCGCTCAAGTCAACATTGCCGGCGCCCCATTTGTTGCGCGCCAGTTCCTCGGCTTCGTATACAGGCAGCGCCCAGAGGCCAACCAGCTTCAGATTGCCAGTGACCACGCTGAAAAGCAGCGGCAGCTCATCGAGGCTGGTCTTGCGCAGGAATCTGCCGATGGGCGTGACGCGCGGATCATCCTCGAGCTTGCGGAAAGGACCGCCATCATAAAGATTTTTTGCGTCCAGCACATGCTTCATCTTGTCGGCATCCTGAACCATGGTGCGAAAAACGCGGAATCTGACATAACGCGCGGGACGATGGCGGACAAGCTTCTGTGACGAGATGGCGATTTCCGGGCTGGCACTGCGGTGCGAGACATAGAAAATCGGGCCGCGTGATGTGAGCTTAATCAACAGCGCGATCACAAGGAATAGAGGTGATAATAAGATGACCGCGCACAGGGCAGCGGCCCGTCCGGCAAAATCGAACAAGAAATCGACAATTTTCACGCCGGCGCTGCTTTGCTCGCGGATTTTGATCAGCTCGGGCTCATCAATCCATATGCCTAATTCCTCGGCCATATTAATCAGAAGCGGTCCGGCCACAGCGTTGCCGTTGAGATCGAGTTCGTCCCCAACCAGGGTGTTGTTGAACACGATCGAATGCTCTATTTTTGTTCCCCGCCCGATGACAGCGTTGTTGCCAATCACCGCTGGGCCGATCAGGCGCACATTATCGCTTATCACGGCATTTCGTCCGATGAAAACCGGTCCCTTGATCGAAGCTCTTACATCCTTGGGAAGGACCGCTGTGGGATCGATTTCAATACCGCATTGGGCGCATATCTTGTCGGATGTCAACTGCCATTCCGCGAAATTCGTGACCGGCAGCCATATGCCGTGGTGTTCGTAAAATGCGCTCCAATGGGATTTGTTCACGCTTTCCGCGCCGGTTGATATATGTCGGAATAATTCCGCGATTGTTGTTCCGGCAGAGCCGTTGAATTCACGGATCAACTCTGATTCGATGGCGTACACCCCCAGAATCTGGTATTGTCCGGACTCCTCCTCAGTATGGTTGGCGGCCATCCATCGCATGGCAGCTGTGATTCGCGCGCCGCTCTTGGAATGGAACGCAAGAAAATCGGCGATGTTGACATCATGGATGGCATTTGTCGGCAGCACGAGGATGATTTCTGACAACTCGCGCCAAATGCGTTTGAGCGTGGCAACGCCGCCGGATGGTTTTGGTTGAAGGCTGTAACGGATATGCGCCCCGAACGCTGATCCCTCGCCGAAATACTCCTCAATCTGCTCCGGCTGATCATGCAGACAGATGCGGAATTGTGTGATTCCCCGCCCCACAGCGGAGCGCAAAGCATGCTCAAGCACGGGGCGGTTGAGCACGGGCGTCATCGCCGCGGGAATGATGCGGGTTAGCGGGTCGAGTCCGGGGTGCTCTTCTGAGGCGAGGAAGACGACTGTTGCGTCCATTTTTCCTCCTCTTCAAATATCACTCGTGGTTCTGACAACCTGAGAATGGTGCCTTTGCCGGCTTCGTGATCATAAATGACATTTGCCCATGACCGGCACAGCGTAAGCAAACCATAACCGCCCTTGCCGAGTCCCCATAACAGATCGAGCCTTGATTGATGCTCGATGGATTCCGGCTCATTGACAGCGCGCAGGCGGATGCGCGTTGGCGAATCGATCAGGGCCAGCACCGTCTGTCCCATCACCTGCCGCAAGATGTATTCAAGCCCGATTCGCTCCCGGCTGTAAGGGGGAAGTTCCCCATCAATCATCATTCCCGGACCGGGATCGGATATCTCGACACTGAATCCGCCGGGTTTGTTTATGAAACACAACTGGGCAAATCCTATGCTGCCGTCGAGTGGGATTTGAACAAGCGCGTTTCGGCATCCTTCGAATATCGCGAGTCTTAGCGCCAGCGCCTTCTCCTCCGGCATGGTGTTGTGCGCGCTCATGAACGACTCGCACAAGGCTTCCATGGCGCGGAAGGATGCCGGAGCGCATGGAACGATTATTGAATATGGCGGCTGGCCATTCACGAAAACGCTTCGACGGCTGAGTCCACCGTTTCGTATATGTCAAAAACCCTGTGGAGTCTTAAAAGTTGAAAAATGCTTCGCACCGATTTGCCAAGGTTGCACAGTTTGATGTCGCCTCCATTGGCCGTGGCGCGCTTGAGGGCGATGACCAGAAGACCGAGAAACGAGCTGTCAACGAAGTCAACCGTTGCGAAATCAATGACGAGCCGGTTCTCGCCGCGGTCGATGTGGCCGAACAGCGTTCCCCGGACGATCTCGTTTTCTTCCGCGCGCATTCGCGAGCCCGGCAAATTGATGACGATCGGTTTGTTTGCTTCACTGCTCATATAGAGTGTGCCTCCTGTGTGGCATTTTATTGTCAGGCGGTGCGCCTGTGTTAAACTTTATCGTGTGTCATCCGCGTCCATTATGCGGGCTCGACAGGCGCGGCACGGCGCGCCTTTTCCCATGTGATCTGCTGCTGTCCGCGTATGTAACGCATGAATCCTGCGAGCGCGGCCCAATTCATCACAACAAAATAATAAAAGTTTTTTAACATTAAAACGATAAGTCAAACCTATACTAGCACAAATTGGATTTCTATAATCATCTATTTTGTAAAGAATGTTTTGTTTACTATATCCGTAATTTTCTTGTGGAACAGGAGTGTATTTGTAAATATGTCCTTTATATCGTTTGATAAATTCTCTACAAGTTCTTGTAGAAGCTATACATCTGGGAAAATAT
>JAPLSQ010000072.1 GCA_026398535.1 Candidatus Sumerlaeota bacterium | reverse complement strand
GATGCGGCGATGGACGGGCTTGAGGCCGTCGCGCACGTCGGGCAACGCGCGGCCCACGATCACGCTCATGGCGTAATCAATGTAGGAAGACCTCATCTCGTCTTCGATGTTCAGCGATATGATCTGTTCGCGATTATCCTGCATGGTTCATTGTGTCGTCCGTGTCTGATAATGAAAAATCGGGCATATACGGGCTCACCGTCAAGCAAAGTTGGGATGGAAAGCCGGCGGATCGCCCGGCATGCCCAAAAGGCATGTCGTCACATCTTGTCCAGCATCTGCTTGAAAAGCCGGATATGTTCAGGCGACGTTCCGCAGCATCCGCCGATGATGTTCGCGCCCGCCTTGACCAGCGCTGGAATCCCTGATGCCATCATTTCCGGCGTCTCGCGGTAGACGATTTTGCCGTTCACAAGCTCCGGAAGACCGGCATTGGGCTGAACAATGACGGCTTTGCGCGTGCGTGCGCGGAAATCTTGGACAATGCGCGCGTAGTCGTCAATCTCCATGCCGGCGCCGCAGTTGCAGCCGATCACATCCACACACTCGCTCTCGGCCAGTTCCGCGGCATCCGCCGGCGTCATGCCCATCATCGTCCGATACTCGCCGGACGGTGTCTTGTCAAAAGAGAGTGAGACAAGGGTTGGCGTTCCAGGCGCGGCGCGGCGCACGCCCTCAAGCGCGCAGAGTATTTCGTCCGCCGAGGTCATCGTCTCGATGATGATGCCATCGACAGCGGCGCTGGTGAACGCGCGCGCCTGGTCCTCGAATCCCGCGATGGCATCTTCCTGAGGCACATCTCCCGCCGGTTCAATAATGCCCCCGAAAGGGCCAATATCGCCCAGAACATAAAGGTTGGGTCCCATCACCTCGCGCGCCATAAGCGCGGCCGCGCGATTGATCTCGAACGCCCGGTTGGCCAGTCCGAATTTTTCAAGTCGAAGACGGCTTGCGCCAAAAGTGTTTGTCAACAGGATGTCCGAACCTGCTTCGCGATAGCGCGACTGAATTGCCTTCACGGCTTCAGGCTTTTCGATGTTCCACAACTCGCCGCATCCCCCGGACTTCAGACCGGCCTTCAGCAGTTGCGTGCCCATGGCGCCGTCAGCCAGAACGACGCGCCGATGTATTTCTTCAAGCAATGGAATTTTCATCACGATCATGGAAAATGAGGGTTCAAAAAAGATGGGATTTCAAGCCATTCCTTGTGTTCTTGCGCCCGAACCTTTGTGGTATTGATATTCCGCGGAAAATTCCAACGGCCTGATCAGGCGGGCGCCCCGTTCGCGTTATCGCCATATTCCCGATTGATGTAGAGTTTTTTCCGGATGATGGTGAACCAGCGCATAAGCGTCAGAATGATGACTATGAGCATGAGCGCCATGATCGCAATCGACAGGACAACCAGCAGGAGCCTGCCCTTGGGCCAGTAGTTTGTGACAATGTTGAGATAGCCGGCCTGCATGGTGATCAAAGCCATGAAAAGACCCGGCGCGCCCGTGATCAATGCGTAGCACATTCTGCCCGTGCGCAGGAGGATCGTCGTGCCAAGGATCAGCCCATATGAGGCCAGCATCTGGTTGCTCATGCCGAAAAGCGGCCAGATCGTGCTGATGTCGCCTGTGTAAACAAGATATCCCCATGCGAAGGTGAAAACGAAACTCGTGATCAAAATGCCCGGCATCCATTTCCTCTCGAGAAACTTGGGAACAACGGATCCAACCGCTTCCTGCAGCATGTAACGGCCCACACGGGTGCCCGTGTCGACGGCGGTGAGCACGAACACGGCTTCGAACATGATGGCGAAGTGGTACCAGTACGACATGAGCCGTTCCATGAAGGGGAATGATGAGAAAATATATGCCATGCCGACCGCGAGCGAGACCGCGCCGCCGGGCCGCCCCTGCAATTTCTCGCCGACCTCGCGCGAGAGAAAATCGAGATTCACGGGCGTCATGCCAAGTTTGGCGAAAGCTTCGGGGGAGGCATTGATCGCGAAGTAATCGGCGGGCACAAGCACGCACGCCGCCGTGAGCGCCATGATGGCGACGATGCCCTCCACGAGCATCGCGCCATAGCCGATGAACAGAACATCGCCCTCGCTGGCGATCATTTTGGGCGTCGTGCCCGTGCCGATGATCGTGTGGAAGCCCGAAAGCGCGCCACAGGCGATCGTGATGAAAATGAACGGGAACACGGAACCGGGAATGATTGGCCCGCCTCCATGAACGAAACTGGTGACCGCCGGCATCAGGAAATCCGGACGAACGAAACAGATGCCAGCCGCCAGCGCAACAACCGTCCCGATTTTCAGATATGTCGACAGGTAATCGCGAGGGCAAAGCAGAAGCCAGACCGGTAGCACGGAGGCAATGAATCCGTAGATGGGGATGATGACGGAGATGGTATTGTTCGAGTATTGAAAGTAGCGCGCAAGGCTTGGCGTGTCGGCCACATAAGGCCCCGCCAACAGCGCGATAAAAAGCAGCGCGACGCCAATGATGCTGGCGCCCAGAACATCGCCCTTGCGCCACACATGAAGGTATGCGCCCATGATCAGCGCGATGGGAATGGTGGCGAACACCATGAATGTGCCCCACACACTGTTGGCCATGGCGTTCACAACCGCCAGCGACAGACCGGCGAGCGTCAGAATAAGAATGAATAGCACGGCGATCGAGGCGGTCGCCCCCGCCACCCGGCCGATCTCTTTCGCGGCAATGTGCGCGATGCCCTGTCCGTTGTGCCGAACCGAGACAAAGAGGACAACCATGTCGTGAACCGCTCCCGCCAGCACGCTGCCGATGATGATCCACAACGCCCCGGGCAGGTAGCCGAACTGTGCGGCCAGAACCGGCCCCAGCAGTGGTCCCGCTGCTGCTATCGCCGCGAAATGGTGGCCGAAAAGAACATAACGGTTGGTTTTCACATAGTCATGGCCGTCGGCCAGCGTGATGGCGGGTGTGGGACGATCTTTGCGGATGCGCAGGACTTTGCTGGCGATGAACAAACCGTAATACCGGTACGCGAGAGCAAAAACGCAGAGGGCGACAACAAGAAGAGTTAACGCATTCATTTTGTCAGAATTTGACTGCCTTGATGCGATTTCAATGCCGGAACAGTGATGGGGCAAGCAGAAATTTCAGTAAAGGCGCGTTCCTGTTCGCATCCTGATTTGATGACATGACAATCCATGCAACACACGACGGACATTTCGGCCGCGGACTTGTGCTTGAAATGTTGCGGGCGGACTTTGCGGATCCTTAGTGTTGCTGTCACATGGCGTCATCCGCGTCCGCGCACCCGCGCGCCTTTTGGGCGCGGGCGGCAAGCGCTTCGGCAGCTTGTCGCGTCGGAGCCTCCGCGAACACGCGAACCACGGGCTCCGTGCCCGATGCGCGCGCGTGAACCCATGAGTCCGCATAGACGGCCTTGACGCCATCGGTGGTGATGATCTCGACCGCGTCGGAGAACTCGTTGCTCATCATGCGGGCGAGCATAGCCATATCCATGCCTGCGGCATCGAACTTCGTTTTGATCATCACATAATCCGGAATTTGGGTGTTGAGTTCGGCGATGGTAGCGTTCCCGGCGGCCATGGCGCCCAGGATGAGCGCCACGCCCGTGGCCGCGTCGCGGCCGCAATGGACGGGCGGATAGATGACGCCGCCGTTGCCTTCGCCGCCGATGACGGCATTCGAGGCGCGGATGCGCTGGACCACATTGGCCTCGCCAATGGGTGTGCGGAAAATCTGCACGCCGTGCCTGCGCGCAAGATCGTCCATGGCGCGCGTGGTCGACAGATTGACAACAAGCGGACCGCGAACGCGGTTAAGAACCGCGGCGGCGGCAAGGGCGACTGTCCGCTCCTCGCCAATGGGGCGCCCGGTGTTGTCAACAATCGCAAGACGATCGGCGTCGGGATCAACCGCAAAGCCAATGTCGGCGCCGGCCGCGCGGACACGCCCGCACAATTCGTCAAGATTTTCGGGCAGCGGCTCGGGCGGGCGCTGGAATTCTCTGTCGATATCGGTGAAGAACATCTCCGCCTCGCAGCCAAGTTGCTCGAACAATGGCTTGAGGATGAGCCCGCCCACGCTGTTGCAGCAATCGGCGGTGACACGGAACCGGCGCGCCCTGATCTGGGCGGTGTTCACCGCCTCGCAGACGCGCGCCACATGGCGCCCGATCGCGTCGGCGCGCGGCGTCACGCGGCCCAGATGCCTGTAATCAGCGCGAAGGAAGGCGCCGCCTGCCGCGATTTCAAGCAGCTGCGCGTTGGCCTGTTTGCCGGGGAACATCCCATCGCTGTCGAAAAACTTGTAGGCGTTCCACTGCGCGGGATTGTGGCTGGCGGTGATGGCGATTCCGCCGCGCGCTCCCAGCTCCCGCACCATGAATCCCACCGTGGGCGTGGGCGCAAGTCCGATGTCATGGATTTCGCATCCCGCCGATGCCAGTCCGGCGAATGCCAGATGGCGCATCATCTCGCGCGACAGGCGCGTGTCGCCGCCCACAACGACCGCGCCGCCCTCGACGAGAGAGGCAAAAGCCAGGATGTAACGCAAAAAACTCTCGGGCAAGAGCGACTCGCCCACAATCCCGCGAATCCCCGCCACACTGATCATTGGTTCAGACATGAGTGTTTCACAAGCCTCCTGCAATCTGGTTTCATATTTGTTTCCCCTCCTCGAGCCGGCGGAGATTCTCACGCGCTTTCTCGGCGGCGGTAAAATCCTGTGTGCCGGAGGCGAGATACTCGCGGAGCAATTCGCCGGCAAGTTTGGGGTCCTTGAGATCGTTTGAAGCGGCTTGGGCCGCGTCGCAAAGTGCGGCCTTCGCCTGGTCGTTGCCGGGGTAACGCCGCGCAAGCTCCCGCCATGCTTCAATGGCCTTGCGCCCATCGCCCGCTCTCCGCCATGCCGCGCCGATGCCGCGCTCCGCCGCAATTTCCGCCGGCTGCCCCGCGTATTTCGTTTTCACTTCGCCATAAACAGCGATGGCCTTCATGAAGTCGCCCGCATCCCTGAGCAAGTCCGCGCGCAGGAGCAGACAATCGGGGGCATTGGGATGATCGGGATTGTTATGCAGGAAATCCAACAGCAGCGCGTCGGCGCCGTCGCGCGCGCCCGCCTGGGCAAGCAGTTTGGCCGCGCTCAGGAAAAACGCGGCCCCCCCGGGCATTGGGCGCTCGCGCCGTGAAACGAGGTAAGCAAACAACGCGGGCGCGCGGCCTGATTTGACAGCCGCATCGAAAAGCCCCGCCAGTATTTGCGGTTGTTTATAGGGCGCGCCGTAAAGGCCGTTTTCCAGAAGTTCGCGGTAAATGCTTTCGGCCTCGCTGAAATTCCGGACAGCGGAGAGGGCGGCGGCGCAGCGCAGCCACAGGTCGTAATTGTTGGGGTTGAGATCGAGCGATTTGTGATAGAGCGCAAGCGCGTCGGTCGTGAATCCGCAATCGTCAAGCGCAATGGCGGCCATGGCCTGCGTCTCTGCGGAAGTGGTCGCCGATTCGGCCAGCCCCATTGCGGCTTTTTTTGCGGCTTCAGCGTCGCCATGCATCTGGTAGACGCGCATGAGTGCGCTGTAGTTGTCGACAACACGCGGTTGAAGCTCGATAATCCGCTTGTACAGTGAGATGGCGAGTTGAACGCCGGGGGCGCTTGTTCCCGTCAGTGTCGCCGGCGGGCCGTCTTTGCCCTGTGCGGGTGCAATGTTGATGGGCATGGCGGCGTATTGCACGGCCAATTCCGCCACAAACCGCATCATTTCGATGTTCTGTTCGTTCTTCCGTAAATATTCCTCGTAAGCGTCAAGTTCGCCATAATGGTTGTTGTCGAGGGCGCACAGGCGGGCGCGCAACAACAACAGTGGCGACGAACCGGCGCCGGGCGATGCAAGTTGCCGCCCGATCTCCGCTGCCATTTCACGCCGCAGTTTTTCGTTCTGCAGGGATTTGCGCAGGATGTCGTTTATTGCCTGGATGTCGTCGAAGGAGGCTCCCTCGGCAAGATCCGACCATTTGTCGACAATCTGCCGGGGGTCGCCGATGACGGTGACCGCGAGAATGTTAAGTTCGCAGAAGTGTTTATGCTCGGCGGTCGCGAGGCGCGCCGGTTGCAGCACGGACAGCGCCTGCGCGGCTTCGGCGGGATTGCCGGTCACGAGCAATTCCTCAGCCAGCGTAAGGCGGACAGGCGCCTCATCCGGCTGTGCCGCCGCCAGCGCGCGCAGGATGGGAATCGCTTCGTCATGGCGACCCGCCGCCGCCAGCGCCGTTGCGCGTTCATAGGCCATCACGGGTGACACGGTTTCCCCCGCGCTTGTCAGAATGTCGCGCGCCAGCGCCTGGTTGCCGTTGCGGCGCGCCATCTGTGCCGCAAGCCAGATTTCAATCTCCGACGCCTTGCCCGTCGCGATCAGTCGCAGAAGATGGTTTTTCAGCGGCTCGATCAGTCGCTGCTCCGCGGCGCTCGCCATGATGACATCCGCCATGTTGCGCGCGCGCGGATAATAGGTTTCATTGACCATCGCGGCGCGTATCATCCGCGCCACATCCTCGGGCTTGTTGTCGGGCAGTTTGATAAATTCAAGGAGGAATTCACGCAATTCCCATGGCCCGAAGTTCTGCCCCGGCGCGGCGAGAATGGCTTCGCGGGCGGCGGATACAAGGCCCAGTTGCCGGCAAGCCCGGATGTAAAGCAGCGTGACGGGAAATTCCGCCGCCTGCCCGCCGCGGCGGATCGCGGCGCGCTCACCCGTCGCGCGCACCCCCTCCGGATTCTGCCCCGCCGCGTCCAGCCGCGCCATCGTGATCCAGTAATCCGCGTCCGCCGCGTTTCTCTTCTCGTATTCATCCCGCAGCTTCTTCATGTTGTCGGGGCGTCCCGTCCGGTTGTAAAAATGCGCGAGCTGGACGTAATACTTCCCGGGCAGCAGCGAGTTCTTTATAGCGTCGCGGTAAAACACCTCGGTGTCGTTGAGCAGGCCCAGCACAAGCGATGTGCGGATGACGACATCATAAGCGAACTCGGCGCGCGGATTCTGGCGCACAATCTCGCAGGCCAGCAGGAAAGCCTCGCCGATCTGGTTCTGTTTTTCAAACTGTATGAGTTGCTGAACCTGAACCTCGGTGCTGGAATTGTCCACTTTGACCGGCAGACGCGCAGCGGCCGCGCTCTTGGGGTGCGCGGGCTCGCGCGCCGCGTCCTGCGGCCGCAAGCATGCAGGCGCCATCAGCAACGCCAGAAATAAGACGGCCGTTTTTGTCATGCCACCAGGCGAAATGCTCATGTTTCCCGCGCCACATCTTCCAGCAGATTTTCGAGCGGTTTCCAGAATTGATCGGGGGCGTATTCGCGCGCGGCCCACTCGGCGGCAAGTTTGGCGCGGGCGCGGGCCGCGCCGGGATTCTCCAGCGCGTCCGCGATGGCGCGCGCAAGCGCCGCCGCGTCGCGGGGCGCGACGATCAAACCCATCCGTCCATCCCCCAGCATCGCGCGGCAGTCGCCCACATCCGTGGCCACGACAGGCGCGCCCGCTGCCATGGCTTCGATGATGGCAATGGGCGCCGCCTCGTTGCGCGACGCGGATACAAACGCATCCGCCCGCTTGAGAATCGCGGGCAGATCATCGCGGAAACCCGCAAACACAATCCGATCTTTCATGCCGCACGTATCGATAAAATCCGCCACCTCGCGGCGAAACGCTTCGTGTTCAGATGTCGCCGCGCCAATGATGATAAAGCGCGCGGGCGACGATAACATGCGCGCCGTTTCAGCCGCGGCGCGCGCGAAGATGTCCGTCCCTTTGCGCGGGAACATGCCGTTTGTGACGACAACGCGCTCATTTTCTTCAATGCCAAGGGATTGTTCTGTCCGCGGATCACGGACGGCATCGCGGTACTGCGCGATGCCAACATAATTTTTAGCGATGAGCCGCCGCCGGACGCGGCGCGCCGGGAACGCCGCCTCGCTGGCGGCGGAGGCATATATGACCGCATCCGCAAGGCGTTCAATGACGCGCATCTTGAGTCTTGCCGCGGCGCCCGGATTCTCTATCACCTCGTGGATATGCCACACGACGCGTCTGTGCGACAGCCATGCCGCAAGGCCCGGAAAAATGCTCACCGATGAGTTCACATAGATGACATCAAAGCGCCGGAAAAGCGCCGCCAGGCGCACTGCCGTCACAAGCCTGCTGAACGCGATGGCAACGCGCCGCGGCAGGGATGACGAGGCGAGACTCTTCTCAGGATTGGCCACGACAACCGTGCCGATCCCGAGCCCGCGCGCCCGCCTGCCCAGCGGCCCGTTGCCGGGCAGGACAATCGCGGCGCGGAACCGCGCGGGATCAAGCCCGCGCGCCGTCCCGAGCAGCGCCACGCCCGCGCCGGAGATTTCAGACAGGTGCGCCACAAGCGCAATGCGGATCACGGGATTACATCGCATCAGCCGGTTCGCTGCCTGCCGGTAACAGGATGTGCCTGTCCATCAGCAATGCCAGCCCGAACACCATCCACACGCGCACATAAAGAAACGTGTCCTGGATGGCCGTCGTGATGACGATAAAAATGAGGAGCGTCAGCAGTGTGGCAGACAGGTTGTACACGAAAAAATCCTTTCGCGCGGTCGCCCATCGCCGTGCGCGCCACGCCCGGGCGGCTATGGCGCCAAAAAGACCGGCGCACAAGACAATGCCCGCCAGCCCCGTTTCGGACAGAAGCGCGAGCCAGCCAAAATCCGGGTATTTGAGCCTCGATCGTTCCGTGAACTGCATGTAGTAAGTCGAATAATCCGGCGGTATGTAATTGCCCCACACGGCGGGAAAAGATCCCAGTCCGACGCCAATCACGGGGTGTGCCCGAAACATTTCGAGACCCAAAAGCAGCGAGTCGTACCGCTCGAGAAATGAAATGTCGCGCCCCAGCTCTGTGACTGTGAACATGCGCTGAATGATGAAAGGCAGAATAGTTGCCGCCACCACCGCGATGACCGCGGCCAGCATGGCAAGGAACATCTTGCGGTTGGGATACGCGTAAAGCAGCGCGCAGACCGCCAGCAAAAGAACAATCAGGATGAATGTTTGACGGTTGAAAGTGAGAATGGCCACGAGCATCAGAAAGAATCCGGCCGCCAGCGCGAAACCACGCGCGGCCGCGTTGCGCGACTGGGCGTAAATATAAAACGCGAAGGGGAATCCGTAAAGCATCTGCCACGCGAAGACGACGGGATTCGGCGCCGCGCCGCGTATGCGCGCGGCATGATTGACCCCGCCGGCAAGCAGTAAGGCGAATGTGTTTTTTTCGGCGGCCTCGGCCAGCCCCGCGCACCCCCCCCCGAGCGTCAGCAGCGTGATGATCCACGCCAGCGCCATCACGGTGCGCTCAGTCGTCAGCGACGAGGCCAGACAGCAGGCCATCGCGAAATAGATGACAACATAGCGCGCATGCACCAGTCCGCGCGCCGTGTTTTCTCCCGCCGCCCCGTTCAGCGCGAAATAAAGCGCCACAAAACCAAGCAGCCACAGAAATCCCGAGCGGATGCTCATCGTCTTGCCGCGCAGATGCCACGAAAACCATGATGCCAGGAAAAGAATGCCCAGCACCTGGTTGGCGGTGACCGGAACGCCGGGGATGGAAGTCTCGGTGAAAAACAGTGTTCCGAAATAGAGCGTGAACGGAACGAGCGGGTGAAGCGTCACGCAAACCGCGGCAAGCGTCATGCCCGCGATCGCCGCAAGCCCCATGACGCCGAAATTCATCACCATCATGATTATGGCCATGACCACGGCGGCCAGCGCCGCGCCCGCCAGCATGGTCTGCCACAATGCCCGCATGATATGTCCGTTGCGGCGGGTTGTTAACTGTCTTCCAAATCCTGACATTCGTGCGGTTTCCTGTCACGACTCCCGCCGTATCGGCAAGATAAAACGCGCCCGCTGACCGTTGCGTCTCAACCCGTCTCACCCTTCGCACTCTTGGTTGTCTAATGCGATACGAGAAGAAACACAATTCTGTTGCGGATGGAACCCGCGACACAACCAATCGTGAACCCCGAGCGCCACAACGCGTCGTAGAGCGCGATTTTCCGCTCGAACGGCGTGCGGCCGGTCACCAATCCCCGCAACGCCCTCCAAGGCGCGAGCGCGAGGTTGTATATATTGTCCCACTGCACGAGCCGCCGCTGGCCGAACCGCCCCCGATGGCGCGCAAAGAGCGCCGCGCAGCCCTCCCCATAATTGAGCGCCATTCTGAAAAACGCCATGAACGTGTCACGGTGAGCGTGGCGAACGACGGCCAGCGGGCAATAAGCGATGGCGCCGCCCGCGCCGAGCATGCGCCAGCACAGATCGGCGTCCTCGCCCACCAGCAGCGATTCGTCAAAACCGCCAACGCGCTCGACAGCCTCGCGGCGGAACGCGGCGTTTGCCGTCGCCACAAACGGCGGGTTGCACTGGCCGCCGCGAAAAAATTTCTCCTGGTTGAGGATGCGGAAAAAGTCGATGAACAGGGTCACGCCGCGGTTGTGTTCAAGGCTCACGATCGGGCCTCCCGCGGCGATGACGCGCGCGTCCGCAAAAGGTTCGATGATCCGCGCAAGCCAGCCGGGCTCGGGTGCGCAGTCGCTGTCGGTGGTCGCGATGATGGGCGCGCGCGCGGCCCGGATGCCGGCGTTGCGTGCCGCGGCTGGGCCGCGTTCCGCGCAATCCGCCAGGCGCACGGGAAATCGCGCCAACTCTTCACGCGTGCTGTCTGTGGAGCCGTTGTCGACCGCGATGACCTCCATCGCGATTCCAAGCGGCAGTTCCTGCGACAGAACCGCTTCCAGGCAGCGCGCCGCCCCGCCGCGGCGGTTGTAAAACGCGATGACCACTGAGACATCTGGCGCGATTGTGCCGGGGCCGACGGTCATGAATCGTTCACCCGTAACTGGTCGAGCAAAACAAGGAACAGCAGGCCGGTCAGAGCGAAGACCATGGTAAGCAGCGCCAGCGGCAGCAGCGCAACCGCCCCGGCCGCGCGAGCGTACACCGCGATTCCGCGCGCGCGTTGCGGATATTCCGCGTACTCGCGCCAGTGCGACCCGCCAACGCTTTCATAAACCTCGTACGTATCAGTCGTATGGTTTTCTTTTCCTTCGATAATAATTTTCGATCCTTTTAGAATTCTGCTGAAAATTCAGTATGGCGCTTTGCGTAATATTCGTCGTATGTGCAATATGCCGCCCTCACATCTGGCTGAGAATCGAGCCATGTCAGCAACTCGTCAAACCACCTGACAACAATCCCGTTGTTGTAATTCTTTCTCGTAAAATGATCGTGAAACTTGATCGCCCATATATCGTGTTCTTTTATTGTCTCGAGGAAATTGCTCTTCGCTTCGTCCATTGTCTCCCGATAAGTTTCGTCCTTCAGGGCCCACGTGTACTCCAGACCGTTGATGAAATGTCCTTGTTGATGATCGATAAATGTCGTGGAAGTCTCGAAATCCGGCAGCCACAAAAAGCCCAGCTCCGACAGGGATTCCAAGTCGGGTTTGATATACAAACCGTCGTTGCCCGGACCGACATATCCGGTCACCTTCCTGCCGATAACCGCCTCGAGCATCTGCTTTCCTTCCCTGATCTTTTCCATCCTCTGCTCTTTTGTATACCCGTTGGATATTTTCGGCTGATAGAACTCCATGCCCTTGTCACCCGTAAAGGGGCATTTATGATTGAATCCGTGCTGAAATACCTGGTGCCCTCTTTTGATATAGTCCCGCAATTGTTCCGCCATCTTCGCGTCACGGTTTGTTTTTTGCAGAAGGCGATTGGGGATAGTGGCCAGAACCACCTTGGCCTTGTGTTTCTCCGCGACTCCTAAAAATGCGTCGATTTCCTGCGGCTGGATGTCGGACCCCATCATAAAGATGTCGTCCACGCGTATAAACACACTGATTTCCCGAGGATTGGCACTGTTGAGAGGGGCGTGCGGCTGGCGGGACGCATCGGCCTGTGGCCAGGCACAAATCCATCCGTAAACGATAAAAAGGAACGAGAATATCCCAACGGGCCCCATGCGTTGCGATGGTTTCATGAAAACCATGTTTATATTTGTGAGGATGTTGGTGTTGTATGTGTTCATTTTCATAGGGCTGACGTCACGCTTCCGTTTCTGTTTGCCCGCTGCAGGCAAACCCTGAGCTGCAAGCGATGGTTCGGTGATCATTTATCGATGAGTTCGTGCTTGATGAGTCGAGATCGTATACCTCCGACTTGCCGCTGTAGATGGGCTGCGATCTCTTTGATTGTCTGTCCTTGCTGAAACTCGGATTTAAGGACATCGTCTTCCTCTACAGTCCATTTCTGTACGCACGAGGATGTGTCTCTCGGAGTTTCTTTATCTTGCCTTCTGAAACGCGCACTCTGTTGCTGTGTTCTCTGATAACCAGAACCTCACGCTGCTCCTTGACTACCGCTACTCCAGTAGCCTTTTCCTGAAGTCCGCCGTGATGCCGAGTTCTTGCACTCGCTGGGCGGCAAGACTTTCAAGGCGTCTCGCTTGGGTCAGAAGGGTGCGCCGCAACCCGTTGGAGACATAACGCTCGCTGATGACGCGGGCGAGGTTGGCGATTGTCATTGCTCGTCGAGCAATTCGCACATCGGGATGCTTGCGTTGTCGGTAAATGGAGTCGGGAATGATCTGTTGCTTGTGTGAAGCCTGCAGGGTGATTTCACTGCGCGGCGCCATCTCCTTCTCGTTCAGCACCGCGCCAAGCGCGGACTCCCGCAAGACCTTCTGGAAGACGGTGTATTCCGCTCGGTCAAGAAGGGCTTTCTTCTCCTTCTTGCCAAGTCCACGGACTTGGTCGTCAAGCGGCCATACTTCGATGTACGCAACCTCAAACGGATCGAGCACGTTCATTGCGACGGCATCCGTTCTCTGGTTTGTAAGGTGGCGACTGACACGGCCACTCAGCTTTTCCTCGGTCTGACCGACGTAAATCGGTTCGCCGTCGTAGTCGTAGAAGGCGTAAACACCGTGCTTGTAGCTGCCAATGCGCTTGCCGTTCTCGTCCTTCGTTGTGAAGAACTTGCGGTTTTCCGCTCGGATTGCCGCAACATCTTCCGGCAATCCCAGAACTTCAGCCTGCTTTGGCGGCGTACCGTTCTTCTGAGTTGTCTTTGGCATGTAGTTCCTTCCATGCGGGAGTCAGGTAGTTCTCGGCAATCCATCGAATGACCGGCACGCACACGGCATCGCCGAATCCAAAGAGTGCCTGATTCAACGGGACCGTGATTCGGAAATCGTCCGCGCCCATCAGTCGGGCACACTCCCTTGGTGTCAGCAATCGAACGGCATACCGGCCCTTGCCCGCGGCAAACAGGATTTGGCGGCCACTGCCACCTCGCGGGGTGCGAAGGCACCCCGCGATGCCATCTGTTCGGAGTTCGGCCATTGATCGGCCATGCCGGACCCGGCGGAAGACGGTTCCGCAGGTCGTCTGTTTCCCGGCAATCATCTTGTCGGCAGTTGCTCTGTGCTTGTCACTCATCTGGTTAAGCAAATACTCAGCTCGCTGGCGATTCCACCAGTACGCGGAGTTTGCCGGGAGGTCTTCGAGTATGTCTGCCAACTCTGTCTTTGTCTTGGCGATTGATGGCAAGTCCCCCAAAGACCACCGGATTTCGGGGTGCCAGAGAATGAAGTCAGCGAGCGAGAGAGGCCGACATTGAGACTCGTAGAAGGTCGGCGTTTCGGCGGCCCGTGTTGCCTTCAGCTTTTCGCGTTTTCCGATCAAGAACAACCGCTGCCTGCTTTGCGGCACGAATAGTGCCGCATCAATAATGAACGCGTCTACGGCGTAGCCGAGTTCGTTCAGCGCAAGGCAGGCATCCCGAAAATCGTTGCCGTCATTGGACGTCAGAAACCCGGCCACATTCTCCAGCATCACGAGAGGCGGGCGTCGGTTGCCCATGCCCTTGATGGCGTCCATGAATCCCCAAAAGGCGCCCGAGTTCCGGCCCGCAAGTCCCCGACGCGCGCCAGCCAAAGAAAGGTCGTTGCAGGGGAAGGATGCCGTCGCCAAAGCAACGGAGGGGATGTCGTCTGGGATGATTGCGTGGACATCGCCCAGATGAAAATGGGCTTCGTCGTCGTCGAAGTGCCCTCGATACATCTTCATCTTGTCTTCGTCAATGTCGTTTGCCCAAACGACCTGCCAACAGGCTTCCTCAAGCCCCATCCGCATGAGACCGATCCCGGCAAAAAATTCCGCCACAGTCTTCTTCTCATCATTCATGCCAATGCCTTCCGCAACCGTGCCACGGTTGATGATTTCTGAACGGAATCTTCCCAAATCCTGACCACTTTCCAACCCTTTTCTTTGAGGGTACGCGTTACGTGCTGGTCTCTCGCTACGTTTCGGGCGATTTTGCGCACCCAGTAAGGTCTGTTTGCCTTCGGCACTCGGCACTTCCGGGGATGTCCATGCCAGAAACAACCGTCAACGAAAACAGCAACCTTGGCACTCGGGAAGACGAAGTCCGGCTTGCCGAGGAGAGGATAGCTCCGTCGCCACCCGGTGATGCCGTGCTCCCGAAGAGTGGCGCGCAAGGCCTGCTCTGTCGATTTGTTCCCGGTGGACTTGACCTGCGCCATGATCCAGGATCGCTTCTTTGGGCTGAAAGTATCCATCTTGTCTTCTGCCCCAACAACAATTAGACTGATCCGCATAAAATGCGGTATTCTCGTGTTTTGTCCGCATATGATGCTTCCCGATTCTCCACGAGAGCCAATAACCCTGTTTGGACGCGTCGTGTCAACAGATAACGCCCTGTCAAGGCGTTTTGTTGTTATGCCATCATCGCCAAACACCTCGCCTCCCCCTGACCTGATCCATTATTTTGTGATTGAGCGCACTCATTCCTGCGCAAAGGCCGCCACGCTGGTCGCACTGCCACCAGTTCTCAGCCTGCCCGGCATGGCAACTGACGCGTTATGCGCTGGGACTGATTCGACGCGCCCTGATCACACAGGGTAGTCGAGGGCTTCGGGAATCATGACCTTGGTGAGGGCGTTCGCGGCGCGATCCTTGGCCAGCCGCGCGCCGGTAAGACAACCGTCGAGCTTGAGCCTGAGCCGCGCGAAAGGCGCAAGCGCGTCCAATTTCACGCATGGGCCGGCCTTGAGCGGGCGACCGGCGCTGTCGCAACCGGCAGCCGTGCCGGGAATCAGGCTTTCCAGTTCATCGAACTCGCTTGTGTCCACGCAGGCCGCGCAGCTTGCGTCGTCCCGCGCGGGATGGCGGTTATAGCCATGGACGAGTTCGGCGCAGATGCGACCGGCTTCGCCCGCGGCGCGCGCCGCCTGCACATGGCAAAGATCGCCGAGAAATTGCAGCGTGCCTTCGAGCCCCTCGGCAACAACAGGATTCTCAGGTCCTTTGGCTTCCAGTTCCTGCAGGTCGAGTATCTGCTGGCGCGCGGCAAGCAGCCACGCGAGCGCGTCGGCCAGGGGAAAGGTCACGCCTTGGCGAGCGCCCTGATATAGCGGCGCGCCGTTGGCATCCTTACCCGTCTGAAGATGCTCGAGCGACCACAGCCACAGCCGCATCGCCGTGGCCAGCGTGCATGCGCCCGTGCCCGGCCGGCGCGAGGCGATCTCGCGCATTTCGGCGATCCACTGGCGAAACTGCGCCAGGAAGAGCGGCTGTGTCATCGTCACCGAAAGCTGCCGCCTTTGCACCGCTTCGGGTCCCTCATAAGTGGCCTCAAGCTGGGAGTCCATCCACTTCTGGCCGAGGAATCCCGGACAATCCTCCGTGATGCCATAACCGCCCATGAGGCTCACGGCCTCGCGCATCATGTTGGCGCCGTGGCCTGTGTTCCACAGCTTGCTTGCCGGACAGAGCACATTCGCCTGCGAGTTCAGCAACATGAACTGGACGAGTTCATCATTTTTCAACGACTCATGGCGTTCGGGATTGTTCTTTTTGGTATCGGGGTTAAGGAACTCCAGCGCGCCGGCCTCGATCTTTTTGAGCGCCTTCATTTCCGCGCGCCCGCCCAGGGCGCCGCGCTCGCGCATAATCTGGTTCTTGCGCGCCTCGAGGGGCGCCATCGTGTCGAAAACACGCGCCGCCGCGAATGCCAGCGCCGCGGCCGCCTCGCCCGTCGCCCACACATCCGCGAGACGGTGTGTCACGTCCTCCTTGGCCTGCAGGCCGAGGTCGTAGCGGATGGCCCCAGGCTGCGCCGTTTCGCCGCCTCGGAAGCGCCCGCGCTGGTAGCGGATGATCGGCTCCACCGCGCTCAGCAGCTTGGCCGCCGTCATCACGGCAACCGTCACACGCGTGCGCGCGAAAACCGCCTCAATCACCTCGCTGTGGCTGTAATTGGGGACGATCTTGCCATCCTTGACCGTGTAGCCGCCGATGATGCGGCTGGCCGGAATGCGGAGACTGAACGAGGGATCGCTCGTTGAGGAAAGCTGATGAACGAGTTTCCTGGTCGGCGTGCCGCGGTCAAAAAGCCCCGGATCGGTTGACTCGACGATGACCATGCAACTGCCCTTGATGCGCTCGTCGGCACTGTCCACGGCCAGCGTCACGAAATCCGCGTAGCCCATGTTGGTGATAAAGCGTCCGCGTTTGTCCGCCTGCAGGATGGGCTCTTCGCCGTCCTTCCATTCGGCGACGCGCAACCTGCCCGCCAGCACGCCCGTGTCCACGCCCACATAGGGCAGGGGTTCGGTCAGGCAGAAACTTCCGCGCATGATTTTACGGTCTTCGCCGGGCTGGGGCGGCACGGCGGCCGACATGTAGTGATTAAACTGTTCGGGTGTTCCGCGCTCTTGGATCGGCTCCAGCGCGAGGTTGTTGGCCAGGCCGGCTGTCGCCGCCCCCGCGTCCACCCACGACAGCTCAAATGCGATGAGCGCCACAGCCGTGTTTTTCGCCCCCTCGATGTAGCCGCCCTGCGCTGGCTCCATGAAAGCCGACGTGATGCCGGCCTCGTCAAAATGTTTGAGCAGTTCGTCTTTTTCGGGCGTCCAATCGTGCGACTCGCGGCCGCCCGCGGCCACAAGCCGCGCCACCGGCCCCCGAGCCACCGCGCGGGCGCTCTGAACAAGCATCTGCAGGTCATAGCGGTCGGAGAAACGCCAGAGTATCTGCCGGACGTCGTCGCCGGGCAGTGTGCGAAGTGTTTCCGTCTGTGTGTTTTCTTTTTCTGTTGTCATGGGGAGTCAATCTGCCTTTCTCTCCCCCGATGCTGTCAATACTTAATCCGAAGCCGGGCAGAGAGCTCCTTTCGATCATGTCCAAAGGGGCTCCCGCCCGGCGAGGGCAGGGTGAAGCTGTTGGACTACGCTTCAGCCTTTAGAACAGATTCCATTCCGCGACGCTCAAAGGAGCGGCGTCGAACTTGACCAGGCGGGCGGCGCAGTCCTGGTTGCTGGGGGCCGTGCCTTTGCCAGCCGCGAACCATCCGTGAGCCCAGAAGAATTCATCGACGAACAACGCGCCGCCGTTCTCGGCCGCCACTTCCCAATTAAGAAAATAAGTGTTGTTCGATTTCGCTGTGGGGTCGGGCTGCGTGGGATCGTCGCACCAATTGTGGCCCAGTTGCTCAGCCGATACCTGGTTGCCGATGGTGTTGTTGTTGACGAAGACCATGATGCCATCGGTCAGGGTGGCATAAGTTCCCGACCCGCCGAAGGGATCGCCCGTGGGTTGAGGCCCCTTGTAGGTCAAGGTCAGGGGATCCCAGCATTCCCAGTTTTCGATGCCGGCGGACACCGACTGGCTTGTGTTCTTGTCGTTGATCACGCTGATGACAGCCCACTTGCCTGCCCCGGTGATTGTGCCCGCCTTCGCGCTGTTGTTGTCCACGATGATGTCGACGCCGCCGGTGGCATTGCGCACGAAGTCAAGCTGGTAGACGACGCTGACCGCCAGTGACACGTCGGTCGCCCAGTTCTCTTTGTAGTGGCCGACGCGTGTGCCGACGGGCAACGCAAGCGTGGCGGAGTCAACCGTCAACGCGAACTGCACAAAGCAGTACCAGTTGAGGGCATAATTGTGGTAGCTGTTGTTGTCGACGGTGGCGGCTTGGCCCGAAGCCAGTTTCAGGCTGTGCGTGCCGCTGAACGCATAATCGGTTGAAATGGTTCCCGTGTTGTTCATCGCCACGATCGGCGCGCCTGCGGCGACTGAATCAGTGGCTCGCACGTTGATGCCCTGCGAGGCGGCGATGGCCGATTCACTCGGCATCGTCGTGTCATCCTGAACGGGATAATTCAGGTTCGCGAATGCCGTTCCATTCTCGAAATTCTCGTCCATGTAAATGTTGCCCAGAGCTGGCATGGCAAACATCAACGCCAGCGAAACCAGCCCCGCGGTTGTAAACAACTTGTAAGACTTCATCATCTTTTCTTCCTCCTGTGGATGTGTTAAATTATTATGTATCCGGTTCTTCCTCTGCGGCGGCACGGCTTTTCGCGTTGCGGCTTGTGCTGTTGGCGATGAATTCACCGGTACAATGTGGAAAATAACACAAACCGTAACGGGTCTGTCAAGACAAAGTGTGCATATACGCAACGGACCTGATGGCGTACTCGCTGACCGGCCTGATGGCGTACTCGCTGACCGGTATGCTTTATCCGATGAACGCCCGCCTTCCCTGTGTTCCTCTGTGCCATCAGGGGGGGGTCCGTGGTTCTCCGTGTAAAAGTTTTTCTCTCATTCTGGTACCTTGTCTTGCATTTCCAATTTGTCTTGGTCATTGGTTGCGCATGACAGTCAAATCAGGATTGGAGGACTGATATGCTGAACCATATATGGGTGTTTCTGGTGGTTGTTGGCGTTCTGGTCGGCCTCAGCTCGGCGCTTTACCGCGCGCAGAAGGGCGAGATGGTCACGAAAATGGTCGACGGCAAGCCGGTGACACAGTTCGTGCGCTACGAGACTTTCGGGCAGAAAGCCGATGCGCTTGCGGCTTCGGGCAACAAGCTGACCAGGGAGGCCTTCAACTCGGTTTCTTTCCGCTACACCGATCCGGTGACGGGCAAGGAGCGCGACGGCGCGGTGGGCATTGCCATCGGGTTCATCGGGATCATGTCGCTGTGGCTGGGTTTCATGAAGATCGCCGAAACGAGCGGCCTCATCTCGCTGCTGGCGCGTTTCATCTCGCCGTTGTTCCGCATTCTGTTTCCGTCGATCCCGCGAGACCATCCGGCGGCGGGCGCGATGCTGATGAACATCGCGGCGAACATGCTGGGGCTTGACAACGCGGCCACGCCGCTGGGACTGAAAGCCATGCTGGAGCTGCAGACGCTCAACGGGCGCAAGAACACATCGACCAACGCGATGTGCATGTTCCTGTGCATGAACGTGGCGAGTCTGACCATCCTGCCCGCTTCGATCATCGGCTATCGCGTTCAGGCTGGCTCGGCCAATCCGACGGCGTTCTGGGTGCCGGCGATCATTGCCACGGGTTGCGCGCAGATTTTCACGATCGTCATATGCAAGATCATCGAACGGTTCAGCGCCGACAATCCGCCGCCCGATACTGCGGGCGCCGCGGATGGCGAGACTGCCGGGGAGGCTGGACAATGACCGGCCTGATGCCGTACTCGCTGACCGGATTTATATGCACATCCGAACTGCTCAACAGTTGGATCATCCCGCTTGTTTTCCTGTTCATCGTCGCCTATGGCTGCGCGAAAAAGGTCAAGGTCTATGAAGCCTTTGTGAGCGGCGCCAAGGAGGGATTCAATGTGGCGGTGATGATCATTCCCTACCTTGTTGTCATTTTGTCGGCCATTGCGATCTTCCGCGCCAACGGCGCGATGAACTACGTGGCCGAGGGGCTGGGTTATATTATTTCGCCGAAGGTTTTTCCGCCCGACACGATTCTGCTGGCGCTCATCAAGCCCCTGAGCGGCGGCGCGGCGCGCGGTGTCATGCTCGACATATTCCAGCGTCATGGGGTCGATAGTTTCACCGGTTTTCTTGCCTCGACGATCCAGGGCAGCACGGAGACGACATTTTATGTGGTCGCGGTTTATTATGGATCGATCGGCGTCGTGCGCACGCGCCACACGATTCCGGTGGGCCTTGCCGCCGAGATCATCTCCGTCACCATATCGATATTCCTGGCCAACCTCTGGTATGCGGGAATGCGCTGATCATGGTTCGATTGATTGCCCTCTCCGTGACGTTGCGTCTTGTTCGCGGGATGCGCGCGCCCGCCCGTCGTCGTTTCAGGGTATCATGAAGCCCGCCCTTGCCATTGTCGTTGTCCTTTACCTTGCCGCTGTCGCGGCGTATGCCATCGCGCGGCAACAACGGGGCGTGTGGCTTGCCCAGCTGAAATACCTGCTGCTCACCGCGGGCGCGGTCATCATGATCATGCCTTTTTATTGGATGCTTATCACCTCGTTCAAAGATTTCGCCGAGGCGATGGCTTATCCGCCTTCGTGGTGGCCCAGGGAGATTCTGTGGCGCAATTACATCGAGGCATGGCAGAAACCCGACGCCGGTTTCGGGCGATACTACTGGGTGAGCATATCGACGATGGCAATGTCCACGACGGGCGTGCTGTTCACGAGCATTCTCGCGGCTTACGCATTCGCCAGGATGAACTTCGTCGGCAAGGGACTGTTCTTCTACATTGTCCTTGCGACGCTCATGGTGCCCGCCGAAGTTCTGCTCATCCCAAAGTACATCATTCTTTCAAGCCTTGGCTGGCTTGACACCTACAAGGCTCTGACCGTGCCCTTTCTGGCCAGCGTGTTTTCGATTTTTCTCATGCGCCAGTTCTTCATGACTATTCCCGGCGATCTGTGGGACGCGGCGCAGATCGACGGCGCGGGCCGCTGGCGGTTCCTGTGGCTGGTGATCGTCCCGCTGAGCAAACCCGTGCTCATCACCACGGGCATCTTCAACGCCATCGCGTCGTGGAACTCGCTGTTGTGGCCGCTCGTTGCCACGTCGCGCGCCGAAATGCGCACCCTCATGGTCGGCTTGCAGGTGTTCAGCAACGAATCCAGCGGCGAATTTCAGCTCCTCATGGCCGCTTCCACGTTTTGCGTCCTGCCGATCGTCATCGTCTTCTTCCTCGCCCAGAGATTCTTCATCGAGGGCATCGCGCGCAGCGGACTCAAATCCTGATCAATTACTGAGGGGGGGGCTGTGTTTTGTTGGTTGTCCGTGGTTGTCCGTGGTTGTCCGTGGTTGGATGGGGAGGCGGACAATGACCTCCGTGCCCTGCCCGGGCCGGCTTGTTATGCCGATGCTGCCGCCAAGATTTTCTGCAATGCCGCGGCTGATCGGCAGGCCCAGGCCGGTGCCCATTTTCTTTGTGGTGAAGAACGGTTCGAAGATGCGCGTGATTTCGCGCGGCTCGATGCCGCGGCCGTTGTCTGAAATTCGGATTTCTGCGGCGCCCTTTCGTTCGCGCAGGGTCACGCGCACTTCGCCCGCGGCCTCGCGCAACGCCTCGCTGGCGTTGATAAGCAGGTTAAGCAGGAGCTGGCGCACGGCGCGCTCGTCCGCGCGCGTGAACAATTCGGCGGGGGGCGCATCGAAGACGAATTTAACCGAGTGCGGCGCGCCCTTGCGCATGAGTTGCACCACGCTGCTGATCCCGGCGCCAAGCGCCACGGGGCTGTCGGCCGATGCGTCGGGCGGACGCGACAGCGACAGGAAATTTGTGATCATCTCGTTGAGGCGCTTGACCTCGCCGACGATATCGCGCGCGTTGCGCGTGATGCGCGATTCGCCAGGGGGGGGCGCGTCCGGATTGTCCGTCTCCGTGATTTCCTCCGCAAGGACGCGGATGATGGAAAGCGGATTGCGCAGTTCGTGCGCCACGCCGCCGGCCAGCGCGCCCATGGCCTCAATGCGCGCGCTGCGAAGCGCCGATTGCTCGGCCCTGACAAGCCACGAAAACAGCCTGTAGAGCGACCAACCCACGACAATCAGCAGCGCGCTGCTGATCAGCGACTGGAGCACAAACCGGCGTTTGAGCCGCTCGAGCTCATAAAGATAATCGGGGCTGGCGGTGACCTGCATCAGCCCGGCCACGCGCCCGTCCTGCACGATCGGGTGATAGTGGCGCAGGAACGGCTGGCTGTTGATGTAATAGAGCGGCGTGATTGCCGGAGTCCCGTCGAGCGCCGCGTTGATCTGCGCGCGGTCGATGTCGCGGAAGACATACGCTTCGCCGGGTTGCATGCGGTCGGCGCTGTCGGCCACGACCAGCCCGCCCGGCGTCAGCATGATGATCTGCGCAAGGCTGTTGAGCGACTGCATGTTGGCGAGATTGCGCTCGAGTTGCGCATGGCTCGGGGTGTCGCCGTAGTCCGAGAGCATGCGTTCCTGCTCCTCGGGCGTCTGATCGATCGAAAAGCGCAGAATGAGGGGCAGGCCGGCTTGCTTGAGGCCGTTCACGATGGTTGCCGCCACCGACGCCATGCGGTCGGCCAAATCCCTGCGTTTCGATTCCTCCAGCAGGCCCAGCAGACGCATGTTCGGCAGGTTGAACAGCAACAGCAACACGATGATGAAGATCAAGGCGGCCAGCGGCGGGATGCGCATGCCGCGCATGGCGAACGGCGCGGGACGCAGTCCGCGCCCGCCAATCTTCACCAAGCGCCTGATATCCATAAAATCTGTTTATCCCCAAAAGGAGATAATTAAACAAAAAGTTGCCGCAAAAACAGCAATCGGCGGGGCAATTCCCGCTGGTCAAACCGTGATCTCTTGCCCGCCAATTGAGCGTTTGAGAAACTCGTCAACCTTCTTTTTGATCGCCGCGATGTGTTCCTCGTCCAGCGGCACGCCCTCGATAGCCACCTCGTCATCGGTCGCTGTGTTGCGAAAAATGACCCTTTCCCGTCCGTTTTCATCGGCGGGCGGCTCCGTCCGCACCCATTGAAAAACGTGATATTTCATGAGCAGATGCGACAAAAAGAACAGATATTCGGCGTTTTCGGGGTTGGATTCCTGATTCAAAAAATCAAAATAAGCCAGAATGGTTGAGTTGCGCGCCTTGCGGTTTTGCCATTTGGGAATGCCGGGTTTTTCACGGCACGCCATCCAGAAACCGTAAAATTCGCGCTGCTGGAGATTAGCCCAGCAGAATGAACAGAAATCCTGCCGGATTGGCTCGTCACCCTCCTGATCCGATGTCCCGGATGCCGTTTTTATCGCAGAGAGGTGCTTTCCTGCATCCGCAATGGGCGCTCCACATTGCGTGCAGGTGTTTCGCGGTCGGCCAATCTTCAAATATAGCTCTTTTTCCATGCAAAACCACTCTTTCGTTCATATCACCATATATGACCCCGGAAACAGCCAACGGGAGCCTTTATTGGACCGTTCTGCCCCCGCAAGCAAATTCTTTTCCTTTGCAAATAAAAAAAAGACGAATATACATCTTTTTATTGACGTAGTACAAATATGGTATGTAAAAGCAGTCATAGAATTCATATATTGTGTTAAACACGCGTTCATTGACATCACGAAATTATTAATGTTTTCAAGTTTGGCACCCGGGGCGGCACCCATTTCAGGGGTGGCGCTTAAACGCCACCCCGATATGGTTTATTTTGACCCACTACAAGGGCTTGTACCGTCGCCCTGTTTTTTTTGTCATTATTCCTCTATAATCCCAGCAACAGTCTTTCCGGTTCTGTTATGTAATTTTTCAGGGTAACGAGAAACCCAACTGCGTCCTTGCCGTCTATCAGGCGATGATCATAGCTCAGTGCAAGGCACATCATCGGCCTGATTTGCACCGTGGCGTTCACAACCACGGGACGTTCCGTGATGGCATGAATGCCGAGTATGGCCGATTGGGGGGGATTCAACAGGGGTGTGGACATCATTGAGCCGTAAACACCCGCATTGGTGATCGTGAAGGTGGCGTCTTGCAAGTCCTCCATTTCCAGCTTTCCATCCCTTGCCCGTTGCGCCAGATCCGCCAGCTCTCTTTCGATTTCGGCATGGGTTTTACGATCGGAGTCGCGTATGACGGGGGTGACCAGCCCGCTGTCCGTGCTCACTGCCACGGCGATATGATAATAATGGTGATATACGATGTCATTGCCTTCGATGAAAGCGTTGATGACCGGGAAAGCTTTGAGCGCCTCGGCGGCGGCTTTGATGAACGGCGACATGATGCCGAGCTTGATGCCGTGACGTTTAAGGAAGATGTCCTGATAACGGGTGCGCATGCGCTGAACTGCCGTCATGTCCGCCTCGTTGAAGGTGGTCAGCATGGCGGTTTCGTGGCGGGCAGCCAGCATGCGTTCGGCGATTGTGCGCCGCAGGCGGCTCATGGGCTGGCGGGTGACTGGAGTGGGTGGCGTGGACGGGGCTGCTGGTAAACTGGACAAAATGGACGGGCTGAGCGGAGCTGGAGGTGTGGGTGATATGGGTGGTGTGGGTGGAACTGGTGCTTTGGGTGGGGCGGAAGGCGTGGTTTTGGGTTGGAATTGTTGCTGAGGCGGGGCGCCCTCTTCGATCAGGCCAATGACAGTACCCACAGTTGCATCTGTTCCTGCGGGAACGGTGATTTTCAGTCGTCCAGACACTTCAGCCGTGAGATCCGAGGAGGTTTTTTCAGAATCGATGACGACCACCGGTTCGCCGCGCTCAGCCCAGCCGCCGTCCTGAACGAGCCACTGGGCCACGGTGCATTCGGTTATTGATTCTCCGAATGGGGGGACCTTGATTTCATATGCCATGATTTTTCACCTTGAGTGATGACAGCCACGCCGTCAACAAGTTCCGGGGCGAGTTTTTCGGTCTGGAAGGCAAATTCGAGAATCCGGGCCTGCTGGCGTTTGTGCAGCGCGAGCGATACCGTGGCTGGTGATGCGGCCCGCGCGCGCCCGATGTACCATAATGTGCTGCCGTAAAACGCGCTGAGAAGACGCTGCATGAACGCACAGGCGCCGAAATTGGCAGGCTCCTCCGAAACCCAAACCCATTCGTCCGCGTTCTTGCAGGGTTCAGTGATTTCTTGCCACAAGGAATCATTGATCGGGTAGAACTGGTCGACGCGCGCGATGGCCACATCTTCCGTATCCAGCGCGGCGAGTTTCTGGATCAGGTCGTAATAAATTTTACCGCTGCAGAACAACACGCGCCTCGCGCGTGCGAGATGGGTCTTGTCAGCGATGATTTCCGCGAAATGTCCGGTGGTCAGGCCGGCAAGCGTTGACACGGCGGCGGGATGGCGCAGCAGGCTCTTGGGCGTCATCAGCACAAGCGGGCGGCGGAAGGGGCGGCGGATCTGGCGCCGCAACACATGGAAGTATTGCGCGGGGGTGGCCGGATTGCAGACCTGCATGTTGTCTTCCGCGCACAGCGAAAGATGGCGCTGCAACCAAGCATTCGAATGTTCGGGCCCCTGGCCTTCATAACCGTGAGGCAGCAGCAGGACGATGCCGCTCATCCTGTCCCATTTCGACAATGCGCCAGCGATGAATTGGTCGATGATCACCTGAGCGCCGTTGGCGAAATCGCCGAACTGCGCCTCCCAGAGGATGAGCCGGTCGGGATCGCCCAGCGAATATCCGTAATCAAATCCCAGCACGGATGCCTCGGCCAGTGAGCTGTCGTAACAGCAGAACTGTGCCTGACCGGGCAGCAGGTTGGCCAGCGGGATGTGCTGATCACCGGTGCGCTGATCGAACAGAACGGCATGCCGTTGGCTGAAAGTGCCTCGCCGGCTGTCCTCGCCGCTCAGGCGCACGCCGGTTCCCTCGAGCAGGAGGCTGCCGAAAGCCAGCGCCTCGGCGGCGGCCCAGTTGAGCGGACCGCCCGCCTCGACTGCCTTGGCAAAGTCCTCGTACTGACGGCGCGCCTTGCGGTGGACGTCGAATCCTGCCGGGATCTCGGCGCAACGCGCGGCGATAATGCGCAGCGTCTCCTCCGGCACGCCCGTCTCCACGGGTTCATGGGAGTATTCGCGCTGGATTTTCCGCCATCGGGGATCGTTGGCGGGAACGGCGGGCGGCAACGGGCCGGCCTCGTGCACCTGGCGGCGCGCCTCGTCGAGCTTCGCCGTGTACTGCGCGGTGAAACGCTCAGCGTCCGCCGCGGTGATTTCCCCCCGCTCGATGAGCTCCCGCGTGTAGAGCTCGACGACTGACGGATGCGGCGCGATCTTTTCATAGAGCAACGGCTGGGTGAAAGATGGTTCGTCGGCCTCGTTGTGGCCGTGGCGCCGGTAGCACCACATGTCCACGACGACATCCTTGCCAAATTTCTGCCGGTAATCGAGCGCGATATCCATGACATGGAGGACATGATCGGGTTGGTCGCCGTTGACGTGGAAGATGGGCACGGAAGCCATTTTTGCAACATCGGTGGCGTAGAGCCACGACTGGTAATCCTGCGGACTGGTTGTAAAGCCCACCTGGTTGTTGATGACGAGGTGGATTGTTCCGCCTGTTCGGTAGCCCTTCAGTTGCGAGAGATTGAACGTTTCGGCCACGACGCCCTGGCCGGCGAACGCCGCGTCGCCATGGAGGATGAGCGGCAGGACGCTCTTGCGCGCGGTGTCGCCGCGGCTGGCCTGCTGGGCGCGGACGAAACCCTCGACCACCGGGCCGACCGCCTCAAGATGGCTGGGATTGTCGCACAGTGTCAGTGTCACGATGTCGCCCGCTGCGGTCTCGATCTCGGTGGCGTAACCCTTGTGATACTTGACGTCGCCGTCGCCATAGGCGGCGTCATAGACGAAATTTTCCTCGAACTCGGAGAAAATTTCATAATTGGATTTCTCGAGGATGTTGGCCAGCACATTGAGCCGCCCGCGATGGGTCATGCCGATGACGATTTCCCAGATGCCGCACGAGGGCGCCTTCTCCACAAGGAAATCGATGGCGGGAATGGCGGTTTCGGAGCCTTCGAGCGAGAATCGCTTCTGCCCCTTAAAATTGCTGTGGAGAAAGCGCTCGAACATCTCGGCGCGCTTGAGTTTCCACAGCACGCGCAGGCGCTGGGCGCGTGTGAGCTTCGGGCGGTTGAGCCCCATCTCCATGCGCTCCTGAAGCCAGCGGCGTTCGGCCGTCTCCTGAATGTGAATATACTCGGCGCCGATGAAACCGCAGTAAGTCTCGCGCATGTGATTGACGATGTCCTGAAGGGGAGCTTCGGCTGCCAGGCCTGGGATGTGGTTCGTGTCAAACACCTGCCCCGGCATGCTCTCGTTGAGACCATAGGCGGCGTGTTCCAGTTCGGGGTAGCTCACGGGGTTGCCGCCCAGCGGATTGATCTGCGCAAGCCGGTGCCCGACGGAGCGGTAGTGGTAGACGAGCGAGTTGACTGATGATTGCAAATGCTGCCCGCGTATGCTGCCCTGCAACGACTGCCCCATCTCGAATCCCTCGAAAAACGCGGCCAGTTCAGGCGGCGCCGACGACTTGTCGTGTTTCCACGCCTGATAACGCTGTTCCATATATTCGGCGCTCATCGCGCCAAGCGAAGTGGTTATGCCTGGCATGTTTATGCCGCCCTGATGTTGTTTGTCACCCGACGCGGCGATGTTGCGTGGAGAATCATATCCTCTCTGTATACGCAAATCGCGCCGCAAAATGCGATCATCTTTTGGATGTGAATCAACGCAAGCGCCGACTCCTTTCCTCGGAAAGAAGGACATGCCCCCCTGATGGCGTACTCGCTGACCGGTCTGATGGCGTACTCGCTGACCGGCCTGATGGCGTACTCGCTGACCGGCCTGATGGCGTACTCGCTGACCGGTTAATAAAATCGTTTTGTGACGGCGCGACGGGGCGTTTTACCAGCGGTAGTGCGCGAAGGCCTTGTTGGCCTCGGCCATGCGGTGGGTGTCTTCCTTTTTCTTGACGGCCGTGCCGGTGTTGTTGAACGCGTCGATGAGTTCGTTTGCCAAGCGTTCGCGCATTGTTTTTTCGCCGCGTTTGCGCGCGGCGTCGATGATCCAGCGGATGGCCAGCGACACGCGACGCTCGATGCGGACTTCGACGGGCACCTGATAGTTGGCGCCGCCCACACGCCGCGATTTCACTTCAAGGATGGGTTTGACGTTTTCAACAGCCGTGCTGAAAAACTCAAGGCTGTCCTGCTCCTTGCCTGATTTGGCCGTGCCAAGCTCAATGGATCCGTAAACGATGCCCTCCGCGATGGACTTTTTGCCGCGGCCCATGATGCAATTGATGAACTGCGTGACGAGCACGCTGTTAAGCCGTGTGTCGGGCGGGGTAATGCGTTTGACGGCTTCGCGCCTGCGTGACATGGATGTATCAAGCCTCCACGATATTTGTTCTTTTCAGACTAAATGTGTCGATATTCCGTTGCAATGCTGTTTATTCAATACGGTGCGGTCAAACAGGCGTCATGGGGCGCCCGCCAACGCGAAAGGATTTATTGCTGCTTCTGCTGCTTCGGGCCTGCAGCGTTCAGACCGATTTGAACGGAACCCTTTGAGCGGTTGGCAATGCGGGCGGCGCCGGTGAAGATATTTTCGGCGATGACGGCGCGCGTGACGCCCTCATCAATCTGAATTTGCGGCCGGTCCTGCATGAACTCGCAACCGCGCACGAGCAGCGTGCCGCCGCGTGCTTGGATGGCTGCGCGTTTGCCGTCCTTTCCTCCCCAGTGAACAAACGTGCAGTCGCTCAGTCCCACCGTGCCGCTGCCATCGATGCGCGCGATCTGGTTGCACTCGCCCCAGAAGGCGCAATTCACGAACCGCGCCACGCCCTTGTTCGTCGCCTCCACGGCGATCATAGTCGGATCGGGCCCCTTGACCGAGACGAACTCGCCATTGGTGATCAACAGCCCGTAGATCTCGCTCTGCTCGATGACGACAGCGGTTTGACAATAGTCGGCCCCGATGCCCAGGAAGTTTCCGTTGCAGGATCCCGTCTTGCTCTCGGCAAACTTATAGCCAACCTTGTAGCCGTAGCAGAAGGTGTTGAGCACATATTCCCAGTCGGAGCGCGCGAACACAAACGCCTCGCCATTGGCCATCTGCCAGTCAAAGAGTTTGGGTTTCATGCTCCACCATGGATTGAAATGGACGTTCTCGACGCGTCCGATGTCATAGATCGCGTCCACCCACATGCCCATGCGCAAAGGCTGGCCGTGGACGTTGCGCACGAGGTGGCGCTGGTTGTTTGAGGCGTCGATGCCCTTGTAGGGATTGAGCAGCTCGCAGTCGATGAGCGCCGGATTGTTGCCGCGCATGACCACCGTCCACGGATAGGGTGCGGGAATGTCGTCCTCCTTCTGTTTTGGGTAATAGATCACGACGCCTTTTAGTGTGCTGTTGGTGTTGAGCGTTATAAACGGCGCGGCCTCCTCCTTTCCGGCGTTTTCGGTGGGGAGGAAGGTTGTGCCGTCCTCGGTGGGTTTGGTTTGGCCCGGGTCGCGGATGCCGGCGTGCGCAGGAGCGTAATTCCACAAGCCCGCGAGCGTCACGGCGGGCGGCACGTTAAGATGCCCGGCGAAAAGGTAGTTGCCGCGCGGTGCGAACACCGTTGCGCCGCCAGCCTTCGCGGCGGCGTCGAGCGCTTTCTGGAACGCCGCCGTGTCATCGGCGGCGCCGTCGCCCTTCGCGCCGAAATCGCGGACGTTGAGCGCGGCGGAAAGCGGCGCGTCAGGAGCGGTATCCGCATGACTGGCGGCGGGAATGATGGTGAGCGCGGCCGCGCCTGCGGCGAACAAGGCGAGCGCGAAACAAACGCGCGGAAGATTTGCGTAACTCATGTTCTATTGATTCCTTTCTCAGAACCTGATGGCGTACTCGCTGACCGGATTAAATCCGTGAAGCAATGCGGCCCGATAAACCGAACCTTGATGCCATGGTATTCACTACAGAATGCGCGACCAATATCAGCGCTTGCGACATAATTTTCCACGCCGGCTGATGGCGTACTCGCTGACCGGCTATATCGCGCGCGAAAGATGAGGAGATTCCTGGGGTTAAATTCATCCGCCGACCATTTGCCGTTCGGGCGGTGGCGCGCAGCAGGGACGCATGGCGGGCGCGTTCATCGGTTACAACAACGCTTCCTATTGCCATGGCGAGCTTGACTCCGTGGAATTCGGCATTTTCCGGAGCGCTTTCTGCGACCGTGGCTGGGATGGTCTGACGCCGCTCAGGTTCTGGTCGGACATGTCCGACTGGACCATGAATAATTCATAGTCCGGATTTGTCGCGCGCCCAAACGCAGTTTGACTATGGGCTGGCGGCGCTTCATGCAACGACACAGCCATGAATCATCACGTCACAGTGATTTTCATTTGTTTGTTGTTTTGGTTGTGCGGCTTCACGCGGGCCGCCACATCCGGCTCGCTCACACCATCACAACCAGGAGGCAAGACGATGGACGACGGCATCAAAATAGAAAAGGCGGCGGAGGGATTTGTTTTTCCTGAAGGGCCTGTGTGGCATCCCGACGGGTATCTGATTTTCTCGGACGTGCACGGCGCGACAATAGAGAAAGTGAAATCCGGGGGCGGCGCGCAAACGTGGTTCAGCAAAGGGAAAATGACAAACGGGCTCATCATGAGCCCCGACAAGACGCGCATCTACGCCTGCTGTTACTCGGAGCGCGAACTGCTGGAGATTGATCCGAAGACGCGCGAGCACCGGGTGCTGACAAGCCGCTGCGACGGGCGCGAGTTCAACAATGTGAACGACGTGGCGGTGGATGACGCGGGCAATGTTTATTTCACAGACCCGAACTGGTCGCCCAAACCGGGTGATATCCAGGGAATCTACCGTTATTCCCCCGATGGCATGACGACACTGGCGGCCGAGGTGAAGCTCCAACCGAATGGTCTTGTGGTCAGCCCCGACCAGAAATGGCTTTATGTTGACCGCTCGGGAGGGCATGACATCTGGCGGTTCAGGCACAATCCCGACGGTTCGCTTAGTGGGGGCATTCAATGGGTGAAACTTGAACCCGATGCCGAACCCGACGGCATGACCATCGACAGCAAGGGAAATCTGTATGTGGCGCAGGCAGGCAATGGCAAACTGTGTGTGCTCGCGCCTGACGGCAAAGTGCTTCATCTGATCAAGGTGATGGATCGCATGGCCACAAACTGTGAATTCGCGGGCGCGGACGAAAAGACGCTCTACGTGACCGGCGGCGGCAAACAGGGCGAGCGCATCGGCGCCGTGTATAAAATCACGTTTCCGTGAGTTCTGTGGGTTGTTCGATCGGTGATGGCGTACTCGCTGACCGGCCTGATGGCGTACTCGCTGACCGGCCTATAAACACACGGCGAGGCGCGCGGCAAGGCGCGCGTTGTTGGCGATGAGGGCGCGGTTTGCCTTGAGCGTGCGTCCGCCCGACAATTGCTCGAGGCATTCGAGCAGAAACGGGGTCACGCTTTTCCCGGAAATGCCGCGGTGCGCGGCCTTTTCAAGCGCGGTCGCGATCCATGATTCGAGTTCATCAAGCTCGATGGCATGTTCAGGGGGCAGCGGGGCGGCGACGAGGACGCCCCCGCCCGCCGTCTCGAAATGGATGCGGACAAATCGCGCGAGTTCGTCTTCGCAGTCGAAGGAGATTTCGAGCTCGTGGGCGCTGTGCGCCGTGTAGAATTGCGGAAACCGGCGCGTTCGAAAACCGGCCACTGGCACACCGAGGGTTTCAAGCGCTTCGAGCGTGGCCCCGATGTCGAGGATGGATTTTGCTCCCGCGCAGACGACGACGACGGGATATTCGGCCAGCGCGCGCAGATCGGATGATATGTCGGGTGTATGGGCGTAGCCGCGGTGCACGCCGCCGATGCCGCCCGTGGCAAAGACGCGGATGCCGGCCATGGCGCATGCGCGCATGGAGGCCGCCACGGTCAGCGCTCCCGGCGCGCCCTCGGCCAGCACGGCCGCGAAGTTCTGGAGGTTTACTTTGCGGATGGAGGGATCGCGCGAACAGAAAAATCCGATTTCATGCGGTTCGAGTCCCGCATGGATCGCGCCGTCAAGCAGCGCGATTGTCGCAGGCACGGCGCCCTCATCACGCGCAATGCGTTCGCATTCCGCGGCGACCTGCTCATTGAGCGGACGGGGAAGGCCAAACGAGAGAATGGTTGTTTCAAACGCGACGATGGGCGCGCGCCGTTCAACCGCCTCGGCAACATCGGGGTGAAGTTTCAGATAAGTCATGTGCGACTAAACCATGGCCGACGGACAAAAGTAAAAGTAAACCGGTCAGCGAGTACGCCATCAGGCCGGTCAGCGAGTACGCCATCAGGCCGGTCAGCGAGTACGCTATCAGGCCGATCAGCGAGTACGCCATCACCGTGCGCGCGGAAGCGTGTTCTGTGCGTGTCCTGGCTCAGGCCGATACTTTTTTCAGAATCCGGGCCGCCTCCCTTGCTCTATGATTTGCCCACCGCTGCTGACGCATCGCCGGCGGGGTCGGCGCTGATCGGCTTGAGGTCAAACTTCTCCTGAAGGATTTTCATCACATTTGGCGAAACGAATGCCGGCAGGGCGGGGCCAAGCCTTATGCCCTTGACGCCCAGGTAAAGCAGCGTGAGAAGGACGGCCACGGCTTTCTGCTCGAACCATGAGACGACGAGCGTGAGCGGCAGATCGTTGACGCCGCACTTGAACACGTTGGCCAGCGCGAGGGCAACCTGGATGGCGCCGTAGGAATCGTTGCACTGGCCGAGATCAAGCAGGCGCGGAACCTCCATGCCATTGAGCTTCACGACGCCGTATTCGTTGTCGCGTATGCGGTACTTGCCGCACCCCATGGTCAGGATGAGCGAATCGGGGGGCGTGTTTTTGGCGAATTCGGTGAAGTAGTTTCGTCCCGGTTCGGCGCCGTCGCATCCGCCAATGACAAAGAAATGCTTGATGGCGCCTTCTTTGACGGCCTTGACGATGGCGTCGGCCAGACCGAGCAGAACGGTGTAATGGAATCCGGTCATCGATTTTTTAAGAGGCGTTGGTTTGAGCGCGCCGATCTGTTGGGCGCGTTCGATGACGGGCGTGAAATCATCGGTTGTCAGGCGTGTGGCGCCCGGTATCGCGGTGCAGCGGGTGGTGAAAAGGCGGTCGAGGTATGTGTTTTCCGCGCGCGGGATGAGCACGCAGTTTGTGGTTGCGAGGATCGGTCCGCCGAAACGCTCGAACTCGTTGCGCTGGAGCTGCCATGCGCCGCCGTAGTTGCCCGCGAGATGGTTGTGCTTGCGCAGTTTGGGATACATGTGGGCGGGCAGCATTTCGCTGTGCGTGTAGATTTTCACGCCGCTGTCCTTTGATTGTTCGAGCAGGTTCTTGAGGTCGACCATGTCATGCCCCGTGACAAGGATGCCCGGGCCGTCCTGAATGCCCTCGGTGATTTCCGCTGGCGCGGGCTGTCCCATTTTCTCAACATGCGCGTCGTTAAGCATCTGCATGACCTTGAGATTGACGCGCCCGCATTCGAGCGCCATTTCCAGCAGTGTGTCGGCGTCGAAGTTCACATTGGTCACGGTGGCGAAAAGCGCTTCCTCGGTGAATGCGTCGGTCTCGGCATCGGTGCGGCCAAGGCGTCGCGCATGATGCTTGTAGGCGGCCATGCCCTTGAGGCCGTAAAGTAGAATTTTTTGAAGTGATTCGATGTCGGGACTCTTGCCGCAGACTCCCATTTCCGTGCAGCCTGTGCCCCGGAAGGTTTGTTCGCATTGGTCGCAGTACATCATGCCCATGATTGGCCTCCCTGTGTAATATGGCGTTGTCAGACCGCGTGATCCGGCAACTATGAATGACTACCATGCAGAAAGCGTGTGTATCATGAATTTCTTGACGGAAGTCAAACGAAAAAAACAATAATGACCGGCAGCACTGATGAAGAACAGATGACCGGTCAGCGAGTACGCCATCAAGCGGACAACCACGGACGAAGAACGAGCCCCCCCCTGCGGCGGGGAGGCGCGTGCCTGGTGGCGTGCGCGGCCGGATCATCACCATTTGCGATCCGCGGGCTCTCATGCGCGCCGCATCGGAATGAATTCAGCGCGGGGATTCTGAACAAAGCGCGCCTGCCCGGGATACGAAAAGATTCGAGGATTTGACCCTTCATGAGAACAGAACAACCAGCGCCGGTGTCAGGACTGCTGCCGGTGATCAAGCCGCCCGGCCCGACGTCGCACGATGCCGTTCAGATCGCAAGGCGGGCATTGCATCAGCGCCAGATTGGCCACACGGGCACGCTCGACCCGGCGGCCAGCGGCCTTCTGGCGCTGTGTCTTGGCGCCTACACGAAACTTGTGCCTTACCTTGTGGAAAGCGACAAGACCTATCGCGGTTGCATTGCGCTGGGCGTTGAGACCACGACGGATGATTCGGAGGGCGAGCCCACGCTCATCGGCGACGCGTCGGGCGCCACGCTCGAGCGCGTGCGCGCGGCGGCGGCGCGCTTTACCGGCGAAATCGCGCAGATACCGCCGCGTTATTCCGCCATCAAGGTCGCCGGGAAAAGACTTTATGAATACGCGCGCGCCAATCAGCCAGTCGAGATCGGGCCGCGCCGCATCACAGTGCACAGCTTCGATGTGAGCGGCGTCGAGGACGCGCCCATATCGCCGGTCATGCTCGCGCGCGCCCAAGCGGGCCCTCATGCCAATGCGTTGCGCCAGACGAACGGACACATCCGGCAGGTCGCGTTCACCTCGCGGGTGTCGTCAGGCGCTTACGTGCGCGCCTTGGCGCGCGATCTCGGTCGCGAGCTTGGCTGCGGCGGATACCTTCTCTCGCTGAGCCGCGACGCCATTGGCAAACTTCAGATCGCGCAGGCAATGCCCCTCGACCTGCTTCAAACATATCCGGAGCGGATGTGCGACCACCTTATGCGCGGCGCGGTCGTGCTTGATTCCGCCCGATTCCCCGTCGTGACCCTTATACGCGGATTCACCCGGCGGCTGATGGGCGGGCAGACGCTCACCGACAGGATGATGGAGAATGCCGGCGAGGCGGCAAACCTTGCCCATGGAACCCTGTGCGCCATCGCCGGCGATGACGGCGCGTTGCTGGCAATGGCCGAAGCCGGAAGGATCGGCGCGCAAGGACGCCCTGAAACGAGCGACGCCCTGCCAAGGACAGTCTTTCGCTCCGTCCGCATTTTCCCCGGCGGGTTAAGGTGACAGGGATTGTGCAAATCCCAAAATGATATTCACCACAGAGACACAGAGACACGGAGAAAAGCCGGCGCGGGATAAATGCCGCCGCATGAATCGCTTGAAACCGGAGCGTGTAATATATTGAGGATGAAAAGATACGGTCGCAAACAGTTCATTATGAACAAGTCATTGGAGGCCTGACAGCCGAGTTTGAGCCAAACCCTCGAAGAAGTGATCGAACTCAGTCCGTCTGAGCTTCTTGATTTCTGCGGCAGGAATGACTGCCGGATCCGTGAACTGGAATCGCAGTTCCAGGTTCGCATAGTGCCGCGCGGCAACACACTGAAGCTGTTGGGGCCTGCCGAGGCCGTTGCGCGCGCAAGGCGCCTGATTGACGACCTGCTGGACTTTTCGCGCAACCACAACGGCTTGAACCGCCAGCAGTTCCGTTATGCCGTCGAGTCGCTGAAAACCGACCGCTCCGAGGATTTGAAATCCCTTTTTTCCTCGCATGTCACGGTGCCTCTGCTCAAACGTTGCGTGGCGCCCATGACGGCCGGACAGAAGCGTTACATCGATGCGATCCACTCGACGGACATTGTTTTCGGCATTGGTCCCGCCGGCACGGGCAAAACCTATCTTGCCATGGCCATGGCGGTAAGCTGCCTGACAAGCGGACATGTGCGGCGCATCGTGCTCGTGCGCCCGGCCGTCGAAGCCGGTGAAAAGCTGGGTTTCCTGCCGGGTGACATCGCGGCGAAATTCGATCCTTATGTCCGCCCGCTCTATGACGCCCTGCACGACATGATCGAGCCTGAGAGCATCAAAGAAATGCTGGAAAACGGCATCGTCGAGATCGCGCCCCTGGCTTTCATGCGCGGGCGAACGCTCAACAGCGCCTTCGTGATTCTGGACGAGGCGCAGAACTCATCCATCGAGCAGATGAAAATGTTCCTGACACGACTGGGCTTTGACTCGAAAGCCGTGGTGACCGGCGACATCACGCAGATCGATCTGCCCGCCGGCAAGGAATCCGGACTCATCCATGTCCGGTCGGTGCTGGCCGGTATCTCCGGGATCGAGTTCGTCTATTTTGACCAGAAGGACGTCGTGCGCCACGAACTTGTCCAGAAGATTGTCCAAGCTTACGAACAGGCCGACCGCAATGGCGCGGCGGCGGCGGGACTGCCCACCGAGCAATCCGCGCAAAACGAAGCAACGGAATTCCCGGCGGACAAAAAGTCATAGTGAATCTGAGTCATCGCAAAATCCGCCGTGGTTGTCCGTGTTCTTCGAGCGTCTTGTCCTCCGCCTGCGCCATTGTGATGGCTTCTCATGGCTAAAATCATAAAATTATGGTCAAGGCCCCCGAATGGGGCGTCGCGCGGGGTTTGCGCGGGCCGCCGCCGTTTGATGTCGCGCAATGCCGCAAGCTGGCTGACTCTCGCAATCGTCTACTCTGCCATTGTCCTTGCCGCGGCGCCGGCGTTCTATCTGCGAAACCCCGAGGTTAAATTCGGCGCCGTCTGGCAAATGCCCGATGTTTATGCTCCGTTCAGGTTTTCGGTGGTGGATGAAGCCAGCGCGGAGAACCAGCGGCGGCGCATCGAAGAGCGCCACGACAAAATTTTTCGCCATGATATTTCCCAAGACGAGGCAAGCGCGCGGCAACTCAGCAAACTGCTGGATATGGTCCAGGCGGCCGCCGCGTCGGATGCGACGACGGCTACGGATCTGCAGAAAAGATTGCTCTCCGAATTGCGCGTCAATGTTCAGCCCGCGACGGCTGAGATTCTTCTGGTCAACACCCAGAACGACCGTTTCCGCTCCGATCTGTCGACCATTCTCCAGCATTTCAACAACGCGCGGGGCATGACCACGGACAAAGGCATCTTCAACGCGGCCGCGCGCGCCGGCAGGTTTGCGTTCGCGCCCGGCGCCGCTCCCCAGCAGGAAATCACGACAATCAGCGCCGAGACGCTTCTCGGGTATCCTGATGAAACGTTCTACTATCTTGACCAGCGCTATCTCCCCGGATTCGCTGTGAGCGATGAGGTCAAGGGCGCATACTCCGACATCATGCGCCAGATACTGCGCCCCAACATCTTTCATGACCGCGAGATGACCGAAAACGCCAAGCGCGACGCACTGCGCCAGACGCAGTCGCAAGTCTTCATCGAGCAGGGCCAGCGCATTCTCACCTATGGCGAGCGGATTTCGCCGCTCAAGGCGGCGCTGTTCAAACGTCTTGCGGAAACAGCGCGCGCCATGGAGAAGCGCAAGGCCGCGGGCATCGCCTTCATCGCCGCGCTGGCCGTTCTGGGGCTTTTTCTGTACCTTCGCAAATACAACCCCGAAGTGTCGTTCGATCCGCGCCACATACTGCTGATCGGGCTTCCGGTCATTACCGCCCTGGCCCTCGGGCGTCTCATCGTGCGCCTTGGAGAACCCGCCGACGTGGGCATTTACGCTTTTCCGGCGGCGCTGGTGGGCATGCTCGGCGTGATTCTGTTCGATCCGCGTCTGGGCCTGATGCTTGTTGCCATGTCGAGCCTTCTATTCGGCGCGTACGCCGGCGCGGACGGCTCCTGCATGATCGTGAGCATGGCGGGAGGATTCGCGGGCGTGGCCAGCCTGTATTCCATCAAGGAACGCAAACAGGTGCTTATGGCGGGCATTTTGGTGGCTGTGGTGAATGTCCTTGTCATTGGCGCCGTTGGATTTCTTGACACCGGGAGGGGCCCAAGCCTGGCCACATTTGCGGGCGGCGCCGCGAACGGAGTCGTCTGTTATGCGCTGGCGCTTGGCGCGCTGCCGCTGTTCGAAGCGCTCTTCGGCGTGTCCACGGATGTGCGCCTCATGGAATTGACATCCACCCACCACCCCCTTGTGCGCCAGCTCGAGGACAAGGCGCCCGGCACTTACCAGCACATGCTCAATGTGGCAAAAATGGCCGAATCGGCCGCGGACGCCGTCGGGGCCAATGCCCTGCTGACGCGCACCGGCGCTTACTTTCACGACATCGGCAAGGCGCTCAAACCAAAGTATTTCACTGAAAACCAAGTGACGCCCGAAGAGCGCAGGATCCACTCGCGCCTGTCGCCCAACATGAGCAGCCTTATCATCAAAAAACATGTCACCGACGGCATTGATCTCGCGCACAGGCATCATCTGCCCGAGCGCGTGACCGATTTCATCCCGCAACACCACGGCACGGCGCTCATTAAGTATTTCTACGCCGAGGCGCTCAAGCGCACCGAGCCCAATATCGAGGTCTCCGAGGAAGAGTTCCGTTACCCCGGCCCCAAACCGCAGACCATCGAGGCGGCCATCGTCATGCTTGCCGATACGGTCGACGCGATGGCCACAGCCAAGCTGTCGGGCAAGACCGTGCGCGAGGAGGACGTGCGCAAACTCGTGCGCGAGGCTATCAACGACAAGTTCCACGACGGCCAGTTCGACGAGTGCCACATGACCTTCCGCGATCTGTTCGCCATCACCGAGTCGTTCGTGCGCACACTGCTCAGCCGTTTCCACCATCGCGTGGACTATCCCGCGATGCCCCAAAAGCGCGAAGTGCGTGGCATTGCACCGGAACCCGCCGCGTCGACAAAATAGGCGGGGCGTACACGGACACCGTCAACTGTTGTTCTTTGCGTTCTTTGTGTCTTTGCGCGAAATGATCTTTTATGGTTTTTTCTTTTCCCCGGAGAAACGGCATCCTGCCGTTTCGATCCGGGCGTCAAATCAATCGTAGAGCAGCCGCGCCGGACGCGCCTCATCGTTTTCGTTCTTCGCGAAGGTGAGCGCGAAGACGCGGATCGCGGGATTGTCGGGCAGCTTGAGTGTGCCGGCGCCATTTTTCACATCAATCCGATAACAGTACAGATAACCGAATGTGTAGAACAGGTTTGCGCCGGAGGGGTCGTGCAGATGTGTGCTGATCCATGCCACAGGATCGCGCTGGATGAATCCGGGCGTCAGGCGGCTGCCATCCTCGATGAGTTTCCCGTCGACAAACCGGCTGTCGGCCTGGCCGATCCACCCCGTCATCGGCTGCACGCTTAATTCGGCGGGGTTGTCATCAACGACGAACGCGCCCGCCGCCGCTGCGCGCCCCGCGCCCGCGGCGAGGATGTATGCGCGGTTCATGCCGCGGGGAATGCGCAGGGTCTGCCCCTTGCAGGCAAGAGCGTTCTTGCCGTCTTTGGGGCCGAGTTTGAAGCGGATGCCGTTGAATTCGATTTGTGCGGGGAAGAGCTCGGTGGGAATCGCGCTGCCTTTGGCGTCGATGCCGTCCTTGGCTGGCTTGCTGTCGGCGCTGGTCACGGCCAGGTCATACGGCAGGTCGGTTGGCGAGGATGCGGGCGGAGCGAGTTTATCCGCGGGCGGGCGCAGCTTGAGCGCGTAGGCGCGCGGCTGATACGGGCGCAGGTCAACGACCAACTCACTTCCTTCGACGCGGGCCGGGCCGACCGATTCCTCGGCGCCGTTGACTTCGCGCGCCGAGGCAATGCCGCCCGCGAGGGACAGCCGCGCATCCTTGACCGCCCCGGGCGAGAGGTTGCGCACGCGCGCGATCACCTCGCCGCTTTTCTCGGCCTGTTTGATGGACATCAGGCCGACATCAGGCGATGAGCATGTGAACGCGCAGAAAGCGCGCCCCATCGGCCCGGCATGCGGCGGGCACTGGAACGCGATGGGCGGCTCATTCAGCCGCCCCGCCTGTGCGCAGACGCCGCCCTCGCGCCAGCCGCCCTTGTGTCCATACAGCGCGTAGACGAAATGATGACGCCCGAACTCCTGCCATTCCTGGTGAACCTTTGTGCGGTCGTTGCTCTTTGGTTTGGGATTGTGAACGAGGGTCAGGCGCAGGATGTTGTCGGCGGGTTTGTCCCATCCGTATTTGGAGTCGTTCATGATGGCGACGCCGTACGCGCCGTCGGCCGCTGTGAGGTCGGCCCACATCTGCGCAGGCACTTCGTACAAATTATTCGTGTTGTTGCCGCGCTCGATGGTTCCGATGCCGAGATCGTAGGTGGCGGTCGTGTTGCTGACGTTGAGCGGGAACGCGGCCTTGACGACACAGCGCGGCGTGCGCCAATCGAGGCGCGTGTCGAACTCGATGCGGTCCGCCGCGGCGCCGCCGCCCATTAGGGAGATGCGCTGTGTGACCGTGGAGCCGCGCACTTCGCGCGCGACCTCGACCGTCGCGCGGGCGGGGCCGCGCTCTACCACGTTCACGCGCGCGGGTCCGCTGAGAATGGCCATGGGCACGCGCGTGATGTCTTCATGCTGGATTTCCCATGCGGGCCACTCGACAGGTTTCTCCTGGCTGAGCAGTTCGATCCGCAGAGGCTTCTCGAGCATTTCACGCTCCGCCAGCTTGTCAAAAATGCCGGCGACATTGCCATCGGCGTCCAGCTTGAGACGGTAGCGCGCGTTCTCCAGCCCCGTCACGCTCGCAGTGAGAGCGGGGTCGGGCGGCTGGGGGCGCTCTGCGGGAAGCGCTTCAAAAACCTTGAATCCCAAGGCGGGCAGTTGGGCGAGGAACAGGAATGTGAGTTCGCCGTCGCGGCTGGCTATAATTTGCGCGGGCGTTTCTTTTGACGTGACTGTGTCGATGACGCGCAGAGCGGGAGGCGGCGCGCCGGCGAACTTGACCACCGCCTCGACGGCGTCCTCGCGCTCATAACCAAGCGGATTGTAGACCACGAGCGCCACCGAGCCTTTGGCGACGCGCGTGTCGAGGGCGCGCGAGACAGCGCCAACCGAACCGGCAAGCACGCTCGCAAACTGGTTCAGCGAAAGCGCCTCGTCGTTCCACGAATACTGGTAGGCGCCGGGGATGCTCGTGCCGGTCAGGTCGTCATGAAACTGGTGCCAGAGAAAGCGGATCCAGGCGTTTCGGATGAAAGCGGCGGGGTAGGGCGCGGCGCCGATCCAGTTTGCGGCCACGGCGGCGCGCTCGGCGGCCACGGCCAGAAGCTCGTTTTTGCGGTTCCAGCGTTTCAGATTTGCCTGAGCCGTGTAGCAGCCTGTGCCGTGCGTGGTCAGCAACAATTCGCCGCGGTAATGCGGCAGGCGCGCCCGCTGCTCCTTCGTGATGTCGCGGAAAAGCTGGTCCGCGCCCGCGGAAAGAACCTTCACGGGGCCGTCCGATTTTATGCTCCTCTCGACCCACTTCACAGAGCCCGTGGTTGGAGAGCCGCCCGTGTCGCCCGTGCCGTAATAGCGCATCGCGAAGTAAAGGCCGCTGATCGCGCCAAGCTCGTTGATCTTTTTCAGCCAGTGCTCGTCGCGGCTCTGGTCGTTTTCGATTATCGAGCCGTAGCCGCCCGGATTGATCGCCGCGATGACCGATGAGCCGTCCACACCCTCCCAGGTCCCGATGTCGAATGGATGCGCGGACCCGCCCCACGAAAGCTTCTGGGTCGAAAATCCCTTCAATCCGCAGTGAACCGCCACCGTTGGCAGCACGAAGCCGAAACCGAAGCAGTCGGGCAGGAAGATGTCGCAACTCGCCGCGCCAAGCTCGTCGCGGAAATAGCCGTTGCCATAAAGGATATGCCGGATGAGCGACTCGGGCGACGGCACGTTGGTGTCGCCCGCGTCCACCGAGCTGCCCGTGACGCGCCAGCGGCCTTTGGCGGTCAGCTCCTTAATGCGCTCGTAAGCCTTCGGGTAATACTCGCGGATGAGCATATAGCGGAAAGAGCCTTCGAAGTTGAACACATAGCCGGGGAACGCCTTCATCAGGTCGAAGTTGTTGTTGAAGGTCTTGGGCAGAAACTTGCGGATGGTGTCCTGGATCGTCCACAGCCACTGAGTGTCGAGATGGGCGGTGGCAACCATGTACAGGCGCTTTTCCGCGGCGGATAATGTTGTCTCATCCGCGGTGGCGCTCGCCGAAAATGGAACAGACAGGCAGGATGCGAAGGCGATTATTTTCATCACAGGCGATGCGGCTCTCATGTCTATACCTCGTTCAAATTATTGTATGGAGAGGTTTATGCCCTCATGAATAGCGAGCGGTCAACACACAATCCGCCCAGGCTTGATGTGTTGTTCTTTGCGTTTTTTGTGTCTTTGCGCGAAATGATCTTTTATGGTTTTTTCTCACGCAAAGCCGCAAGGCTCGCCAAGGAAAAGGGGTGTCATTGACGGCGCCCTTGGAGCCGGATGAGATTCAGGTCTTGGAACAAAGGCACGGCAATTGGGGTGATGTCGGGATCGCCGGCGTTGCCGCTGATGCGAAATGCCAGCAGCAGGCGTTCGGCCATTCTGTCGGCCAGTTTCACCACATCCGAGGCGAGCTGGCCGAGCAGGGGAATCTGGCCGGGCAGACCGCCCAGCACGGTCTCGAAGATGTCAAGCCTGAGCACTGCGTCGATTGTCTTGTTGAAATAATAGTTTCCGCGCAGGTTCATGACCAGTCCCTTTGATTCCAGCCGCAGGCTTTGCGCCGAGACTGCTCCGCCGCCGATGTCGAAATTGGCGGCGCTGGCCAGCTTGAAGCGTCGTCCTTGGAAATCGAGGCGTATGCGTTCACCCAATTTGGTAATGAACGGCGTCCGGCTGATTTCGAGGTTGGAGAGGGTGGTTGAGGCTCCTACGCCGCGTAGTGCGTCGGGATCTGTGCCCGCGCCTTCGAGGCGCAATTGGGTGCTGATGATGCCGTCGATGTTGCGCACATCCCGGAATACCCATGTCAGCAGCGGCAACAATTGCATCTGATGAATGCGCGCATCAACCGACCATGCCACCGGTACGGCCTTTTCCGGATCAATCCTGCTTTCAAAGCGTGAGTCGGCTCTGAGATTGCCGCCAAATCCGCTGATCGCGATGTCGCGGATGATCGTGCGGCGGCTGCGCTCGGGCTCGAATGTGTACTCAATGACAGCTTTCATGCTGCCGGCAATCTGCCCCTTATAGGAAGTTCGTCCGGCGGTGATGCGCCCGAGCAGGTCGAAGCTCGGATTTTCAACGGTGAAGTGCGGCGGCTGCGCCGGCGCAGGCGGGTAACGGCGCAATTCTTCGCCCCAGCCAAACAACCATGAATCCATGCGCGCCTCGCTCGACGAAGGCGCGCTCATGGAGAATTCGATGCGGGGAAGATTGCCGGGTCTGAACTCGAAGCTGCCGGAGATGCCGCAATTTTTCGAGTCGGCGCAATCGCACAACGCCGGTTTGTCGGTGGGAATGACAGCCTTGCGTCCCGACAGAATGAGCGTCCCATGAATGTTGCGCAGTTCCGCGCGGGGTATCAGCATTTCGCCGTCGTTGGTCTTTGCCATGGGCATAACCTTGTGGCGTAACATCGCCCCGGCGGCGGCGTTGCCCAGATCAATTTTTCCCTCAAGGGAGTAGTTGCCGGTAAAAAAGGCTTTTTTGAAACGCGGCCAGATTGAGGCGAGGATCCGGTCAAGCGCCCCGTTGTTTGTTTGGGCAGGATCGTCGATGCCGCCCGCAATCGAAAGCCTTGTGTCAAGACGGGCAGGACCGTCCATGTCGAGGGTGCGTTGCAGGCGGGGAAATGTGTTAAGCACATGGCGGAGGTTTGTCTGGGATTGCAGGTTGAATCCCATCGAGTCGTCGTTGATGACGGCCATGCCGCTGACGGGGTCGCCATTAAGGCGTGCGCTGAACTGTTCAGCCCTCAGTGTGCCGCCGTCCCATTTGAGCCGCGCGTTGAGGCTGCGCACGTCACCGGAAAAGAAAGGATTTGAAACGCTGAATCCGACGCCGTGAAGCTGAATTCCGCCGCTATATTGGGCTTGGTCGAGCCTTCGCAGGCTTGTGCTGAGCGAAAAATCAGCCGAGGCGCGCCCTTCGAGCCTCATCTCCGCAATCTGGGCGCGCTGCTGTTCCGGCAAAAGCTTGACCGCGTTGGCAAGATCGATGTTTGTGGAACCCGTCACCGTCAGCTCGGGCTGACGCCAGAAGAATGTTTTGCCGGCCACTTGTCCCTGCAAGTCTACCGAGCTGCCTTCCATGTTGCCGCTCAAACCCGTGATGATGATCCGGTTGCCTTCAATTTTAAGATGCCCGTTGAGATTGGTGAGAGGCATGGGCAGTTGCGCCAGTTTGACGCCCACATTTTTGATGTCCATCCACCCGTTTATTTTAGGCTTGCTGTTTTTGACGGGATCGCCCAGCGAGAAATATTGCGTCAGGTTTCCCTCGCAAACGATAGATCCCGCGGCGCCTTCCGTGCCATGCGCGCCGGCCGCGCGGGCTGATTTTGTCAAATCGAAAAGTGTGACCATGTCGTCCGCGGTGGCATCGGCTTTCCAGTTCAGGGTCAGCAATCCCTCGTGGCGGTTGAGGTAATCGCCCTGAATTTCCCCGTCCGCGTTGAGCAATGCCTGGCCGTAAATGGCGGAGATGTCGTGAAGGACAATCCGAGCGGGTTCGAAGTTGATGGTTCCGCTGATGTCCTCGACGGGGCGGTCGAAATAAGGCGCGTTTAGGGTGACGGATGTAAACGCCAGCTTGCCGATCAGCATGCTGACACGCTCCATATTGCCGGAGGCGGCGGCGGTGAGGGTGAAACTTCGGTCGCGCGTGTCGAGCTTGAATCCCGGGGGCAAATGGCATGTGACAAGCGGCCGGTAGGGTTCTCCGAGAAGCGTCACCGACAACTGCGCATCAAAGTCATGCGGCTCCTTCCATGACACCACACCGCCGGCCTGAGCTTCAAGGCACGGTGTGATGGCATGCGCGTTATCGACTGTGACGCGCTGTTCCGGCGGATTGATTGTGATATCAAATGAAAGCGCCGCGTTGTTGTCGTCAACAGCGAATTCGCGGTTGGTGTCCATGAACGAATATTCATCGCAAAGCAACTCGCCGCTGGCTTTGATGGTTTGATCGGCGCTGCGGGAAAAATGCGCCGACATATGGAAGTTGCCAACCCTGAACATCGACCCGGGGGGCAAACCGACGAGATCATCGAATTGGGCTCTTGGGAAATTCAGATCGATGTTGCCGCCCGTGACCGGATTGAACACGGCCGCGCCCGCGACGGGAGCGCTGCGGCGGACGGTTTGCAGAACGCCGTTGAATGTGACATGGTAATGGGCGGTTTCGTCGCCCGTGGCCTCGATGTCGAAATCGGCCAGGCGGATCTCGTCCTCGGCTGGTCTTGCCGGCAGATCCCATGGGCGCGTGGCGGTGGTTTCGCGCGACACCCGGACGCAGGCGTCCATCAGCCGCACCACACGGAACGGCATGATGCCCTTGCCGCCCGCGCCCACGGGCTTGATGCTTGACAGGATGCGCGCCAGAAGAGCCGCGCGCGGTCCGGGTATTATGGCGCCGTCCGTGCGCTGATACTCCAGTTCCGACGGCGACCAGATGGTCAGCGATTTGATATAGCGCCCATGTCCAAAAAGAAATGACAGCGGCGAAACCAGCACGTCCACTCGCTGAATTATCAGAGTGGCGGATGAGCGCGGATCGCTGTCGCCGAAGCGCACATTGTCGGCCGTGTAGAGACCGCGCGCGGCGAAGAAACGGGCGTTGTCGAAGGCGACGCGCGCTCCGGACGCCGCCTCGAGCCGCGCGGCCACGCGGTCATTGAACGCCTGCCAGCGTATCGGCACATGGTAAATATACAATCCCGCCGCCGCCAGAAAAATCACCAGCGCCAGACCGCACCATAACAGCGCGTGCTTCATGGGTGTTCTCGTGGTTGTCCGTGGTTGCCCGTGGTTGTCCGCCTGATGGTGTACTCGCTGACCGGTTTCCATTGTCGCTTTCGTTGAGTAACTTTATATCAACCAAATCTCATTGACAGGTCGATGGACGGGGCGGAATGAGTGAGCGCCCCGACCGAGATGCGATCAATGGGCAGGGCGCGCAACGCCTTGATGCGAGCGACAGACACATTGCCGCTGACCTCGATGTGCGGGACAGATCGTTCCGCATCGCGCGCGGCACATTCAATGGCGCGGGCGGCGCGGCGCATCTGTTCCATGGACATGTTGTCGAGCATCACAATATTGGCTCCGCAACACGCGGCTTCGGCCGCCTCGGTCACGCTGCGCGCCTCGATGCATAACGGCAGGCGCGGGTGGCGCGCGAAGAATCCCGCGCCCCGCAGACGCTCCACCGCCGCCGTGATTCCGCCTGCCGCATCGATGTGGTTGTCCTTGAGCATGGCCATGTCGTCCAGCGCGAACCGGTGGTTGTGCCCGCCGCCGTCCGCCACGGCGCGCTTTTCCAGCAGGCGCAACAGCGGCGTGGTCTTGCGCGTGTCATAAATGCCGATGCCCGAATCCGGCCCGAGCGCCTCAACCATTCGCCGCGTCAATGCGGCCACGCCGCACAGCCGCTGAAGAAAATTCAGCGCCGTGCGCTCGCCCATGAACAGGACGGCAAGCGGCGCCGAAATCTCGGCCAGAACGCAGCCCGGCTGAAAACTCTGGCCGTCGCGCATCAGCGCGCGGAACCGCGATGAGCTGTCAAGCTGGCGGAAAACCTCGCACGCTGCCTCCATCCCGCTCAGCACGCCCGGCGCCTTGGCCACGATCCGCGCCCGGCCCTTTTCTTCCGGTCCAAAAATGACCGACGTCACATCCCCGCCCCGGATGTCCTCCGCCAGCGCCTCGCGCACAATCCAACGAATGCGCTCCCTGTCCGACCGCCTCATGACCGCCTTCACGCGACAACACCCACGGCGCCGGTAAATGCCGCTGAAAATTGGTTGCTTTTCATCATTTCACTTCTTCAATCCCATGAGAGCGATACATGCAAATAGATGACGATGGAAAGCAACGAATACAATGGACAACCACCGACAACCACAGAATACAAAACCGCCTGCGTGTGTAGCACTCAACCCGAAGCCACTTGCCCGGTTCGTCTAGCGGTTTAGGACATCGCCCTCTCACGGCGAAGATCACTGGTTCGAATCCCGTACCGGGTACCAAACATCATTCTCGCCCTTACTTTTCCTGTAAGGTCGCCACATTGGCAATGGCATCCACATCGTCAGTCACACGCAGGCGGACCAGCGTTACGCTCGCTCCGTTCGAAATTCGCGAACAGCGAACGCGTAGTCACGCCGTACGCGGCTCCATCAGCAGTACATGTCGCGCAAAGACACAAAAAACGCAAAGAACAACACATGATGCCGGCCGCAAAGAGCATTTCGCCTGGTGGCATGACAAAAACGGCCGTCTTAGGTATTCACGCACCACCCCCCTTCAAGCCATCCGGATCGAATGACATTCGTTTCCGGGAGAATCGAGGATGCTCTTGCCGGCGCGACAGTTCGAACGACCAACCGGGAGGTTGTTGAATGCTGTATTTGGAGACCTGCATACGTTGCCGCGCCTTAGTGGAAGATTCACGAAATTATTGATGCGGATGAGACATCGCCCTCCGGACCGCCGCTTCTTTTCTCCGTGGTCCTCTGTGTCATCTCCATGGTTCTCCGTGTAAAAGTTTTTCTCTCTAAACTCTTTCCCGGTGATGATCGCGCCGGCCCTGTAGGCCATGGCGTCGCCATCAGAGGTCAATGACGAGACGCGATAGCTCCAAGGCTTGACGCCACCCAGCATGTGGCTGATTTCATTATCGCTCAAGCCATCAATGCGATGACTCAGGAAGCGCTTGAGCCACTTGTCCGCAAATCGCCATCATCTGATCGGGTTGCCCAGAAAATCCACAGTCACCGTACCTGTCATAGCCTGATGAATGTTGTACTTGTTGCCCCAGGCCTCATCGCCGGGGAAGTCCCCGACATACAGGGGGTTGCCCGAGAGCTTTATGGCCAGTGGCAGTTCCGCCTCCATCTTTCCGTTGATCGACAATGTGCACATCTTCTCGCCCACGTAGACCCTGACGGACTGGACTGTCCCTGCCGGGATCTTTGTCTTGCTGCGCAAAAAGTGCCACCCATTGCCGACCGCGCCGACACTCTTGGTGTTGGGATCATACACTTGGAACTGCACATGGCCGTCCGGCAGAATAACAAGAGAAAATGAGCCCACGGGCGCGGCATTGATTCCGATCGTGTCAAGAACGGCGCCGGGTTGTGAGTAATTCAGGTTGAGCTCGATAAGCAGGTCGGATTTTGGGTACGACGAGCTGAGGAGCACGCCATCCGACTTCTTGCCCAGCCGGAATATCTTGCTGCTGCGAGTTGGTGTCTGGCTGGGATTTAAGTTTTCAGGCGAATCGGATTTGCTGTTATCCTCTGCAACGGGTTTCCAGCTCACGAGACGCCATTGTCCGCCGGTCATGCGGAGCGTTGCTACAAGTTTGGGGATGTCGGAAAAAGGCGCTGGGTCTGTACCCGAGCTGTCGGGCTCAACACACTGGACCACCATGCCAACGAGGTCCTGATTCTGCCTCATTTGGAGCACCTTGAACTTTACCTGCCGGCTATAGTATTGCTGGACCGGCGTGCGAAGCGCCTCCATCATCTGCGTTCGCTCGGGGCTTCCCGGCGCCGGTGTATAACCAGCGTTCTGGCTCGGACCCGTCTCTGTTTCCGGAGCAACCGTGGGGGCGGGGGTGGTCGTTGGTCTCGGCGTAGCGGTTGGCCTTGGTGTCGGGACGGGTGTCGGCGCGGGGGTAGCCAGGGGGGGGGGCGTTTTGGTCTGCACCACGGCGGATTCCGCGGACGCTCCGGCCTCATTGCGGGCTTCGATCTTGTACCAGTATGTTTTACCCGGTTTCAGTCCTGCATCGGTATAGGAAGACTGGTCGCCAGGAAGCCCGTCGGGGACGAGCAGATCGAAGAGTCCGTCTGAAGCCTCCGTGCTACGGTACAGGAAAACGCGGACCTGTTTCTGGTACTTTGTGTCCCAGCTCAGAGCCACGCGATTCTCCTCGGCGCTCGAGACAATGAGCGACTGCGGTGTCCTGGGAAACATGACTACCGATTCCGTCGCAAGCACTGGGGTCTTCTCGCCATCCGACTCGCCACGGATGGAATACGTATACGTTGTGCCCGGGAAAACCGATCTGTCGAGATAGCTGCGCTGATCCTGGGTCACAGTGAAAGAAGTCACATCGTCGTCGTCGGGGTCTTTGCGTCGCTCGAGGACGAAGACCGCCGTGCCGGTCACGGTCGCCTGCCAGTCGAGCTGGACGCAGGGAGGGGCGGCGTGCGCCTGATGGCGTACTCGCTGACCGGTCTCCCCTTCGGCGTCCTTGAGCGGCTTGGCGGTCAGACTGGAAACAGTCACCGAGTAAGACTTCGACGATTGTGCCGGCTGGGTGGATGACGTATTGGCAACCGTTGATACACTACTGGTGGGAATCGGAGTCTTGGGCACACCTGATGCCGTCAGTGTGCCGGTAGTTACGCGTGAGCTGTCTGCTTTGGCTCCCGCTCCAAGGAAACCAAACACGCCTTTTCCGCTTATCCACGAACGGTAACAGGAAACTCCACCTGCGATGACGACTGCGCCAAGAAGCAGAATCACCACGAGAGGCAGCCGGTTATTTCTGGTGGCTGCAGCCGGTTGGGACACGGGGGGGGGCGCGAAAGCATCAGGCGCAGGAGCTTCGAGCGACACGATTTGCTCATAGGCAGGCTCCTGCGGATGTGCCAGCGGAGGTTCAAGCGCTGTGGGAGGCGGTGGGAACGGAACTGGGAAGACAGGTGCGGCGGCGGGTTTTGGCACGGGCGCCGGAATCGTCTGGTGCTTTGCGGGCGCTTGCAGTGGACTGACTATGGCTGGTTCCGCAGGGTGTTCAGCCTGAATCAGTGCGGCGCACGATTCACAGAATCTGGCATCGGCGTCGCCAGATTTTGTCGGTTTTGCGCCGCATTGAGCGCATAAGGATCCACCATCCGTCAGGACGCTGGATTCTTCTGTTTGCGACGGACTGACTTCGCCTTGCCCGACGGGGGCTCCACACGATTCGCAAAACTGGGCATCATTGTCATTCTTTGCGCCACATTCCGAACAGAACATCTGACCATCTTTCAAGGATATGGATTCCTATCATCTAAACGCTGAGGTTTGCCCACCCACTCCCCTACTTGCAAGGCAGTAGTGCATCCCGTCGAGGGGGGGGCTGAAGCGGGCGGTGGCTGGATCAGGCGCCCCTGCTCCAACATAACGATCCCGCCTGACACGGCATCCGCTTCGGACCTTTCGTGGGTTACATAGACAAGTGTGCACCTGTGCTGGTTCGCGGTGCTGGAGATCAGCTCCAGCATCGCACTCTTCGCCTGCGGATCCAGATTGGTCAGCGGTTCGTCCATGAGCAGGATCCGGGGCTGGGGCGCGATCGCGCGTGCGAGAGCCGCACGGCGTTCCTGGCCGCCGGACAGCTCGGAAGGATAGCGTCCCGCCAGATCCGAGAGGCCGACGCGAGAGAGAACGCTGTCGAGCCGGGTCTGCCGCTCCGGCTGCGGCACAGCCGCGATTGCGAAGAGCACGTTCTGCGCCACGGTCATGTGCGGCCAGAGGCAGGGCTTCTGAAACACGAACCCGATCCCGCGAAGGTGAGGAGACTGCACCCATCCGGGGCGGCTCACGACCCGGTCATCAATGCGAATCTCGCCCGAGTCGGGGATATCGAGTCCCGCGATCAGGCGCAGGAGGGTGGTCTTGCCACTGCCCGAGGCGCCAAGCACTGCCAGCTTCGCGGCTTTTTCGATTCGCAGGGATACATTGGCAAGCGCCTGCACGCTGCCGAATCTTCGGCCCACGTCGTTCAGCTCGATCATTGCGTCGAATCCCTCCTGTCACAGACCTCAGGGGGGGGTGCGTGCCGGGCCACCGCCCGTACTGCGGCCATGGTGACTCCGGCTGCGAGCAACGCCAGGGCCATGAGCACCACGCACAACGCTGCAACCTCCTTTGATTCGCCATAGTGGAGCAGATTGTAAAGGCGCATCATCAGCGTGGAGGCGCCCGGGGGCGCCACGATGATCGTTGCGCCAAGCTCACCCATCGGCAGAACCATGCAGACCGCCGCGACCATGAGCAGCGCCGGCATCGCAAGCGGGAGTTGCACCCGCAGGAGTCCGTGCAGCCAATTCCGGTGATAGAGCCGTGCCGCATCAAGCAGCAGCGGATCCACACGCCGCAGATGGGCATAGACAATGAATGCGGCGATCGGCAGGAACCGCGACGCATTCGCCCACACGGGCGCCCACAGCCACTCGCGGAGGGCAGGACACCACGTGGAGAACCGGGCCACGCCCACACCGGCCAAAGGCCCGGGCATCGCAAATGCCACGCAAACCGCGAACCACCAGAACTGTGTTGTTCTTTGCGTTCTTTGGGTCTTTGCGCGAAATGATCTTTTAACGAGCCGTTCCGCCACGACAGGTCCCAGCGCCACCGCGAGGAACGCGCATGCCAGCGCGATCTCGCATGTGACGGCGATCTCGTGCCGGGCGTTTGCACCGGCTCGCACAATCGAACTCGCGCTGCCGCACATGAGCGCAAGCCACAGCATGGGGACGATTGCCTGTCCCGCGAGCAGCGCAAACGCACTGAATCTGCCAGCCGCGAGCCACGCGGGCCACGGACCCGACAACGCCATGCCAGGGGGGGGCGCGACGCGCCGGTGCGGCGTGGAGGCCGCATGGCGCAGTGGCGAAAGCACCGCCCGGATGACCAGCCATGCCACCACAAGGACCGGCAACGAAACCAGCGCTGCAACCTCGGCTCGTCCGTCGGCGCTGTAGCGCGAGAAGATTTCCAGCGCATACACATTGACCGTGAACAGCGAAGGCACGCTGTAGTCGAGGAAGCTGATCAGGAACAGGATTCCGGCGCCCGCGGCGAGGTACGGCGCAGCCAGGGGAACCACGATCTCGCTCAGGACAGCGGACGGCGCGCGTGACGTGGTCGCGGCGGCAATGAGCGCCGGGTCTATGCTTTCCAGGCTCACCAACGCCAGTCCGGTGGCAAGCGGCAGCAGGGCCATGAACTCCGCCCACCAAGTTCCGCACCAGCCGTCGAGACGCAGGAAACGGAGACCGTGCGCGTCAAGCCACGTGTTGAGGGCGAACACGCATGTGGTCCAGATCACGGCGTGCAGATAGGGCGGCACGACAATCAGCACCGGAAAGAACAGGCGAATGACTGAAAACAGGCGTCTCCGCGGCGCCAGAACGGTCGCAGCCAGAGTTCCCGCGACCATGCAGCTCACGGCAACGGCTGCGGCCAGCGCCGAGGAACGCACAAGCAGGACCAGCGTTCTGGCATTGGGAATCGCGGACCGCAGCAGGGATGGCCCCTGGTCCACAAGGGCTTCCGCCACGGACACCAGCAGCACGGCAGCGGGCCCCAGCAGAATCAAAAGCGCCAACCCACGAGCCATTCCGATAAACGAGGCCGCGCCGCGCCGCCGCATCGTTCTTCGTCCATGGTTGTCCGCCTGATGGCGTACTCGCTGACCGGTTACGTGTATGTCCGTGTTCGTCCGCCTGATGGCGTACTCGCTGACCGGTTCTCCAATGAGACAGACTCCGGTCACCTGACAAAGATCTCCCTCAGCTCGCTGGCAGAGCGGGGCATCTGGTCATGGACCTCTTTCAGGCTGACGGGCAGCGGCCTGATATTGGCGAATGCAGGATCGCTGGCCTTTGCCCCCGGACGCACGGGTATTTGGTAGAACCCCGACTGCACAAGCGCCATCTCGGTTTCCGCGGAGACAAGATAGTCGACCATGGCGCGGGCTTCCGCGGCGTGCGGCGCGCCCGCGATCATCGCGACGGCGCCCGGGATGACCAGCGTGCCACTGGTCTTCTGGTCGGGAGCAACGATGCACACTGGCGCGCCGCGCCGGATGGCTCCCGCTGCGTCATCCGTGTCCGTGAGACCGAACGCAAGCTGCCCGGAAACCACCATGTCGCGAACGACGGAATTGCCGTCGACGACTCGAACACCGCGCTCACGCAGCGCCGTGAAGAATGCGCCTGCAAGCTCCGGGCCAATGGTCGCATAGAGGGCCGCGGCGTGCGTCGCCATCGTGCCAAACAGCGGATGAGCCACGCCGATCTTGTCTGCCGGCCATCGCGAACTCAGCAGATCTTCAAGCGAGGACGGATACTCGGACGGCTTGAGGAGTGTCGTGTTCACGATGAAGACGCGAGCCCGGCCTCCCACGCCGGTCCAGAATCCTTCCGGATCCTTGAACGTGGCAGGTATGTCGGCTGCCACTGGAGAGTGGTACGGAGCAAGGATACCCTTCTCCTTCAGGCCAAGAGTCTGTGCGAATTCGCCATTCCAGAAAACGTCGGCCTGGGGACGTCCCTTCTCCGCTTGAAGGCGAGTGACAAGTCCGGTCGTCTTCGCGGCTTCAACGTCATAGACAGTTCGCACGCGCACACCGCTTTTCTTCTCATACTCCTTTAGGATCGGTTCCGAGTAGACCTGGTCGACCGACGTGTAGACCACGACCTCGCGGCCGGCGGTGCGTCCCCCGCAGCCGGCAAGGACCAGCGTCAGCGCGAGCAGCGTGGTGCGTACAACGAGGCCGCGCCGCGCCGGGAGGGGCGGGGGCAGCATCGTTCTTCGTCCATGGTTGTCCGCCTGATGGCGTACTCGCTGACCGGTTACGTGTATGTCCGTGTTCGTCCGTGTTCTCCTGCGAAGACCTACATTGCCTGCATCAGTTTGTAGATGATCGGCGATGCAAGCCCGATGCAGATCATCACACCGATCACGCTGACAACCGAGAGCACTACCGCCTGGACCGTATTGCACCCGGTCACATCCCTGATCGCCGCAGTGTTCGTGGCGATTCCCAGTACGGTAACAAGAGTTGTCATCGGGGGCAGGAACATGAGGAGCGAGGGGGCCTGGGCATAGGCCAGCGGACGGAACATCTGTTGGAAGGTGAGTTTGCTGCCCAGCCACATGTTGGCGAGCATCTGGATGATCCAGACGCGCGCGACCCATGCGACAGCCTGGATCGCCGCCACCGAGGCGATCCTCGTCATGCTGGACGAGGTGAACGATCCGAGCGAGGATAGATACGGGTAGAAGCTGACGAGCCCGATGATCGCTGCCATGATAATCCATGCTTCCTTCTCACATCGGGGATCCGTCGCGACTTCGCGGTACACGGTCTTGTCGAGCATCGCGGCGCGGATGAGCCGTGTGACGACACTGCCGTGCGGAGTGTCGGGTGCAAAACCGGATCTGGCGAGGCTCCCGGTCACGCTCCCGGCCCATTCTGTGGTTTTCTCCTGGAACGGCCAGGGAGTCGGCGCCTCAGGCAGCACGAACGGTTGCCGGGGTGCGGCGGCCGCTTGTCCTGTTCTGGGCGGGGGAGATGCAGAGCGGGGAGGGACCGCTCCCGCTTGTGGCGGTGGCGGTGACATGGCCAGGGGGGGGGCTGGAGGAGGTGGCGCATAGGCTGGACGGGGGGGGGGCGGGGGAACCGAAGAACGCGGTGGCGGCTGGAATGCGGGACTCGGTTGGGGGCGAGAAGACTGCGGTCCTGGGGGCGGCGGCGAAGTCGGTGACACGGGCGCCACGCGCACAGGCGACGGCCGGGGCGGCGGGGGCGCAGGGGGGGGCGCGGCAGGCGGAGGCACTACACCGGGCCTCACAGCAGGGGGCGCAGGGGGGGGCGGCGTCGGACGGGCCTGTTGCGGAACAGAAGTGGCAGTTGCCGGCGCACCCATCTGAGCGCCGCAGGTTTTGCAGAACTTCGCGTTATCGTTTAGCTTCGTGCCACATAGAGAACAGAACATCGATGCACTCTCCTGTCAGGACTTGATCAGTTTGTATCCGCAACGCTTGCAGAACTTTGCGGCGGGTGAAATAGAATTGCGGCACGATGGGCAGACACTCGCCACTGGCGCAGCAGGCTTCGGAACTGAGATCGGGTTTCCGCAGCCAGCACAGAATCGCGCGTCTGCGGGTAAAACCATTCCGCACACCCCGCACACAGAAATGGTTGTCCGTGTTTGTCCTGGGAGCGCGGGCGTCCCGTCCGCCTGATGGCGTACTCGCTGACCGCCTGATGGCGTACTCGCTGACCGGTCTTCCACAGTGTCGGTCCAGAGCTCCTCGTGCCAAACCTCTCCATCTTGAATCAGCTGCGGTTTCCGAATGCCTTTCAGCCCAATGTAAGGACACCCTGTAACGTTTTCCCTCAGCGTCAGTTCGGTGTCGTTGGTGGCAATCCAGAGAAGTTTGCCGGCAACAAGCCACTTCTCCAGTTCGAAGTCATAGTCGCTGAGGACGCTGTAGGACTTGTCCCATCCGAACCTGTCCGGGCCAGACTCGAACTGGTAGTCGTCAGTTCCCCAGTCGTTAAAGCCTTCCAGGTCATTTGGCGCCGGGTTGCCAAAATAGACGATGACGTAGCCGGTGTGCACACCGATTGGGAGCGACGAGATGACCGCCCGAACGCCTTCGCGCTCCAGTATCCGCGGAACGACGAATGGCACTCCCGGCCCCGGCCTGCAGAGAAAGGGCATCGACTCGAGCGGCGTGCCCAACCGCATGGCGCCTGTGAACGCCACGATGTTTCCTCCCAGCAATTCGAGCGGTCTGTTGGGGGCTCGGTAATCCCACCAGAGCCCGTCGATTCCATAGGGATCGATCGAGTGCGCGTAGACAGCTTTCGTGAACGGACAGCGCGAAAGCTGCAACACCGGCGCCTTCTCGCGGTAGGTGCGGCGCAGCACCACATGCCGCTCGAGAGCCTGGCCCCCCCCCGGGGGGGGCGGTTCGCTACGCCCCTCAAGACTGGGGGGGGGCGCGTCCTCCAAGCGGTTGCATACCGCGAAGAACTCATCCAACAGCGTCCTTCGCTCCTGGGCGGTGAATGCCACAGCGCTGCCAGGGGGGGGGGCGTTCGGCGTCATTGTTTCTCCTTCTCTTCCCTGTCACGTTGCATTGTTTTTGCAACGCTCTGAGTGGCGCGTCCGGTCTTGGTAAAGGTACTGGGCGGCGGCTTCAGATGCTGTCCTGAGACCTGGCCGTCAGCGCCAAACTTGATGAGAGCTTCCCCTTCCTTGCCACTCGATGTCGTGGCCTGATGCGAGTCGATAATCTTGCTGTCGATCCCCTTGGCCTTGTCATACTTGGACTGAGGCGTAACCGGCTTGCCATCCACATCCGTGGATGGCGGCGGTTTCTTTTTGTCCAGCATGCTATAGTCCCACTGCCGATTGCCCGGATGCTGGGCTTGGAAAGTGCT
>JAPLSQ010000021.1:69725-128053 GCA_026398535.1 Candidatus Sumerlaeota bacterium | reverse complement strand
GGTGTTGCGGCTGGCTGAACGAGGGCGCGTTATGAACAGGAACTATTTGTCAGACACAGCACTCTATTGTTTGTTGAATGCTTGATGATGCCGGTGATTTCAGATGTCAAGGATTAATTGAAAATATTTGTGATATCGGTCTTTTGCGTTGGCGCGCGGGAGAAAGGCGGCAAATTTCAATGTGGAATGGCCGTCCCGCCCGCAGTGGCGTGGCTACGGAACGCCGATTTCCACATCCGCATATATTGTTATGCCACCATCATTCATTTCACCACAGAGGCACAGAGAGCACGGAGGAGATCCAGACAAAAAGAAACCCCCCACCCGGCCGCGCGGGGGGGATATGTTTAGAAGAGTGAGCTGACGCTTTGGTTGGAGTGGATGCGTCGGATGGTTTCGGCCAGGAGTGGCGCGACGGAGATGACCTTGAGTTTGGGGTTGTTCCAGTCGTGGTGGGGGATTGTGTCGGTGACGATGAGTTCCCTGATGGCGGAATTGGCGAGGCGTCCGCGTGCGGTTCCGCTGAGGACGGGGTGTGTGCAGCAGGCATAGATGTCGCGCACGCCGCGCGCGGAGAGCGCTTCGGCGGCCTTGACGAGCGTTCCGGCGGTGTCGATCATGTCGTCGTAAATCAGGACGGAGCGTCCGTCCACGTCGCCGATGATGTTCATGACCTCGGCCACGTTTGGTTCGGGGCGGCGTTTGTCGATGATTGCAAGCGACGCGTTGAGGCGCCGGGAGAATCCGCGGGCGCGCTTGACGTTGCCGACGTCTGGCGAGACGACGACGTAATCGTGTGTGATGTGATTTTTGATGTAATCGATGAGGACGGGCGCGGCATAAAGGTGGTCGACGGGGATGTCGAAGAACCCTTGGATTTGCGCGGAGTGCAGGTCGATGGTGATGACGCGGTCGGCTCCGGCGGTGGTGATAAGGTTGGCGACGAGTTTGGCGGATAGCGCGACACGGCCTTCGTCCTTTCGGTCCTGGCGCGCGTAGCCGTAGTAGGGGATGATGGCGTTGACCTCGCGGGCGGATGCGCGCCGCAGGGCGTCGAGTATGAGGAGCAGCTCCATGATGTGCTCGTTGACGGGTGTGAAGGTGGACTGGACGACGAAGCATTGCGCTCCGCGGACGTTTTCGTTGACTTTGACGCGGACTTCGCCGTCGCTGAAGCGCCGGATGTCGAGCCGGGCATCGGGGATGCCGAGCGTCTGGCACACGGCGTGGCCGAGATATTTGCTCGACGATCCGGAAAAAACGATGGGAGGCATGCCGAGTGCATCAACAAGCGACTGTTTGGCGTGCGTCAATGGTTCTCTCTCCATTAGGATGTGATGTGAGACAGGGTTTGCGTCAGCGCGGCATGAGCCTCAACAGCCATGGCCGTATGATAGCTTCGAAGATCACGCGTTTGCTCATTTTCGACTGTCCCTCGCGCCGTTCGGCGTATATGATTGGAACCTCGCACAGCCGGCATCCCGCGCGATGTACACAATAGAGTATTTCCACGAGGAAGGAATATCCCTGCGATGATATTGGGGTTCGCGCGATGATTTCCACGGCATTTCGTCTGTAGGCGCGGAATCCGCTTGTGGCGTCGTCAACTTTCAGTCTGAGAATTGTTTTCACATAGCGGTTGGCGAACAGGCTGAGCAGCAGCCGCGCGGGATGCCAGTTGATGACGCGCACGCCGCCGGCATATCGCGATCCGATGGCGACATCGGCCCTTTCGAGCGCGTCGAACAGTTGCGGCAGATCATTTGGGTCGTGCGATAAATCGGCGTCCATCGTTGCGATTTGCGTGGCGCCGAGTTCGAGTGCCCGGCGGAATCCCGTCATCACGGCGCCGCCGTAGCCCCGCTTGCCATCGCGGATGATGGGCGACAGGAGGGGATTGGCGGCGGCCATTTGTTTCAGCGTCTCCGGCGTTCCATCAGGCGAATTATCATCGACAACGATGACACGGGCGCCGGGGACGATTTCCGCCAGTCCTGGGATAAGTTTCCGCAGGTTCGGCCCCTCGTTGAATGCCGCGATAATAACGCATCTTTTCGCGCTATGGGATTCAGGCAACGACATGACCGCCCATTAAAGTGTTTTGATCGGCATTTTCAACGATTATCGCACTTTTATTGAGGCTTGACGGCGAGGGTCACCTGGTTTTTTTTCGGGGTGTTGGCGTGGCCGTGGGCGTGGGTGTTGGCGTAACCTGCCCGCTGATGCGCTGGAAGTTTGATTTGGGAGCTTTCACACCCTGCGGCATATTTCCTTGAGGCTGCTGGACGTTAGGGATTCCCATCTGCGAACCTGCCGGGACCGGGTAATTCGATTTGGATTTGGGCGGTCCTGATGCTTGAGCGGGCGTCAGGGTCTGCGGCGCGTATCCGGTCGTCCCCAACCCCGCGGCGCCCAATCCCGCGCCTGCGCCGGCCATGGGATTGAGCGCTCCGCCCTGGCCGGGAATCGGCGTGTTCGTTGTCGCATGGAAGGGCGCCGGGGTGTAGCCGGGGAACATGTTGCTGGATGCCGCGGCGCCGGTATTGGCAAGGTTTGTCTGGAAAGAAATCATTCCGGGATTAAGAGCCACGCCTGCGGCGCTGCGGAAGATCAACTGGTTGGTGTCGTTCAACGGGATGCGATAAAGGCAATTGGGAACGAGTTTGACCGGCAGGTTGACGGTTTTATTGCCGCTGGTCCAGTAGGGATCGCCCGTGACGTAAGGGAATGATGGATTGTCCTTTGGTATGGGCCAGTAAAAGCTTGCCACATCCATTGCCTGATCGAAGTTGATTTTGATCAGAGTCAGCGTCGCGTTGACCTTGGTATCCATGTTGACGGGCACGCTGCTGACAACCCGGGGGATCGTGGCGCCCCATGGTATTCCCTGCATGACGGGCGTTGCCACTGTGGCCGCCGGGGTTCCGATCACGCCGATTGTTTGTGCCAATGCAAGCGTTGTGACGCTTAGAAAAGCCCCAAGAACGATAAATACGCGATAAGATTTCACGGTTATTTTTCCTCTCTTGTCAAAATTCACATATATAATATATCGCGCGGCCGGGAAAATGCCAATTAAAAATAACTGTTTTGCCATGACCCGGACATCCTGTCCGCCCCGGGTGCGCGGGCGTCCCGCCCGCATCGTCACGGCATATTGCTTGCGCAACAGGGCCGCCAGTTTATTCTTCTTCTTCGGCTTCTGGCGCTGCTGCGGCCACGATTTTGTTCTGCAAGTCGGCCGGCAAGCGCTCGTAGTGGTCATAAACCATTTCGAACGTGCCGCGGCCCTGGGTGATGGAACGCAGTTGTTTTGAATATTCGTACATTTCGCTCAGGGGCACGAGTGCGTCGACGATCTGTTTTCGCCCCTCGGCGTTCATGCCAAGGATGCGTCCGCGCCGCGAGTTGAGGTCGCCCATCACGTCGCCCATGTACTGTTCGGGAACGATGACCTTGACCTTGCAGATGGGTTCGAGCAGGATAGGATTTGCGGTCCTGGCGATGGCCTTGAAGCCTTTTGATGCTGCGATTTGGAATGCCATGTCGCTTGAGTCGACGGGGTGATCTTTGCCGTCATAGCAAGATGCCATGATGTCGACGGCGGGGTATCCGGCGACAATGCCGCGCTCCATGGCCTGCACAATGCCCTTTTCGACTGAGGGCTGATATTTAGTGGGAATGACTCCGCCCACGATTTTCCATTCGAAGGCAAATCCCGCGCCTTCGGGCTGGGGTTCGAGTCTCAGCCAGCATTCGCCGAATTGTCCGCGCCCGCCCGACTGTTTTTTGTGTTTGCCCTGTCCCTCGGCTTTTCTGGTGATTGTTTCGCGGTATGGGACCTTTGGCACATGCAATTCCACCTCGACCTTGCTCTGATATTTCAGGCGCGCCACGGCCACGTCGAGTTGGGTTTCGCCCATGCCCGAGATGATGGTTTGCTTGATCGCGGGGTCGCGGTGCAGGTTCAGCGTGGGGTCCTGCTCGATGAGCCGGTGGATCACCATGCCGATTTTTTCCTCGTCCTCCTTGGATTTGGCGGTCACGGCCATCTGGACGGTGATGGGGGGCATTGTGGTAGGTTGGACGAGCGTGGCGGTCTTTGGCGCGCAAAGCGTGTCGCCGGTGTGGGTGGCGTTGAGTTTGGCCAGCACGCCGATATCGCCGGCGCTCACCTTGTTGACCGGCTCGGGTTTTTTGCCGCGCATGGTCATAAGATGGTTCACGCGCTCCTCGTGCCCGCGACTGATGTTGGACAGTAATGAATCATTGACCACCTCACCCTGGATCACTTTGAAGAATGTCAGGTGTCCGGTGTAGGGGTCGCTGATTGTTTTGAAAACGTATGCGACGGCAGGCGCCGATTCGTCGCACTTCAGTTCCACGTCGGCCTGGCTTTTCACGTTCTTTGCCATGACGGCTTCGCGCTCGGCGGGGGAGGGGAAACAGTTGACGATGAAATCCAGCAGGTTTGTCACACCAGCGCCTTGGGCGGCGCTGACGGTGAGGACAGGGCATATGCGGCGCGCCATCATTCCGAGTTTGATCCCGCGCAGGATTTCCTCGCTGGTTAGCGCCGCCTCTTCCAGGAATTTCTCAGTGATGGCATCCTCGCCCTCGGCGGCGGCCTCGATCAGTTCGGCGCGCAGGTCGTCAGCCTGTTTTCTTGCTTGGGCGGGAATATCGGCGTCAACGGATTTCCCGTTATCGCCTTTTGACATTTTCATCTTCAGGAGATCAACACATCCTTCGAAGGATGCCGCCCCGCCCATGGGATATGTCACCGTTACAAGACGGCAACCGAACGCTTTTTTGATTTCATTCAGCGCATTTTCGTAGTTGGCCCGTTCGCGGTCGATTTTGTTGACGATAAAAACACACGGCAGGTTGAACTCTCCGGCATATTCCCATGCCAGTTCGGCTCCCACTTCCACACCGGCGGATGCGTCGACGACGATTGCCACACCGTCGCAGACGCGCATGGAGTTGCGGATTTCGCCCACGAAGTCGCGGTAACCCGGCAAATCGAGGATGTTGATTTTGGCGCCGAGCCGCTCGACGGGAATAAGCGACGCGTTGATGGACACATGGCGTTTGATCTCCTCGGGGTCATAATCAGAGATGGTGTTGCCGTCCTCGACGCGGCCGAGCCTGTCGGTGAGTTTGAGGTTGAATGCGACCGATTCGACCAGCGCGGTTTTGCCTGCGCCGGAATGGCCGGAGAAAGCAACATTGCGGATTTGCTGGGAGTGATATTCATGGGCTTATGCTGCGCTTCACCGTGTTTTTTCTTTGATCAGGGAAGTCACAACCTTGGTCGATGCGGCCTGCTGTCTTGCGGCGGATGCCCGTTTCTGTTGCCAGCGGTGGATGTCGTAGAGGATGGGCGATGCCACAAAGCTCGATGAGTATGTGCCCTTGATGATGCCGATGAAAAGGACAAGCGCGAAATCGAACAGTCCGGATCCGCCGATCAGGAGCATGACAAGCAGCACCAGAAGCACGGTGCTCACGGTCATGATCGTCCGGTTGAGAGATTCGCAGATGCTTGTGTTGATCAGGCGTTTTTGCTCCATGCCGGGATGCAATTTCATGTTTTCGCGGATGCGGTCGAAGATGATGATCGTGTCGTTGACAGAATAGCCGATGATGACCAGCAGGGCCGAGACAACATCGAGCGTGACTTCGCCGGCCAGCTTATAGGTTCCGAGCAGGTTGTAGATGCCAAAAACGATGATGACATCATGGAAGAGCGCCACGACGGCGGCGAATCCGAACAGGAACTCGAACCGGAACCACATGTAGACAAGAATTCCGACGGATGCCAGGACTGCGGCCAGGATGGCTTTTTGTGTGAACTCGCGCCCCACTTCATTGCCCACGGCGTCCGAGCCGGCGATGGAATATGCTCCCTTGCCGATGATTTTGTCGAGGCGCGTCTCAACTTCTTTTTGGGTGTTGGAGATCTGATCCCTGCTCTCGTCCACGAATTTCGCGCGTATAAGCAGTTTTTGCTCGCCGGCCACCTTCTGCACGCGCCAGTCGGCGTAGGGTCCCTGAACTGTCTGGGTATCGACCGGTTTGTTGACGATGACCTCGGTAAGCAGTCCACCCTGGAAGTCCACGCCCCAATTGATGCCCGGGAAATTGGGGATTGGCAGGATGACGAGGACGCTCAGGATAAACAGGATTGTGGAGAAGACATAGGAGAATTTGCGCATGTTGATGAAGTCGATGTAACCGCCATCTTTGAACCACTGGAAATGCCCCACAGGCAGAGTCTTTTTCCAATTGAACCAGAAATCAACGAGCGCGCGTGTGCAGAACAGCGCCGTAAAGAGCGTGGCGATGATGCCGACATTCAACGCGAGGGCAAACCCTTTGACCGACCCCTCGCCGAACTGCAGAAGGACAAGGCCGGAGATTAGAGTCGTAAGGTTGGCGTCGAAGATGACGTCGAAAGCGCGGCTGAAACCGAGCGCGATGGACGCCTTGAGGCTCTTGCCCGCTTTGAGTTCCTCGCGGATGCGCTCGTAGATCAGCACATTGCCGTCCACCGCCATGCCGACTGTCAGAAGGATGCCCCCGATTCCTGAGAGTGTCAGCGTGGCGCTGGCAAGTTTCATGAATGCGAGGATCAGAAACACGTTGATGATGACGGCAATGACGGCGATGACGCCGGCCATGGAATAATACCCGATCATCAGGGCTGCGACAATGAAGCTGCCGACGACAAGCGCCATGACGGACGATCGGATAGTGTCGGCGCCGAGGGTTGCCTCGACGATGCTTTTCTGGATTGGCTGCATCTCGGCGGGAAGCGCGCCGGCCTTGAGGATGAGGCTGAGGTTGCGCGCCTCCTCCTGCGAGAAATTGCCGTGGATGTAGCAGCGGCCTTCGGTGATGACCTCGTTCACGTTAGGCGCCGTGTAGACCACGCCGTCGAGCAACACCGCCAGCGGTTTGTGACGCCACGTGGTTGTGACTTCCGCAAAGCGTTTGGCGCCTTCGGGTTTGAATTCCAGCCACACCTGCACGGGCGACTCAAAACTGGCCTGGTTGACGGTGACCCAGGAATCGTTGAGCATCGCGCCGGTCATCTCCACTTTCTGGCGGACGAGAATGTATCGCTCTTCTGTTTTGGATTCGCCGGTTTTGGGATCGGTTCTTGAGTCGCGGTAAATCCGCGTTTCCCATCCGACCGGGATTTTCTTGTCCGGCAGGGGTTTACCGGTTTTGAGGTCAATGTATTGCGAGCTGTCGTCGTAATACTTGTCGTCGGGTCCGGGTTGCGAGGCCGTGTGCACACCGCGGAATTCAAGATGCGCCGGTTTAATGATGTTGGACAGAACGGCTTGAGGGTCTTTCTCGCCGGGGATCTGCACGCGGATGCGGTTTTCGCCCTGACGGGCGACCGACGGCTGGGTCACGCCCAGCTTGTCCACGCGGTCGCGGATGACTTTGAGGGCGCTGTCCACCGTCGCGTTCAGATCCTGGGCAAGCATTTGTGAGTCAGCGGTGAGTCCGATTGGCTCTTCCGCTTTGATGGAGCCGGTTTTATAGCCAGGGAAGATATTTTTGAATGTGGCGAGGACGTTATCCACACTGCGCAACTGTTCGGGCTTGTTGGCAGTCAGCATGATCTGCTGGGTCCGGGTGGACAGTTCGATGGTGGCGTCGAGGGGGGGGCTTTCCTGGCGGAAGCGGGTGCGCAATTCCTCGGCGATGCCGTTGAGTTTGTTCTGGCGTGTTTTTTCCTGGTCGATGGCCAGGAGCACATCCACGCCGCCCTGCAGGTCGAGCCCCAATGGGACGCTCTTGCGCCGCAGGGATTCGAGTTTTTCAGGAGTGACGCTGACTTTGCCGGACACCGCAAGGAAGTAATAGATGGTGGGCCAGATAAGAATCATGGCGCCGATCAGAACGATCAGCACGATGGAGAGACGCAGTTTCAGATTTGATTGCATGGTATTTTGGCCAGGCGTCCGCGGAATATTCCGCGGCGCGCTGTGATGATTCCTTTCTTACATAAGCTGAATTTCGTTGATGATCAGGCTGAAGTCGCAATTAAGGAAACTTGCGGCCCGCCGGCTCATGGTCATGCGCGACATAAAAATCTCGAAGTACTCGATAACCTGGCTGATGGTTGTGTCAATTTTCAGTTTGAGAGTGATAAGATGGCGGTCGTGATTCACAAACAGCTCGGATTTTTCGGCGGCGTAATTGACGCGGTCGTGAATGTCGAAATTGATCATTTTGGGGTTTCGGACGCGTGATCGCAGCACATCGGATTTATCGGCGATAATCAGGGCGGCTCCGGCGTTTGACACGGGTTCTCCGGTGTCCTCGTCATGGTTGGCAATCGCTCCCTGAACGGCGGCAATTTCGCGCATTGGCATGCCCATGCGCAAAAGAATCGTGAACGCCATGAGCGCGCTGGATTGCGCGTGGTTGATGCGGTGGACGACGTTGCCCGTGTCGTGCAGGTAGCCGGCGATGGCGGCCAGTTCAGCCTCGCGGCGGGGCAAGCCAAGGTCGCAAAGGATCGTGAAAGCCTGTTCGGCCACGCGCCCGACATGATTCATGCCGTGGTCGGTATATCCCACGGTGCTCATGTAGTCGTCAGCCATGGCGATCAGGTCGCGCACCTGCGGATCATCGCGCACCTGCTCGACGGTCACACGGCCGGCATCAAGCTTCTCTGTGATTATCTGGACTTCTGGCAATGGCAAGTCAATCCTCTGCAATCAAGCCCCATATTATATTCGTGAAGTGAAGCGCCCTTCGCGCTGGCGGAAAGAAAAGCTATTTTGACTCCTTTGCGTTGCCGGTTTCCCCTGTGTCTCCGCGCGGCGTGACGGTGGCGATGGCCGCCTTGGAAAAATCAATTTTCACATTGCGGTCCACCTGCAAGGTGACGATATTGTTGGTTGTGTCCACGCCGACCACGGTTCCGTGTATTCCGCCGATGCTCACGACCTTGTCGCCTTTTTTGATGGACTCGCGGATTTGCTCCTGGCGTTTCTGCTCTTTTTTCTGCGGGCGAAGGATCAGCATGTAAAAAACCAGGAAGATTGCGCCGAACATCGCGACAAACATGAGTATGTTGGTTTGCTGAGGCGTCCCTTGCGCGCTTTCGGCCGATGACTGGGCGGCAAGGGCCAGCGTGTCGATTAATTTATCCATTCGTTTTCTTTCTTACGGATTGCATGACAGACGGACAGATTTCGGACGGATTGCGGGGCTGTCAAGGATTTCCATAAAATGTTTGTCATGACGGAATTTATTAACGGTGCTGATGCATTTGCGATAGGCGTTGGCTGGATCGATGCGCCAGCATAGTGTGGAGAGCAGGCAAGATGGCAGAGAAAACGGCGCATTTTGTTGGTATTGGCGGGATTGGGATGAGCGGGATTGCCCGTGTTCTTATGCAGATGGGGATGGATGTCAGCGGTTCCGACGCAAAAGAGTCATTGCTGACAAGGGAGTTGCATGACAGGGGAGCGGCGATCTCCATAGGCCACGCTGCGGCCAATGTTCACGGCGCCGCAGAAGTGGTTGTCAGCTCGGCCATCCGTCCTGACAACATCGAGGTTTGCGAGGCTCGGCGTCTCGGCATTCCCATAGTTCATCGCGCGCTGAAGCTGGCGCAGCTTGTCAACACGCACCGGGGAATCGCAATTGCCGGCACACACGGAAAAACAACCACGTCGTCGATGGCGGCCACGGTTTTGTCTCACGCGGGGCTTGTGCCATCCTATGTGGTGGGAGGGATCATCAAAACGTTGTCAGACAACGCGCGCGCGGGTCAAAGCGAATGGTTCATCATCGAGGCGGACGAGAGCGACGGCTCCCTGGTCGAGTTTCACCCTGAAATCGCAATCATCACCAACATTGAATTGGATCACACCGACTATTATCGCAGCCGTTCCCAGCTTGATGACATCTTTTCACGCTACATTTCGAACATCAAACCAGGCGGTTTGTGCGTTTATTGCGCCGATGATCCCGGGGCGCGTTCGCTGCTTGAGACAATCGGCGGATGTTGTGAATGCGTCTCGTATGGTTTGAATCCGGGTGCTCGGCTTGTGGCGCGCAACATAGAGACCAATGGGCTTTGCGGCGCCTTCGACGTTGAGTTCGACGGCGAACATCTTGGACCGGCGGCGCTCAATGTTCCGGGTGAGCATAATGTGGCCAATTCACTGGCTGTCATCGCGGCAGCCTTGCGAGTCGGCCTGTCGTTTGAGCAGGCGGTTCAGGGATTGGCGGCGTTTCATGGCGTCGAGCGGCGGTTTGAGATCATTGGGCACAACGATCAATACATTGTTGTCGATGATTACGCCCACCATCCCAGTGAGATCAAGGCGACGCTCTGCGCGGCCCGCAAACAAGGGCGCCGCATCGTGAGCATTTTCCAGCCGCACCGTTTCAGCCGCACCCAGTCGCTCGCGACCGAGTTCGGCGCCGCGTTTGTCAATGCCGATGAAGTTGTGGTCACGGACATCTACAGCGCGGGCGAAGATCCCATCCCTCATGTTTCTTCCGACCTGATAGTTCAGAGTCTCAGGGACAACCATCATCCCTCTGTGCATTTCATTTCCGGATTGGACAAGGTTGCCGATTATGTCGCGAATATAGTCCGGCCGAACGATCTGGTCATCACACTGGGCGCTGGTGACGTCTGGAAGGTCGCGAGGACGTTGTCGCAACGTTTGATCAACTGATCCCCTCTGCTGCTTCGCGCCTCCTCCCCCAGACGCATTTTGACCTGTTCCACGGCTCGTTTCCTGTCCTTGTAAATGAAGGGTGCCGGGAGACGGAATCGAACCGCCGACACAAGGATTTTCAGTCCTCTGCTCTCCTTCACAGAACCATTGAAACTACTTCACTTACAAAACGCGCTTGTTCGGCATTGCCAGTTTGTTGCCAGCCAGATGCCCCATTTTCAGCGTTGAACGCCCGCTCGAATGCCGCAACCACACCGCGCAAATCATCCGTTGTTACGGCTTCGTAATGCCCGCCAAGGATGTCATTTCTCGAATGCCCAAGATATGCCTGAAGCAATCGGGCATCGCATCCGCCGCGCCTTGCAAGCGTTGCGAAGCTTGCCCGCAAGTGATGCGGTTGGAATCTGTTCGGCAAATCCAATTTGCGCCTTGCCCGTTTCATTGCCTTGTTCCATGACAGTCGCAGGGCATTGACAGTCCATGCCCCGCCATGGGCGTTGCAAAACACCGGTTGCCCTGTGTCCGCGTTGCGCACCGTTCCCCGCGTCACGTGTTCACGGATAAAGGAAAGCGCATCATGGCACAATGGCAACACCCGATAGCTTGAACGGTTCTTCGGCTTGTGGGTTCCCGTGTCTGTGATTGTCACGTTTCCCGCCTGAAGGTTCAAGTCGCGTTCACGCAACGCCGCCGCTTCGAACATACGCAAGCCCGCAAACGCCATGAGCATTGCGAGATTGTGTAAACGCGGCGTATCCGCCTGAAGCCAGTCAAGGAACGCCCGCATTTGTTGCGCGTTCAAGGCGGGAATCGGCTTCGGTTCGCCTCGTTGAAGCTTCACTCGAGCTTGCCGGGCAACGTCTCTGTGAATGTCAGGTTCTTCCGTTGCCCAGAACCGGCTTGCCAGCTTGACGGGTGCAAGATACAACCGCACCGTGTCAAACGCCTTGCCAGCGTTCTGAAGTTCCCTTGCCCATTGCGCAATCATGGACGGTTTCACTTCGTGCCACGCCTGAACGCTCGGATGATTCGTTTCAAGCCAGCCTATGAAGGCGTTGCCGCCCTTCATTTGACGTTCAACGTGAACCTTCCCGCCGCCGGATTGCCTTATGGCGATTCTTATGGCTTCCGTCACGGACATTTCACCGCTTGGCTTGCATGGGGGCGGACGCATGGAAGGCAACATTTCACGTCCGCCAAGGATGCCCTTGTTGATTTCAACCGCCAGCGCCCGTGCTTCCACTTCATCGGAAGCTGGCAGAACCCGTCGGATGTCTGCGCCCTCGAATGAATACCGTGCACGCCAGCGCCCTTGGTTGTCGAGCGCCAGCCGCACGAATCCTATGATCATTCGCTTGGTTCGTGGTTGCTTAATCATTATTACAGCCCCCCTTTCCAAGCCCGCGATTATGAGCATATAGATTCTCATTGGCTTGCGGGCTGGCATGGACGGCGCGTGGTTGCTTGTCAATGAAAACTTCTTCCAGCCGAATGCGTTCCGCCTTGCGTGGTCTTCCGCGCTTGCGGATGACTGGCACAACGCGGGCGTGTTCATCCTGCCCCTCAAGCCGTTCGAGCGCCTTCAGTATGTCAGCTCCCAAAATGACTTTCTGGAACCTTCGCCTGATGCCAAGCGTCCGCAGGAAGTGTCCGACGTCCAGCCCGCCCAAAGCTGATTCGATTTCCTCGAGCGTGTAAATTGCGCCTGCATGGAATTCAATCATAGGTGTCCGTCCTTGACTGGCCACGCCTGACCTCTATGCGATTAATGCCAAAAATGCCATTAATTGCCCCGGGCGTCATGGTTGGACGCCTTCCAACAGTTTCGGATTCACAACATACCGCGTTTCAGGTCTGCCCGGCCCGCGGTTGTCGCCGCACGGCGCTCGCTTGACACAACCGCCCAACTCGAGCAGTTCAAGCGCTTTGTCCAGCGCCACAACATCATGCCTGAACCGCCCGCGGGCGGGCGTGTAGATTTCCGAACGGGTGAACGTCTGCCAGCGCTCCCGCCGGATAATTCGAATGAGGTATTCGCAATCGCCAGAGCGCCCGTTGCTTTCCATAACAGAGAAAGCCCGCATTGCGTGACGGACTGCCCATTCGGCAATCATTATGGCGTGTCGCACCGTATCTGCGCTTATGCGGTTCCTGAAGCCGCCCTGCGCGCCGTGCTTGGCAAAGTGCAAGCTACAAGCAATCCTTGCCGTCTGGCCACATAGTTTTCCGCCCCAGCCGGACAGCCCGCCTAAATCGCCGGTGTCAGGGTGAAGCCTCGGCTCAACACGCCGCTCGAAGTCTTGGAGAACCTCGAGCGCATCCTGCTCGAACCGAATGACGGGAATTGTCTCACAGGCAGGAATGTCCAGCAGTTCACGAATGCGCCGGGCATACTCGAGCCTCACATGTTCCGGACATTCTGGCGCGCCTATGCGACGTCGTCCGACACATGGCGCGGGAATTGCGTAGAGAGGACGTGACAGAAATCCGCAACCGGCAAACTCGCTTCGTGTCGAAAGCCACCGCAACATTTCAGGCTGAATTGTCAGGAACATCGCGATCCTCACAGCCCGCAAGGAAACGGATTCATTTGCGCGATCCCTGTGATAAGGACTGCCCGAATACCCGGCAAGCATGATGTCCGCATTCACGGTTCGCCCGTCCGGCGAATAGGCGCCGCCCAGATTTTTCAAAAGCTTTGCTTCGTCCGCCGCGGCAAAAACGCGCCCATTTTGCTTCACCGCCGCGGGAAAGCGTTCTGTCGTTGCATCGCCATAAATCAGCCGCACGGGCATGTCCGAGGGAAGCTCGTCGATCTCCGTCTGAAGTGCGGCAATCAGTTTTGCGAATTCACGCGCCTTGCCTGTTGCCGCCGCAGAAGCTGATTTTTGTTTCCCTATTTGCGCAAGCAGAACTTCACGCATCGCCTTTATCTCGTTTCGCGCCGCCGCCGTGGATACCGCACCGTCGCTTTCCCAATCGGCAATGGGCAGGGTTGCCGCCTCGAACACCTTGGATTTTCGCTCGGAAGGTTCAGCAACACACAACACCCACAAGCCCGGCTCTTCAGTCCAGCCGCCACGCTGGCAAATGATGACACGCCCAGACAACGCCGCGCTGATACCCGCCAACCCGCCAAGCGCCGCCAATTCAATCGGTGTCTGATATTGCTCGCTGATACCTGCAACCCACGCCCGAAACCAAGCGGCATCCTCGAGCGCGTCCAAGGGAAACCCCGGCAACACGCCCATATCCGGCAAACACGGTTCTGGCCACGCCGGTTGCGAATCCGGCTTGGCTTTTGGCGCCTCACCCGCATCGTGACCAGTGTCATTTTGGCACTGGTCAGCGCCGTCGTCATACCGCCACCGGCAAGCCAGATTAATAAACAAGTCATTGCGCCCGCGTGCATACTTCCGTCCGCCGTTCTCTGCCAACTTGCGGGTGATGTCATCCTGCCAGCGCGTCCAAGCCGTGGCCGTCGGTTGCTCGGAAACGGGTTCTGCCAGCCGCCCTTCAATTAGGTCAAGCAACCAGCCGGGCGCATCCGCCGGGGCTTCGAGAGCGGAAGCTTCAGGCTCATAGGTGAAGCCTGAAACGTGTCGAGAACCTTCGCCCACAACATAACCGCCCGCGCCCTTGATTTCCAACCCGGGAATATCATCCCCGTGGCCGTCCTTCAGTTTGCCGCACCGAATCCGATTGCCGAGATTGCGGAAATAATAGTGCGCGCCCCTGAATTTGTCCTCGGTGTCGTGCGTGCCAGTTTGAACAACGCGGGTTTCGGGCAAACCGCCGTACTTGGCTTCAAGCCCGCAGAGACTTTCCCAGCCCTGATCGCCGTCGACGTCCAAAACAAGCCAGCCGAAGGATTCAAGGTGAATCCCAAAGTTGTGGCCGTTCTCGAGCCACCGCTGCACAATTGCTGGATCGCTTGAAGCGTCATTTAGGCCATTCCGGCAAGGCGGATTAGAGGGAATTTTGCCGGCAAGGGGCAAGACACGTCCGCCGGGGAACTTGGCGATCAGCTCGAGCGCCGCCGCCTGAATCGGGTTTTGATCGGTCATGATGTCACCGCCCCGCCCGTCGTGCCATGCCGCGCAATTCATCGCGCAAGCCGTCCAGCTCGATGAACAATTTCAGCAAGTTGCCCTCGAGCAAGCCCCCCTGAAATTGTTCCGCCGAAACCGCCGCCGCGCCCTCGAAAATAAACAAGCCGCGCCCGTCAAGGGTGCGTTCCAGTCTGATCAGCCGGTGCCCGACGCAAGCCAACGCCGCCGCGCAATACAAGCTGCTTATCCTACATTCATCCGTAACTGTCATCTTAATCGCCTTTCTGCGTAGTGACAGTTTATCTTACAGCCCCCCGGCGTGCCACAACCTTGTCAGATGCTTGTCACCTTGTCAGGCAGGCGCAACCATTCGGCAATCGTCGTGCGTGACGGGGCGATGGCGATACCGTGCATTTCGCGCATTCGCACAGCAATTTGGCGCGCCGACATGCCGGGATTTCTCGCCCGGATTTCCTTCACTTGCCGAAAGAAGAATTTGAAATTAGCTTCCGAATAACGGGCGAATCGGGCGTTCCCGGAAATCGCGCGCGCTTCTGGCGGGCGCATGGGAGAAAGCGGTTCTGTCCAGTCCAAGTCCGGGCGAAAAAGCGCCGCCATAGTTTCGGGCACCTCGATTTCAACGGGCGGATTGGGAGAGTTCATCTGCCGCTCGATAGCCGCAATTTGTCCCTGATATCGTGCCAGATTGTCCGCCACCTGATTCCAAAATTCGGCCTTGCGGGTTCCCGCCCCCGTGGCGCGCATTGCCCGAACCGCCGCGCCGTCGTGTTCCAAATCCCAAGCCGTAAGCTCAAAACATTTCTTTTGCATCGTATCTCGCCTCGTATCTCGCCTCGCCGAAAATCCGCCGCACAAACTACCTTGCACAAACTACCTTCTCAAGACTCTCGTTATCAAGAAATATTTCACCCGCCGTTTTGCGTCCAATGATCCTGCTCGTCAAATTCGCCCGCAGGTTGAGATGTCACGCGATACCGCGCCGCCTCGAGTTCCATGATGCGCGCATCGGGCGCTGCCGTGGCTGCCCCGCCCGTTACCCACCCAAACCCGCCCTTTTTTTGTTGCCGCGCCAGCCCCGCCAACGTAGTCGCTTCAAAATGTGCGGATGGATTGAGCGGCTCATGTCCCTCGACAGCCTCGAGGACCGCCCACCCGGCAACCGCCAACAGCAACCTTGCGCGCCGTCCCCGCGCCCGCCTCCAGTTCGTGCTCTTCGTTGATGCGTAGCACGTGACGTAGGCAAACAGCGTGCCCCGGCGTGAATTCCATTTCCGCAAATATTGCGACACGAAGTGGAGCGTCATCTCCGCCACCATATCGCCAAGCTCGTCGTGATCCATGGTGCGATATCGGTGCCCGCAAAAACCGTCTATCGCCTCATGAACCTTTTCCCACAGCAGCCCAGGCACCGCGCCAACCCGCGCGCCCGCCCGTTGCCACTCGATTGCCAGTGGGGCGATTTTCGATTCGGTCCAGTAGGGTTCCCGCGCGGATCGCACGCCCTATTTACGCAACCCGCCAAAATCCCAATACTATGTATACACACTTTTCGAGGGTAGTGCGGCGCGTCCAGAGACACGACATGTGGGGGGCCCCGGGGGGCATCACACGCACCGCGGGTAGATAAGATGGCATAAATGCATATGTGCATATGTCGAGAAAGGATTTTTTATGGCATCGATAATAATCCCGTTAAACGTGTTAAGATTGGACACGCCCACAGTTAAGTTGGCGGTGCGTGCGGGTGCGGATTTCCTCGTCACACAGAACGGCAAACCATTCGCACGGTTAACGCCCGTTGCGCCCAATGATGCGGTTGCACTAAAGGCAATCGCTGATGCGGCGCTACTGCCGCCACAAAGCGTCAACGTCTCATTCAACAGGAAAGGAACGCGATCATGAGTGAACCTTACAACGACGTCTTCGTAGTCTTCCCTCGATTAGCGGCAAGCGGCGCGGCATTGCCCGTCCTTCCCACTGAAGGGAACGGCGTGCCAGCAGTCATCAGCAGATTCTGCACAGACAACAGCATCACCGGCATGACACGACAGTACTTTGATCTGGCACGCACTTGTGTTGAACACTATCTCCCCGCAGAGCGCCTGATCATTGCGTCTATGATTGAAGACGGCATCATCTCTGAAGAGACAGAAGGCTCCCACGCAATCCTTGTGACAACGCCCACGAACGATCCAATATCATTGCCCAATCTGTTTGCGGCGCTTGGATACACAACGGTTTCAGCCTTGGCAATCGACTTTGCACGAACGTGTCTCGAGGCTCATGTCTGGCCCGGCTCGTCGCTTGATGTGGCGGGATTGTGTGCCAACCTTGTGTTGTGTCCCCCCGTGGATGTCGCTGAGAAAAACCCGTTAACGATGAAGGAGTTTGCCACCCTTTTCAACGCCGCGGATGCCAGCGTGAAGTCGCAGCTTTACGCATATGCCTCGGAGTTTTTTCCCGCAAAAAGCGGGCATCGCAAATATGACGCGGCTCAAGTCGCTTGCCTTGCCGCCTCGCTGATGACCTTGCCGATTCTGTGTATCGCGCCGCTGTGGATACAAATGGCGTATCAATTCTACATCATCCGAATTTCAGAAAGTTGAATCCCATGAAACAACCTACAAAGCGCCCACCGCAACCCGATGATATGTTCGCAATTGCCGGAGACATCATCGATCCCGAAAGTCCGTCCAGCGGATTTCTTGGCGCGGTTTGCCGGGAATTCAATGTGCGTGCGATTCCGCGCATCGCCATGCAAATGGTTGAGCTTGCCGTGGGTGAAGGCTATCGATACGAGTCCATACGATTGCGGGATTTCATCAATGACCGCGCCTTAATCCCGATAGGCGATAATCCCGACGTCGCGCCGCCCACGCTGTCGCAGGCATGGGAATGTGTTGCCAGACTATCCCCGCCAGACCGCAGCGAATTGCATATTGCCGCACTAACATCGATAACCGAATTTCGCGATGTTGGTCTGCGTTTGCTCAATTGCGCGGGATTCGATTTGATGCCTGACCTCGGAGAATTCCGTTCGCGTGTCATTACCGCTGGCCATCCCCGCACGCCGGGAATGCTGATGTTGCTGTGTGAGTCGGTCATGAAAATCCTGTCTGCTGGCGGTGCCTCGTCGGTTCACGGGATCGCCACAGCAATATCATCATTCTCCGGCAACTTGCCACTTGACGATGATTTCAAAATCGTCCACCCAGGAACGCTGTGCGCCGTTATCGACAACCCCAGGCTGCCGCGTGAAATCCGTGAAAGCGCCGCTACCGTGCTGTGTTGTCTGCCAGCTTCGCCCGCCTTGACTGATCACATCAGCACGCACGCCGCCGACTGGCCTTGTTGTGCAAAATGGATTGCCGGACGGTTGAATGCGCTTATCGCACAGTCCGCTTGATGATGACGTCCACGGCTCAAGAAAACAGCGCCTGTAAGGCGTTCTGACAGCCTTTAGCATGCGAGCCTACTGCATCGCCAACCCCGATGCATGACGTGTTAGAACGGCTCGAGCTCGTCCCGAAGGCCAGCGCGGGTTTTATCTCCCCCTCGAGCACGGATGCCCGCCGAGTTAATCCGATAATCCGGTTTTTCCGTAAGGGTAAATGTGAAGGACACCCGGGAGTTTTTAGCATTTTTGGCATATTTGGCATAGAGGAATAAAAAAAGCCGGACGGTGCGGACGTCCGGTTTAGTGTCTCAAAGTGATTGCCAGTTTAATGCCAGTTTAATGCCAGTCTAATGCCAGATTGTTGCCAAAAAACTGGCAATAAACTGGCATTTTCGGGGGTTTTGCGGCTTTTCGAGGGGGCTTGTTTTGTCTTGCAAGTCCTTGTAAATGAAGGGTGCCGGGAGACGGAATCGAACCGCCGACACAAGGATTTTCAGTCCTCTGCTCTACCGACTGAGCTATCCCGGCCTGTTATGCGTCAGGGTGTCGTCATATTATGGCGTTACGATATGGTTATTCAGACAAGATGATTGCGGCGGCTCGTGTTGCGCGGGTGAGTCGCGGATGCGGCGGCTCGTCTCAGTCGAGCACGTCCTTCATGAGTTCGCGCAACTCCTGGCGCGCGTTGAAGAGGCGGCTCATCACGGTTCCGATGGGGATATTGAGCGCTTCGGCGATTTCCTTGTAGGAGAGGTTGTGGAAATGCTTCATGATGATGATTTCGCGGAAGTCGGGTTTCAGTTGGTCGATGGCGCGCCACAACTGGTGGCGGGTTTCGGAATCGGCATAGACATCGCGCGGGTCGGGTCGTTCGTCTTCGAACTGGGCGAATGTTTCCTCCTCGAGTTCTTCGAGCGAGTCATTGCGCACGCGCTGGTTCTTTTTGATGTAATTAAGGCAATGGTTTTTGATGATCTTGTAAAACCACGGGAAGAAGGGTGAGTTGAGATCAAAGGTCTTGATGGCCTTGAAAGCTTTCACAAAGGCGTCCTGGGACAAATCAAGGGCGTCCTCGTGGTTTCCCACAAAACCGAGCGCCACATAATAGGCCTTCTGCTTGTAGGCGTTCACGAGGTCTTCAAATGCGGCGACATCGCCGATTTGAACCCGCCGGATGATGTCCTTCTCCTCCTCGGGAGAAAGGAAACGCTGAATCTGTTCGGGCAACGGCGCCTCATTCTTCTCGTCCAACTCGTCGGTACCTGGTTGCTTGTCTTCAGTCACTGTTATGGTCTTGGATTTTAACATTTTCAGCCTGTACTGCACATGCTCGTAGTGTTTAAGGGTTTGATTTATGAAGCTACAAGAAAAATCTGCAATTATCAATATTTCTTTAGCATAAATCGTGCCTGATCTCTGTAATCGTGTGCCCGATTAATGGGGTTACTCAACACTTTTATGAAAGACCGTGGGGGATTTTGTTCCGGTTAAACGCCGGAAAATCACGATATCCCAATTTCCCCGGATTCATCCTCTTGTGTCTGTGATTGACGATAGACGCGCTATTGTCGTTGCTCGTAGCGTCCGCCCCTCATCCAGTCATCGTAGGCGTCCCAATACTGAAAACTGCGGCTGGAACCGCAATAATGCCCTTCGCAATAGAGCGCGCCGGTCTTGTAGTTGGGCCCCAAGCGGGGATGATAAAAGGGATAGTATGTCGGATTCAGCCCTTGGTAATTATTGTTGGTGTATGGATAATAATATGCCGGTCCATACTTCTCGCAGCCGTTGAAGCCCCATCCAACAGGCCGGTATGGCTCGGGCAACGGACACTCGCGGCCGATGGGCGTGCAACCCGCGGGCGGGCCGATGCGGCTTGGGGGTATTGTTGACGTTTGGTTTGGCACAAAATGTGCTGTTGTGGATGCTTGGCCACGCGGCGCGGGCATTTCTCCGCCCGAATGAACGATACCGCACAAAAGTGCCGTTCCGGCGGCCAGTATTGTGACAAATAGTCGCATGTCGTTTTTACTTTCTGAAAAAGCGCTTTTTTTGCGAGTTATAAATGAATGACAGCACAAGAAAATGATCAGACGGCGCGCGGATGTACAGTTTTTTTTACATAAGGCTGGCTGGTTCAGTCGCATGACGCCTGCTCAGGGCCAAAGGCATGCTTGTTTCTGTTTCACGATATCCGGCTGTCCGCGCCCTTATGACTGGCATGAGCCAGATATATGTTGTCTGGTCTTGACTCGCTTGACGGCACGGAGCACAAGTGTATGCGTAAACCATGCAAGCAAGGTTGGTATTTGAAAAATGACAAAATGTGAACGCCATTCAGCTCTTCAGATGCTGCTGGTTGCGGCACTGATTGTTTTTCTGCCTGTTTATGCTGTCGCCCAGTCGGCGGGCGTGGTGACTCCGGTGTTTTCCGGCGCCAAATCGGGCGAGAAGGTATGGCGTTACCAGCCGAGCCAAATCAATCCTCCCATCCCCAAATACGAATATACCGATGAGGGGCGCGTCATCATGATCAAGCGCTACCCCCGGTATTCGCAGCAGGACATTTGCCAGTTCACGCGATACCGTTTCTATGAAAACAAGAATGGTGTTGAGCATTGTCAGCAGGGCTGGAAGTTCAAGCGCGAGCCGGATGAAATTCTCTCGGAGCAGCAGAAAGCCATTCTTCGTGAGTGGGGCCAGCCCGATTACTTGCGCGGTCCCTACAAGAGCACGCGCGGCGACAGCGTGATCGAATGGGCCTATCACCCGATGAATCACCTGTTCCAGTTTGTCGACCGCGCCATGGTTTATGAAGGGCCATTGACTGATCAGGAGCGAACGGCAATAACCTTTGGCGCTCCAAAACAGGCGGTTATCTACAAAGTGGGTCCCAACATACGCCGCGAAACGTGGTTTTACTATCCGTGGCTGGGATCGCAGGTGGGAAATGAAAAAATCTTCAGTTTTTCCAATGGCCAGTTGATTTACAGCCAGGAATCACCGTAATTATTTGTTTGACCATGTTTGAGACACTGATGCAGACTGCAGTTTTGAGGAGAATAATCCGTTGATATTACGCGCACTGCTGATTGTTGGATTGGCCGCGCTGGCGGCATGCCCCCTTGGGGCCGCCGGACGGGCCAAAGCTGATCCAAATCGCCGCGAAGCCATCAATCTTATGGCCAAGGGGCAGGACCTTGAACAACAGGGAAAGATTGATGAGGCGCTCAATGTTTATCAACAATCCATCAAGCTTGCGCCAAGTCCGGCTGCCTGTTACAAGGCCGGACAGATTCTCGCACAAAAGGGCGACCGCGCGACCGCGAGCCAGTATTACAGCCAGGCGCTGCAGCTGAATCCCGATTATGAGCTGGCCAAAATGGAACTTGGCCAAACCGCTGACAACGGAGCCGGCAGGAATGGCGGCAGTCAACCATCGGCCGGAACGTCTGGCGGGGATCACGCCAATGTGCCGGGGGCAGATGGCGCCATGAATATCGACATGCTCCAGAAAGAAAACGAAACACTTCATTCATTACGCCGGCCAGATAATCTTGCGGCCGCGCCGGACTCCACACCCGCCCCAACCGGTTACAAGTCCCTTTTTCGGGGCATGATTCCGCGCGCGCCCCGGAACGCGCGGGCTGGCAGCGCTCCGGCGATTCCCAAGGCGCCGCAGATTGCCGCTCCATCCGCTCCAGCGCGCAACGCCATGATACCGCCTCAGGCCGCGTTAATTGAAAAAGAAACAAAGATCAAGGTGATCGAATACCACGGTGATATGCCGGTCGCCGAGCGGGCCAAACAAGCCGGACTCACGCCTGATAATGTGGGTGTGGGGAAGTCACTGGAGCCCAACAATGGGATGAATGCGTCAACGGTTGGCAAGCCTGCGGGCGACAGGACAGTCCAATTGCCGCCGGCTGGGGATGGAGCGCTTCCGGATGCGGGAGCGTACACTGGCGGCGCGGCGCCGTCATCAGTTTCCGCGCCGAAGAATCCGGCATCTCAGGCGCCCGCGGCCGGCAATCGCGCAACGCTCGACCAGATCAATCAAGCCGCGTTCGGCCCCGAGGCCCAACTGCAGAAAGGCTCCGTCGGTTTCGGCAACCACACGAAAGTCGCGGTTGGAACTTATGCATTTCATCGGGACCGCGCGGATTTGTACCGCAAAGCCGGACGCTTTGAAGATGCCGCGAGGGAATATAAAACCGCGCTTGAGCTCAATCCTGACAATTCAGAAACGCGCGCGCTCATGGCTGAATGCCTTGCCCGTTCCGGCAAGGACTCTGAATCCAAAGCCCAGTTCGACAAGGCGGTGGCGTCCGCTCCCAATGATCCGGCGGTTTATTATCGCAAGGGAAATCTGTATCGCGAGCAGAAGCAACCGGACCTTGCCATCGGCGCATACCTGAAGGCCATCAGCCTCGATCCGGGCAATAAGTTTGCCCACAACAACCTCGGCATTGTGTACATGGAAAAGGGTGAATATCCGAAAGCTGTCACCGAGTTCGAGCGTGTGCTGGAGATTGATCGAAAATATGACAAGGCGATGCTCAATCTTGGCATTATCTATGACGACCAGCTGGCTGATGATGAGCAGGCGCTGAAATATTATGACATGTACATCAAGGCAGGGGGGGAGCGCGGCGGCGAAGTGAAGGGTTGGGCGGACGCGATTCGCCGCAAACAGTCCGCGCCGGCGCCTGTTGACGCCGCGGCAAAGCAGCCATAGCCTTTGGGCGGAACTCCCGCGGCGCGCGGGCGCAAGATACGCGGAAGGACGCGTGGCGCGTGTTTTCGTGCGCGTGCTCCCCGCCTTTTCCGCCGGATTCGAATGCCGGCATGATTTGACATCCAAACAGGTTAAGACAGGAGATACGAACAATATCATGGCAGTGACGATGGACGCGATCGTGTCGTTGTGCAAACGGCGCGGGATCATTTTCCAGTCAAGCGAGATCTATGGCGGTTTGGCCAGCACGTTTGACTACGGGCCGGTGGGCGTTGAGCTCAAGCGCAATGTCAAGGAGGCGTGGTGGCGCGCGATGGTTTATGAGCGCGATGATATTGAAGGCCTCGATGCCGCGATTATGATGCACCCCGATACCTGGGCGGCCAGTGGCCATCTCACTTCGTTCAGCGATCCGCTCGTTGACTGCAAGCAATGCCGCAAACGTTGGCGTCAGGATCATCTGCCTTCGCGATGGCGCGTGCGGTTAATTGCCAACGTGGATCCGGAGTCGCCTTCAGGCGGCGATGTGTTTGTTGATGTGTTTGCCGCTGATTATGAAACCGCGCAAAAGCAGGCAAAGCAAAGCAAACAGTGGAGTTCCAAGGCCAAAGGCTATTGGTCCGTATCCGAAGAGCCCATGAAAGCTCCCCCCGCCTGCCCTGAATGCGGGGGTGAACTGACCGATCCCCGCCAGTTCAACCTGATGTTTAAAACCTGCGTCGGCCCGGTGGAGGAGGAGGCGGCTGTCATCTACATGCGCCCCGAAACCGCACAGGGCATCTTTGTCAACTTTGACAGCGTGATGACAACCATGCGGCGCAAGCTGCCCTTCGGCATCGCGCAGATTGGCAAGAGCTTCCGCAACGAAATCACGCCGGGCAACTTTATCTTTCGCACGCGCGAATTCGAGCAGATGGAACTCGAGTTTTTCTGCAAACCAGGCGATAAGTGCAAAGCGGGTGAGCGCACGGACATGGAATGGTGGGAGCACTGGAAGAACGAGCGCATGAACTGGTACACGCGCTGCGGCATTCGGAAGGAAAATCTGCGTCTGCGCGAGCACGAGGCCGATGAGCTGGCTCATTATGCCAAAGGATGTGTGGACGTCGAATACAAGTTTCCCATCGGCTGGAGCGAGCTCGAGGGCATTGCCAACCGCACGGATTACGATCTGTCGCAACACGAAAAGCATTCTGGAAAAACGCTGCGATATTTTGACCAGGAACGCGGCGAGCATTATGTTCCCTACGTGATCGAGCCGAGCGCTGGCGCCGACCGCGCCGCGCTGGCATTTCTGTGCGACGCCTTCCGCGAGGAAGCCGTCGAGGGCAGGGAATCGCGCCGGGTATTGTCGCTTCACTACGCTCTCGCGCCCATCAAGTGCGCTGTTTTTCCGCTGCTGAAGAACCGTCCTGAACTCGTGGAAAAGGCGCGCGGTCTGGCGCTTAAGATGAAAAAGTCATTCTATACCGTGTACGATGACACCGCGGCCATAGGGAAACTCTACCGCCGCCAGGACGAAATCGGCACGCCGTTTTGCGTGACCGTGGATGTGGATACGCTGACGGACGGACAGGTTACCCTGCGCGACCGCGACTCGATGACCCAGGAGCGCATGCCAATCGAAAAGGTCGAAGGCGTGATAAGCGACGCGCTGAAAAAAGCTGTTATTGGATAATCCTCCCGGGACGGCATCGGTAACGCTGCTTGAAGCGCCGGCATGACGCGGATAAATTGCGGCGTGCTTCGCCCCGTATGCCAAAAGGAAAAGGCGCAACGCCCTTTCGAGCGCCGCGCCCATTGAAGCTTGTTGAAGTGGAAATCAATACATCGACCACTCACCGACAGCAGAGGGCTCGACATACTTGTAGCCAATCAGTTTGCCGATTATGATCTGGGCTGTGTAAGGGGGATCGAAATCGAGGTTGTTCTCAATGAATGAAAACTGGATCCTGTTGATGTCGGTCAGAACACAGTCGCTTCCGGCGTCCCAGCGCTCGTCAGCCAGCATCTTTGTTGAGCCGTCGGTGCCGATGTCAGCGTTGTCGGGGCTGCTGGGGGTGAACGGAAGCCGGTTGGCATCCTGGTAAAGATAGACGCAGTACCAGTCGCCCTTCTTCAATGTTGTCTGCGACCATGCGCGCACATTGTTGTCGGCTGAATCGCGGAATTTGAGGAACATGATCGGCGCGGCGCCGGGTTGGTCCGCGAGCGTGGCGTCGCCCTTCATCCAGTAAGTTAAGTATTTATACTGGGTCAGGTCAAGCGTGCCCGTCAGAGTCTTCGTGGCGGCCAGATTCCACCACCTTTTGGCCAGCGTGATATCCATGCGCATGGCCTTGCCCGACGCGTTGTCGGGAACAAGCGCCACCGACAGCGCGTTGCCGTCGCCGCTGATCGCTGTTGGCCATGCCGCCTGCAGTTCCGCCGTGTCGGCATACGAGTCGAAATCGGCGAGTGTTTCAGACACGACGCGCGCGCCGGCTGTCGTGAAGCCCTCGAGTGCGTCGAACAGGATGTTGGTGGCGCCAGCCGAAATGCTGCCATCGCGCTTCTGGACGTAGATCTGAATCTTGACGATCTTGCTGATCTCAACCAAGTCGCGCGCGGCCTGCCAACGGTTCCACTCCATCTGAGCTGAGCAGAAGCGGAAATTCTGCCAGGCGTCGTTGGGGATGTCAGGCGTCCAACCCACGTAGCGGTAGTACTTGCCATTCTCGCCGATGAAGTTTACGTACCACACGAACGGCGCTGAGTTGGCGTCGCCACGGATCTGGAGGTTCATGTCGAGAATGCCGGACAAATCGATTGGTGTGATGTAAGTCTTCTCTATGCCAACCTCGTACCACTGGAGGCCTGAGTAGTTGTAGGTGAGCTTGAGGGCGTTGGAACCCTCCACCTTGATGACAGGCTCAAGCGATGTCGACGCGGAAGCGCCGTTGGCCGTGATGTCGTTGCTGGTCGGGATCACCGTCCAGTCGTTGGTGTCAAAACTTTCAATCACCACAGCATTTGCGGTCGCAACAAAGCCTGCAAGTACAGCCGCTGCAGCAATCTTTATAAGGTTATGCATGTTTGCACTCTTCCTTTCATATTTTTTTAGTGATGAATTAATCACTGTTGAGGCGCACTCTATTCATGGGGATTGGATCTCTCAAGCAATAAATGATACTCGATTTGCGGGAGTTTTTTGGATGCTGATTCTTGATAATGTCATTGTGGATTCCCCCGCGCCGGATTTTACTGTCCAGTCATCGGCTGGATACCCATGACAATTGGCCCAGGAGCCCGGCGTCCTCGCCGGCTTTTTGCGTGTGAGGACACGCGGTTCCTTCATCCGCAATGTCAGTATCCCTTTTTTCCTGTATCGCCGCCTTTGACGATTCCCACGCTTGCGCTGGCGCCGACGCGCGTGGCGCCGCTTGTGACCATCTTTATCGCGGTCGGGCAGTCGCGGATGCCTCCCGCTGCTTTGATGCCCATGTCAGCGCCCACGACGCGCCTCATGAGGGCGATGTCCTGCTCCGTCGCGCCGGCCGTGCTGAACCCCGTGCTCGTTTTCACGAAGTCGGCGTCGGCGGCTTTTGCCAGCACGCATGCCGCGATTTTTTGATCCTCGTTGAGCAGGGCGGTTTCGATGATGACCTTGACGATGCGTCCTGAAGCGGCGCGCACAACGGCGCGGATGTCGTCATACACATAGGCAAAGTTGTATGACTGGAGCTTCCCGACATTGATGACCATGTCGATTTCCTGGGCGCCCCGGCGGACCGCGTCGCGTGTTTCAAAAGCCTTGGCATCGGCGCTCATGGCGCCCAGCGGAAACCCAACCACGCAGCAAACCTTGACCTGCGATCCTGCGAGCAGGCGCGCGCAGGCGTCGACATAAGATGTGTTCACACAGACCGACGCGAACTTGTACTGAAGCGCCTCACGGCACAGCTTTTCAATTTCAGTTTCTGTGGCATTTGCTTTCAAAAGCGTGTGATCGATATAGGAGGCGAGATCGGCGCAATTCATGTCCGGGGTGTTCGTGATGCTCACGCGGTCCGCGCCGCTGTCGATCATGACTTTTTCTGTTGAACCTTGTTGCATGCCCCTGCATTCCCTGGGGGCGTCAAGACCAGCCTCCACACGACGCACGACCGCATCTACGATGCGGGAGATATCTTCCGGATTCATGCTGTTCATGAATATCATCTGCTTGCGCGGGCAGCATGATGTCAAGCGCTCCCCGGTCTTATGCGCTGATTATTGGCTGATGCATGCCGGGATTCAATCCCATACTCCGCGCGCAACCTGCCACGGAGATGTTATTTTTTCATGGCGGCTTTCTGCGCGCGCGGTATTGTGCAGGCATGTCTATCTTGCGAAAAGATCCTTTTTCTCACAGTTGGGTCATATTTGCCGCGGACCGCAACCAGCAGAACAACTATCGTCATATCAGCGGTACTGATATGTTGCCTGAGCACTGCCCTTTTTGTCCGGGCAACGAAGGCGCCACCCCGCCTGAAATCATCGCCATCCGGCCCGCAACTTCGCGCGGCAACACTCCGGGATGGAGTTTGCGCGTCATTCCCAATCAGTTTGCGCTGCTTCACATCGAGGGGAAATTTGACCGCCGCGGAGAAGGCCTGTACGATATGATGAACGGCATCGGCGCGCACGAGGTCATCATTGAAGGCCCCGAGCACGGCATTAAATTTTTCAATTATTCCATGGAAAAGATGCGCGAAATCCTCGCCATGTATCGCGAACGGCATTGCGATTTGATGCGCGACAACCGTTTCCGCCACATCCAGACATTCCGCAACTACGCGGAGCCTTTCTCCACAGTCAGCCATCCGCATTCGCAGATCATGGCGCTGCCCATCGTCCCGCGCTGGGTGCGCAGTGAGATCGATCACGCCTATGAATATTGGCAGCTCAAAGAACGCTGCATCTTTTGCGATATCATCACCCAGGACAGCCGAAGCCCGAGATTGGTCTATGAAAACGACAATTTCACGGTTCTCGAGCCGTTTGCCTCACGGCAGCCGTTTGAAACATGGATCTATCCCAAGGATCATGCGCAGTCCTACCACATCATCACGGACTCAGCGCTCGATTCGCTGGCCGACGCGCTCAAGGTGACATTGTCGGCGCTGGCGCAGGCGCTTGCCGATCCGCCCTACAACATGATCTTCCACTCCGCGCCGGTGCAGCCGGAGAAACGATACAACAGCGAGCGCGCCAGAATACAGGATTTCTATCACTGGCACATCGAGATCATCCCCCACAGCGCCGCCTCAATCGGCCTTGATTACGGCACGGGATTCCATATCAATTCGGTGATGCCCGAGGACGCCGCGGAGTTCATGCGGTCGGTCATTGAAACCGCGAACACGACGCCCATATAAAACGCGCCCTGTCTGGCGCGGCCCTCATTAATATTTGTCTTCCGCTGGCTTTCCGTTGTGCGGTTGCCATCATTTGAACCCGACTGATTTTTGTCCGGTTGGGGCTCTTTTTTTGGCGCCTGCCGGGACAATCCAGCCGCATTGGCCAATCGCAAGGTCGTCCGCTGTGTCAGGGAGCATGTCCGGCCCGTTGCTCTTTATGCAGAAAGTGCCTTGGCGGGCCGGTGTCGAAGTGTTGAAATACCTGCAGGGCTGCCCCCAGATGTCGATGAGGGGGTTTCGCCAGGACGTCACCACAAGATATGGTCCGCGCCAGTTCTTAACCGTGGGCGGCGGAGTCAGCAAGGCGTTGAGCCCCTCGCTGTTCGAAGGAAGACGTCCAGTGTCGAGATAGAGCATCGTCATCGCGTTGTAAAGCGTGAGCATGTCCGCCTGCGCGGTGACAGTCCGGCCATCGGTGACGAGAGCCGATTGGCTTGAGGGCATGACTCCTCCTTGGTATGCGGGCCGCATCCCGCCTGCCTGCTGGCTGAAACCGGGTGAAACCGCGGCCGTCATGATCGCGGCGAATAACATTGCTGGCAATTTTCGCATCGTTGGCGCAACCTTGATGGATAATGATATTATATATATCAATTTCTTGTGCGCGGACAATCATCGCCTGACATGATTTGCATGATGCGGGTTAATGTCTGTTTTTCGGGCCGCAGGCGCGTTTGTGAGCGTCGTCCCATGTCCAACCATCGCCGGTGGCAATCTTATTGCGCGGCATGGAAAAATCCTCCATAAGGCGCAATGTGTAATCCCAATCGCGTATTCCTGTCACGGCGTCCAGCGCCTGAAGGTTCTGATAGCCGAGGGCGTTTGCGGCTGCGACACAGCGCTGGGGTGTTTCGCCCCGCAGAAAAGCGGACGAGAATCCGGCAAGGCTTGAATCGCCCGAACCAGTAGCGCTGGCAATATTGGCGGCATGGTAAGCCGGCGCCCATATTTCGCGTTCGCTCCACTCGTCACAATTTGCGGGCGCGGCGCTGCCTGTGTTTGCGATGCGGTCGCACGATCCTGTGCGCAGATAGAATCCCCTGTGGCCGGACTTCAAGGTGACCATCGCGCTGCCCCACGAGAGCAGAAGATCGGACATTTCGGTGTAGTCGGCGCCCTTGAGCAAATCGAGGATTTCGCCGTTGCCCGCCTTGGCGCGCAGGTCGCGCCATTTTTCGTTGTGTGCCATGAAGAGCGCTTCCTCGGCGCTGGGATGAAAAATGTCGACGTAAGGCAGGAGCCCCTTGAGGATGGTCTTCCAGTCTGCCTGTCCTGCCTCGCTGTTCGGATCGGGCAGCGCCATATCGAGCGAAGTCGTTGTTCCGCGTTCCTTCACGCGGCGAAATATTTCTGTGAGTTGCCGGCCATTGTCGCGGAAGAGGGTGCGCATCAGCGGAGGATAACCGAGGTGGAACAGCCTTGCGCGCCCGCACAGATCATAATCAACGTTGTCGGCGGCAAATGTGTGGTTGGCGCCGGGATTGTGGAAAAAGATTCTGTCGATGCCGGGCGGCGCGATGGCAATGGTGTATGAGCTTGTTGCCTCGCTGCTGATGGTCAGCCCTTCCACGCCCGCCCAGTGCTTGAGCCGGTCGTGCGTCATCTGGCCGAACTGATCGGCGCCCGTCTTGGCGATGAATGAAACCTTCATGCCCAGCTTGACCAGCCCTATGCCCGTGTTCGACACGGGGCCGCCCGTGGAAACGGCGGCATCCGTCACCTCGACAAGCTTGCCGGGCGTGAACACATCATTGACGTGGTAGCGTTTGCCCTGCGGGAAACCGGGGATGATATCAAGACATACATGGCCTGCGACAACAACATCGATGGGACGGTCCGGCATAACTGACTCCTTACTTATATGTGGCGGGTGACATGATTTGCGGCACACTGATTCAACTTTGATTTTTGCGGCGTCCGGGAAATCTCAAGCTTTCAGCGCGATTTCGAGTGTCATGATTTTCTTTGCCCCGATGGTGAATTGCAGGCTGCGTCCGGTCCGCTCCGGCGGATTGATGCCGGGCGCTCCGGCGGAAGGTTTCTCATTCATGTCGACAAATCGGGCCGAGAGAGCGGGGCGCGGCAGGATGATGGCCGCTTTTTGCGCGTGCGGCAGAGGATTGTTAAGGCGCAGAATCAGCTTGTCCGGATCGTCCTCGGAGCGTTTGAGTGCGCTGAGGACGAGCGAGTCCGGTTTGATCTCCAGCAGTGCGGCGTCGCGCGCAAACTCACCATTGCCTGCTCCCGCCTGCACGGGGATCAGCGGAAGCTGGAAGTCTTCGGCTTGGCGCGTCAGCTCGCCTTTTTCCCAGTTGCCCGAGTGAGGGCAGAGGGCGTAACGCATTTCGAGGGTTCCGGGCGCCTGTGTCATCGGCTGATCAGGGCGTCGCTCCCACCGCCAGCTTACCGTGCACAACGCGGCCTCGTAAGCGCGCAGCAATGTGAGAATAAGCGTGCGCGAAGGATCATCGGTCACTTCGTATTCGTGGATTCCCTGCGTCAGCACCGCAAGGCCCGCGCGTCCGTCGGACACGCCGGCGAAACGCAGACATGGATACATGGGATTGATCGCCTGGCTGTAGGGATGGTTCGGCGAACGGTCGATGACCCGCTCCACCACATCATACGGTGTTTCTGCCGATGAATATTTTGCGGCGGCCAGCCCGGTGGGGAAGTGGACGCGCAAGCGATGATTCATTGCCGTGTTATGGATGACTGTTCGCGCGTCGACGCGCCACGCTCCCTTGCGAAGCGTGAAGCGCGATTCAACAACAAGCTCCTCCTCACGGTCGCCTCGTTTGGAGTAATGATAGGTGTCGTCGTGGATCAGTCCCGTGGGAACGCGCATGGAGTAACGAATAAGTATCGTTGCGGACAACGCCGTGTTTTCCTCGATGGAAATGCGGACATTTGCGCCGCGGCTGGAGATGACCGAATCAAGCGCTGCCGCGCGGGATTCCCAACCCTGCCCGTTCTCGCCGTTGTCCACCAGGTAGTGTAGACCGTTCCATGCGCGCCCGGCGGTTTTTTCAGTGATGTTGATGGTTCCGTCGGCATTGAATTCGACGATCAGGTGTTCGTTTTCCATCCGATGGGGCGACGACGCGATGCGCTCCATGCGTCCCACAGGCTCGCTGCGGCGCACGATGTACGTCCGATAACCGAAAGCGGGCACATTTTCGGCGCGCACCTGCACCTTGCAGCACCAGCCCAGCATGGCATCCGTGAGGTCAGTGTTGCATCGCACTGTTTTCTCGCCGGGTTTGCGGTAAACGAAGCACCAATCCGCGGGGCGTCCCGCGCTGTCCACGATCTCGAAATCCGGCATTTCGCAGACATGGGGCGTGTCGATCCACGCGTCGACAACCTCGGTGCGCGGTCTTGGCGACGGATTGAAAATCGTCAGCGCGATTTCGTCGGTCTTCATGGATGAATTGTTGATGCGGCACTGAATGGCGCCGAGAGCGTCGTCCAGCACAACGTCCGAAATCGCCTGCACTTGGTCGAGGGCGTAAAGCACATCCCTTTCGAGTTTGTCAAGCCCCGTGCCGCACACCGTGTCATGGGGATGGCACTTAAGAAGATGACGCCACGCATGGCCAAGATAAGCTTTCGGGTAATCGGCGCCTGTAATGAGCCATGCGAGCGCCGCGAAAGGTTCCGCCTTTCGCACAAGCGAGGTTTCGGCATGGAATTGCGCCAGTTTTTGCCGCGGACGGCTTGATGCGGTGTGCTCGAGATTTGTCACGAGCGGGCTGGGCGGCCCCGGGTGGCGCATTTCGCCGTGGAAAACGCGCAGTTTTTCAAGATCAATGTGTTTGCGCAAATCCTCCACATATTTCTCAAGCGTGCTGAAGAAGACCTCTTCGCCTGGTGTGAGAAACCCCTGGATTTCTTTCACCAGTTCAATTTCGAGCGGGTCGGGTTTGCTTGTGTCCATGCCTTGCATCAGGGCAATGACGGGCGTGGAGAAGAATTGTCTCTCTGTCTCGATCATCTTGCGGAAACATGATTCGAGCTTGCCGCGGTCGATGCGCAATTCGGGCTTGAGCAGGAAGTAATGGTCATATTCGCGCTCTTCGGTGGCGCGCTTGAAGGGCAGCATTCCCGCCCGCCAATCATAAAGGCGGTCCGTGTAGAGCCGCCCGTGCACGACGGGGCGCCACACATCCATGAAGAAATTGTAGCGGGCTTTGGCGCCGAACCGCGAGCACAACGCGCGTGTGCCGTCGGGGCTGACCCAGATGAACTCCGCCCATTTCGATTCAAAACTGGTGATGCCGCGGTAAAAGAAGATGGTGTCGATTCCAAAACCCGCGTAAATCTGCGGAAACTGGGAAATCTGTCCGAATCCGAAAGGAGTGTATCCAGTTTTCATTGGTTTGCCGAAGCGCCGTGCCGCGCGGTCTCCAATAAGCAGGTTGCGGACAATGCTCTCGCCAGAAATTGAATTGCAGTCGGGCGCCGTGTACCATGGGCCAATAGAGAGCCGGCCGGATTGAACCGTGTCTTTCAGCCTCTGTTCGTTTTCAGGGCGGATTTCGAGATAATCTTCGAGCGGAACAGTCTGGGCATCGAGCAGGAAAGTGTACTCCGGCGTCGTGTCGAACATATCAAGAAGCTGATCGATGAATTCCACGGTCAGGCGTCGGGTCACCTGGAACTCGAGTGTCCATTCACGGTCGAGATGCGAGTTCGGGATGAAATGTCCCCTCAAAAGCGTTTTCGGCATGACCTTGTTTTTCAACTTCTTTTGCATCATTTTCCTCTGTGATCAGTCTCAAGGATCAAAGTAAGCGCTTTCACTCTGTGTATGTCAACACCTCCTGCATAAAAACAGCATGGTGTTGGTTAATGTTTGGCAACCATTGTGTTTACAGATGTTTATAAAATAACATTGCCCGAAAAGCAACTGCTTGAAATCGAGCATTGTGAATATGAAATCGCTATCACCATATCCCGGAAAAAATGGAATTTGACGCATGTCAGACAATATCCTGCCCAGCGCTGATCGCATCATACTGCGACGTCTGGCGGGGCGAATCGCCGAATTGGCGTGCCGCCCCATCGAACAGGAAAAGCGCGAACTGTGGTATCGGCATAACGCGCTGGAGGCAACACGTCCACTGATTTTCTGCGATCCCGAAAACGGCTGGCATGAAATTATTACGCCGGATCATCTTGAGTGCGCGGACCCGATGGCGCGTGAGTGGGAGTGGAACCTGCGCAGACTCATCTTTTGGGGGGAGTCGATGGGCGACGACAGGGTGACGGAAGCGCGTTTTGATCTTGGTTATGTCTCGACGGACACAGGCTGGGGAGTGCCGATGGAACGGCGTCACAAGGCGGAGGGGGGCTCATACACATGGGATCCGCCAATCAAAACGTGCGAGGACCTTAAAAAGTTGCGCGTGCCGGAGATCCGCGTGAATTATGCGGAAACGGAGCGCCGCCGTTCGCTTGCCGGCGAAATATTCGGAGACCTGCTCGAAATCCGGCTGTGCGGTTCCTGGTGGTGGAGCCTTGGCATGACCGAGTTGCTTGTTTTGTTGCGCGGCATCGGGCAGGTCATGATCGACATGATCGAAGAACCGGAGATCCTGCACAGCCTCATGGCATTTCTGCGCGATGCGCACATGGCAAAACTGGATTTCCTTGAATCCAGCCATCTGCTCAGCGCCAACCATGACGGCGCATATGTTGGATCGGGAGGATTCGGTTACACGCGCGAACTGCCCCAGCCGGATTTCGACGGGTGTCATTATCGCGCGGGGGATCTCTGGGGATTCGCGGAAAGCCAGGAAACCGCTCTTGTTTCACCCGCGATGTTTGAGGAATTCGTCTATCCCTATCAACTGCCGCTGCTTGAGCGCTTCGGACTCAACTGTTACGGCTGTTGCGAGCCGCTTCATCTGCGCTGGCATGTTGTGAAAAATTTCCCGCGTCTGCGGCGGATCAGTGTGTCGCCTTGGGCCGACCTTCAAGCGATGGCGGAGAACCTCGGCGGCCGCTATGTCTTTTCCATGAAGCCCAATCCGGCGCATCTCGCCCAGTCGCGCATTGACGAGAGCTTCATCCGCGGGAATCTTCGCCAAGCGCTGGAGATCACGCGCGGATGCCGTCTTGAGATCGTCATGAAAGACAACCATACAATCGGCCGCAATCCGCAAAATGTCATCCGCTGGACGGCTATTGCCCTTGAGGAGGCTGAAAGAATCGGGTAAGAAAGACGCATGTTTTCCTGCTTGCTGAAAGGTTCGATCCGCGGCTGAAAACACTCTGATTAACGGGCGGTTTGTATCATGCCAGGTTACTTGCCGATGATTTTCGGGATGTTGAAGATCGGCAGGTACAGGGCGATAACGATGACGCCGACGAGCGCGCCGAGGAAGACGATCATCACGGGTTCAAGAATCGAGGTCAGGGCGTTGACCGTGTCATCCACCTCGCGCTCGTAAGCCTCGGCAACCTTGAGGAGCATCTGGTCGATGGCTCCGGTTTCCTCTCCGACGGCGACCATGTGGACGACGAGCGGCGGGAACACCTTGCAGCGGCTCAGCGGCTCGTGAATCGTCTCGCCCTCCTTGACGGAGGTGTGCACAGTGTCCATTGCGCGCGTCACAACCTCGTTTCCGCTTGTTTCGCGCACGATGTCGATAGCCTGCAGAATGGGCACGCCCGACGTGATGAGTGTGGCGAGCGTGCTGGCGAAACGCACGATGGAACTTTTGCGGATGAGCATGCCGAAAACAGGGATTTTCAGCTTGATGCGGTCGAAGGCGTATTTGCCTTCCTTGGTCTGGTTGATCTTTTTGAAGATGAATATGACAACACCGATGCCGAGGATCACCCATATCGTGTCGTGCGCCAGTATCTGGCTGGCGTCGATGAGCACCTGGGTGAGCCATGGCAGTTCGGCGTTACCGAGCATTTCGAAGATGGCCTTGAATTTGGGGATGATGAAGAGGAGAATGAAGCCGACGATTCCGAGTGCCATCGTCATGACGATCAGCGGGTACATCATGGCCGACCGCACCTTGCCGATGATAAACTGGCGTTTTTCGAGAAACTCGGCGATCTTGTTCAACACGGCTTCGAGCACGCCGCCGATCTCGCCGGCGCGCACCATGCTCACATAAAGTTTGTCAAAAACCTTGGGGTGTTTGGCCATCGCTTCCGAAAGGGAGCTGCCCTGCTCGATGTCTTGGGCAATCTGTTTGATCTTTTCCTTAAACACGGCCGACTCGACCTGTTCGGTGAGAATGTTGAGCGAGCGAATGATGGGAAGACCGGCATCGATGAGCGTGGCAAGCTGCCGGGTGAAGGTCATGACATGCTTGGTTTTCACGCGGTGGAAGATTGCCCTCAGACCAGGCAGCGCGAGCACGTCCACCGATCCGCCAGAGCGCTTGCTCAGAATGACATTAAGCGGATAATAGCCCATGTTGCGCAGTTTTTCGATGATGACTTCCTCACCGCTGGCCTCGATGACGCCGCGCACCTGTTTGCCGCCCTTGTCGAGCGCTTCATACGTGTATTCTGGCATTGTATGATGACCTTTTTATGTTGCTGGTTATATTTACCTGTTGGCCGGTCAACTAATCAAGCGCATTCGGATTTGATGCTCATCGGGTTTTGTTTTGCATGAGGTTTGTCTTTCATGTGTATTCGCAACCGGTATTTGCGCATGAATTTATCGAGAATCATATTTCGGCATCTTGCCGCGCTTGCGGCGTGTTGGATTCTTGCCGGCTGCAGCGAGATGAAATTTGTCAATGCGCGCGGAAACGCGGACAGCGCTGATCCGCGTGAGAACATCATACTGACGGGCGTGCGCGCGGACATCACTAGCGCCGGACTGTTGCTGAACCGGGTTGTCAGCAGTGACGCGGTGTATTCCGAGGGCCGCAAATTGCTTGAGCTGACGACGGTCAGCGTCGAGAGCTACAACATGGAGGGCTCCGTCGAGGGGCTGACTTCGGCGAACAATTGCATGGTGTTCCTTGACGATAATAAGGCTTTCGGGCGCCATCGCAACGATATCGAGTTTTCAGGCTCGGTGGTTCATCGCGCGCCCGATGCGGAAGATCCCAGCACCGACACCGTCACGCTCCGCACCGAGCGGCTGTTGTGGGACAATGTTGCCACGCTGTTCCGCGGGACTTCGCCGTTTCGCATGGTGCTGTCGAACCGCAACAAAAAGCCGCTTGTCATGGTTGGGGATGGTTTTGTTGCCGCGCGGAACATGGAGAAATGGACCGCGCGGCACGGCATGATGACGACAAATCTCTCGGACGAACCGCGCGGCAAATCGGCTGCCATGCGCGCGGAGATGGCTGATCTTGTAACCAGGATTGTCGAGCCGCGGCGTCCTGAAAACATCAACATCAGTGTTCCTCCTGAAGCATTGAGTGTGAAAGCCCCCCCGCCCGAATCCCTGCGTCTGACGCCGCCTCCGCCAATATCGGATCCTTCGCGCCAGTCTCAGCGGACGCCTTGACGCGCGGAGCGGAGCGGGGATTATCGTCCGAACAGCCGGTGCGCGCCCGCGCGCAGAATTTTATCCGCCAGCGCCTGCGAACTTGACGCCACGTAGATGCGGCCCACTGGCTCGGTGTCTGAGATGCGCATGAGCATCCATGAACCGTCCTGAAAATGGAATTTGATGCCGTCGGCGGTGCTGACGCGGCTGACTTTCAAGCCGGCGAAATTCGCGGGGGGGGCATCAATGAGCAGGCTGAAGTTTTCACGCAGTTTTGGAGCCGGACAATGGCGGTCGATCCGGCCATAGGCGAACGGGCCATAGGCTTTGCGCAATTCCTGGACGGCCCTGCGGATGGTGACGCCGCGCGCCGCGAGCATTTCCACGAGCAACAGGCATGAAAGCACGCCGTCGCGCTCGGGGATGTGATTTTTGTAGCCAAAACCGCCGCTTTCTTCGCCGCCAATCAGGATGTCGTGGTCGAGCATGCGCTCGCACACATGCTTGAATCCCACAGGGGTTTCCATGACACTGCGGCCGAGTTTTTCCGCGGCCTTGTCGACGGTGTCGGCCATGGAGCTTGTGCGCACAACCCCGCCGCTCCATCCCCTGGTTTGCGCCACGTATGTGAAAAGAAGAGGCATCAGGTCGTGCAACTGCACAAATTCGCCCTTGCTGTCTAGAACGCCAAAGCGGTCGGCGTCTCCGTCAGTCGCCAGACCGAGCACGGCTCCCTGCCGCCGGAGTTCCAATGTCTGATCGGCAAGATTCTGGGGGATGGGCTCGGGGCCGTGTCCGCCAAAGAGCGGATTGGGATGGTTGTTAATGGCCGAAACATCGAGCCCAAGCCTCTGGAGAAACCCGTCAACACTGCCGATTCCCGCGCCGAACATCGGATTGTAGACGATCCGCCCCGCAAAGCGCTTGAGGATGCTGGTGTCGACATATCGTTCAATCTGGCGATAGTATGCCGGCAGGAAGTCCTGAGTGACCACTTTGCCGCCCGCCGGGCCGGATTTCCAGCTCCCGCCGAGTTCGCGAATGGAGCGTTCGATGCCTTGGGTCATTCCGGCCATGGCTGGACCGCCATAGGGGCCTTTGAACTTGATGCCGTTGTAAGCGGCCGGATTATGACTGGCGGTAATCATGATGCCGGCGGCCAGCTTCTTGTGCTTGACGGTGAAGGAGAGCGCCGGGGTGGGGCAGAAGTTTTTTGAGAGAAGGACGCGCACGCCGCATGATGCGGCGGTTGCGGCGAAAGCTTTGGCGAATTCGCGCGACAGAAAGCGCGTGTCGCAGCCCACGGCGATGGCCGGCGTGCCAGTGGCGTTTTCACGAATGAAACGGCTGGCGGCGGCCGCGACAAGGCGGACGTTGTCAAAGGTGAAGTCTTCGGCGATGATGGCGCGCCAACCGTCTGTTCCGAAACGCGGCTGGGCAGCGCGGGTTTGGGTCATTTCATGGTTTCCGCTGAGGAGATGTTGAGTGCTCGCGGCTTGAAATTCGGATCGTTCTCGGAAATATATTCGCAGATTCCGTTATAAATAAGAATGGCCACGGCGCGCTGGAACTGGGGGTTTACGAGCAGACGCAGCTCCTCGTCGTTGGTGATGAAGCCGATTTCGGCAAGCACGGCGGGCATAGAGAAATTTTTGAGCACGAGGAAGTTGGCGCTCTTAACGCCGCGTATGTGCTGCTGGCGCCCATAATAGGCCATGGTTCTGAATGAGTTCTCGATTTTTTGGCCCACGAGGTAGCTTTCGTACTGCATGTTCTCGAGGCTGGCGTGCTGGAAGTCGGTGAGCAGTGTCTTGAGCAGGGGCGGGGCGCCTTTGAGCGAGGAGTCGGATCGGCTCCCGTCCGCGTTCTCCCGCTCCTCGACAGCCTTGACGGCTCCGTCAACGGTTCCCTTGTCGTTCAGGAAGAACAACTCGATGCCGCGGGCATTCGGATTGCCCGCGCCGTCGTTCATGTGAAGTGACACAAAGAGATCGCCTGTATGGTCCTCGGCGAATTTGACGCGCTCCTCGAGCGTCAGGGTCTTGTCGCTTGAGCGAGTCAGGAAGGCGGCCATGTTGGGCGCGTTGTCGATGATTTTTTTCAGGTAGTAGGCGAACTGCAGCGTAAGCTCTTTTTCCTGCACCTGTCTGCCGCCGATGAGCGCTGAGGACGATGCGCCGCTGTTCGCGCCGCCATGTCCCGGATCGATGATGACGATGTATTTCTTTTTGCCTTGGCTGGCGGCCGGCTGAGGGCGCGGTTCGGGAATGCGCGGAGCTTTGAGGCTGATGCCCGCGGAAGCGATGGCGTCGGATGCGGCCATCGGGGAGGAAACGGTTCCGGCGCCGGGCATCAGCGCCAGCGCCTTCTTGGCGCCGGCGTCTGCGGGCAGGCCGGTTTGTTGCGGGGCGCCGGCGCCAATACGAATGGTGTCGGCCACCAGCCGCGCTGGATTCGACGCGGTCGTGATGTTGAATGTCACGTTGCGGTCCTTGGGATAAAAAACAAAGCGCAGCACCGAGTAGTCGGGGTAGGTGAGCGCGTCAACATAGCGCAGAGTCTGATCGTTGATTTCCATCAGGCGGCGCTTGTAGTTGGCCCTTATGCCGTAGATGTCGACGTAAAAATAGCCTTTTTCCGCCAGCGCGTCCACGGCATTATGGCGCACATTTTCATCGAACTGGGCATAGAACCTGTTGTATTGTTCTTTGGAGTCCCATGACAACTGCGTCACCATTGCGGCTCGCGCGCCCGCGGCATTCCAGATCAACAGAAGCAGACAGAAGGACAGAAGGCATCCGCGGGGGTTATGACATTTTGGGAGCATCATCATCAAACAGCGCCAGGCAGGGATCATCCTGCTATGTTTGGGACAGTATATTTATGCGGATAGTTCCGCGAGATGGGCCTGGACAGCGGTCTTGTCTTCCTCGTCTTCGGCCAGTTCGCGGTAACGTGTCCACAATTCGGCGGCTTCGCTCTTGTGGTTGAGCTTCTCCTGGCAAAGGGCCAGGTTGTACGTTGCATCGGCGCAACCGGGATCGAGCGCCAGCGCTTTTTTGAAATGGCTGACGGCGGCTTTGTAATCCTCGCGCGAAACATCAAGGCAGCCAAGATTATAATAATCGAGCGGCGTGGCTGAAGCGATGCCGATTTTTTTTGCGATTTCTATCTGCTTCAGCGGGGGCAGTGAATGAAACAGCGAAAAGCCGTAACGCTGGAACGCCTCCTCCATGTTGTCATCAAGACAGAGATGAAACCGTTCGATTTCCCTCTGATATAAATCCATGTCATCCATGGAACGTCCCGAGCCGTGCAAGAGTGCTGTTTCGTCTGCGGCATTGGGCGCCTGGTTGTCTTTGTCTGCCATCTGTCTGTTTGAGTCTCCTGTAAATTCGGGCTGTGCTCACGCGCGTTCATGGGCGCGTCCCTGAACGAAGCTGATTATTCCCATCGGGCGTGTTTTATTTTACGGCTCCGCGCGCGTGTCGTCGAGCGGATCGCGACGCCTGAACCGATGCGCACGGGTCCGGTCATCCAACAGGCGTTTTGCGCCAGGCCGGGCGGCGCCTGACGCCAAGGTCAGGCGGGTGGTGAAGATGGCTTGCGGGAATCGATCATTCACAAGCGGCATGGCTGCGGGCGCAAATCCATGACAAACCGGTATTCTGGCAGAGCGAAATCTTATTGTAGTCCAACGATTATACGCTTGACTTCCCGAGGCTGCCAGAGCACAGACCACAAAATAGGAGATTGTCCAATGTGGTCACCGAGCGCAGTGTGCGTTGATTCGGTTTTCATGCGGATGGAAAGGGTTCTTATTGCCATTGGGAGACGGCGGTTTTTTCGGCGCCGCGCCTTCACGCTCATCGAACTGCTTATCGTGGTTGCGATCATCGCGATTCTGGCGGCGATTGCCGTGCCGAACTTTATCGAAGCCCAGGTTCGCGCCAAAATGTCGCGCGTCAAGTCGGACATGCGGAGCATGGCCGCGGGTCTCGAGGCATACGCGTCGGACAACAGCAAATACCCTGATGTCGACGCATCGGCGCTGAGTCCGCCCATCAAGTACGGCCCGGATTACTGCCGCCAGACACTGTGCCTGCTTTCCACGCCGGTGGCGTACCTGGCAAGCGGAAAATTGCGCGACATCTTCCTCAACAGGCCGCTGGTTCTGGAGTCGGACGTTTATTTTGGTTATGCGAACTGCAAGGAGACGATGCCATTTCTCGGCGGCATGGGCATCTCGCCGACCGACTGCCAGACGGCCCGCTTCCTTGAGCATCGCTGGCTTGTGCAGAGCGTCGGTCCCGACGGACTGCCCTTCGCGATGATGAACACCCCCGAGCAAAACTTCATGCTGGCTTTCATCGCTCTGACAGACAGGACGGATTTGTCATACTATTATGATCCCACGAATGGCACGATTTCCATTGGCGATGTCGTTCGGACCGCCAAGGGTCAAATATGAACTGAGAGTTCGCGGAACACCGCCGCGTCAGGCTCCCCGCGCATATTCCGGGTCGCGTCCCCTGACACATTCCCGGCAGCGGTCATGGCTGAACCAGGCTTTCGCATGTTTGTCCGCGGATTGCCAGAAGTCATGATCGAAGCGGATTTTCTTGCAACAGGCGCGCATGGCCATGATGCCGCGCGGCGTCTTGATCTCGCCGATGTCATCGCCCGAAAGGTCAGGCTACTGCCTCGCGCAACGACCGCGGAAGCCCGCGCCTACAACTGAGCGCAGCAAGCGGACGGCTGTCGGCCCGCCTCAGCAGGCCTGACTTTCCCTCATACCGTCACGACTTCGCCGGTATCCATGGAACGCTGAATGGCGCATGCGAGTTCAAGCGAACGAATTCCGTCGCTGCCGGTGACCAGCGGCTGAGTGCCGCTGATGACGCAGTTGGCGAAATGCGCGAGTTCTTCCTTCAGATCTCCCGCCACGTGGTTTCTGACGGACGGCCAGTGCATCGTGTCGGGAAAAGCGGTGCTCGCGGAATCGCAGAACCACAACCCGCCGCATCCGCATTCGACTCTTGCCATGCCCGTTGTGCCAAGGATTTCCATGCAGGCATCAAGTTTGGTTGCCGATCCTTCCGGCAGCGCCCATGAGCTTTCAAGGCTGACGAGGGCGCCCGACTCAAAGCGGATGATGGCGAACATCGTGTCATCCATCTTGTTCTCCCTGAGCGCCTTGCTGACAGCCTGGGCGTATACGGTCTTAACCTTTTGACCAAGATACCACAGGACAAGGTCGATGTCATGGATTGTCACATGGAACACAAGCGGCGTGGATCCCATGTAGCGCGCGGGCCCTTCGCTTTTGGGGCTGTTTCGGCGGGCGTGAATGTGGATAATGTCGCCGATCCTGCCCTTGTCGAGCAGGTCCTTGACGCCCGCATATCTCGGGTCGAACCTTAACAGGAAACCAATCATCAGCATGACGTTTGCTTTTCGTGTTTCCTCCACGATCCGATGCGCTTCCGCGAGACCGAGTGCGATTGGTTTTTCGAGAAAGATATGTTTGCCGGCGCGTGCGGCCAATACCGCGGGTTCGCAGTGTGCCTTGTCGCTCACACAGATGCTGACAGCATCGATATCCCCGCGTTGCAACAGTTCTCTGAAATCCGCGTGGAATGTCGCGCCTTCAAAGATGTCCCCGTCATATCGGCCTGGGTCGAGGTCCGAAACGGCAACAAGTTGGGTTTGTGGCAGTTCTTTAAAGAGCGCCGCGTGCATCCGGCCCATGAATCCAAGACCTATGACCCCGATTTTCAGTTTGCTCATGATCGCGCTTTCCTTGCTGAGTGATATTGGATGCTGGTGATTGTCATGTGTCGTATGATGCCGATCAATGTTCTGAGATGATCAAGGGAATGGTGTCGGACGTCACGGCTGAATCGAACTGTTTGTGAACGCGCTCGTAGATGCCCGCAAAGCCGCGCACGGAATCCTCGCGGCGGACTTTGATTTCGGGCGTCCATTTGACCGGACGGGGCGGAGCCTTGGCTTGGGCGGCGTGTCCGATCAGCACGGATGTGGAGGAGCGCGGCGTGCCGTCGGGATTCAGAATCCCATAATCACTTTCCTCGCCGCGGCGATAGCCGCCCGGAAACCACCACGCAACAGTGCCAGCGGCGCGCGACCGGTCGGCATCCTGGAGTATGGTGCGAAACACCTTGGCCTGATGGTCATACATGGATTGCCGCGCGGCGAAGGCGCTGCCGCTCCACACGCTCGCGCCATACTCCGCCCAGATAACGGGTTTGCCTGGGGCAAGCCCTTGGGCATAAGACGCGGCGAAGAGCATGGCGGCTGTTCTGGCGGGGTCGCCGCCAATGCCGTATCCCTCAGGCGAGAAAAAATCGACGGCCTTGCACACACTGCGCAGGTCCATGGGGTAAAGACCGGGATCGGCGAAGGGATTGGCGCCTTCGCTCTGGCGGAAGCTGACGAGGTGGTTGGGATCGGCGGCGTGGATGGCATCGCGTGTGGTTAAGTATGCGGACGTCAGCATGTCATCCACAAACAGACGGTAATCAGCGACCGCGTCATGCGATGGGCCCTCACGCCGCAACAGCTCGTCATCAGGGAACTCCATGATGCTGGGCGGCGTGAAATTCCAAGCGCGCGCGGCTGCCTTGAGCGAACCATATTTTCGCGTGATCCATTCCAGCCAGTTTTTTCCGAATGTTTTCCTTGTGCTGACATTTCCCCACCATGGTTCCCATGCGATATCATAGGCCATGATTTCGTCCTTCTCGGCAAGGCGGAAATGGCGGATGATGGACTGCACTGTGCCGCGTGTGGCGGGCAAAGGCGATGGATTGGGGCGGAGTGACAGATTCACGAGCAAGCCATGCGCCCGGGCGCGGCGCAACAGGTCCGGGAGATTGCCGTTGGGGATCGAGCGCTCATAGATGAAAGCGCTGATCATGTTCATACCCAATTTCTGGATTCGTGAAAGGTCTGCTTCAATGATGCCGGGATCATAGGCGGGGTCTTCCAGCCAGTACTCGAATTCGTCGGGATTGGTGGAGGCAAGACCGCTTGATGGCATATAGTTGACGCCGAATGCCCTCCATGGTTTCCCGCCGCGTATAAAAATGTTGTCGCGGGCGGTCATGTAGTCCGGATTGTTGCGCGGGCCGTCGAATCCGATTTCATGTGTGATGACGTCGAGAAGTTTTCCGTCCGCCAGCAGTTCGGCGCGGAAGAGCCAGGTGTCGCCAGGTTTGCCGTCGAACTTGATCCGGCCGCTTGCAGTGTGTTTGTTGCGTTGCGGTATGACGGCATCGCGGGAGAAGATCGGGCGCCCTTGCGCCGAAACATTCAGCCGCATCCCGATTTTACTGGAGGAAGTTTTGTTGTCAGCCGGCATGGCGAGCGTGGTTGCTCCGGCGGCAAAGCATCCATCGGTCAAGTCTCGGACATCATAAGTGAATTTTGTGCTGCCCGCTTCCCGAAAAAAACTTCTCCGGTGCATGCGGTTTGCCATTTCCGCGATGAGGTCAAGCCATGGGGGGGAGAGCAGGATCGAATCATCCTCCACGCTCACATAGCCATATAGCGCGTTTTTATATTCGCCGCTGTTTCGCAGCGTGATCGCGGCCAGCGTGCCGGCGCGCGAACCCTCCCTGTTGAAGGCGGTGACAACGGGGACGAACCGTATCCTTCGCTTCTTTTCATAGCCTGATCCCATTGGACGCCAGTATGTGGACCACGATTGGGCGGGGAGAGGCAGATTGTCCAGTGCGCCGCCAGCGGTCGGCTGCCGGAAAGCTTCCGCCAGTTCAACCCGCGACGGCCAAACAGGATAGGCCGTGTTTTCAGGACACAGGCCGTCAATCTCGGGCAGCACAGCGGCAGTCGCGGCGTTTTTGTCCTTGGACACGGCCATTCCGATGTCGCTGATCCAGAAATTGTGCGGGCCTTTATCGAGCGGTGTGTGCGTCTGTGCCAGTCCGAATGAAAAATGAGAGGCGTTTTTAGTCCGGAGCACATCGTCCTTGCCGCCACGGTCACGGATGTTGGCGTCATGCCAGTAGCGGAACTGTTCAGGAGCAAGAGCATAAAACTTCCAATCGGGGGTGAGGTTGATTTTCGCGATCCATCGGGAGTGATCCTTCTCGGCCCATTCGACGGCAAGCATGAAGGTCTCGCTTGTTCCCTTGGCCCAGAAGGTTGTGAGCGCCTTTGCGGGTTTTTCCGCGGGCACGGTGGTGTTAAAAGTGCACCATCCGGCAAGGCGTGGTATGCGCGCGTGAGCCACATATCCTTTTTCCTGGTTGTCCTTTTCGATGGTGACTGTCGAAGCATCGTTGGCGTTGTCTGTTGCCACGCGGTAATGTGCGGGTGATGTGTCCGACATGCGCAGAACAGGCGCGGGCGCCAGAGTGTTTCGCAGATAATCGCTTTCAGATATCCAGCCGTTTTTCCATGGATAAAGCAATTGCTGGAATGGGAGCTCACCAAGCAGGAGCAGCGCGCCGCCGGACTTGATGTGCGCAATGATGCGGGCAAGGTCGTCGCGCCGGCATTGCGCAAAGTGCGCGGCAATCCACAGATCGGCGCTGGACGCGCCGCCGCCGGCAGGCGCAGCAGACTCCACAGTTTGAATGCTGTTGGGTGTTCCGCGGGCGTTAAGGGCGGCTGAAACGGCCTTTGCCGCACTTGTGCCGTTGTCCAGCACAATGATGCGGGCATCAAGGCTGGACGCCGGCATCAATGAAATCAGGAGCAGAACAGCGCAACAGAGATGATGACGAATGACGCTTTGTTTCATGCGAAAAGGCTCCTTTGTGGTGATTTGATGACGATCTCAAATTCAGTCCGTCTGGAATGCCAATAAAATTTATGATGGCATGCGATATTATGTGACAATACTTGGGGCATTCAATGGGTTGCTTGCTGTTTCAGTTTCCCTTGGCCGGCTCCATGGGCATCTGTTTTCCGATGGCAAGTTCCAGACGCGCGCGGGCTGTGGCGGCATCATAGAGGGATTGGATGTATCCCTGTTCTGTTTCCTGCAGAATACGCCGTGCGGTGAGCACGTCGAGATAGCCTGCGGCGCCCTCCCGGTACTGCGCGGCGGCCATGGCCAGCGCCTTTTCGGATGCGGATTTCAACCCTTCGTTGTATGACGCGATCTGTTCGCGGGCGGCCTCGCAGTTTTGGAAGGCGGTTTCCACATCCCGGCGGATTTCATTAAAGGCGATAATAATGTCATTATATGTCTTTTGTGCCATGGCGCGCGCTTTGGCTGTGTTGCCCTGGTTGCGGTTCCAGAGGGGGATTTCGAAACCCGCTGCGATGGATGCGCTGTTGGCGTCGAATTCGGCCGCCTTGCGCAGCGTGATTTTCAGGTCCGGCCACCATGCGGTGCGCTCCTTGTCAATAGTGGCATAGCGTTGTTCGAGTTCTGTCGCAAGACGCAGCAGGCGCGGATGGCACGCCAGAGCGGTCTCCATGGATTGTTTGAGCGTGATGGAGCGCGGCGCGGCATTGAAACCTTCGGACAATTTGAAATTTTCACCCAGTTGGCCGCCTGTAAGTGCATTGAGTGCGGATCGTGCCGCGGCGCTCTTTCGCTTTGCGGTTTTGCTCTCGCGCCGCGCCTTGAACAGCTCGATCTGCGCGTTGATCTGTTCGATGGCTCCGGCATCGCCCAGTTTGGTCCGCTGTTTCGCGATTTCATGAAACTCCTCAGAGACATCGAGCAGGGAATCCCACAGGCGCTGCTGGGCGGCATGGTACTGCACCGTATAATAGGCCTCGATGACATCGGCGCGCAGCATGGCGCTGAATTCGGCTTGTTCGCCGGCTGCCACGGCAAACCCGGCTTCGGCCTCGATCTTGCGCGCGCGCCGTTTGCCGGGCATTTCGATGGGTTGTGACAGGGCGAGTCCCCATGTGTTGCGCGACGGGCGGTTGCCGGAATCATCATTCTCGCGTGCGGTGGCGCGTCCGCCCTCCATCTCGAATTCGGGATTGGGAAATGCCATCGCGCCCATCAATCCGGCATGTGCTGCCGCATGATTAGCGGCGTATGTGCCCCAGTTCGGATTGCATTTGCGGGCGATTTTCAAGACATCCGCGACACTGTATCCGCCGGGATCGCCAATCTGCCCCCAGAACAGAGCGCTTGTGAGGGCATCAGTCGCGTTCGTGATGGATTGCGTGTTGAGCGTGGCGGCAGAGGCGGTTGGGCGTTCAGCGGCAACGCCGCAAGCCATGAATGCGTTGGCAAGCAGCGCCAGCGTGAAAGAGAATCGAAGGATGTTTGCATGTGTTGTCATATGGGATTGCTCATATTGATTTTTATTTCACCCAACGATGGTTTCCGGGGTGTCGAGATGTTCGGCATCTGATTCGTCAACCATTTTTTTATCTTTCCTTTGCCAGATGCGGTAAAGGGCGGGCAGGGCAAAGAGCGTGAGAAATGTTGACGAAATGATGCCCCCAATCACGACTGTGGCGAGCGGGCGCTGCACCTCGGCGCCCGTGCCGGTGGCAATGGCCATGGGTACGAATCCCAGCGAAGCCACAAGCGCTGTCATGAGCACGGGGCGCAGCCGCGTCAGCGAACCGTTCATGATTGCCTCGTCAAGCCCAAGACCTTCCTTGCGCAGGTGGTTGATGTAGCTGACCATGACAAGGCCATTGAGCACCGCCACGCCGGAAAGGGCAATGAAACCCACAGCGGCGGAAATGGAGAACGGGATGTCCCTCAGCCAAAGCGCCGCGATGCCTCCGGTAAGCGCGAGGGGCACGCCTGTGAAGACAATCATGGCGTACTTCACCGAGTTGAACGTGCTGAAAAGGAAAAGGAAGATCATGAAAAAGCACAATGGCACGACGATCATAAGGCGCTCGCGCGCGGCGATAAGATTCTGATACTGACCGCCCCAGTCGAGCCATGTGCCGGGCTGGAGTTTCACTTCGGCATCGATGCGCCGGCGCGCCTCCTGGACAAACGAACCGAGGTCGCGCCCGCGAACGTTTGCCTGAACCGTCAGGCGGCGTTTGCCATTTTCGCGGTTGATCTGACTCGGCCCCTCGGTGATTTTGATCTTCGCGATGGCGCCGAGCGGAATTGTGCCGCGGCTGGTATCGGCGTGTGTTCCGCTGCCGGATGCGTCTGCGTCGTTTCCGGCGGCTTCCGGTCCATTTTCCTGGGGCAGGGGGATTGGCAACTGCTCCAGCGATTTGGGATTCGTGCGGATCGCGTCTGGCAGGCGGACGAGGATTTCAAAACGGCGGTCACCCTCAAAAACAAGCCCCGCTTCCCGCCCCCCTATGGCTGTTTCAATCACGTCCTGCACATCGGCAACGTTGATCCCAAGCCTTGCGATTGCCGCCCGGTCGATCTCGATGCTCATTGCGGGAAATCCCTCGCTTTGTGCGGCTTTGACGTCAGCGGCGCCGGGAATCGAACGAAGTATCTGCGTGATGGCCTGGACGGTGGGCGCCATGATATCGAAGTTGTCTCCGAACACTTTAACGGCAAGGTCGCCGCGCACGCCCGCCACCAGTTCATTGATGCGAAGTTCAATGGGCTGGCTGACCTCATAGAGATTGCCTGGGATGGATGTGACCGTGTCGCGAATCTTCCCGATCAGTTGAGCCTTGGTCATATTGGAATCAGGCCATTGGTCGCGCGGTTTGAAAATAACATAACCATCCGAAATGTTGGGGGGCATCGGATCGAAAGCGACTTCTGCCGTTCCGGTCTTGGTGTACATCAGTTCAACTTCGGGCAGGTTGCTGACGGCGCGCTCGATCATGAATTGCATCTCCTGTGACTGTGTCAGGGATGTGCTTGGGATGCGCAGCGACTGGAGACTGATGTTGCCCTCGTCAAGCTTGGGGACAAGTTCTTGTCCCATGCGCGAGAACAGCGCAAGCGCGCCTATGAACATCGCGACGGATGCCAGCACGATGATCCAGCGCAAGCGCAGCGCGAGGCTGAGTAGCGGCGCGTAAGCGTGTTTGGCCAATGATATGATGGGATTTTCTTTCTCCCGAATTCGGCCGGTCATGAAGATTGCCACCATCGCGGGAACAAAGGTCAGTGACAGGACAAATGAGGCAAGAAGAGCAAATATGACCGTCATGGCCATGGGATGGAACATTTTGCCCTCAACGCCCGTGAGCGCGAGAATGGGCAGGTATACCGTGATGATGATGGCCTGGCCGGACACGGAGGGCTGGATGATCTGTCTGCTGGCGGTGAACACCTCGTGCAGGCGTTCTTTGAGGGTCAGCGTGCGTCCGAGCGCGCGCTGTTTCTCGCCAAGCATGCGCAGGCAATTCTCCACGATGATCACGGCGCCATCGACAATGATGCCGAAGTCAATCGCGCCAAGGCTCATAAGGTTCCCGCTGATGCGGCTCTGCACCATCGCTGTCGCGGCAAACAACATGGAAAGCGGGATGGCGCACGCCGTGATGAGCGCCGCGCGGATATTACCGAGCAGCAGGAACAGCACGACAATGACGAGTATGGCGCCGGCAAACAGGTTGTGCGTGACGGTGTCAATGGTCTTATCCACCAGCTCTGTGCGGACGAGAACCGGGCGGATGCTAATAGCAGAAGGAAGACTTTTCTGGATCTCCTTCATCTTTGTCGAGACGGCGGCCGAGACGGTGCGGCTGTTTCCGCCGAGGAGCATGAGCACGGTTCCCACGACAACCTCTTTTCCGTTCATGCTGGCCGAGCCAGTGCGCAGTTCCTTGCCGATGCCAACCGTGGCCGCGTCGCGTATGTAAACGGGCGTTCCGTTGTGGACGCCAAGAACGATGGAGGCGATGTCATCGGCGTTTCTGACGCGGCTGTCAGCCCGCACGACGTAAGCTTCGCCTTTCTGCTCGATGAAGCCCGCGCCTATGCTTGAATTGTTGCGTTTCAGCGCCTCGATGATCTGCTGGAGTGTGAATCCGTAAGAAACGAGCTTCATCGGATCAGGCTGTATCAGGTACTTCTTGTCGTAGCCGCCGATGGTATCGACGCCAGCCACATCCTTGACTGTCCGAATCTGGGGTTTGATAAGCCAGTCCTGCAGAGTGCGCAAATAGGCCGCTTTTTCAAAATCAACCGTGAGCCGCGCGCCTTCGGGAGTCAGATATGAGCCGTCGCTTTGCCATCCGGGTTGCCCGTCTTTGACACCGGTGGTTTTGCCGTCCGGGCGCTCGAACTCGATAACATACACATACACCTCGCCGAGTCCCGTGGTGATCGGGCCCATGCGTGGCTCGGCTCCGGACGGCAGTCCTTCGCGCGCCTCCGCGAGTCGCTCAAGCACCTGCTGGCGCGCGAAGTATATGTCCACATCGTCGCCGAATATGGCCTCGACCTGCGAGAATCCGTTGCGCGACAGCGAGCGCGTTGACATCAGGCCGGGAATGCCGGCCATCGCGGTCTCGATGGGGAATGCGATCTGTTTTTCGATTTCCGTGGGTGTGAGCGCGGGGCAAAGCGTGGTGACCTGGACAATCTTGTTGCTGATGTCGGGCACGGCATCGATGGGAAGGCGTGCCATGGATGACACGCCAATCGCGGCCGCGCCCAGTGTGACAAGCAGGATCAGCCAGCGGTGCTGGATGCAGAATTTCAGGATATGCGTGAGCATGATGTAATTGGCTTAATCGTTTAATGTGTTCATTGTTGATTGCCGTTGGCGTCCGGCGCTGAAACAGGCGTGATGCATGGGATCAGTGGCCGCTGCATGTTTTGCCTTCCATGATGCCCTTGGCCAGCTCTGCCTTGACGATGAACGTGCCGGAGGTGACAACCTGTTTGCCTTCCTCGAGTCCTGACAGTATGGGAACCATCGAGCCAATGGGCTGCCCGGTTTTGACCGGTTGCGAAACAAATGCGCCCGGTTCGCCATCAACGGCGACGAACACCACTGCGCCGCCCTCGAATGACTGCAACGCGGATTCAGGCACAGCGAGCGTGGTTGTTGTTTGTCCTTTTGTGGCGTTGAGTGTGACGTGCGCGAACATTCCCGGTTTCAGCGCCGAATGGCCGTCCTCCACCTCCACGCGCGCCTGTGCGGTGCGGGTTGCGTTATCGAGCGCGGGCGCGATATGGGTGACTTTTCCCGGGAATGTCCGTCCGTCCATCGCGTCGATTGTCACAGTGGCGGTGGAATTCAACTCAACCTTGTGAATTTTGTTTTCCGGGACATCGGCGAGAGTCCATAGTGTTTTCATTCCAGCTATCACCATCAGAGCGTCGCGCTCGGGAGTTACGATCTCACCGAGTGTGATTTTGCGCTCGATGACGCAGCCATCAATGGGCGCGCGCAATGTGTAGAGCGGATCAACCATGCCGGATTGTTCGAGCAGTTCCAACTTTGCCGGTTCCATTCCCCAGAGGGACAGTTTGTTCCGTGTGGAGGTGAGCGCCGCCTCGGCGGATCGCAGCAAGCCAAGCGCGGTCTTATACTCGCCCTCGCGTTTCTGGCATTCGCCAAGCGACATGCCGCCGTTGGCATCGAGGAGACGTTTCGCGCGTTCGGCGGCGGATTGAGCCACCTCGGCGGCGGATTGGGCGGTCTGCAACTGGGTTTTCTTCTGAAGATAATCACCCTGCGCCTCACCCAACGCGGGGCTTTCGAGAACCGCGAGCACGCCGCCATTTTTCACCTCATCGCCTTGTTTCACCAGGAGTTTCGTAACGCGGCCGGGAACGGGCGACCCAACATGAGCCATTTGCTCCAGATTGTATGAGACCCGTGCCGGAACGGTGAATGACTCATTGAGCGCATGGCGCCGGACTGGTTCCAGCTTGATGCCATTGCTGATGACAGCCTCAGGCGTGAGCACGACCTCGTCGGCGTGCTCTCCCGGCTCGGAGGCGTGATCCTCCGCTTCGCTTTTGGATGTTTCCGCTGAATTCGTTGTGGCCGCGGCGGCATTGTGCGCGAGTACGGGCTCCGAACCGTGTTGATGCTCAGACTCGGCAGAACTCGCGGTTTTCCCGTGAGTATCGACGGTATGCTCGTCAGCGGATGTGGCGCCGCGCTCGAATACGCAGGCATTCATGGCAAGTGCCATGATGCCAGCGGCTAATATGGCCGTGAAAAACATGATCTTTGAATTGTGTCGCTGATTCATTTCTGAACTCCTATGGGATGGCTTGTCGCGATTGTAGCGCGCGGATTGTCAATAACGTGTTGATGATCAGCCGTGGGGATCATGGCCGGTCACGAATGCCTGATCCTCAGTGTCACGGGGATGGAATGGGAGCGGAGTTCAGGATATTTCAGGAGGGATGAATATATCCGGGCAGACAAGCGGCGCCCGGTTGCACTGTTCCGCGCAAACATAAATGCCGCTTGTCTGGTGAACAGCGGCGGAAACCATCACGGGCAGGCTGTTGATCTGGCCGCAGCTTGCGCACATCTGGCACGCGCAGTGATCATCGGCATCCGCGGTCTGATTGTTGCTGAACACTTCATCGCATGTGTCAAGCGCCGAATCGCACGCGCAAAAACCCATCTGACTGGGACAAAGCCAGACCAGTATCAGCAGGATGATGGTGATTGATGACGCGCTACGGAAATTCATAATTGACGTGATATTACAGACTTGGTGTCCTTTTATTACCTCCTGGCTGGTATTCTTTTCATCAACAATGGGCAACCTGGTCAGGATAGTCTGCCATTCGAATTGACAAATGTGCGCGGATGCCGGAATTGCTTGGCCATAATATGATGATGACAGCGGATCAGGACCCCTCACTTATGAGCCGGCGTAAAGCCTTGAAACATCTTGCCGCTGCCGCGGCGCTGACAACTGCCCCGGCCGGGCTGACAACGAGCGTGACCATCAGCCGCAAGGAGGCGCCGCGGCCCAACATTCTCCTTATCATGACGGATCAGCAGCGATTTGACCAGTTGGGCCTGACGAGCGGCGGCCACTTTGAGACGCCGAACCTCGACAAGCTGGCGCGCGGCGGCATCATGTTCGAGAATGCCTACACACATAGCCCGATTTGCATTCCGGCGCGCGGATCGCTGATGACTGGCCTCGCACCGCGTCGCTACCCGACACAGGGCATGTATGGGCAGGCATTGAAGGAGGGATACTGGACGGCGGTCCACGCCATGCGGCAGGCCGGCTATCAAACGATGATCGCCGGCAAGATGCATTTTGTTCCGATCCGCTCGCGGCACGGATTCGAGAAGATGCGCATGGCCGAGCATCTTGGCATTGTTTATGGCCCTGAAGAACTGGATGACTACACTAACTGGCTTGTGAGCAAGGGCAAGGGCGGCTGGCAGGCAACGCATATCTTCGGCCCCGAGGAAAAGGAGCAGAAGGCTGAATTTCTGCGCAATCAACAGGCCATGCCATTCCATTATCCGAAGGAATATCATCCGACGAGCTGGGTCACGCGCGAAGCAATTGAAATGCTCGAAAAGCGCGACAAACAGAGGCCATATTTTTTGGCGGTCTCGTATCCACATCCACACTCGCCTTTCGATCCGCCAGCGCCATACGACACAATGTATAATCCCGCGGACGCGATCGTTCCCAAAGACGGGCAGGAGGTCAACGAAGGGCTGGCGCCGTCGGCGCGCGCGCTGATGCTGAATGAAAAAGCATTCGGCTGTTTGCTCACTTCCAGAATCGGCGAACTACTGCAGCGCCGCATCGCCACATATATCCGTGCGCTCATTCGCCAGATCGATGATGCGGCGGGGGAGTTGATCACGCACATCGATCTCAAGGACACCGTCGTGTTCTTCACAAGTGATCATGGCGACTATTATGGTCACCGCGGGCGGATGCTGAAGACGCCTGGAATCCCCTTTGACGACGTCGCGCGCGTGCCTTTGTTCTGCGCGGGCGCGGGCATTCCGCGGGCGCGGCGCGAAAAGAGGCTTGTCCAAAGCTCCGATTTCGCTCTGACGTGCCTCGATCTCGCGGGCATCGATTCTCCGGACCGCCAGTTGTTTGACGCGCGCAGCCTGATGCCATTCTTCAGCAATGAAAATGCGGGCGATGATCGCGTTGTCTTTTGCGACTCGAATTACAAGTGGCCCATGGCGCGGCGTGGAAACTTCAAGTATTTCCGCAACACGGAGAACGGCGAGGAGATGCTCTTCGATCTGGACAAAGACCTTGGTGAGACGAAGAACCTTGCCCCGGATCCGGCCTATGGAAAGGAACGGGATGATCTGCGCCGGCAGATGGAAACCATCCTGGCGCGCGGGATTCCCGGCCTGCCGCACTATGCGTAAATCGCCGCTCTATATTGCCAGTTCGAGTGTGATGATTTTTTTCTTCGGCACGGTAAGGGTGATTTCATGCCCGTCACCGTCCACCTCCAGCGCGCGGCCCCTCTTTTCGTCAAGCCGGCTTTGCCGCGCTTTTTTGATCTTGCGGTACGACCAGAACCGGCCTTTGAGTTGCTGGTCCGTGGGATTGTAAAAGCGCACAATGATGTTGTTGCCCTTTTCCGCCTTTTTGATCGCTGTCAGGCACAGTTCCTCGGGTGACAGGCTGAAAAAGGAATGCGTCCTGCCGAATTGACTGCCTTTGCTTCTGCCGTGCTGGGCGGGCACAAGCGGATTTCTGAAGGCGGTCATCTGTTTGAGCAGGCCGGCTTTTGCCCATGAGCCTTTGAAGAAGCAGAAGGCGTAGCGGAAAGTCTGCTCGCCCAGCATCTGCGATCCCTCGTTGCCGGCGCGCTTGACGCGGTCCTCGCGAAAAAGGCCGGACATTTTCGGGTATTGGTATGTGCGCAACAGAGTGGCCGCGGTTGTGCCGGTCTCATCGTCGATCACCTCGTACTCGGTCAGGCCGAAACTCAGCACTGCAAGGCCGCGCCGGTCGTTGCTGGTCCCGTGGCAGCCGTTGACCGGATTGGTGCCGGTCCATGGTTCGAGCCAGTTGCTTGTGTCCTGAAGGCGGACGCCGCGTTCGACGACATCGAACTGTGTGTGCGAGAATGACGTTTCAGGTTTGAATCCGGCCTCAGCCATCATGCGCAGGCGATGATCGCGCACGGTGTTGTTGACGACTGTGCGCACATCAACGCGCGGCATGCCTTTCTTAAGGCTGACATGGCTTGTGATTGTGAGCTCCTTTTCCTCGGATGCGCGGGCCATTTTGTTGCCGGTCACGCCTTCCGGCAGCATCCATTTCCAACGGATGGAATAGGTTGTCATCACCGGCCCGTCGGCTTCCTTGGCAATCTCGGCCTGCAATCCCAAGGTGTTGCACACGCGCTCCGAGGGCGGCGCCCAGCGCCACCACGGATCGCCGCACTCGCCGGCAGCCTCGAAGAAGTTGACGTTCTTGTAAATTTCGCCCGTCTGCTTGTCCGTCGCGGTCAGCGTGCCATTTGGCTCAATGCGCACACGGAGGAACTCGTTTTCCATGGTGTTCGTGGTTGTGGTGAGCGTGCCCTGATTGTGTTTACGCGGCCATGGCTCCCGCCTGACGCGGAATGTCGAGAAACCCATCGGGGGGACATTGGCGGCCTCAAAGGCTGCTTGCCATTTCCATGTGGGAAAAGTCATGGGCAGGAAGCTTTTCTCTGTGGCGATAAGATAGCTTTGCTCTCGTCCGAGCGTCTCGTGCGCGACCGGTTTGCCGTCCGGCCCTTCGATGGAGAAGGCGCGGTAATCCTCGCCGGGCTTTTCCATGGGAATGTCGATGAAGCACTCGACGACGTCGGAACGTTGCTGTGGAGACGGATTGAAGACGGTAATCATGACGTCGCCGGGATCGGCGCTGGAGGTGTCAATGCCCGACGTGATGACGCCAAGGCTTTTCTTCGTCAATGCCTCGCCGATCAGGAACGCCTGATCGAAGCGCCCCATCATGTCCTTGTGAATCTGGTCGGGGCTGAGGCCGCCGATGGCGTCGTGCGAGTGATTGGCAAGCGCCTGTTTCCACGCGTGGCGGAGCGCCGCGGCGGGATATTCCATGCCCAGCCCGCTGGCGATGGCGCTGAAGGGTTCGGCCCATTGCATGAGCGCGCGCTCCACCTCGGCATTGCGTATTTTCAGGTACATGCGCGATGACATGGAATCCTTGAGAAACGCGTTGAACGCCTTGTCGTGGCTGGGGCGCCGGCGTTCCCCCTTGAGAACAGTCAGGCGCGTGCGGTCAACTTTCGACTTGAGGTCAGCGAGGTAGTCAGGCAGGGAACTGAGCACGAAGCGCCAGTTGGGATTGACCTTGTTGCATTCCCCAATGATGCGGGGCAGGTTATCGCACGGCCCGGTGCTGTCCATGCCGTCGAAAAGGCAGAACACGGGGCAGGTGGCGGCTTGGAGGGCTTCGCTCATCGCCGCCTGCACGCCGTCGCGGATGGGATTGGGATTCCATGTTTTCGTGAATGGAGCGTCGAGCAGGCGCGGCTCCTCCTCGTGGTCGCTGTCAAGCCGGCAGAGATGAAATGGCAGGCAGCCGTCCTCCCACTTGTAATTGTGCCATCCGTCCGGGATCATCGTGGGGCGTTCGATGTAGAGGTAGAACGCGCCCCGTCCCACATTGGGGCTGAGCCGTATGCCGAGAATCCGCGATCCGTCGGGCGCTTCGAGTATGTATTCATTGCCGCATTCCACGTCGTGCAGACCGCGATAGAAGATCATGCCGTCGATGCCGAATTCGGTGTATATCTGGGCGATCTGCGAGACCTGGCCGTATGATGTTGGAGTGTAGCCGACCTTGCACGTGCAGCCGAACTCGTCACCGATCGACTTGCCCATGAGCAGGTTGCGGACAATTGATTCCCCGTGTATGACGTTCATCTCGGGCAGAGTGTGCCATGGACCGACAAGCAGGCGTCGCGCCCTGATGAGCTCCTCCAGCCGCCCGCGGTTCTCGGGCTTCAGCTCAAGGTAGTCGTCGAGGAAGATCGTCTGCGAATCGAAGTTGAAATATTGGTAGCCGGGATTATTTTCCATGATATCGAGCAGGCGGTCCACAAGACTGAGGAGATGGATGCGCGTTTCCTGGAATGAAAAACGCCACTCGCGGTCCCAATGTGTGTTCGGCAGGACATGGATTGTGCACTTCATGGATTCCTTTTCTTTGGCGGTCAGATTCCTGGCCATGGTTTCCTCTTTAGTAATCTCTGTTTTTTATCCAGATATCCTGGATCAGGTCGTAGTTTGCCAGCGGCATGCCGCGAAAAACGCTGTTGGATGTGCAGAACACGTATCCGCCGCCGGGCTTGCCCCATCTCAGGCAATACTCGGCGCTTTCGCGTATCTGTTGGGGCGTGCCTGTCTGCATGTGGGCGCAGTGGACATTTCCGCACAGCGCAATCTTGCCGCGGCAGCGCTCCTTGACCACGCGGATGTCCACGCCCGCCATCGGATCAAGCGAATGCAAGGCGTGCGGCTCGGCGTCAATCAGTTCGTCGAGGATTGGCATGATGTCGCCATCGGTATGCTTGATGACATAAGCGCCACGGCGTTTGAATTCGGCAACGCACTGTTTAAGGTAGGGGGCGATGAACTCGCGGAACATTTTGGGGCTGAAGAAAGACCCCTGGTTTGTGCAGTAATCACAACAGAGAATGAACCCGTCGGCGCCGGCGGCCATGAGCTTGTCGCAATCCGCGAATGACTGCTCAACCTGGCGGCGCGCTCGTTCGCGCATCGCTTGAGGCTCGGTGAAAAAGCTGACGCAGAATTCCTCCGCGTCAGAGAACGGTATCATGAATGTGGGATCGTTGTGGCATGTGAGCAGGAATTCGCCGCCAGTGAGGGCGCGGATTTCCTTGAGCATGTCCGTCACGCCTTGTGTGGCGGTCGCATAGGGGTCCTGTCCGCCCGGCTCGTGCCGGCCGAGAGTGCTGTTAACGAAGATGATCGAGTGGCCATAGCGGCGCGCGATATCGACATAAAGCCGGGCATTGTATTTGACGATATCAAGATACGACATGCCCGCGGCATCCGGTTCGAAAGAGGGACCGAAAAATGCGCGTCCGCCGAGATCTCGCTCGGTTTCGTGAAAGACGAGTTCGAAAGTGGGCACATAGTCGGGTGTGCCTCCGGTGATGGCGGTGATGGCGCGTTCACGGTGGTTCATGATGAGGGTTTCTGTCTTTCGGACAGTGTGATTCCGTCGTGGCCGGCGTGGTAATTTTTCCCCTGGTAATGGAGATTTTCGAGACGCGCTCCGGGATCGAGGGCTTTTGTGGTTCCGTTCCAGAGCAACCCCTTGTCGAGAGTCGCCTCGATGCCGAAAACCGACTCGATGATCATTGCGGGGTAAGCGCCATTCGCGGCGACTGTCCAATCGGGCCAATAGGGCGGCGCATAGGTCGCCTTCCATGCCCCGCCGCGGTATGAAGGGAATACCGGATCAACCCAGTGGGCCTGTCCAATGGGCCCTTGGTGCGCCACGAGCGCGACGCGCTGAAGCCAGTCGAACGCCATGCCGCCATAACCGATTTTGTACAGGCCGTTTATTGCCTGCGCTGAAAT